>JBAZQK010000006.1:0-87929 GCA_041645215.1 Patescibacteria group bacterium | reverse complement strand
CAAGGAAGATGAGCAAAATGCCCGGAAACGTAGCAGTAGCTACGATGAGGACATTTTGGGAAATCTGACGCAGTCGCAGTCAAAAAACAGAGATTGCAGCAGAAATAGGGTTTTGAAACCATCTCATAATACTATTCTCAAAACTTTATTTATATCTCTCAAATTTTCTAAAATAAAATCAGCACCGGCATTTTCTAATTGTCTTTTTGAATAAATCCCGGTGGCAACACCGACAGTTTTTACTTTGGCTTCTTTTCCAGCAATCATATCTTGCGGGGTATCCCCAACCAGAAAAATATTGTTATTAAATTTGAGATCAAATTTTTTTCCCGCTTTTTTAATTGCTAATTTCACTAAATTAGTTCTATTTATGTCATCACTGCCAAACCCGCCAACTTTGAAATAATGATTTAAACCAACTTTTTTCAATTTTTTTCTGGCAATTGGTTCCAGATTACCAGTAACTAAACCCATTAAAACGCGGTGTTTATTTAATTCTTCCAGTAATTCTTGAGCACCGCTTAATACCATAATTTCATCTTTGTCAACCATCTTATTAAAAGATTCCACCATTATTTTCATACATTTGTGCAATTTTGATTTTATTGCTTGTTCAGCTAATCCATTCTTTTTAAGAACTTCAATTATTATTTGTTGGTCAGTCATTCCCTGACCATTAATTATATCAATGGTTGTATCTATGTCATAAACTATCTTAAACGCTTGCGAAAATGCCGCGCTGTGTCCTTTTGAATTTTTGATCAAGGTTTGATCTATATCGAATAAAACTAATTTGTTCATAATACTTCAGTTACTATTAATATTATTTATATCTGGCGGCGGTATAACTGAATTTTACCTAACTACAACAAAAGCGTTCCAGTAGGCTGGAGGTGAGAAGGCTTAGAGGGACCAAATGTTGGTATCCAAGCTTAGAGAGTGCACGGCTCACACCTTTTACGATATAATCGTGCAGTTCCCTGTTACATTCTCGTTTGACCCCCAACCTACTGAAACGCGCTATAATTGTAGCAGATTGCGGTAAAATGTCAAGCTAGTCATGAGTTTTTTCAACGATTAAAGCGTAGTATTGATCTTCTAGCCAATTATTGTAAAAGCTCAATGTTTTGCTGGTTTGATCAAAAGTCAGCGGGGCTGAACCGCGCTGCCAGCGCAGGCGCCAAGCTGGCGGCAATGTAACCTGTGATAAAAACTCGGCCGGTTTGGTTCCGGATTGACGTTGAAAGTAAACTTGATATCGCCGTAAATCCTGCCAGTTAGAATCCGGCCGCAAGATAAATGGCAAGCGATACAGCACTCGCGCCGTGGCCGACTCGCCCGGTGCCACGCTTAGCCAATTGGCATAAACCGTTTTGCCAAATTGCTCGCTGATTTTAGTTCCGGACGGTTCGCTATAGCCAACCAGTTGTTCGCTGTTAATAAGATCTTGATCATATTCAGCTTCGGGCGGGACCGGGCGGAAATAATTTTCCGGCGGCGGGGTAAAACCGTCAGCCTCCAGCAGAACGGAGCCGCGGGGTACGTAGAACCGGACGTAGTCCACATTGCGGCGACTCTCCCATAAATCGCGCGCGTTGCCATTATGCTGTCGCGTTAATTTAACCTCCACGGTAATGGTGCCATCATCGGCTATAGTGGCATGATGGCTTACGGTATCGGCGGTTACGGCATCGGTTTTGCCGCCGCCAATGTTTGTGCGCACGAGGGCTAAGTAATCAAGCGGCGTGGTTTTTATCTCTCCGGCCCAGCCGTAGGCTACCGCCCGCGCCTGCATGGCGGCGGAGGTAAAATACATTTGGATTTCGCGTTTAGCCAAAGCTGAATCAATTGTTGCCAGCAATTCAGTCTGCCGGGCGGGCGGTAAATTTAATATTTTATCCAGTAAGACCGGCGCCAAATCCGCAATAAATTGCTTAGGCCGATTAAGCCGGCGATCATATTCAATCTCCACCGCTTTTTGGGTTTCACGCAAAAAATTGGCTGATGTTAAAATTTTATCGTATTGCGGTAAGCTAATCGGACCGGTTAATTTTAACAGTTCAACCACCAAAGTCGCGTTTAACGCCATCACGCCGTCAGCTGACGGAGCGCCTGATTTTTCCATGAACCACAATATTTTTTGGGCGCTGGTGGGAAAATCCGGCCACCAATTGGCATCTTGCAATTGCCAAACCCCGCGCACCAGCCGAATTGGTTCGGGTGGCCTGATCACGCTTGCTAACTGGCCCTGATAATCATAAGGTCCGCCGCCCGGTATGTTAAACTGTTTGATTTTTCCATTTTCAACCTGCATTATCGCTAAACTGCCCATAAATCCGCCAGTCGGACGTAACTCACTGGGATTTTGAAATACCAACACAAAAGTTTTAACCTGTCCCGGTTGGCCGACAATGGCTTGGCTGATAAACTCGGGTAAAGTAACAAAATTGCGCAACTGATTAGTTATATCCCTTAACTCACTTTGCATAATTGACAATGTCGTTCGCAAACTCTCGGGTACGGTTCCCTGGTCCACTTTGTCCAAATGTTCAGTCGCCAAATCCAAATGAATTTTAATTTGCTCAACTGCTGACTTGGTCAACTCCAGGTTGCGCGCCAAATTGGCCGGATCATTCACATTAGCTGATTGCATCGTCCGCCAGGCCGACACCGCTAACGCCGCCGCCTGACTCATCTCTTGGCTGGCGGAAATAATATAATTTCCACTGACATATTGCTGGGTTTTGCCGGGAATCAGAGCCATTATTTTCCACAGGCGATCGGGCCAACTTTGCAACATCGCCGCGGCCGAGGCAAAAGTATCAGCGGCTTTGGTAAAGCTTTGCTGGGCCTGATTAAGGTTGCCGCTGCTTAAATTATCCGTCCCGGCTTTAATTTGCTCGGCGCCGACGGCGGCAAAATTAATAACTTGCTGGCGCTGTAAGCCTAATTCGTACCAAACCGCTATAACCTTAACCGGCGCGCTGACTAACAGCCCCAATAACAAAAAATTTAAAACCTGCGACCAGGCGGAACTTTCTGCCGCTTTGTAGAACCGCGGGCGCGTCCGCCCAAGACGGATCAGCCTAGGGCTAAAGCCCGGTGGCCGGGGAATCTGGCGTAGCATGCGCCCGGGCCATAACGCAATTTTGGTTACGGTTAAAAAATAATTTCTAAGGTCCAAAATTACTGCTCGCACCACTAAGGTTACAAATGAGGCTGGAGTGGCGTCTGGATTATTTGTCACTTTAACTAAGGCTGAAATTCCTGCGGTCTTATTATCATTTACCCTTGCGCCGGTCCGGCTAAGCCGGACTGTATTTGGTGCATCCGGCACTAGCCCCGGTCCCGCGGTGGCATTCGTGGGGGCGCTTAACGCGCGCAAATTCAAAAAATGCTTTGACAGCAAAGCTTTGCTATGACCGATTACGGATAGCCGGCCATCTTTAAAATAAATTTTTCGCCACGGTCCGACGAGTTTAGTATTTTTGGAACGCGTTGAATTAACAGTTTTTTTCATAACTATGTCACTACTGATATTTTAGGTTATTTTTAGACTTATTACAAACTTAGGACTTACGCGTTTGAGCTAAGTTCGAGGCAAAACCGAGCATTTGAGCGAGCCGTAGTAAAACTACGGTGAGCGAAAAGCGGAGGTTTTAACAAAGAAATTGGCCAAAGCCGCTTGAGGGGTCGGGCTGCGCCCGCCCTGCAAGCGGCAAGCCCGTAAGTCCTATTATTTAAATTTTACCTCACTCGGCTCGTATAAAGTGCCTAGTGAAGTTATTGTTACCGGGTATGAATAGTGGACTGAATTACCTTAAGTAATGCCTGAACCGACCGCGGCCAACTGTAGCGAGCCAGCAGCTTGTTCGTCATGGCGTTGGAGGAGTGTGGAACTCGGGCTAATTTAACAATTGCCCGCGCCATATCGTTTATATTTAAAGGGTCAAAATAAAGCGCCGCTGGACCCAAAACCTCATGCTCAACCGGTATATTTGCCACGGCCACCGGCGTATTTAGCAATAACGCCTCCAATGGCGAAAAACCAAAACCTTCTTCCAGCGATGGCAAGATCAGGCCGCGGGCGCGCTGATAAAGGTTGGCTAGATCCGCCTCACTAGCTTGCCCCCAAAATATGACCAGCTCGCCCAGTTTATTTTGCTCAACATAATTATGTAATCGCGCCATAAAAAAGTCCGGGCGTCCGACTAGAATTAATTTGTATTCAGGCAAGACGCGGTGAGCTAACCGGAACGCTTTTATAAGGGTTTCCAAATTTTTATGAGGATAAGCCGCGCCCACCGCTAAAAAGTATTTCTCCGGCAGCTGTAAGCGGCAAATTCCCGCCGGCAGCGGCGCCAGGCCGGGATAAATTACTTTAACCCGATCCGGCGCAATAGCGTAGCTGGACAAAATATCGTCGGCTACTGCCTGACTAACCGTAACCACAGCCTTAGCTCGCGTGATAACTCTTTTAATTAAGGCTTTATACGCCAGCACTTTCAGCCGATATACCCAGCGCGGCCGGGTGGTGGCGCGGAAAGAGGGCCAGTGATTAATTAATAAGTCGTGAATTGTTACTACAAATGGTCGGGCGCTAAACCAGGGGGCGTTAAAATGAGGAAAATAAGTTACATCTGGTCGCAACTTTTTTATTAAGATCGGTAATCTAATTTGCTCAGCTAACGAATATTGCCGCCACGGCGCCTTAACTATTAAAAAGTTAGCCCGTGGTAATTCGGGTTGCTCGGGATTGGCTGGATTGACCAAGATTATGTATTGGTTGGTCGTGTCTACAGAGGCTAATTCGCGTAATATTTCTTTAAGGTAGCGTCCGATACCGCGATGATATATGCCATATAAACGGGCGTCAATGACTACTTTCATAAACGCGAAGTGAAGCTCCACGGCCTCACGGCCGTGGCGTCTTGGGGTGCGTGGTTTTGTGGAGCGAAACCCCCGCCTGCCAAAGCCTGTCCTAAGGCAAGCGATACTTTTAGACAAAAAGACGTAACACCAAATAACCGCTTTTTAATTAAGCGAGGCATATGGCGGGCAGGCCGCATCGAAGGCCATCCATCCACGGGCTTATAATTGTGGCCTTCTGGTGTGTGGGTTAAATCAAGCAGCCAATCGCGATATTGAATGGCTGATTGTTCCCAGCTAAAACGCCGGGCGCGCGCGCGGCCGATAGAAGAATATTGCAGACGGCTAGCTTTGTCATTAGCCAGCCATTTTATGGCCTCCACCCAATGATTCAGTAAATAAGGGCTAAGCATTACACCAGCCTCGCCCACCACCTCCGGCAACGACGACGTCAAACTGGTAATAACCGGCACGCCCGCCGCCATGGCTTCTAACACTGGCATACCAAAACCTTCATAAAAAGACGGATATAAGAATAAATCAGCGCCGGCATAAAGCAGTGGCTTATCCGCGGCCGCGACATAACCTAAGATACGCAGACGGTTGGGATATTTAAAATTCGCTATTAGCTTTTTTAAGGGGCCGGTTTTCCAACCCCAACTGCCGGCCATAACCAAGTCGTAGGGAAAATTTTTATCAGACTCCAGAATTTTTTGGTAAGCTCTGATTAATAACTGGTAATTTTTTCGCGGTTCAATTGTGCCTAAACTCAACATATAGGGAGCGGGTAAATTAAGACGCTGTTTAAAGCTGATTAAAGCGGCGGGCGTAACTGGCGCAAAATATTTATGCTCCACTCCCGGATAAATAACCTTGATATTAGCCGGGTTGATGTTAGGTACAAAAGTTTTAAGATCAGCGGCCGTGTGCTCCGACACGCACGCCACGCGCAAACCGGTTTTTACAGTATTAGCCAGCAATTTTTTAACAGCCGGAAAATACCAAATGTGGCCGCGGGTTGAAAAAAACCGCGGCCACTGAATAAATGACAGGTCATGCAAGGTCAGAATGGCCGGCACTTTATGGTTCCAATGAATAAAGCCGGGATTGGGAAACCACAGCGCCTGCACCGGCTTGTGTGCTTGACTCAACCAAACATCCATAGTTTGACCCCAGCCATAATACAGCAAAAAATTATTTAGCTTATTTGGTATGTTAGTGCGCTTTAAGGTTAGCCGTGATTCAAGCTCGGGCGGTAAATTAACCGCGCCGGCCGCGTTAACATAACCAACCAGCCTGAATGATTTATCAGTTTGGGGCCAGGCTTGCAAAATGCGCCAAGCATACTCGCCCACGCCGGTTAAAAAACGGTCCTGCAAGCATCGTAAATCAATGCCAATTCGCATGGTTACTTAGTTATATTGTCAATAAATTCCTGCCACCTGGTGATGAAAGTTTGGCGACTAAAACGCTGCGCCTGTTTTTGTATGACCAGCGGGTCATAGTTTTCAAACTGAAAACGGATAACGGTATCGGCCAAAGCCTCCCAGCTTTGTTCACTGAACAGGCGGCCGCTAACGCCATCAACCACCGTTTCCAGGGCGCCGCCGCTGGCATAAGCAATAACCGGACGACCACAGGCCATTGCTTCCACCGCCGTAATGCCAAAATCCTCCTCCTGCGGATGAATTAAAGCCCGGGCCCGGGCCATGTAACTGGCTTTGGTTTGGTCGTCAACCGCGCCTAAAAATTCAATGTTTGGTTTGGCCATGGCTTTTAACTCCGCTTCCTGCTCGCCATTGCCGATAATTTTAAGCGGGATATTTAATTTATTAAAGGCCTTAATGGCTAAATCCACCCGTTTGTAAGGCCGCAGGCGTGACACCAGCAAATAATAATTTTCCGGATTCACCGGCGTACCCCATAAGTCAGTGTCAACCGGCGGGTAAATAATCTCGGCCTCGCGCCGATAATACTTAGCGATGCGGGCCGCCACGAATTGCGAATTGGCCACATAATTGTCAACTCTTTGCGCCGCCACATAATCCCACTGTCTTAAACGCGATAAAAAAATCGGTAAAATCTTTTTGACAAATTTGGGTTGCGGTAAATCAGAAGTATAACTGTGAGTGTCGCTCCACAAATACCTGGTGGGCGTGTGGCAATAACAGACATTAAGGGCGGTGGGCTTGACCAAAACGCCTTTAATCAGGGCCGAGGCCGAGGTTACGACTAAATCATAATCCCGCAAGTCAAACTGTTCCACTGCCAGCGGCATTAAGGCCAAGTACCATTTAAAAAACTTAACGCCGCCCGGCAATTTTTGAATAAACGAAGTTTTAATATTCCACTTGGCAAAATAGTTACCAACGCTTTTGCTATCATAAAGCAGGGTATAAATGGGAGCTTGGGGGTAAAGCTGGTGTAACTGCGCCAACACCCGTTCCGCCCCGCCAATTTGATTCAAATGATCATGAGCTAAAGCGATTTTCATATTAAACGGCGGCTTGGCGTTGTCCAACCACCACTAAAGTTTTTATAAGAATAACAAAGTCAGTTCCTAAAGACCAGTTCTCAATATAATATTTATCAAGTTTAGCCTCTTCATTAAAGGACAAATTAGACCGTCCGGAAATTTGAGCCAAGCCGCTTATGCCTGGTTTAATATTTAACAGGTTTAAGTCACCCGGCCGATAACGCGCCACTTCCTCCGGTTCATGAGGACGCGGTCCGACCAAAGACATCTCACCTTTGACTACGTTCCATAACTGCGGAAACTCGTCAAGCGACCAGCGCCGCAGATGCCGCCCTAATTTGGTTACGCGCGGATCCCTGGTCATTTTAAACAACGGCCCATCAGCGCGTTCGTTAAATTTTGCCAGCTCCGGTTTCATTTGCTGGGCGCCTTTAATCATTGATCGGAACTTATATACTTTAAATGGCTGGGCCCGCTCGCCCACTCGCTGTAGAGCTACTATAACTGGCCAGCCTGATTCAATTATTATCATCAGCGCCAATAATAAAAATAATGGCGACAGTATAATCAGCAAACTCATTGCCACCAGCAAATCAAAAATCCGCTTTACTACCCTACCCCAGCCGTCCAAGGGAGTGCGCTTAATTTCTATCAAAGGCACGCCGGCTAAGGTGTGAACAACAACATTGTGCGATTGAGCCTCAAACATATCAGCCGCGTATTTAAAACCCAAATGATGAGTGGTGCAGTAATTCAACAATAACAAACTTTTGGCATGACTAACGTTAGAATCGCCAATTATAATTTCATCTATATTGTTAAATTGGGTGGCTGATTCAATGCCGGCTAGTTCAATAACGGCTACAACTTGATAGCCCAGTTGCGGTGAATGTTGGAATAAATCAAACAAAGCCTTGGTATTATTATCACTGCCAATCAGCAAAACCCGGGCCGACATTAAACCGCGGCGATACATGAGCGCTCTGATCAAGCGCAGCAACCAACGCCCCATGGTAACTAATATTAGGGAAAATACCCAACCGATTAAAACTATGAAGCGGGAGGCGAATAAGGACGGATTAAAAAAGAACCAGATAATAATAAGGGCGGTGCCGGCGGTGCAACCCAAAAAAATTCGTCCAAACTCCTGTGAAAATTTAAGTTGCCGCGCCAAGTTATAAAGACCAGCCAGGGCAAATAGCGCCAGCCAAACCACAGCCATTAATCCCAGTTTGGGCAAATATTGTTCCAGGGTGAGTTGAAACAAAATGGGCCTCACGTCAGTAACAAAACTTTCAAACCGCAACTGATAAGCCACTAACCCCGCCAATATCAGCATTAAGTAGTCAATGGGCAAACTTAAGGTTGCCAAAGCAAGTTGTGAGCGTTTCATATAACTAATACTAGATAATTCACTATATTTGGGCAAGTTTTAATTTTGTATAAGCGATTGACTTTTTTGGTAAATTTGCTAGTCTTAATCTGCTGATTTAGTTTTGGATGATTGCCCCCATCTAATTTTGTTCTATGCACTATTTGTATATCCTTAAAGAGGACAGCCAACAGCCGACTCTATATTGGATATACGGCTGATTTGAAGGCAAGATTAGCGCCACATAATAGTGGCAAATCTCGTGCTACTAAGGCTGGAAAACCGTATAAGTTGGTGTATTATGAAGCCTATCGGGCAAAATCCGATGCGCTTAAAAGAGAGCGTCAACTCAAACAGTTTAAGCAAGCCTACACTAGATTGAAGCAGCGTTTAATTGGAAGTTGCGCAGAACAAAATTAGGTGGGGGAGGAAAGTCCGAACACCGCAGCGCTCCCGCTAAGGGAGGGGTAGTTCCTAACTGGAACCGTTGATCCGCGAGAGCGGGTCGCAGGACAAGTGCAACAGAGAATATTCCCGCCCCCATCTTTTGGCGCATCATTGATTTATTGAGAGATATATAAAAGGCATCAGCCGTTTTACATATCAGCAAGATTTTAAAGATTCAATGATGAGTGAAAAGGTGGGGGTAAGGGGTGAAACGGTGGGTCCCGCTAAAGCGGGAATAAATCGCTCACGGCGATTAAGGTAAGAGCCCACCAGTCCCGCTAGTGATAGCGGGAGCTAGGCAAACTCTACCCGGTGCAATACCAAATAAACCCCGTCAGACGGGGTGGGTTGGTAGCTAGAATTCAATGGCGACATTGAATCAAGATAGATAATCATCATCCCCATCTTTCAGTTCATCATAGTACTGACTAAGATGACAGCTAATCTGATTTGCTAGTTTGATTTTGATTGATGGTGAATAGAAAGGTGGGGACACAGAATTCGGCTTACAGAAACTGGATCAGCCTTAAAACATCCTCCTTTGGGGGGTGTTTTATTTAATTTAGGACTTACGCGCTTGCCGCTTTAGGGGCGGGCGCAGCCCGACCCCTCAAGCGGCTTTGGCCAATTTCTTTGTTAAAACCTCTGCTTTTCGCTCACCGTAGTTTTACTACGGCTTGCTCAAATGCTCGGTTTTGCCTCGAACTTGGGTCAAACGCGAAAGTCCTATAATTATCTTATCAAGCGTTTTATTAACCAAATAATCAGCTCGCTGATTATGCTCGCGTTTTACATGATTGAACGATATTTTTTTAAAACCTTGCGCCATATTCCAAATCTTTATAAACCAGGGCGCTAAATTTTTATCTTTTACTTTGTATTCTTGTTTTAATTGCTTAACCACTAATTCACTGTCCAAATAACATTCAACAATCTCGGCTTTAAGTTTTTTAGCCTCTTGTAAAGCCGCGGCCAAAGCTTGGTACTCGGCTTGATTATTCGTGGCCTCCCCAATATAACGGCCAAATTCCTTAATTATTTGGCCGCGTTCATCTTCAAGCACTACGCCAATTGCCGCCGGACCGGGATTATTTCGCGCGCCGCCATCGGTATAGATAATTAAGTGTTTCATAGAATGTTATTTAAATAATAAGTTTAAGCTCATTATTTTATTTAAGCTAGCATTAATAAATCCTAAATCTTAAAACTTAATGTCCAAAAGAGTAATGCAAAATGTAAAAATTAAAATGTAAAATGACAGATCAAAATTCAAAAATATAGAAATTTCCAGCCACTGCAAGAAGTGGGATATGCTGGCGCGGAGGATAAATCTTCCTATTTTTACATTATTACTTTGTTATTTTGATTTTTTCATGCCCAAGGCAGATCCGCCTCGGGCGGAGATTTTTAAATTTTACATTTATAATTGGTTTTGGCAGGCCCCGCTCAAGTTTAGGCCGGCGGGTTTATTCAATGTTTTAATTATTTAATTTAGTAATTTATAAATTGATTAAAAATTAATAATTTAAAATTTATAATTTATCTCTATTTTCCCTTATATCTACCACCTTAAGTTCAAGTTCACGACGGCCACCCCATTCATTTTGCCCCAGTTCGTAAGTAATATCAATTACCCGGTCATTAAATTCGTTCTTAAATTTAACCGTTCCGTTAAAATATATAAATTTTTTTATTTCCCCCGCCTCGTCGCGCGCGGTTAATCGCAGGTGCTGGCCGTTACTGCCGACGGTTTGCGATTCCAGTAACTGCAAACCCGCTGTTAAAAAACGCGGTTTAGGATTAGCCATGCCATAGGGCTCTAATTTACTAACGGCCTCAACTAAACTTAAATCCAACTGTGCTAATTTTAACTCGGCATCAATAACTAAAACTGGCGTTAAGTTCGTATCCTTTAATAAGCGCGCGCAGACCGACTCAAACTTTTGCAGAAAAGTTTCCAACTTTTCCACCGCCAGCGTAAAACCGGCCGCTCCTTTGTGGCCGCCGTAATTAAGTAAAAAATCTTTACATTCGTTTAAGGCTTGTACCAGGTCAAATTGCGCGATACTGCGTCCGGAGCCGGCGACTTTGTCACCGGCCTGGCATATCACCAGGGCGGGCAAATTGTACTCTTGCGCCAGTTTGCCAGCCACTAACCCCACCATACCCAGCGGCCAGTCGGATTTAAACGCGTGCACGGAATATTTATCGGTCACAGCAGCGCCAATTTGTTCTTTGGCCTGTAAAAACATTTCGTCGGTTAAACGTTGGCGTTCAATGTTGGTTAAATTCAAAGACCGAGCCAAATTTTCCGCCTCCGACTCATTTTCCGAAGTTAACAATGAGTAAGCGGCGTTAGCGTGATCTAAGCGCCCGGCGGCATTTATACGCGGGGCAATTTGAAAACCAATTGAATAAGCATCTAATTTACCCGCCACTAAACCGGCTTGACTGATTAGTTTAGCTAAACCCAACCGCCGTGTTTTATTAAGCACCACTAAACCATATTTAGTTAGAGTCCGGCTTTCGCCTACTAAAGGCACCATATCAGCCACGGTGGAAATCGCCACTAAATCAAGCAACCATTTTTCCCAAGCCTCCCCCTCTGGTGGCGCTAGCGGACAGCCCGGATAGCGCAATACGCCTTGCATTAATTTAAACGCCACGCCGCCGCCGGAAAGAAATTTGAACGGATAAGTTTCTTGTGTTAACCCGCAGTGAATAATGGCATAAGCCGGCGGCAGTTTATCCGGCGCCTGATGATGGTCAGTAACTATTACGTCCAAGCCAAGACTGTTAGCAAACTCAATCTGTTCAATATTGGATATGCCGCAATCGCAAGTAATTATCAACGACGCACCTTGCTGTTGTAGATAGGTAAGGGCATTTTTATTTAAACCATACCCTTCGCGTTCGCGATGTGGCAGATAAATTCGCGTTTTAGCTCCCAATTTATCAAGCGTTGAGGTAATAATAACCGCGGCCGATACGCCGTCGGCATCATAATCGCCAAATACGCCAATAGTGTCACCCCGGCCTAAACTTTCATAAATTCTTTCCACGGCCAAATTCATATCCTGAAAAAGATACGGACTATGAACATCCCGCGACCATTCGGGGTGCAAGTAAGCGTCAATGTCGGATTGGGTTCGCAAACCGCGATTCCACAGCAGCTGCAAAATCACCGGCTCAAGTTCGGCAAAAGCCGCTATCGCGGCATTGTTTATCGGTTCAGCTATTTTATATTGCTTCATTAATATAATGGCTAATTAACCGCGCCACCAGCCAAGGTTTTATAAATACCAATAAATTAAAAATTTGATTAGCCTTGTTTATCCGAAGAATCATCTTTAGCGGACAACTGCTCTTTAAGTTTGTTAATAATATTACCCAGTTTATACGTTATTATGACTACTAAGGCGGTAATAAGCAGAGCATAAGCAAATTTGGCCCAGACAGCGGACTGCGCGCCAAACAGCTCTTTAAACAGCGTCTGAATGGCGTCGTTCCAGGCCAAGGCCGCCACCAAACCAAACCCGGCCGTGGCCAATTGCGACACCTTTTCCAATATTTCCAAACGTAAAGTTTTTTGACTCATATTAGGTGAGTAATGAAGTGAAGCTCCACGACCTGCCCGCCATCGGCCTCTTGCAATCAGCGAATCTTAAAATAAAGTGCGAATTGCTGTTCGGTAGCACAGGCTTATTGGGTATAGGCTTAGGCAGGCGGGCCTCACGGCCATGGCGTCTTGGGGTACATGGTTTCGTGGAGCGAAACCCTGCACCGTCCCGTTAAGCGGGACTGGTGCGTGGGTAAATAATTAATTACATAATAATTAACTCTTTTATTATACCCTCTATCAAGCTGTGAAAACAATTCTGTAAGTTCAACGGGCGCCAACGGCGCCAATTGGAATTTTTCTACCGACATCCATTGCCACTTGACATAATATACAGCAGCGCTAAACTTTAGTCCATAAAACAAACATCGTTGGAGGATTAAAATGAGAATTGAACACCTGTTAATAGCCTTTATAGGTATGTGCATACCTATTCTTCGGGGTTTAACTTGTTTAGCTGAAGATGAAAAAAAAATAAAACATCCGCATCCTTTAAAATATATACTTTTTTCGTTATTTCTGGGCGGATTAGTACTGATAATTTTTTTACTGTTAAAATCAGTAATTAGCAACTTGGTTGTCCTGGGCGTGTTGCTGTTTATCGTTAGTATGATTTTTCAGTATGTTCTGGTTAAGGTCGGTAAAAACAGAAACTGGATAATCGACGAATTGCCCAGATATAACGAATGGTAAAAAATTAAGCAAAACGTTCAAAAAGTCAGAAGGCTTATATAGGCATCTGACTTTTTATTATAATCCGGCAGGCCTAAATTTACGTTTATGTTTGCGTAAAATTAGTAGCAATTTTTGCGCGCGACGCAATTTATGCCAACCATAGGGATTTATCATGTACATATTATTAAGCTCTACGATCTCAGGAATCAATGTGCCTTGTTTGATAAATAAATCGCTTAGTTCAATTTTACTCAGTAAAGCTTTTATAGCTATATGTTGTTTGTTGAGCCAGCGCGACAATGTAGTATAGATTGCGACTGACGGTTGGGCTGTATAAAGCAGCAAAATATTAGTAATTTGCAATTTATCGCGCTTAGCGCCCATGGCCATACTTCTTATAGTTTTACCCAGCAAAATAGTATCATCAATCAGTACGGCTCTAGCACCCGGCTTAAAGCAACCCTCCACTATGCGTCGGTTTAAAAATTTTTTTCTTTCTTTACGTACATAAACATACGGTTTATTTAATCTATCCGCCACTATAGCAGCCCAACCCATACCGGCTGATTCAACGCCGGCAATTACATCTATTTTGTATTTTTTTATTTCATTTATCAATTCCGCCACCAAAGCCTTACGTAATTTCGGCAAAGCGCCAGCTGAGCGAAAATTAAAATAATATGGTACTAAAAAACCTTGGGAATGCAAAGTTGGCCCCCAATTTATAATTTGCGGATGCAAAGCTATTAGTTTAAGTAGTTTGGATTTGTTTGAGGATTTCATCTACTTCGTTAAATTGTTTGATATGCTGCCAAACATTATCCTGAATAGCGCCTTTTTTATTCAACAAATCTATTACGTCCCACCAGTAAGTGTGCACAAATAACTGCGGCGGCACGCCATTTTGCTTGAATAATGATTTAATCCAGCCAATGCAGGTCATAAGTTCATCCATCGTGCCGACTTGTCCGGGGAATACTACAACATAAGGCATAATCGAAATAAGCATTTTACGGGTTTGGTAAGAATTCACTACCGCCATAGTTCCAAAGGGAATTTCTTGGTGATATGGACAATGAATACCCAAAGTATACTCGCGGGCGACGCTGGTAACAGCCAACATCGTGCCGTTATTCTCGCCGCCGTTAACCAGCACCCCGCCCCGGGAGGCTATCCCAAGGGCTAACTTTTCTACTTCATAGCAAATCGGATGGCCTTGCGGTAAGCTCCCCCCGCCGGAAATAGACACTACCAAGCCGTTAGTTTCAAATTCAACTTCACCGGTAGCCACCCCCGGCCGCACCGACACCAGACCGGATTTATTCTCAACCCCGCCTTCGCGAATAACTGTTCCCGGAACTGTTCCAATTTGTGATGGCATATATCTATATTAGCAGAATTGATAAATTATTTCACTACTCGCCAAACTTTTTGTTTAGCCAGGCGACGCTCAAAAATTTTATAATCCGATTTATTTTTATGCCAAGTATAGGGTTTAGCAATGAATTTATACAATAAATATCTTAGCTCTTTATCAATCAATCCTCGTTTATAAAAATTGTCAGCCTGTTCCTTGTAACTGAGCAGATATTTTACCGGAATTTTATTTATCCCTTCCCATTTTTTTATATAGCCCAAATTCATAATCTGTATAACTACACAACCAATAATGGTAAATTTTGCTTTTTTAATAGTTTGCGCAAATTTACTGGCTGTTTCTCCGGAAATTAAGGAATCATCAATTACGACCACGCGGCGACCCTTAACTAATTCACCTTCAATTAACCCGCGGTCAATACTGCGGCCACGCGGTTGCTTGCGTACCAATATAAAAGGCAAATTTAACTTATTAGCTACTTGTACTCCCCATAAGGCTCCGCCGGTTAACCCGCCGGCAATGGCCTGTGGTTTGAACTTACTGGCCTCGTGCGCCAATAATTTAACTATTAACTTGGCTGATTTGGGCTGCCATTGCAAAGGCCGAGAATCTATGGTAAAAGGCACAACCGCCCCATCGCCGCGATAAATTGGACCTTTAAAATATTCGCGCACATTTTGATAGGCCTCTAAAAGCGCTAGCTTGTTTGCTTGGTTAATCATAAGCATGTTTTTGATAATGGTTCGGTTGGAAGAAGGCTATTAAACATATTCCATATTTCCTTATTTTTCTGCCAATTATATGGATCTGTTACAAAATACTCTACCACTTCGTTTAATTTAGGACTTATTATTCCCCGATTCATTAATCTCCGGCTCATATCTACGTAAGTAGCCAGATAATGAACCCGGATATTAGGAAATTTTAATAGCCAATCACGTAGTAACTTTTCACTCAAGAGGCCAACCGACAAAATATCAGTCACTGCACCGCCAACACCAGCCAGATGGGATATAAATAATTCTTTCATTTCTCCGTTGACATAAAAATCATCAAGTAAAACTACTCTGTCTAGTTGCTCTATGCTACCGTCAACTACTCGCTTTTGGCTGTAGCCTTTTGGTTCTTTACGAACCACAGCAAATTTTTTACCCACTGTTAAAGCTACTCCGGCCGCTAATGGCACACCTATTGTTACTCCTCCCGCTACCACTTCTATATCCATTTGTTTAACTTCTTTACTCAACTCTTCAATCAATAACTTAAATGATGCTGGTTGAAACATAAGCGGCACAGTATCAATAAGCAAAGGTAAGATCATGCCATCTTTTCTTGTAATCGGCCCCAAGATATGCGTAACACCTTCTAGCGCTTTAAGAATTGCTTCATTTGCCATAAGTTGCCATAAGTTATTGACAAGAATCAATAAATGAATTATACTACATTGTTAAAAAAAAATAAATTCCCGCACTAAACACAAACAAATATCAACAAACAACGGAGGTTAAAAATTGGCTAATCTAATTGATCAACAGATTTATGAAATTCCCTTGGTTTTTCTTCAAGGAGATAGAGACCCTGAAGGTCCAGCAAAAGAAGCAGCAACCAAACTAGGTAATTTACTCAACAAAGAGGGCTGGGGCGTATCGCTTGGTGCCTACGGCGGTTTTGTAAAAGTACTGGAAGATACCGGCGTAGCCTGTATTTGTCATGAGACTGAAATTAAGGACCATGGTGATGTAAAATTTAAAACCTCGCCATATATTAATTTTGGACCAACTGCGGATGCAGTAATAACCACGTTAGGCGGTGGAGTCTTTGAAAAATGTAAAAAAATGACCAGCTGGTCAAATCGTCTAGCTATTTGGGCATCATTGTCAAAATCATATTGTTTTTTTGCCGGTAGGGAAGGTACCTTGGCGCATTTGATTCCGATTCTGACCTATAACGTAAAAGGTTGGGGTAAGGAAGGTAACTTCCGCAATATAGCATTACTTGGTTGGGAGATTGAGACTGTAGCGTTAATAATGAAATTATATGGCCTTCACAAAGACACAACCTGGTTCCAATTTTTTGGTCTACATCAAGTTGATGATGCTATAAACTTTCTAATTTCGTAACAAAAAACAATTAACACAAGCCCTCCTTTTTCTGGAGGGCTTGAATTTATATATATTCATATTTTCCTGCTGGCGGTTCTATCCATTTACCCAGTCTTTTGGCGTCCGCCACCATATCTTCATATGATTGACTCTCATTAAATATTTCAAAACCTTCTTTTTTAGCCTGAGTAAAAACCATATCCCAGCGTTTCCAATCAAAAGACCGTTTTTCTATATTATAATCTTTCCACCAATCCCATATCATATCATGCAGCGTTTGTGATATATAACCAACCTTATAAGCATAATGGGCAAAATCTTCAAACTCAATTAACTGATGGTGTTTAACATTATTTTCAGCATACCAAGGCACCAGCGGATGGCCGGTCCAATAAATTACCAGCATATCGGTTACCCTTACTTCCGCCTCTTCCAAATATTTAGCAAATTGTTCTTTACCTATTCCCCTGCCAGAGGCGTCATCAATTAGAATTGCTTGGCTACCACTTACCTTACCTACAATCGCGCTTTTACTGCCATATTCTTTGGGTTTTTTACGCAAATAAACTGCTGACAAATTGGTTTCGAGCGATAGTGCAGAAGCAATGGGTACACCGGCAAACTCACAACCAGCGATTAAGTCAACATCTAATTGCTTAATTATCTTAGCCATTTCTTCAGTTATAATACGCAAAGTTTTTGGGTTAGAGAATAACCATCGTGTTTCCACATAGAACGGCGAAACATTTATGGAAGGAATAATTTTACCAAAAATTAACGCCTTGACGTCTATCAATGTTTGGCAAATTCGTTTTTTGCCAGCTATATCAGCTTCTAAGTAATCTAACATATTTTTATATCAAAAAACTGAAGTTTCTTCTTTGAACAATTTTAGGCCTCGTACCACATACTTGTCATAAATTATTTATATCAATCCCTTTTTGTTTATAAAACTCAATTACATAATCAGGCAAGGGTACGTTATGAATCCGAAAACAATTTACGAATTTAGCTAAATAACCCTCGTCATTATCCAACCACGCGTCCCAGTGTAAGGCCTCCCGTACCACCTCGTTAAATTCTTTATTGATAGTGCCATACTTATATTGTAAATCAGCCAGCTCTTTCCAAGTCAACAAATAATGCAGTTTAATACCGCTATTGTCAAACCATTTTTGTATCTTAAATACATCTTGAAATTTATCTTGGTAGCGGTCAATTTGATACTGGCCATAAATAAAAACCGCTAAGTCAGTTACTCTAGCGCCAACTGCGGCTAATTTTTCCACTCGTTCTTGTTTAGTTTTAGCCGCTGCCATGGAATCATCAACCAATAAAACCCTGACTCCCGGTTTAATAAAATTAACATCGCCAACTATACTGGGACGCCCTGGGCGTTTGCTGGCTTCACGAACAATAATTAGGGGTTTATTAGTTACCAGCGACAAAGCGCAAGCCATAGTCACACCAGACAAATCAATGCCGGCAATAATATCTATATTATTAAAATCAATCAGCTGATTAAATTCTTCAGCCATTAAACGCAGAATTGTCGGGTCGCCTACCACGCCACGGGAAAAATCCGCCGGAATCAATCCATAAGTAGTCATTACCGGAACTAGGGTGTAAAGATTAGGAAATTTGCCTAACCTGTCAATTAATTCTTGATTTCTTATATTCATAACAAAATTGACAATTAGTTAAGTTTTACTATACTTAAAGAGTATTATTAACCTAATAATTATGCAAGAACTATACAAAAACGATCACGAAAAACATATCTTTGTTCAAGGCGACCGCGACCCGCAAGGGCCGTTTAAAGAATCGGCCTTAGCTATTAGTCAAGCGCTAAAAGATAAGGGCTGGCAGGCTAATGTGGGAGCCTATGGCGGCTTTGTTAAAGTTTTGGAACAATCGGGTATAAAAATAACTCCTCATGAAATGACAGCTGACGGACGGGTCACACAGTTTGATGAAAATGCCATTGAATCTGTCAATTGTGCCGACATAACCAAAGAGCTGCTTAAGAATGACAATCCGACTGAACAACAGGTCAAGGATACTGCTTGGGCCTTACGCATGGGATTGTTTTTGGCCAACTCAAAAGCCTTTTTGTTTTTCCCTGGTACCAAGGGCACACGGGCCCATCTTTTATCAACTCTAGCTTTTAATTTAACATCTGATAAGCCTAAACCAATCGCTTTGGTTGGTTGGGATGAAAATCAACCAGACTTACAAAACAAATCCGACTATGGCCTAGTTCAGCAAGATGAAGCTTGGCTTAAGACTTTTGCGAATGAAATAAAAGATCAGACACCTGTCTGGTTAAAGAAATTTTCACTTGATAAAGTTGATGATATTGTAAATTTTGTAACTGCTGATAATCAGCCCGACGAGACTAGATAATTTCTATATCAAAAAATTGAGGCTTCGCCATTGAACAATTTTATACCGAGCTGACGAATACGCTTTTCCCAACTAGGCCATTTTTTAAAATACGAACCCGACTTTCCATCTGTCCGAGATAGCAGGTAAATTCCTATCCATTTATCAGTTCGTAATTTCATTTGTTGCATAGTCTGATTGCTGATTTTATGGACTTTTATCCAAACCGGCCAATATGAGCTGCTAAACGTTTTTATAAATTTATGGCAGTCTTTGCTGACTTCCTTATTTCCTTTGAGTAACATCCATACCCAATGGGACAATAAAATCGCCACATCAGCCATAGGGTCATAACGAATAGTAAAATCAAAATCTACCAAAGCAAGCTTACCTTCAGGTTTAACAAATATATTGCGATAAATAGGGTCTGCCCAAATAATACTGCTGGCAGTATTCTCTACTTCGCTAAAAAATTCACTAACATTATTAAAGGGCAGCAATTTGTTAGCCCCATAGCCCCAATGATATTTAAATAAATATTCTTTCATGAATTTAGTATAACGGCGACTGCAACCAGCTGTGGTTTTTGTTTTCCAGGTCAAGGTGTGTAATTTTGCTAAATAAACTGCCAACTTTTTAGCTATTTCCGGGTGGACGCGATTATGATTAAATTCCTCAATTAATAATTTGCCGGTTTTGGACACGTCAGACATTAAAAAAGCATAATTTTTTCTATCTAAAAAATACACCCTGGGTACGCAATCTCTATCCCAGATTGTGGATAATAACCGTATCAACTTAACCTCACCCAAGATCCTAGTCGGGTCAACTGGAAACGGTTTATTTTGCAATTCGCTCCGTCGATTGTATATCCAACCCTGTTTTAAATAATAAATCGATTTTGGTTTAGAAATGAAGAGTTTAAACAAATAATTACTATTGCTATATTGTTCAACCAGTTCAATTTTTTTAATATTTTTAATAGCAAAAGGAACCACTGATGCCCTAAGCTTCAAATAGTCCTTAATGTTACTCTCTTGTAACCTAATAATTGATTTTTGGCCAGCCATAGGCCATTAACAAAAATTAACTGGTGATAGCCCTCAACCTCAACAACCCTTTTTGCGCGCCGGGGAGGGTAATAACCGAGCTGGAGTTAAGCATACCCCAATGCAGGGCTTTTTTGACTTCACCGGTATGAATTAAACCGGCTAAAAAACCGCTGCCAAAGGCGTCACCAGCGCCGGTGGTGTTAACCGGTTTAACTTTTAAGGCCGCATGATATAAAATATGACTGCCATCAAAACAATAAGCTCCGTTGGCGCCGTCAGTTATAATAACCATCTCAGGTCCAAACGACTTTAATCCTTTTAACAAAACTGATACGTCAGACGCGGCGGACTTTCTGCGCTTAATTATTAATCCAGCTTCTTCCTTATTAACATTAAGAATCGTTACGTAAGGCAAGAGCTTTTTTAAAGATTCAAACTGTTGTAATTGTTTTGAACCCGGATTCCAAAAAACTTTCACGCCCCTTGCTTTGCTGGCCTGAAAGAGCTTGTCTAAACTTATTGACCAGGTAGGCGTAGCTAAACTGGTTAAATATAGCCAAGTAGCGGTTTTGTCCGGCTGGCGCGGAATTTGTAAATTTTGTGAGGCTGCCCGGTCCACAAAAACAACATGGTCACGCGGCCCACAGCTGGTTATGACAAATGACAGCGGCGTTACCAGTTTTTTATCCTTTTGCACCTTAGTGGTATCAATTTTATAGTGCTGCAGGTTTTTTACAACTTCATGGCCGCGCCAGTCGTTGCCCAAACGGGTTATAATTGAAGTTTTTAAGCCCAATTTGCTTAAACCAACTGCCACGTTAGCCGCCCCGCCGCCAAAACCATAAACCGCGTTACTGACATCAACTTTACCGCCATAAGGAAAACCTAATAACTTGTGTGAACCGCCCGGCAACAAATAGCACTCATCAGTAGTTAAA
The DNA here is from genome assembly GCA_041645215.1 of Patescibacteria group bacterium. GTDB lineage: Bacteria > Patescibacteriota > Patescibacteriia > Veblenbacterales > UBA10138 > JACRFM01. The sequence continues at coordinate 66,616 of JBAZQK010000006.1, read as the reverse complement.
AGCACGTCCCAAGTCGCCCCGCCGATTGTTAAAATGTGATGTTTCATATGGTTTTAGTTTAGCACAGTAAAAATGAACTTCAAAATGCAAAAATCAAAATGTAAAATGACATATTAAAATTACAAAATTTTTACATTTTGGATTGTCATTTTGATATTTGATTTTTAAATTTTAAATTATTAAAATTTATTTAAGATTTAGGTTTTAGGGTTTAAGTTTTAAATAGAATTTCCAAATTCTAGTCATTTCCCCTATACTTAACGTATGCTCAAAACTTATATCCGTCCCCTAGCGATAATTTTATTTTTACTCGGTTTAAGCGGTTTTTTTCAACCGCAATTTTGGGGGGTGTTTGAACTGGATTTATGGCAAAGTTTTGTTTACTTAATTGGCGGCGCAATTGGCTTAAAATTAAGTTTTACGTCACAAACCGAAATTAAATATCTAAAAAATTACGCCACCACTGTCGGCATAGTGAGTTTAGTTTTTGTTTTGTTTGGGCTGACTTTTCCTAATTTTTTTGACTGGTTTCATTTGGAGCCCGGCGAAACTGTATTACATCTCGTAATCGGAGTATATGGTTGTATAATCGGCGACCTTAAAGAATAAAACCTCATAGATTTATTCAATCTTTCTGGGTTTTTAGCTTCAATCTAATTATCTCTTCCAATAAATTACCAGATCTTCTTTGTTGGGAAATTACCACGGTCGTGGTAATTTCCCTAATTATTAAATTGCCAAAAAGCGTCCAACTTTACAGCTGCGGAGGAAAATAAGTTAAATCAGAGGCTTGCCCCTTGCACAATACTACAGTGCCTTTTTAAGGGCGTCTAACGCCAGTAAAGCACACTGCAAACGGTTAGGGCCGGGTGTTATACCAAGTAAATTTGTGATAGTTTGACTATCATATTTTTTTACAGCATCAACTTTCAATCCCACCGCTGTTTCCGCCAGCATTGAGGCGGCAGCTTGCGACAATACGCATCCATCACCCGACCAACCAATGTCCGCAATTACGTCAGCCTTCAGCACGATTTCAAAACTGACCGAATCACCGCACGATAAATTATCAGCCTGGCCAGCCTTAACCGCGCCGGTTAATTTCCCTTGTCGTCGCGGATGTTTATAATGATCCAGTATATTTTGCTGATATAAATCCATACTTAAAAAATCCCAATGTCAAAATCCAAATATCTCCGCCCGAGGCACCTGCCCGACGGCCGGCGGGGATCTGCCTTGGGCATGAAAAACTCAAAATGGAAAATTAGACAAACATTTTTTGCGCGGTTTTAATTCCTTCAACCAGCCGGTCAATCTCCGCTTTGGTATTATAAATGGTAAAACTGGCCCGGGTGCTGGCAGTTAAGCCAAATTTGGAGTGCAGGGGCAAAGCGCAGTGATGGCCGGAACGTACTGCTACTCCAACCGAATCAAGTACGCTGGCTAAATCATGCGGGTGAATTCCACTAACTGTAAAAGCAAACACCGGACCGCGGTTTTCCACCGTGCGGGGGCCAATAATCTTCAAGCCGTTAACTTCTAATAAAGCCGACAAACCATAAGCTGTTAAATCAGCTTCATGGCGGGAAATGACCGGCCAACCTAATTCCTTAACAAATTCTAAGGCCGCACCTAAGCCAATTACTTCAACAATGGGCGGCGTACCGACTTCAAATTTACTGGGTAGCGGCGCCCAAGTTGCCGCTTCATAAGTAACTTGGTCTATCATCTGGCTGCCATATTCAAACGGCGGAATTTGATTTAAAAATTCTTCTTGCCCGTAAAGTACGCCTATGCCCGACGGGCCAAATATTTTATGTCCGGAAAAAGCCAAAGCGTCAATATTTAATTTTTGCACATCAATGGGGAAATGCGGAACGGATTGAGCGGCGTCAATTATTACGCGCGCGCCTACGGCTTTAGCCCGGCTGATTAAAGGCTCTAAAACCGAGACCGAACCTAAAACATTGGACATGGCCGTAACGCTCACCACCTTAGTTTTACTATTAAAATAATCATCATATCTGGCTTCATCTAACCGCCCTTCAGTAGTGATTGGCAAATAGCGAACTTTTAATTTATACCGCCGGGCCATTTGCTGCCACGGCACTAAATTAGCGTGATGTTCCATTTCGGTAAGCAGTATTTCATCGCCCGGCGCTAGCTGCTGACAATAACTTTGCGCCACTATATTAAGGCTGGCGTTGGTATTGCGGGTAAATATTATTTCAGTCTGGTTCTTGGCGTTTATAAATTTACGGACAATTTCCCGCACGGCTTCATATTCAGCCGTAGCGGTTTCAGCCAACTTATATAAACCGCGATGCACATTGGCATACGAGGTGCGATAAAACTTGTCCATTTGTTCTAAAACCACCGCCGGTTTTTGAGTGGAAGCGGCATTATCTAAATAAGCCAAGTTTTTACCCAGCTCCGAGGAAAATATCGGAAATAAATCGCGGATATTATCTAACATATTCTTAATATACCCAAAATAACCCTATTTACGCAAGGCCGGCGCGATAAAAGCCTGACTTAAATATTTAATAGCCTTAGCTCCGGACAGTCCGCGGCTTTGCAAATAAAATAAACCCTCCGGGCTAATATGACCAATCGCGGCGCCGTGGGAGGCTTTAACATTGTTAGTTTTTATCTCCAGTTGAGGCACCGATAGCGCCTGGCTGCGCTCACCAATTAGCAGTGATTTGTCAGATAAATAAGTATCAGTGCCAGTGCCGCGCGGGCCAATAAACAGCAGACCCTTTATTTCACTTTGCGAAGCATCATATTGCAAACGCCTGATTTGAATTCGTCCTTTGGTACTGGCAGCCAAATGTTCCAGTTTAACTTTAAGTGCCGCTTTTCCCTGGGCCCGGCCAATCACCACCATATTCAAATTAACTTCGGCTTCAGCGCCGTTTAACTTAATGGTAATTGAATTATTTATGGCACTGTCACTGTATTTAAATTCAACAAAATAATTAAGCAGCGATTTTTCACCAAGTTCTATCTGAACGTCGCGCGGCCTAACGGCGGTTTGAGTTAAATTGAGTTTGACTCCAGGTCTTAGTTTAAAAACAAAACTATTTCCTGAAAATGTTGACAAGTCAATCTGTTGGAACTGGTTTTTACCGACATTTATTGCTTTAACTGGATTGGTTGTGAATTTTAATAACTGACTTGACATACAGGCTGTGAAGTTGTAGGTTAGGTTCAAATAAAGCTAGTAAAAATGGACCTTAATAAAATCAATCATTATAAAGCAAATCGGAGGAAATTATGAAAGCTGTAGATTTTGTTGTTGATAAGTTTTGGGGAGTTGCCTTTGGCATAGCTGATAGGCTTCCAAATAATTTTATTTATCGATACATACTTTACGTTATTCTGGCTACTACTGGCTGTGGTCTCATAACCTATCAAACTAACCCAGCTAAGGTAGCGGAGAATTGCCTGATATTAATGATAGTGTTTGGAGTATTGCTCTTAATAGTATATTACATCAACGCTTTTGATGATGAAGACTGGAAAAGTTGTTATCAGAAATTAATTCCTATATGCGTAGCCACGATCATTTACGCATTCGTAGAAAATAATTTCATGATTGAACTGGTGGCTATAGTATTCCTAATCATGTCAATATTAATGGGAGTTAAAAAAGAAATGATTGTACGCACCGCCTTGGCTTTATTTTTACAAACCATCATACTATTACTGTCATACTATCTAATTGCCAACACCAAAAATACAATTAACTGGCTAGTGAATACACTATCTAGTGCCTTTCCCTCGCTTGACTAAAATGATTTCAGCAGATTTTAAAGATTCCCTTCTCGCAAACAGAAGGGATTTTATTTATCCCACACTGCCGTCCATTTCCAAATTTATCAGCCGATTAAGTTCAATGGCGAATTCCTGCGGCAATTCACGGGCGATTGGTTCAATAAATCCGGAAACAATCATAGAAGTAGCTTCGCTTTCAGACAGTCCTCGGCTTTGCAAATAGAACAACTGCTCTTCACCAACTCTGGTTACCGTGGCTTCGTGCTCGGTTTGAGTGCGCGAGTTTTTTATATCCATAGTCGGATAAGTATCAGACTGCGATTTATTATCCGTTAATAACGCATCACATTTAACCTTTATTTTGCAATTTTTGGCTCCGGGTGCCACTTTGATTAAACCCCGGTAACTGGTTCGCCCACCGTGATGCGCAATTGATTTTGACAAAATATTAGAACTGGTATCGCTGGCCAAATGAATGGCTTTGGAACCGGCATCCTGCTGCTGTCCAGGCCCAGCTACGGCCAGCGACATAATCTCAGCCTTAGCGCCGCGGCCAGCCAGAATGGCGCTGGGATATTTCATGGTCAATTGACTGCCAAAATTGCCGTCTATCCATTCCATCACGCCGCCTTCGGCCACGAAAGCTCTTTTAGTTACCAAATTATAAACATTATTAGACCAATTCTGCACAGTGGTATAGCGTACGCGCGCGTAAGGTTTAACGATTATTTCCACCACGGCGGCGTGCAAGGAATCAACATTGTAAACCGGTGCGGTACAGCCTTCTACATAATGCACCTCGCTACCCTCCTCGGCGATTATTAAAGTACGTTCAAATTGCCCCAAGTTCCGGGCGTTAAGCCGAAAATAAGTTTGCAAAGGTTTATCAAGTTTTACGTTTCGGGGTATATAGACAAAACTGCCGCCTGACCACACGGCTGTATTTAAAGCCGCCAGTTTATTATCATTGGCAGTGACAATGGTACCATAATATTTAGACACTATGTCCGGGTGTTTTTTAACAGCTTCGTCCATACTGCAAAAAATCACGCCCCGGCCTTGCCAATCTTTTTTAAGAGCATGATAAACCATTTCCGAATCATATTGCGCCCCGCTGCCAGTTAAAAAATCCACCTCCACCGACGGTATACCCAAACGTTCAAAAGTTTTTTTAACGTTGCTGGGAATGTAGCCTGATTCGGCAGCGGCCTTGTCCAGTGGCGTAGCATAATATCTTAACTTGCTAAAATTAAGCCCCCGCAAACTCGGACCCCAATCGGGCAATGGTCGTTTGACAAAAAAATCATAGCCTAATAAACGACTCTGCCGCATCCAAGCCAGCTCATTTTTTAAATGAGAAATTTCCTCAACTGTCTTTTTACTTAAGCCGGGGCGCAAAATGTAATACGGTTTTACTTTATCGTGAAAACCATATTTATACTGTTTATTGGTAAGGTAGGTGTCCATCTTTTTAAGATTTTAGTAACCGCTTAAACCCCAATCGGTCAATTTTAGTGAGTAAAGAGCTGTCACTGTTTTTGACTATTTCGCCCTGCGACATAATTAGCACCTTATCTGGTTTAAAGGCACGTAGAAGCTTGGTATAGTGTGAAATAATTATAAAGGCTGCACCTTGCCTTTTTAAACGATTTATAAGCGTTTTTATAGCCCAAAACGAATCTATATCCAATCCCGAGTCAATCTCGTCTATAATCGCCAATTTTGGCCTTAAAATGGCCATCTGCAGGGCTTCCATCCGTTTTTTCTCACCCCCGGAAAAATCCTCATTTAAATCTCGCTTAAGAATGGCGCTTAAGCCCAGGTCAACAGCCAACGGTTTTATTAGTTTATCAAAATCAAGCAGGCTGACCGGCTGTAAGCCGGCTTTAACTAAACGATTATTGTACACTGTGCGCAAGTATCCCATTGAGCTTAACCCGGAAAAAGACAGCGGATTCTGAAACGCCAAAAAAAAACCGGCCTGCGCTCGTTGCTCCGGTTTCAGTTTTAAAATATTTTTTCTTCCTAACGTTACTGAACCATGAGTTACCCGATAACTGGGATTACCCATCAAGGTTTGGGCCAAGGTGGATTTGCCTGAACCGTTGGGTCCCACTAACGCCAAAATCTGGCCGGGGGCTAAATTTAAATTTATGTTGGTCAGTATCTTTAACCGGCCGGCTGATACTGACAAATTCTTTATGCGCAGGAACGGCATCAGTCTATTGGGCCAAGCGTTTAGTAACCTCTGGCCAATTTACCACTTCCCACCAGGCTGCCACATAATCAGGCCGTCGATTTTGAAACTTTAGATAATAAGCATGTTCCCAGAGATCAAGGCCTAAGAGCGGCTTCAACCCTTGTGAAATAGGACTATCCTGATTCGGCGTAGTGACTATTTGCAATTTGTTGTTCGCTGTTGGTTGTTCATTGTTGGTTGTGGCAACCAGCCACGCCCAACCGCTGCCAAATACACTAGCTGCCGATTTATTAAACTGTTCCATAAAATTCTGCAAACTAGCAAAATCTTTATTGAGTAAATCCAACAACTGACCAGCGGGTTCAGTTTTAACCGGCGATAAACCTTGCCAAAATAATGAATGATTATAATGGCCGCCGCCGTGATTGCGCACAGCCGTGCGAATTTTTTCCGGCACAACATTCAAGTTGGAGAGGAGTTCCTCAATCGTTTTGCTTTGCAGTTCCGGCGCTGGCGCCAAGGCCTCATTCAGCTTGGTCACATACGCCGCGTGGTGTTTCGTATGATGTATTTCCATGGTTTTGGCGTCAAAATGCGGCTCTAAAGCATCATATGAGTATGATAAATCAGGTAATTTAAACATATATTTTAGAATTAAGAATTAGGAATCGAGAATTATGATTTTTTTCCTTTTTCCAAAGATATCTAACAATTAATAAAAAAACAAACGGCAATAACGCCACATCCCTATTTAAAATTCGTAACGGGGTGTTGATAGGATCCCCATCACCAAAACCCCCAAGCTTCATCAAAGATAGTAAAGAGAAAAGACACGCATAACCAGCCACTAAACCTGCCATGACTAATATAGTTTGGTTTTTCATAAATTAAAGAGTTAAGACTTAATTTCACTCAGTAAATCGGCTAAAGTATAGTCGGCTAATAATTAGCGAGCGATCAAATCCGCCAGCTTGTAGCGGCTTAATTTTTTATAAAGTTCCTGCTGAACCTTTAGCCAGCCGGTTTTATTCGGACAGGCGCTTTGGCGTTTGCAACAACTGCCATTATGACGACAAACCGCTGGCGCGCTGGGCTCCAATACTTCTAAAATGGCTGTCAGCCTCAACCGACTGGGGTTTACGGCCATTCCATAGCCGCCCTGCTTGCCTGGACGACTGGTGATAATACCACCCTTAACCAGTTTACCGCCGACTTGTTCCAGATATTTAACCGGCAATTCAAACTTGTTGGCAATAGTGCGCAAATTGGCGGTGGCGCCGCTTGGCAAAACCGCCAAATACTTTAACAGCATTAAGCCATACTCCGACTGCGCGGACAAATTCAATATCATACTTTGCCATTATAACATAACCCTACTAATTTGGTAGGGTTATGTAAAATGATATTGAGATGGTTCCAAAACTCATTTCTGCTGTAATTTCATCTTTTCGGCTGCGACTTCGTCAGGCTTCGCAAAAAGGATTTCACCGTAGTTCTACTACGTTTCAATTCTTTTTGCTCGCCTTCCTCGTCTCGCAAGAAAAACTGAAATTTCGCCACGAAAGAGTTTTGGAACCATCTCATTATGTTTTGCTCTAGGTCTGGCTTATCCATTTACCCTTTCGCGCTTGTCCCGCCGTAAAGGGCTAAAGACTGATAGATTCAAAGCGTGGTGATGGGGCGGGATTGAGTTATGTAGAATTTGCCCTTATAGTACGCCCATTCAATATCACAGGGAAATTTATAATGCTGTTCAATGTTAACGCAAATTTTAGCCAGTTCAATTATTTGCTGGCCGGTTAATTTTTGTTTAGCGCCGTCTTTTTTAGCCACGGCTTGCCACTTATTTCCGCCCTTAACCAAACCGATCAACTGCCGCGTTTGCTCGGCCACGTTGATATCCAATAGCGACAAGTTTTTTTTATCTATAATATAGGAATCAGGCGTAATCTGGCCGGACACAATCGCCTCGCCCAAACCATAGCCAGCCTCAATAATCATTTGGTTACGGTCTTTGGTAACCGGGTGCACGGTAAAAGCAACACCCGAAATTTCCGATTGCACCATAGCCTGCACCACTACCGCCACTGAAACTTTGGCTTTATGCATTTTTTTCTCACGTCTATAAAAAATCGCCCGCGGCGTAAACAGGGACGACCAGCAATCCTTCACATACCTTAATAAATCTTTCTCGGTGGTATTTAAATAAGTCTCCAACTCCCCGGCCCACGAGGCCTGGGTGGAATCCTCAGCCGTGGCCGAAGACCGCACCGCGACATAAAATGGCAGTTGGCTGATAGCTGATAGTTTATGGCTGGTGACTGCCTTATTATTAACTATTTGCCGTTGTCCACTCACCAGATTGGCATAAGCGTTCATAATTTCGCTTTGCAAATCTCTAGGCATTTTGGCGCGATGAATCAAATCACGAATTACCGCACTGTATTTATCAACTGAATTAACATCCTTATAATTAACCTTTTTTAACTGCGCCTCAATATCCACCTCCAACCCGGTTTCGTGCAAAAACCGGTCAAAAGCCGTGGCCAGCACCACAAACCCCGGCGGCACCGGGATGCCCGCCTGTGACATTTCCCCCAAACTCGCCCCCTTCCCACCGGCTAAACCTACGTCTTTTTTGGATATTTTAGAAAAAGGTAGAATAAATTGCATAATGATTAATAAAAATTAATCCCTGACTACATTATACATAATCAGGGATATTTTAAAATATGAAGAAATAATTAATATTCTTTTGGCTCACCATTATCAATCAAAACGAATTTGGCTCCATCTTTTTTCTGACATTCAACTGTCACGCGATTTTTTTTGTGCAAACCCAGAACCATATCACAATGTACCGCCGCTGAATTATAATTAGGATCATCTGGTGTACGCCCGAAAGAACCATTACTGCCAACGGCTATATGGGCCGTACCATAGACTTTTTCTCCTTCTGAGGATCCCCAAAATTCACGCGGTTTATCTTTAAGCGCCTTGGTGTTAGTCCCTACCGCAAATTCAGCTAGTTTGTAAGCCTGATTCTTTTCGTTGTTGCCACTATCAAGATAATTTTTCCACATTTCTAACGCCTGGCCTTCACCTTTAATATCAATTACCTCGCCGTTTTTAAAAGTCAAAATAAATGGACTACTTTGATCAATAATATCTTGGTTAATGTTACCTCCGCACGGACCATCAATTACCAATACACCATCAGAATCTTTCCAATCAGGCGAACACGACCACTCACCTATTGGGTAATTAGATAAACTACCCGGCTTACCCAAGTTACCATCTTCAACTTCTTTTAAATCAGTGCTGAGGCTTAACCAAATATCTGTTCCCAAGGACGAAGTAATATGAACCCTCACAACGTCTTTCATGATTTCATTTACTTTACTGGCTCTTTCCTTAAGATTTTCCACCGGCTCCTCTACCGCGCCACGAGTTAATATCTCATAAGGATTATGACCCTTAGTAATAGAAATGATTCGGCTGCGATTGTTTTTAGCAAACAGTTTCATTTTTTCGTAGGTGGAATCAGGTAATTTATTACCAATAGTTTCTAACCTTTCCGGAGTATATGCCGAATAACCATTGGCTACTGTATTACGAAAAGTTTTGCTGGCAATAATTTCATCAAATACCGACTTATCTGATATATCACCTCTAAAGGCAGCTCCTGTTTCTTTAGAATGAGAACGTGACATTGAGGTTACTATTAACACCGGACGATTTTTCATTTTTTCGCCAATCATTTCGCCCAGCGGCGTAGCAGATTTAGGTGATGCCGGTACAACCACCATCTCCCAATTGCCCTTAGTACGTTGTTTATCCTGCGTACGTAAATTTAATTCACCTGATATGGCTTCTATAAAATCATTATTAGTTTCAATAACCTTGCCATCAGTTATAACCAGCAAACTTTCTTTTTCCGGATTAAAGGAAAAACAGTCAATGATATTTTTAGCGGCCAACTTAAAACGTTCCTTGTTTTCAAGGTTCTCTGTAGATTCTGATAATTCTTTTTTCATCTCCATAATTATCTTTCTCCTCCTTTTGCTTTTTTGTTTAGATTTATTTAACTGTTAATAGTAATACAAAACATTAAATATGTCAACCTACGATTTTTCCCTATTTATCCAAGCAACTGTTGAGATAATAGGCCAAAACCAATTTACATGATTACGAGCTGTATCATCATAATACACACCTTCATCTAACATAGGACAGCACACATTAGTCCAACCGCCAAGAAAAGTTAAACCCTTAGACCAGGTATTGCCAATCATTCCAGTTGACGGAATTATTAAATTACACCCTTCCCACACGGCTCGTTCGTACTCAATATAATATTCCTTTACTTCAAAACCCATATCAGTTAAATGCTTAGTGGTTTTTTCACAGTTCTCAGCAATTTCCTCCAGTAAACCAAATTCACCAACTCGCCCGGATAAACGCCTAGTACTGGTAACACCAATTTTTGGCTTTATACCTAAATCACTAAGCCATTTAGCGGCCCTCTCAGCCTCCGCTAGTTTTGCTTCCAAAGTTAAAGAGTTATAATTAGACGGACTGGAAATGGTAAACCAATAATCATCATTAGTTATGGTAAATGGACAGAATTTAAATTTAGGTTCTTCTTTTTTAAAGGTTTCTAAATATACCTTGTGAGTGTAGGAATCTTTGAGTTGAGCCCTAACAAAGCCTTCAACCTTGCTTGTCCTTAACAATTCAATTATTTTGCGGCTAGCCTCATCATCGTTAACAGTTGGTATACAATCAAGACCAGGTATATCACAGCCAACCACTGTTAAATCCGCATAATCAGTAGCGGCTTTTAAACCGTCTACTACTGCCTGTTCCGGCCGCCAAATACCAATGGCTATTTTACGTCGTTTCCCCTGTTTGGCTTGGTTTAGAAATAATTGTTGAATAAAACTTATCTTATTAAACATATTAAAAATATAAAAATTCAGTAGTCTTACAATTTTCTCACTATTCCCCTCTTGGTGTCAACCTCTACTAAATCGCCATCTTTGAATATTCTGGTTGCTATTTTAGTACCAACTATACATGGTATTCTTAATTCTCGACAAACTATGGCGGCGTGAGAGGTTATTCCACCTTCGTTAGTTACAATCGCCTTACACAATCTCATAACGGGTACATAATCCGGACTGGTAGTAACTGCTATCATAATTGAACCAGGCAAGACACGTCGTAAATCATGTTTAGTATTAACAATAATAACTGAACCTCTAGCCATACCAACAGAACCTGCTACACCAGTTATTTCATCAACTTTAGACTGATCTAATGATAGAAAATGTTCATTTTTTATAATTGCTTTTATCTGACCTCCACTTGCTACTGCAGTAGGAGATCCTAACTTACGTAATAATAAATAAGTTGTCTGCCTTTCTTTTAGTAACTCACGAGATGGTTTAATATCTCTAAATAAAAAACCTTCTGTTTCGTCTACAGTTAAATAACAAGCTGCGCGTAAATCTACGTCTAATCTTTGGCCAATCTCGGCAAAAAGTCTTCGACCATAGTAACCACCGCGACGCCGATAATCATCTCTCTCGTCTTTTATAAAAACTAAATCGTGTGCAATTCTTAAAATATCTTCTTCCGATTGGCTAATGTCATATCTTGATAAAAAAGCTTTAAAATTATTTTTACGTTGACGCCACACTATGTTCATATCTTTTAATTCGCTTTTTAATTCCACTACAGTTCTTTTAAGTATTCCCTTTAACTCGTTTTTAAAATAATCATAATCCCATGGCTTATCAATAATATCGTAACATGGCAAAAAATTATATTGCTTCACGACTCTATTAAGCAAATATCTTGTCTTTGTTTTATTTAACCTACCAGTTTTAACTCCTAAGGCAATTTTTAACAACGCCTGCCGCATCTGCGGTACGGCTGTTTTAGTATCAGGTGAAAATATTATAGAAAGACCATTATCATACTCATTCATTTTACTATTTCGTTTGAGAATATCCGTCAAAATCATTACCGCAGCTGAACTAACCAACGGTTCAATCATAAACACTACTATAATTGGCTTACTATTAAGCTTCTGTAGGTGGCGAGTAAACAACCTATATAATTTACCCAATTCTTTATTAGTTAATCTATTGTTTGTTTGGCGAGCCACCATCATCGCCACCTTAAGAAATCTAAGTTGAGTCTGTATAAAAATTTTACGATAATATTTATAGGTATGATAATTCTTACAGACTGTTTTATATACTCTATTAACGGCTATTTTATATTCATCTCTGTCTAACCAAATTTCATAATTATGACTTTGGCCTGGTTTGACCAAAATATTTTTTAAATTAACTTTAAAATGCTTAAAATAAAAGGGCGAATAAAAAACCCGTGATATAATCTCAAAACGCTGTAAGGAAAATTTACGTGCAAAATAATATTGCCAACTAGGAATTTTTGCCATAAAATCTAATCATTAAAAATAAAAGTTGGCTCACTGTAATATCTAATTTGTCCCAAAGAAAGTCGGGAGTTAATTAACTTTTTTAGCTTCTTATTAGATGACAACAAAGAGGCCGCACCTTTTAGCCAAACAATCGGTATATCTACTCTTAAAGCGCGACCTTGAATTATATGTCTCGATATACCACTCGGGACATAGAGTCCGGCTCTAACCACTTTTATAATATCTTGCTGAAGTAGTTTTTTATATACAAACAGTACTTTATTTTTCGGGTATTCCTTTTTTAAAATTTTATAATTATCACCCAATATCCGATTAAAATTATGTTTACCTTTGTAAATATTTACTGCAAAATTCAAAATTGCAATTTCATCCTTAAAATCTTTAAAGTTATTAATTACATAATGTAATTTGCCATCTGTTATATAAACTACACCTGGTTTAGTGTCTAACAAATTTTTAGCAGATTGTGAAGATTTAACCTTTAATATATTAAGTTTTTTATTATAGCCTTTAAATAAATCAATAACTCTTTGCAAACTAATTTGGGACACAAAATGGTTCCAAGTTAATAAATCAACAACACTGTCTTTATATTCCACTAATTGCACTAAAATATATTTAAAATTCAATTCTTTAAGCGTAGTAGTACGGTTAGCACCATCTAATACTAAATATTTATCCATCGCTGGTATATAACTTACAATTGGCGGATTGGTAAAAAGGTGAGCTTTTTTAATTATTTTTTTTAATTTCAAAACACGCTTTGGGTCTACAGTTTCATGTAAACACAATTTAGTTATTGACACTATTTTTAATTTTGGTAAATTATTCATTTTTCGTTAACCTTGGCGCTTAAACCTAAACTTATTTGCCAATTCATTAACAATATTCCAGTCCAAAGATACTTTTTTGCCGCCAAACAACTTCTTTCTTTCTGGGTCAGTAAATTCGTATTCAACTTTGGTATCTTTATTAAAATCTTCCATATTACGCGCGTCACCCAACTCCGCATCTCGCATAAGTTTTATCCTAAAAGAAGTGGCTTGTTTAGTAAATCCACCAATTTCATCAACCGACTCAAATCCAGTCTTTTTATTAGCGGTTTCTAAATCCTCCACCACCAAAGCGTGTTTTAACAAAGATTCGGCAAAAAGACCACTACCAACTATAGGGATTGATTTAATTTCACCAGCTTTCACCCCCCTGCGCGACAACTCAACAACATGAAGCAACTCATTAGCCTCATTCTCGGCAGCTATTTCAGCCAATTTTGGGTCATTAATAGCAGCTTTAAGGCCGAAAACTTGTGCTTGCTCACGATATTTGGCTCTAAGTTCCGGATTGGTTTTTAATTTCTCTTGCTCCTCTGGAGATAAAGTAGAAACTATCTTATTAAGTTCATCATTTATCATTTGCTTAAATGGTTTGAGAAATGGCATTAAACCAGAACTAGCATAATCAACCCCTTGCCCTCGTCTCGCTCCCTTTACCCGACCGGCCTTGTCTCTAACTGGCGACGGCTCCTCCCCCTCTTTGTGTATTCCAAATTTTTCACTTCCCTTTACTATATCATCGCCAGTTTGACCGTGTCTTGGCTCGTCACCACCACGTAAATGTACTAATGTAACTTCGGGTGGAATTCCTTCGGCACCAAAATTTACAGCATCTTTTCGACCTTCTTCGGTAAGGTCAGTAGAATCATCAAATTTAATTTTGCTGCCGTCGTAAAAAGTAATTTCCATCGGCCCGCCATATCGGTTACCATGTCTGGTTAAATCTATATAAGTAGTGGCCATCATCTTTTCATGAGTTTCGTAATTGTTTTCTTTTAACATAAATTAATCGGTTACATTAATAAAATTAGATAGATCAGTTTTTAATTGATTGATATTCTGATAAATAATTACCTGCATACCAGCTAACTGTGCACCCTCTATTCTGTCCGAGCGATTGTCAACATAGATACATTCGCCACCTGCCACACCAGCTTTTTTAACAGCATAATCAAATATTCTCTTATCGGGTTTTCTAACATGCAAATCACCAGATACCGCATAAACGGTAAAAATCTTATCCCAACCAAAATATTGTCTGCACCATTCAAAAAATTCCTTGGGATGATTAGAGATTACTCCTAAAATAAATTTATTTTTAATTGTCATTAAAAAATCTAACAATTCTTCATTTAATTTAAAATTATCCTGGATAATCTTTTTAAAATCTGTGGTATCAATTTTTGCTTTTTTGTAATCGTCTGCTACATCCGCAAAGTATTCATTTTCGGATATATTACCCAAGGTAAAATCTTTCCAATATTGCCTGTCGTGTGCAGATTTGTATAGAGATCCTGGCAGCAAACTATATTTTTTTTCATATTCAACTATACCGGGATTGAATCCTTCCCTTACTATAACGTCACCGGAATCAAAGAAAATTGCTTTGATCATTTAGCTCTTTTGATTATCTTAACAATGCCATTACGGGCATCAACCTCCAACAAATCATTATCTTTTATCACTCTAGTACCATTATCCGTGGCAATTACACAAGGTACGCCCAGTTCCCTTGATACTATAGCGGCATGAGAAGATAAACCGCCTTGGTCAGCAACTATAGCAGCCGCTTTTTCCATGGCCGGTACAAAATCGGGTGTAGTAAATTGGGCTACTAGTATATCTCCACGTTTAACCTTTCCAATCTCCGATTTGTCCAAACAAACCTTGGCCCGGCCTTTAATAATTCCACCAATACATGCCATACGCCCCACCACTTGATCAGCTGATTTAACATTAACATAATATTTTCTTTCCAATTGCTTTATTTTTTTGGGGTCAACTATCATGGTAGTTTTGGCGTTCTTTACAATCATGGCGTAATTAGTAAATCTTTTTTTCATTTCTTCCTTACTTGGCAATGGTTCGCCCTTTAAAGCTCCATACATCTCCGGAATCGACACTTCCATAATCCAATTAGGATTAAATTTGCTTCTTTTCGCTATTTCATGGTACATAAAGCTGGCGCCATAATCAGCCAAAAAGAAAGCTTCAACGCGCCTATTTCTAGTATAAGAGTGCAATCTGGCCTGATTAATGATTTTAATAAAATTTTTACTTGGGTTTATTTGTTTAACAGCCCATTTGTAATCATTTTTTATTTTTTGGGGTGAACTATAATAAATTAAACTGTCTAAAGTCTCTTTTGACGCCCAGGCTTCTTTAATTCTCTTAACCATATCTCTAAAATTATATGGCTTACTAGTGGCTAAACCTCTGTTTATATAAGCAAATTTATCCAGATGTTTATTTATAAGATTAACAACTTGCGTAGAAAGTTTATCCATCTTTTCCTTATTATTCTGTAACTTTTTTGCTAATTTCATTAAATTCCACCTTTCCTCAGCTACGTCTGTCATAGCCTTGGGGTCAGTAAATATCAAAACCAGTTTTCTAAAATCCGGATGGCCAGCGGGTATATACTTTAGTAACTCTTCTTCAATAACATCCTCGCAATAAACATCAATAGAATATTGCGCATACCATGGACAGGCCAACTCGCGATATTTTTCCAATATACTATTGAGAATGATCCTCATTTCTTGGTTAGTTTTTCTGGACCAATCAACCTTTTTTAAACGTAAACCCAAGTTATAAAGATGCTCTGATTTTTTTAGTTCACGAGCACAATATTTTTCAATCCAGCCATCATTTTTCTTCAAATGGTTAATGATTTCCGCTTCAAATTTATTATATTCCTTAGCGGGCCAATACATCATGTGATTCAAATACACCCGATTAACTATATGGTTTTTAAAGCCAACCTTATTAGAAATTTTATGGTCAAAACCGGAATTAATCATAAAACGTAAAAAAATTGGCAATTTACCCGATGGTTTAATCCGCCAAGGCCCTGATCTTGCGACTGCTCCAGACATATAAATAACAATTAATAATTAAGATGATTTTAATAATCTTACTATACCACGCGTAGCATCTACTTCCACCATATCACCAGTCTTAAAGACTTGGGTGGCTTTCTTGGTGGCAATAACGCAGGGTATATTAAGTTCTCGCGAGACAATGGCGGCGTGGCAGGTTGTACCGCCTTCATCCGTCACTATCGCTGCCGCTTTGCGTATGGCCAGTATATAATCGGGTGAAGTCATGGGTGCTACCAATATTTCCCCATGTTTAAAAGTATCTATTTTTCTGGCATCCATAATTACTCTTACCAAACCACGCGCGCTTCCTGAATTACCAACGCGCCCGGATAAATAATCCCGCTTTTCACCCTTTTTATGTGAACTGATAAAGTTATCAATTATCAATTTAGCTTTATTACCATCAATAACGTTCACCCTTCCTGATTTTTTAATAGTAATTACACAATTATTGTAACGCGATTGGATTTGCAGTTTTTTTACGGGTACTCCCTTTAGCAAACACATACTCACTTCATACGGCAACATATACCTTACTAAATGCTGGGGCGTTTTTAGTCGGCGGCTTACTTCTATAAATAATCTTTCTGAATACCAATGAAGTTGCGTAAATAATTCTTTTTTATAATCAACCAAATAAAAAGTGGTTCTAACAATTTCAATTAAACTTTGCTGCTTGTTATTAAATTTATATTTAGCCGCTATGTTATTTTGCTGCTTTTGTAAATTTCGAGAATAGTTAGCAAGGTGGCGATAATTTGCTAAAATTTGCCGCCGCCCCTTGTTAACCAGTTTTTTCAGCTCTTTAATAAAATGGTCAATTTTATAACTGGTAACGCCATAATCATATGGCAACCAAGTATACTTAGCCACATGACTTTGTAATAATTGTTTAATCTTTTTATCCACTTTTCCATTTTTAACCAGACAAGCTATTTCCAATAAATCCAGCCTCTCTCTTTGCACAAAAGAAAGTTCCTGGGGTAAGAGCAAAATTTCATAATCAGCATCGGTCATGCCCTGGGGTATAAAATGTTTTTTTATCCTATCGGAAAAATTTCCCAAGGCAATGGCTAACGGCTCACCGTAAGTATAAACTTCCTTATAACTATCCACTACTCTTTTATAATCATCATACAATTGACTGTTGCTGGCCTCGGTATAATCAAAACTGGCTAAATGTTTGACTAAACCAACTAATTTACGTGACCTGTTTAAAAATATTTTTTTTATATTAAATACATGCCGTGGATTCTTTAAAACATAATTTTGAAATGAACTAACCAATTTATCAATATGAGTAGATTTATCGCCGCACAGAAACCCTTCCTCACGACGACCCAGCCAAATAGTGTTACCCAAATCATACCCAGCATAAACTTGCTTAACTGGGTAATGAGTCATGCCTAAACCACAACCCAAAAGCCATAAGATTGAAGACATGCTGGATTTTCTTTGAATATAATAAAGTTTCATATTTATCTATATAACTTATTTTTTATAAATTTTAACCCCACCTGATGCCAAATCCAATTCTACTTTATTGCCATTCTTTAAAATCTTACTAGCTACTTTAGTGCCAATTATACAAGGAATACCTAATTCGCGGGAAATAATGGCGGCGTGGCAGGTAATACCGCCTTCATCAGTAATTATAGCACTAGCTCGCCGAATTAAAGGCACAAAGTCTGGTCGGGTCATAGTGGTAACCAATATGCGACCGTTGGTAAACTTATCGCGATGCGGGTCTAAAACTATCTGAACCTTGCCACTCATTTTACTTATCGGCGCACTAGCTACTTGTCCTTTTATTAGGCTGCTTGTTGGTTTAGTAAATATTAATGACCACAATTTAGTCGCGTTTCCCCCGGTATAAATCTTTTCCACTATCTTGCTGCCTTGTTTTGTAATCGCAAACACACAAAACCGACGACGCTTTTTTAATTCTAGTTTATTTGGCAACTTACCTTTTGATAAAGCTTGATGTAATTCAGCAGCAGTAAAATATTTAATATTCCAAATATTAATACCTAAACACTTAGCCACTTCTCGGGCATAAAATTCCAAATACCAATTACCTACAAGCGCTGTTTGTTTACGCTCATCCATCCATGTTGCCCAAAAAGTAAGCAGATTAAAAGCTTTTCTTAGCCGGGGGGAAATACTTAAATCCCGATATAATTTATTTTTTTGTCTTTTTAAACGAACTACTTTGCTTCTAACACTCTTTAAATCTTTTTTTAATTTAGACAAAGTTTTATTTTGGCATTCATAGCGTAATTGTTGCCAAACTTGCCCAATACCAAAAGGCCTAGCTTCTTTATAATTAGACAATAACCAAATATACTTTTGGGAGAATCCATTTATGGTTTCACGTAACCTTTTATCAACCCCAGTAATCCTCTTAGCATTTTTAATTTTTCTATAGTACAAAATAGCTATTTTTAAAAGTTCTGTGTGCTGTTCTTCCATAAAACTTAAAAATTCAGGTGCGCATAAAATTATGGCAATACCTGTCGCCTGTTCCAGCGATAAATTAGGATTTTCTTTTTGAATTAATTGCGGCAACTCATAGGTGGTAAAAATATCAGCGCTTTCCTGCACCCAAGTAATCCGCCAGTGCTCATTAATCAATTGGCTGACTTTGGCAAACGACGCAGCCAATTCTTGGCTGTTTAAATGATGTTTGTGTTTTAGAAACCACTCCCTTTCTTTAACTAAATTCTCAGACACGGCTTTCCACTTCTTATAATGACGCAGTTGAATTTGTGGATATTTAATATACTGTTCTAAAACATAATTCCAGATTTGCAGTTTTTGCTTTTCCGGAGTTTCTTCATATAAAAAATCATTTTTAAAAAATACCAATATAATATTAGGCAATTTAGGATGCCAATACTTAGATTGCCGTACGAACTGCTGTATCCACAAAGAAAACATGGGCGTGCCTGGTGACTCTTCGCTCCACCAAGTTTCCCGCTTTATTTCTTTAGTTAATTCACTAATTATCATACAGACCTTTGCTCCCATGCTCTAGAGCATGGGAGCACTAATTATTTTACTTTATGATTAATAGCTAGTTTGTAACCACCTCGACCAAAATTTAACCAACGCTCTACTCGCGCTATAGTTGAAGAGCCACACCGTAATTTATTTGTAATTTCACGATAAGATAACTTTCTAAGTAACATATCAGCTATCAGTAATCGGCGTACCAACATTACTCGTTCTTGACGATTTAATAAATCTTTTAAAAAATCTTTAACGTCCTGACGTTTTTTCATGTTTTTAAGAATATCACAAAACATATCAAGAAGTTTTTCTTGAGTCTGATATGGTATTCTTTTTTCATTATATCGTGGCATAATTCTTATTTCCTCCTCCGCTCCCATGCTCTAGAGCATGGGAGCGGATAATTATAATTTTTTAACGATTCCTTTATTGGCATCAACTTCCACCAAATCAGCATTTCTCAAAACTTTAGTGGCGATTCTGGTACCCACTATGCAGGGTATTCTAAGTTCACGCGAGACTATAGCGGCGTGGCTGGTAATACCACCAACGTCGGTTACTACGGCCGCAGCTTTACGCATAGCCACAATAAAATCGGGCGAAGTCATAGTGGTTATTAATATTTCTCCAGGTCGTAATTTATTGACCTCACGGGCTGACAAAATAACTCTCACCTTACCCTTAACAACTCCAGCGCTAACAGCCTCACCCCTAATTTGCTTTATAGACTTAACATTCGGTTTTATTTGATACAAATTATATAACTTTTTAGCTTTACCTCCGGATACATACATAGTCCCTTTCTGCCTATCCCAAACCACAGCAAAATAACTTTGTCTTTGTTTTAGTTCTTTAATTGATAATTTTTTTCCAGTTTTAATTAATTTTAAAATATCTTTAAAAACATAATAATGTAAATCGCTTTTACTAATATCATAGCGACGAGATAATTCATTAACTATTACATCTATAACATGATTAGTTTGAAATATATACGATTTTCTGTTGTCCTGCCACCAAATACAACAAGCTAATTTGTTAGATATCATCAATGCGTCCTTACCTAGTGAATATTGACGTACTAACTTTGCTTTAATAAATTTAACTATTTTTATTTGTTTTTTTAATGCCTTTATTCTGTCTCTAGCATGTACATTAGAAAACTTTTTTAAGTACTTAGCAAAATAGTCCACTGATAAAACTTTAGTCTGGCGATAACTATTCAGTATCCAAAAATATTTTTGCTGATGCTTAACCAAAGACTGATTTAATGGCTTTCCTTTTATCTTACGAAGTTTTAATAGATCTATTTCTTCTTGCGTATAAAACGAAAATTTATCAGGCGCCGACAACTTTTCCATTAAACTAACCTCCGCCCCCATAACGACAGATTTTTTCCGAAGTATATTTCTAAGCAATGATTCCCCGCCAAAATTAGCAATTTCCGGTACTAACCCAACACCCCAAAATTCATAACTATAAACTTTATACCATAAATTGATTGTTTTATAGAGTTCTAAATCATTTAACGACCTGAGACTACTTGGGGACATTTTAGCATTTAGGTTGACTAACCTCTTTACAATATTGCGCCATTTTCTGTATATTCTTTTAAAATTGGCTTCATTCAATATATACTTAACGAATATTTTCTCCGCGTTTTTATATAAAGGCTCATATTCACAAACATAAGAATACCTGTCTTTTTTATATAAAGAATAACTACTTGGCCAACTCGGTGAAAATGCCTTCATATTAACAGTCATACCGTCGTACCACGGGTCCGGATATATCGGCCGGCCGTCTATTGGTCCCCACCGCCACAAATTTTTATTAGGATTAATCATTGGGCTTTAATAAATTTTCTTCATTATCTTTCAATTGATATAGATCGCCAATTTTATAATAGTTATCTGACAATTTTTCTAACTTACTATCATCATTACCTAAATTATACACCCGATATTCAACCCTCACCCCATTATTTTGACACTTTTCAGCTGCACTAATAAAAAACCTGCAATTAGCCTCTCTATCGTCTGTATAAACTATAATCCCAAGCCCTTGCTTAAATTTTTTACCTATTAAATCTACTAACATAGCTTCGGTTTTAACATTGGTGTTACTATAATCAAAAGTGCTATATATCTCTTTCAAAAAGTCACGAATGCCAAACCCATATTTTCTTAACAACTGTTCAGCTCGCCAATTAATTTGCTCTTTGTTACCAGTAGTAAAAACGCCATTGTTTTTCGTCCAAGTTAGAACTTCTTTAAATCCATCAGCAATTGATAAATCATATAAACCATCACGATACGGTTTTTCATAACATAATTCATAATCTAAAGGACTGATAGTTTTTAAATCATATCCCAAAGACTCCACATAAGCATTAAAAGACGGCACGCCGGATAATTCAGCGTTCCATTTTTCAATAAAAATGGTATCAGCCAAATCCCAAAGATAAAAAGTTTTATTCTCCATAAACTATAACTTACGAATAACGCCTCTATTAGCATCAACCTCTACCAAATCGCCGGTCTTAAATACCCGGGTGGCCTCTTTTGTGCCAACTATACAAACCTTACCCAGCTCACGCGCGATTATGGCAGCATGGCAGGTTAAACCACCTTCATCTGTCACGATGGCTTTAGCCATTTTCATGGCTGGCAAATAATCCGGTAAGGTCATGGGGCATATCAAAATATCACCTTGTTTAACTTTGCTAATGGCCTCTTTGGCCCCTTGACAAACCAAGGCACGTCCATGTACTAAACCAGCAGTTACAGCCAAACCCTTAACTAAAGTAATATTTTTTCTATCTAAATTAAGACTTTTAATCTTTATCCGATGAGCTTTATTCCCTTCATTTATAATTATTTTTTTAGATGTTACCTGGGAGGTCACTGATATTTTTCTATCAGCTATCAGTTTTTTATTAAGTCTCTTACCTTTTAATAAACCCGCGACCTCATTATGAAATAACCACTCCAAATCCGATTCTTTAATCTTTAACCTTTTAGCAGTCTCTAATAAAATCAAATGATAAGCATACATGGTTTTAACCTGCATTTCTTTTCTGCAGTCATGTAAATAGGCATACTTATCCAAAACCCATAGCCAGCGACTAAATTGCCTGGGTAACTTATATTGGCGAAGCAGTCTCCGGCGCTGTTTGGCAACTAAAGCGGCTTGTTTTTTATAATCATTAATAATCCTTGTTGCCAAAACTCGGTTCATTGTTTTTACCTGATGCATAAAATAACCTTTACTGTGCGGCTTCATACTTTCCCAACCCATGCTTGTCCACCAATATTCATTATGTAAAATATCAACCGTTTCGCTTTGACCTTTTGAGTTTAAATATAGCTTAGCTGTATCATAGTTTTGCTGTTGCAAATATGAAGTATGGCAAGGTGTTGACAAATCTTTATAGACGGAAATAAATTTATCCCCAGCTAAATTAACATAGCGTCTTAATTCTGTTTGCAAAAAATTATCAAACACCACATCAAACGCATCTACATCTTCATTTAAAATGCCGTGGGTTTCCAAATTATCTTTGTAAAGTAATTGATACTGTCCGGCTAATTCTTTATCACTTAATTTCGTTAAATCTCCCTGTTTAAATATATCGGCTGACTCTATGGCCTTGCTCAATAAGGCAATTAGCTTATTTACATGTTTGGCAACGCCAGATTTAGTCTTACACTGTTTTAAAATAGCATTACCTAGTTTTGTGATTTGAGCTACATCCCACGCCCACCACATTCTAGAACCTTCGTTAATATACAAATCTGATGTTATGGGAATTAAATTATATTTTCCATACTTAAAAATACCCAATTGTCCAATATCGGCCCGATGCGGATAAATAGTGCCACGCATATACCAATGCCATTTTGTCATAAATTATTTTCTCTTTAACACAGTAACCACCCCATGATTAGCGTTGACTTCCACTAAATCGCCATCATGCAAGACTTCGGTGGCGATTTTGGTAGCGATTATACACGGAATACCAAGTTCGCGCGCCACAATGGCGGCATGGCAGGTGATTCCACCTTCATTGGTAACAATCGCGGCGGCTTTTTTAATACCTACAATATAATCGGGTCGGGTCATAACAGCCACTAATATATCTCCTTTTTTTACCTTACTAATCTCTCTAACTGAGTTAACCACCTTGACTGGGCCGATTACCCTACCGACTGACGCGGTTAAACCTCTTAAATCCTTGACTTCATCTTTATTTTTAGAAGAAAACATTAAGTTTCGTAATACTGTTACTTGTTTACCGGTAGCCACATAAAAACCGCCATGCCAAACCACAAAAGCACAACCCTTTTGCCGATTTTTTAATTCTTGCGCCGACGGTATACCTTTTAAAAACATTGAACCAACTTCAACAGGCAGTAAATATTTCATAACTTCCGGGTTGTACCCACGTCGCTTAGCCATCTCTCCCAAAATACAACTACCAATGTGAATATTTAAATAAGTGGATTTTTTACGTTCATCCTGCCACCAAGTAAAATCGTCAGAAATTTTTAACAAAGTTCTTAGCAATTTTGATAATTTATATTTTTTAAACAATATATTTTTTTTTCTAGCATTCATCCGGGACGCATTTTTCAATTGCCAATATTTGGCTGTTAAATTAGCCCCAGACTTTTTCCAAATACTTATTTCTTTCTTAAAATCAGTTACAGTCAGGTTTCTAGCCTGGTAATAATTATTTTTTATCCAGAAATAATCTTTTTGATAGTTTTGCAAGTCTTTTGCCGAAAGATGTGGTTTTAAAGCTAATGCCAACAGCTTCATCTCTGATTCATTAATAAAAGACTGCTTGGTCGGTGCTGTGGCGATACTGAATATTTCGGTAAACTCCGACTCCTTTTTAATTTTTCCCATTTCCTTTCTTAATATATTAGCTATGTATTCATCCGTACCTAGAGCAAAATGGTCTATTATGGCCGAAGATGTAAAACGGTTAACAAACAATTTATAATATTGCTTATATAAAGCCAATAAATCTTTATCCATTAATTTTCCTAATGATGAGGCTTCAAACCGGTAGAAAAACTTTTCAAACAATTCTTCGTCCTTACGCCAGGCCTTTAGTAATTTCCGGCTTATAAGTGCATCTTTTTTAGCCAAATCAATAATTATTTGCGCGCCGCGTTTAACATCAGCCATATCCAAATACCAATCCCCTCTGCCGTTGGGCATAAAAAAAGACACGCGCATTTTAGCCTCGGTGCCTTTAGGCTTTCTCGCTTCCGGTTTAATTTCCGCTTCAGCTACGCAATACATATACATCGGTGCACCATCAAACCGCTGGTGGTACCACTCATTACCCTTGACTAATTTTATGACTTTGGGTGGTAGAGTAATCTTTTTTGTCATAACTTTCTAACTATCCCCTTATTAGCATCAACCTCCACTGCATCACCATCTTTAAACACTTGCGTTCCTATTCTGGTTTCCACAATGCAAGGAATCTTAAATTCTCTAGCCACGATGGCGGCATAGCTGGTCAAACCGCCTTCATTTGTTACAATGGTTGCCGCCTGCCTGATGGCTGGTACTAAATTAGGGCTGGTGGCGGAAGATGCCAAAATACTACCTCGCCACACTCATGATAACCTCCAACTATACTAATTTGGATTTTAAAAACATGGATTGCCACGAGCCGATGATTATCAACTCTCGCAATGACATAAAAAATTTATAAGCCAAACACGCTACTTACTGATTTAATTATTCCGCCGCCAAAACGCAATAAATCCTGATAAGTTATTACGACCACCAATAACATTAAAACCATAAAACCGATATTATGCACCACCGCCTCAATCATTTGATTATTGGGCTTGCCGCGGAGCTTTTCTATAATTACGAACAGCAGACGTCCGCCATCCAGCGCCGGAAAGGGCAACAAATTTATAAACGCCAAATTAAGCGATAACAGCGCGGCAAATTGCAACACGTAAATCCAGCCTAAATCCGCCACCTGACCGGTCATAACCGCAATCCCGACCGGCCCGGCTATATCTTTGGGAACCTGGCGATTAACAATTAAATTTTTAAACAATTGTCCAAAACCTCGTCCAATTTCAATCGTTAAATTATAAGTGGCCACCGCGCCGCGGCCGATCGCCTCGTACCACGGGTAAGCCACTATACCGGTTTGCACCAAACTTACTCCCAGAGCGACTCGCCCTTTAGATTCAGGCAGTACTTGAGGACGAAGAGCGGTCTTAATAATTTCACTGCCGCGCGCCAAAGTAATATCTATGGTTTGACCAGCTTGCGCAGCAATATAGTTTTGCATTTCCGGCACTGTAACAAATCTCCGATTATTCAGTTTTTGAACTTCATCACCCAGTTTAATGCCAGCTTGGTCAGCCGGACTATTGGGCAAAACATCTATAATCTGAATTTTAACCGCCTTAGCTTGCGACACCTGTGACGGTTCTAAAATGGTCGGTAGTCCCGCCATCAAACCGCCGGTCAGTAACACCAGACACAACAGGACGTTCATAGCCACACCGGCTACCAGTATAATCGCCCGCCGCCAGGCTGGCTGGGCGGCAAAACTATCCGGCGCTAAACTATCGTCGCCATGCTCCCCTTTTAATTTAACGTAACCGCCCAAAGGCAGCCAATTTACGACATAAGTCGTTGGACCGCGCTTAAAGCTGGTTAAACGGGGCGGAAAACCAAAAGCAAACTCCTCCACCGCTACCCCCAGCCGGCGCGCTGTCAAAAAATGGCCCAGCTCGTGGACCAAGACGAGAAGCAGTAATACTAATATAAAAACGGCTATAGTGCTAACCATATCACTCAATTGTTAGACAACTTAATGTAAAATTTAAAAATTAAAATGAAAAATGACAATAAAAGCTTCGCTTTTATCCCGCCGCGGCGGGATGGTTGCGCGAGGCAACCAAAAATTTAAATTAATTTTGATTTTTGACCCGCCTGCCAAAGCCGCTGTGTCAAATACGCTCTAGCTATAAATTAAAGTGCTGTAGTTTGGCGTCAATCTATCTATTAGGTGAGGCGAGCGGCGGGCAGGTATTTACATTTTAAATTTCTATTAAATCGTCATTATCTCCTTGGCTTTATCCTCGGCGATTTTTTTTATCCGGCCGTTATAATCGTCCACTATTTTTTGCAACTCTTTCTGAGCAATAAAAAAATTATCTTCTGCTAAACTGCCAGCATCCTTGTCGGCTTTAAGGGTTTTGTGGGTGTCCTCACGAACATTCTTAACGCTAACCTTAGCCTCCTCGGCCTTAATGCCAACCTGTTTAACTAATTCTTTTCGCTTATCCTCGGTTAGGGACGGAAAATTCAGCCTAATTAAAGCCCCGTCAATAACCGGCGCCACCCCTAAGTTAGCCGCCTGCAGCGCTTTGTCAATATCACGGATTATATTCTTGTCCCACGGCTGCACCACAATCAAACGCGGCTCCGGCGCGTTTATGGACGCTAGTTCAATCAAGGGTGTCAGGGTGCCATAAGCCTCAACTTTTAAGTGCTCTACCAAAGACGGCATAACCCGGCCCGACCGCAAAGTAGCTAATTCAGACTTAAAGTGTTGTAAAATCTTATCAAGGTCGGGCGTTAATTCATTGAGTTGTGATAACATATATTTTATTTACGGGTAAATCCTAAATAAATTTGATTATTGGCTGATGGATTGATAGCCATACTGGAAGGTAGACGCGACGACGGCAGTGAACTGGTTTGCCAAGTCTCGCCCTTATCAGCACTGCGATAAAAACCGGTAGCAGTAGTGTAAAAAATATTATTAGGCAACTTGGGATGCACCGCCAACGACACCAGCGCTACCGCGCCGGGGGCAGTTACCAGTTTTAAATTAGACCACTTTTCACCAGCCTCGCTCCCGAGCATTAATCCATTTTGGGTGGCGTATAAAATATTGGCCGTGTCCGCCACAAAAGTCATAGCCTGATAACTCCCCCGGCGCGGATTCAACTGTTTAATAGTGTTTGATAAATCAGTCCAACTAACGCCACTATCATACGACCGCCACAAGCGGCCGTCAGTCTGGGCCACAAAAATCAACTTACCATTAACTTGGTTAAACAATATTTTTGCTATCGCCGCCTTAAATAAGTAAAGTTGCTCCCAGGAATTTCCGGAATCAAGACTTTGTAAAAGAATGCCCCGCGAGCTGGCGGCCAAAATTTGCTTATCGTTGGCTCGGTTGGTGGCCACAGCGGTTATTTGCGCGTCGGGCGTAGTGTCTAAATAAACGGTTTGCCAATTTTGCCCGCTATCGGTCGTCCGATAAATTCGGTTGCCCGCGGCTATGTAAAAAGTGTCTTTAGCAGTGGGGTGAATGGCAACGGCGGTGGCTGGTTGTTGATAAATTTGCCGCCACTGTTCACCGCCATCGCTGGTTATTAACAATCCCTTATCGCCGGCCACGGCCGCCAAGACGCCTGTGTCAGCCGCGGAAAATTGCAAATCCCGAATATCAAGACTGGCAATGGTAACGTTCTTATTATTCTGCTGACCGGCAAATACTTTTTGCTGCCAGGTTTTACCCAAATCATCCGAACGGTAAACCCCGCCATCGGCAGTTCGACTGGCAGTTTTAAAGCTGCAACCGGCGCCAACTAAAACCAGCGTTATTAAAACCAACCAAATGAAGCTCCACTTACCTTTGGCCGTGCTATCCCAGCGGAATTCCGCCGTAGCCGCTCTCGCTATGTGAGATCTCGTCATGGCTTCGCTAGATCTCGCGGAGCGATGACGAAGTGAAACAAGCCTCCAGCCTACTCCGCCGAAACGGCTGCGAAGGCTGGATGTCCATCGAGCTATCGCCCGGAATTTTAGGCGAAGGAGAATCAATTTATATTTATTCATAATCTATTATATTAGCTATCATACATTCTAAGGTCAATTTAACATTGCCGTTAGCCATAATCTTGGTCTGAGCCGTTGCCAACTGCTCGAACCAAAACTTGAGCAACTGATACGACCATGAATCTGCCAGTAATTTTAGCTCAGATTGGTATTTTTGATAAGTTATAAACTGCCCCAAACCCAGTTTGGTTCTTAAAATATCCTGCCCGACTTCCTGCGCCACTACTAATAAGTCTTGGCTTAATTGAGCTGGGGATAAGCTATCGCCGGGCTTAATCAAATAATCATTAATTAACAGTTGCCAATCCGACCAAGAATTCTGGCGGGCCGCGGCCATAAGTTTACCGGCCAACTGCACGCGCACAGCCGGTTCACTATTATTATTCAACCAATTTAACGCTCGGGAAACTCGCCCCCCGGCTAAAGCGGCCAACTCAACGGCTGATTGCCGCTCGGCTCCCGCGGCCTCAATTAATTTTGCCAGCTCGTCTAGTGGCATCAAACCGAGTGGCAGCAACTGACAACGCGACACGATAGTGCGCGGTATTTTACGCCAATTGACCGCCACCAAAATAAATATCACCCGTTCGGCCGGCTCCTCCAATATTTTGAGTAAGGCATTGGCGGCTTCAGCATTCATGTCATCGGCCAAATTAATAACTACGGCCCGCCACCCCCCACTGTATGATCGGTTTTTAACGAACGCCCACAAGTCTCGTATTTGTTGAATTAAAATATCCTGTCGCCCGTTAGCTTTGGCTATCCAGTAAACGTCCGGCAAATGCCGCGACTTAACCTGTTGACAAGCCGAGCATTTGGCGCAGGGCTTATCAGTGGCCGATAAACAAAATAATTTTTGTAAAAAAAACTCAACCACATCAACCTTACCTACTCCCGACTGACCATAAATAAGATAGGCATGACTCAAACTGTCATTATCAATCAATTGCGATAAATATCGGCCAACCGGATTATTAATTTGCCACGGCGCTTGCTTAGTCATAATTACCCGATTTTACTGGCACTTAAGCGGGCGTCGTTGTTTAGCCAAGCTACCGCCGCCACCATAACCCACCACATTATAGACCAATCATTTTTATAAAACGGCGTATCAACCATTCCCTGCGTCAAAATTATTGCCAAAACCACCATCAATTCAACGGCCTTAGTCCTAGTTACTGCCCTAAATAATTTGCCCGCCAAAATTGCCAAAATTATCACCCCTAGCAACCCCAAATTCAACCAAGTCGTCAACCACAAATTATGCGGAAATAAACTGGCATAATACAACTCTAGGGTCACACCCGGTTGCCTAAGTTCCGGTTTATAAGGCATTACTTTATTTAAAAAATAAGGCTGCCATTGACCCAAGCCCAACCCCCATAGCGGCTTAGTTTGTATTACCTGACCGGCCTCGCGCCACAGAATTAAACGCATTTGTCCGGAATCAAGTTTATAAGTGCTGTTGTAATGAGTCAACGGGAACCAATAATTGGCAGGCGTCATAACAAACGGCAGTAATATGCCAACCACCACAATACTAAAGCCTAAACCGGCCGCCAGAATTCTATTATAGTTAATTGAAAATAATACATACATTAGCGCCCCGGCCGCCAGGGCGATTAGCGCGGTATAAGAATTGGTGCCAAATAAAGCCGCGGCCATAATTGCGTTGCCGCCCCACCACCCGATTTTCAGTAACAGACTTGGAGTATTTTTAAATTCTTGGCGCCGAGTAACCAATAATGACATAGCCAAAATCGGCAGTAAATACATCGCCAGCACATTGGGCGAATCATACCACCCGTTAAAACGGGTCGCATTACTGCTATACGCCATTATTAAGGCGGACAAACTTGTATAAACGCCACCGCACCAAAATGCCGCCGTTACTTTTTGCCACCATTCAATTTTGCTGACTGCCGCCGCTGTCGCGTAATAAAACAAAACCGCCACTACCAGCGGATCCATTATCCAACCTTTTAAAATACCAAGGGCCAAACGCTTATCCGGAGCAACCACTACGCCCGCTATCGCCACCAGCGCCCAACCTAACCCTAATACTATCCAACTGCGGTTAGTCAGCCAGTTTGATTTAATAAAATTCCACCACTGACTGCGCAACAGCACGACTATTAACAAAATATAAATCGCCGCTTCCAGCCAGGTCGTTGGTATCCCTCCCACTGTCAGACGCCACAAATACGACGGCAACAGCGCCAATATGGTCAACAGCGCCCAATCCCATCGCCGCCACGCCAGGACGGCAAAGGGAATTAACAGTAGAAATAATATATCAGGTAAAGACATCGCAATAAAACTTAAAACCTAAATCATGTTAACTCAAAATTCAAAAGTCAAAAATCAAAAGCACATGGTAAAAGTCAAAAGTTTTATAGTTTTTAATTTTGCGTTGTCTCCCTGCGGGAGATCTACCGCAGGTACGACAGATTTGACTTTTGACTTCTAACTTTTAACTTATCTTTAATGTTTTAAATCGGAATTTTATAGGTTGAGTAGCATTTAGGATTTGAGAATTATCACCATTATTTAGTGGACAAAATACTCCGCTTATACGATTCCAGATTATCTAAAGCGACACCAGTGCCCTTAGCCACACATAATAATGACTCGTCGGCCACGTAAGCCGTAACGCCGGTGGCTTGGGTGAATAATTTGTCCAGGTTGCGCAGCAACGCCGTGCCACCCGACAGCACCATACCCTTATCAATAACATCGGCGCATAATTCCGGCGGGGTAATTTGCAAAACCGATTTAACCGCGTGAATGATTCCATCCAACACACTTTGAATGGCCTCGGTTATGTCATCGGAACTGACGGGGACGGTCCGCGGTAAACCCGATATCATATCACGGCCTCTAACATCCATAGTAAGCTTGTCCTGCAAGTACAGGGCCGAACCAATTTTAATTTTTATTTCCTCGGCGGTTTGTTCGCCAATCGCCAAACCATATTTTTTTCGGATAAACTCCCCAATGGCCGCGTCAAGCTTATTGCCGCCAGTTCGCACCGAGGTGTTAGCGACAATTCCGCCCAAGGAAATAATAGCCACTTCAGAAGTGCCGCCGCCCATATCAACTATCATATGGCCAGATGCCGAACCAATCGGTATATTAGCCCCAATGGCCGCCGCGATTGGCTCTTTGATTATATAAGCCGCTTTGGCTCCGGCCGCGATCGTGGCGTCAATAACCGCCCGGCGCTCGGTTGACGTTATACCGGCCGGAACCGCTATCATAACCTCGGGTTTAAAAAACCTCATACCACCCAAAGCCTTGTTTATAAAATAACGCAACATGGCCTCGGTCGTGCGATAATCAGCAATTACTCCATCCTTTAACGGCCGCAGTGCCACTATTGTATCCGGCGTCCGTCCCAGCATTTCCTTGGCTTCTTCGCCCACTGCCAAAACCGAACGATCAACTGTTGAAATAGCCACCACCGACGGCTCATTAATAATAATTCCGCGCCCGGGAACGTGAACCAACGTATAAGTTGTGCCTAAATCAATACCGATTTTTTTAGTAAACATACCAGCTTACTTTAGCTAAAAAAAGGGTATAAGTCAACATCCAACTCTGCCTTGACAAAAACATTAAAAGAGCTAAAATACACCCAATTGAACTGAACAAATTAAATAAATCGTTCACTAACAAATCAAGGAGTCAAATATGGAAACAATTTCAGCAGCAGCTCAATTAATAAAAATAGTCCTGCCTATAATTACATTACTTGCTTGGGGATTGGCCATACATTATACGTACTGGGCTTGTCAACCGCAAACAAAACCGCAAACAAAAAAAACGAAACGGACTTTAATGCTATCAGCTATAGCATTTACGATTATCGGTATTCTATTGTTAATACTTAGCATCACTATTATATTTGGACCACCGCCACCAGGTTTCTATCGATAAAAATAACTAACTTCAGGAGAAAAAATGGACCCTAACAATGAAGCCGTTATAAGCTATTACGCTGGTAAACCTCTTATCATAATAAACTTTAAATATGATGGTAAACCTTTGCCAAAAAAAATTACCATTGGTCTTATCAATGTGGCCTTAACCCTCGAAGCTGCAGAAAATTATTCTACCCTAAATGAATACATTGACCCTGATATTTTTATTGTTTATAACTCCGCTGGTGAAGTCATCATCATTGACACTAGATATTCCGTTATTACCAAAGATAAAATCAACAAAAATAATTTATCCAAAATTCCGGAAGAATTGACAAAAATATTCAACAGTTTAGACGGTTATAAACTCTATGGCGGCAGATTAAAACAAGCTTTTTCTCAATTCTTAGCCAATTTAAAATAATTTTTCAATAAACCTGAACTCCCCCTTATTAAAGCGGGAGTTCAATTATTATACTGGGGCACTTTTAAACCCCATTTCCTAAAATACTTTAACCAGGAACTGATGTGTATCCAGGTAACTTTTTTAAACAAAGCCGACCAGCCGGCCTGGGCCGACAGGCGCTCGTGAAAATGCGTTAAACTGACTTCGGCTATGTAATATACTTGCCAGCCGGCCTGCCAGAACCGCCGGCACCAATCAGTGTCTTCCACATACAAAAAATACCTCTCGTCTAATAAGCCAACCGTTTTCAAGGCCGTTTGCCGGGCAATTAAACACGCCCCCAACAACCAATCAACCGGACGGTTATCCTGATGACCCCAATCCATCATTTGATATTTTTTTACCTGCCGCGCCCAAACTGACCATTGGCCCAATCTAGTTCGCCGCCAAATGGGCAGCCAGAACGACGGCCAATGGTAAGTTGAATATTGCAGACTGCCGTCGGGATTTGTCAATCGCGGACCGGCTAAACCAACCGATTTATTTTTATTCATAAACTTTACCATTTGCTCAAGCTGGCCCTTGGCAATAACGACATCCGGATTAAGTATCAGTACATATTCACCTTGTGCCTGCTTGATACCGGCATTATTACCGGCGGAATAACCGCGGTTCTTTTTTAATTGCACAAAAACCACTGGCGGGTAATTGACTTTTAGCCATTCGCCCACCCCGTCGCTAGAGGCGTTATCAACCACAATAACTTCAAACTCCAGCGGCGGCGGCGCCTTATAAACACCGCGCACGCACTGCCGCACCAATCCCGCGCTGTGATAATTTAAAATAATAATTGAGAGTTTCATAGCTAATTTTACTAACCTTACCACCAGCGACGCAACTCCGCCGGTTTAAGACGGTGAGTTGTTTTTAACAAACGGCGCTTACGCAAAAATCGGGGCAAAACCGCAAAAAAACGCCGCAGACCGCCGCCTAACACCTGTGGTTCAAATAATAATAAATAGGCCAGCTTCTTAAACTCAAAACCAATAATCCACGGCCAGTCGCGCGCCCAGTTGTACCAACTATCATTCTTAACTAATACTCCCCAATGATTCGCCACCGAGGCAATTCTCAACTCTTGTGGCCAACCGGAACGATGTTTAATTAAATCTAGCACCGAGCTGTCACTAGCTTGCGCCAAACCACGATCATGATAGGCAATCGCGCTTGGTACGCAATAAGCGCTAAAACCGGCCAACCGCAGACGCCACGCCATATCAACATCCTCTTTGTAAGACACAAAATCTTCGTCAAAAATTTCGCCAGCCGAACTGACAGCCTCCAAACACGCGCGACGATAAAGCGGAGCGGCGCCCGAAACGCCAAATACCGGTTGCGGCCACAGGGGTTTGTTATTATCGGCCTGACCTTGATTAATTTCAGTAACTTTACGGCCGCGGCTGATTTTTAAGCCAACGGTGTCAATCTTTGCCTCTGATTTATCCTTAAGACTTTCATAATAAAAAGTATCAGCTATAAAATCCCATTGCCTGATTTTACCAGTCACGGCCGCGGCCGCCGCCGTGGTGTCCATAAATTTCATTATGTCCAAAGTATAATTATCAGCCAAAATCACATCCTGATTAAGCAACATTACATATTCACTTTGACTCCAGGCCAGGGCTTGGTTATGGGCGCGGGCAAAACCCAAATTTTGTTTATGCTGTATAACCCGGGCCCTGCTAAACAGCGCGGCATGAGCTCTTAACCAATCATTCACTATTAAAACTGAATTATCCAGCGACGCATTGTCAATGATGAGCAGGAAAAAATCCATGCTAAGCTGGCGCGACAACGACTCTAAACAATACGGCAACCAAGCCGCGCCATTATGCGTCACCAAATGAATTGATAATTTAGGATGATTAATTAACATATTTTTTACCGGCCTGATCTTGAGATGGTTCCAAAACCCTATTTCTGCTGCAATCTCTGTTTTTTGACTGCGACTGCGTCAGATTTCCCAAAATGTCCTCATCGTAGCTACTGCTACGTTTCCGGGCATTTTGCTCATCTTCCTTGTCTCGTTCAAAAATCATAGCTTTCGCC
The DNA here is from genome assembly GCA_041645215.1 of Patescibacteria group bacterium. Lineage (GTDB taxonomy): Bacteria > Patescibacteriota > Patescibacteriia > Veblenbacterales > UBA10138 > JACRFM01. The sequence continues at coordinate 31,864 of JBAZQK010000006.1, read as the reverse complement.
ACGAAAAGGGTTTTGGAACCATCTCCTTGTAAAACCACCGCCAATATCAACATTATAGCGCCTAAACCTAAAGGATGATTTAAATATGGCGTGGTAATATTTACCACCAGCAAGGCCAGCCAGGGATGAATAAACCAGCTGGCTTTGACATCAACGGCCCGCCACCACTTAAAAAAATTCCTCCCCCAGCCCTGCAGTAAAAATCCCAACAAAGCTAATAAACCGACTAAGCCAAACTTAAGCCACATATCTAAATAGCCCCACTCAAACGCCGTCACTGTTACTACGCCTATTCCGCCCGCCGTGGACGCCACGACACGAGGATCAAGCGAGTGATAAGTTATATCCGCGCCCAAGCCATATCCCACCAGTCGAGCGGTGTTAATTTGGTTCACCAATGGCTTAAGCAAATTCCAGCGACTCTGCCCGGCCGCTTCATTACTGCTAAAACGACTGGCCAGGGCATTACCGCTCGCCGCCGGCACCGCCGGCCACGGAACCTGGTTGATAAAACGCACAGCCCCCATAGCTGATAACATAATCACCCCTGAAATTATTACATAACGTATTGCTTGCTGCCATTTTTTAACAACTAGCCACAGACTGATTAATAACCAAACCGTTAAACCGCCCAACCAAAAACTTCGCGACAAACTTATAATGACAATTACCAGATTAAACCAAATCATTAAATATAACAGGTAATTACGATTTTTTAGCATTTTAATACCGCTATCGGCCGCGAGATAAATAAATCCGGCGGCCGCCGCCAACAAAGACCAAATTTGACTTTGCGAAAAAATCCGGAAATAATTACCGCTAATGTAAGTTATTTCACCCAAACCTAAATCTCGATACCACTGATAAAGCGGCCATAGATAACTGCTGTCAAAATGACTGTAAAGATAAAATATTATAATAGTCCGCAAGCCCAACCACCCCAGACCAAGGTATACAAATTTCTTTACGGTTGACAGCCATGATTCATCCGTGGCTGCCATAATAACAAACAGCGGCCACAGTAGTAAATAAAGGTAGCCGTTTAAATCCAAAAAAATACTGCCCCACGCATTACCGCGCGCCAACGCCACCATCAACGCCCAACCGATACCCAGCAAAGCCAAGCCGTACCATAAAACTGAACGATTAAGCAAATATACGTAATCACGCTTAAACCATAATCGCCAATTTATTAAGCCGAGCGCGAATAAAAAAAGAATTAACCGCAGCGAAATAGTAGTACTGCCAAAGCTCAAATTAAACAGGAGGCCAAATGAACCAATTATCAATTCTAAAATCAACCAACCGACGCCAATTGTAATATTTCGACTGGCGATATAAAACCAAACAAGGCCGATGGTTAAAGCCATGAGAGAACCGACCACGGGATAATCCCAGCCCAACCAGGATAAAATATCCAAACTCAACAGCCAGACTAACCCGCTGGCGTAAAACCACAGCCGATTAGCTGAATTAAGTTTACGAGTGGGGAAATTTAGGCTGAAAAACTTGGACGACATAACTGATAATCAGCCACGGGGCGGCGGCTAATACTAAAATTAAACCTGCCAAAGTTGATTTATGCTTGCAAAAATAATAAACCAGACTGCGACTGTAAATATAGTGACGCCTAAACGCCGTCAACTGCCGCGCACTGCTGCGGGGCTGATGTTGAACGGTGATTTGCGGTGAATACCAAATCTCACCATTATCATCCTTAAGGCGACGGCAAAAATCCACTTCTTCAAACCACACAAAAAAATTGGCATCAAACCCGCCCAAATTCTGCCAAACATCCTTCGGCACTATAAAGCAGGCGCCCATTACCTGGTCAACTTTTGCTTCCTGATTGTAATCAAAATCCGTTGCTAAATATTTGCTAAACAACCCCGGGAAAAAATGGCTTAATTTAAGTGAAACCAGCGTCTGCGATAATAAATCAGGAAACCGCCTGACCGAAGGCTGAAGCGTGCCGTCCGGATTTATAATCTTTCCACCAACAACACCGGCTGTTGGATGATTCCTGAAAAAATCGGCCAGCGCGCTGAAAAATGAATCGCCGACCACGGTGTCCGGATTCAATAAAACAAAATAATCGCCGCTCGCCGCCGCCGCCGCCATATTAGTCGCCGCCGCAAAGCCCAGATTACGATTGGCCTTAATTAAACGCACCCATTCAAATTCCCGCTCCACCATTTGCGCGCTGCCGTCAGACGACGCGTTATCCACCACTATAACCTCAACGGCAGCGTCTTTAAGCTGTCTAGCCAGCGCCCGTAAACAGAGTCGCAAATAATCACGCACCTGCCATGATACTATCAAAACTGAATACACGGGCTTGTACATAATGAATACATTTTAGTTTAAAACGACCTTTATTCCAAGCCATAGGAAATTTAAAATGTAAATATCTCCGCCAGAGGCGGATCTGCCTCAGGCATGAAAAAATAAAAATTAAATTTCTGAATTTTAAATTTTACATTGCCTGCCCGCCCCGCCGAATCGGCGGGGTCCGCCGTTCTCCTTACGATATCACTATAACACTAGAACACTGGATCACTGGATCAAATTTGTTCAAGTGTTAAAGTGTTCATGTGATTAAGTGTTCATGAAGGTATAGGCTTAGGCAGGCGGGCCGGCGGAGATCAGCCTAGGGCTGACAAGTGTTAAAGCGTTCCAGTGATTAAGTGTTCTTTCGGTGTTCCAGCTTGCCCCGTAGTGATGTGTAACATTTACTGCGGGGTGATTAAGCGCTCCACTGTTCTAGTGGTTTTTAATAACCGCGAACAACCTATCAAGCATATGATTAGTGCGCTGCTGCCAAGTATGATGCTTCATTAAATTTGAGCGTGACTTAATTTTGCCGCCGGGGGCGTCTTGCAAGGCCTGAATAACAGCGGCGTTAAACTCGGCGGGAGTTTGGGCCAGATAGATATAATCCTGAAACAGCTCTACTCCTCCGGTCGGTGTCGCCACAATCGGCTTACCCGAAGCCAAATACTCGTATAGTTTCATGGGATTAGTATGCCGCGTGAAATCATTTATTTTATGAGGAATTATGGCCACGTCAAAATTGACAAAATAGGAGGCAAATTCCTGATACTTAATCCGCCCGAGTAAATAAACATTACTTAAATAACCAAGTTTAGTTTTAACCTCGCGGGCGAAGGTTTTCCAAACCGGTCCGGCCATGACAATTGATTTATTAGGATTCTTTTCCGCCACATAACGCACCAAATCCAAATCAATGCGATCTTCTTGGATAGTACCGATATAGCCGATAATTGGCCGCGGAATCCGCATAATATCACGCCCCACTAACTTGGAGGGCGCGGCAAAGTGAGCCAGATTAACGCCGTTCGGCACAAATTCGCAATTTTTACGTTCACCAAAAAATTTAACTAAATCGTCAGCCGTTGTAAAAATCAGATCGGCTTGCTGGCCAATAGTGCGATAATTCAACTTTAGACGATCCAATATTTTTTTATAACTGGAGTGTGTCAGCCAATTGTCAACCGCGTCAAACACCGTAACTGATTGTTTAAACATTCCCAAATAACCAACCGTGGTTGGCAAATACGACCATATAACCGGATTGGCTATGCCTAGACGGTCTAATTGTTTGGTTAAACGCTGATAGACTCGCCGCTGTGACCACAACGAAGCAATATCCGTATAAACAAACAGTTTGTAGGAAACGGCCGCACTATCAAATCCCGGGATACTGTAGCCGGCCAGGGCAATACTGGATCCACGCGCCGCGGTTAATTTATAAAACCAGCCGCGCGCCATAACTTGACCATCCACCCCGCCGATTACACCTTGCCACCATTCTTTAACCGCCCGCCGCCAAGTAAACGGCAAATAATCAACAGCCACGATTTTGCGCACTCGCCGATCTTGCAGTAAATTGTGCAATACGTGAAAATTCCGGTTTTCAATACCAGACTGCCAGTCGGCATAACTGGACATATTAAACATCACAATATCAATTGTCTGGTCGGTCATAAAAAAAGGCTGATAATTTTTTTAATTGCCGCGGCCAGATAAACTCGCGGTTTACTCGTTCACGCCCCAAGTTTCCCAATTTACTCCTTAATGCCGGATTAAGCAACAGTTGACGCAAAGCTTCCACTAACTCAATCTTATCTTTAGCCAACAACCCGGCCCCGCCCACAGCCTCGCTTACGCCGCCAACCGGACTGCCAATAACCGGCTTGGCCGCCGCCTGCGCCTCTAAATAAACTATGCCAAAACCTTCAATGTCCGCCCCGTTAGCTAAAGGTACGAGTACAAACAAATCACATAAATTATACCAAACGGCTAATTCCGCATCATCAATGTCGCCGCGCCAAATTGTCGGTACTTTAAACAATTTGGCTTGATGGCGCAGGTTGACCATTTCCGGTCCATCGCCAACCACCACATAAACTAAATCAGCAAAATCATTGTGCAGAGCGGCGATTGATTCAATAACTAAAGCTATGTTTTTGCGCTTAACCAATCGCGCCACAGTTAAAATTACAGTTTTGCCGGCCAAACAATATTCGTCTGTTAGTTGGCTGACGGAGTCAGCCGCCACGTTTTGAACGGCCAAATCGCTGCAAGGATAAACTATAATTAAATTTTCCAGCGCGCCGCTGGCGCGCGCCAAATCAGCGGTAAATTGGCTATTCGCCACCACGACATCGGCACTGCCTAATATTTGTCGGACTAACCACAGCTTACGCCGATTCAGCTTAGCTAAACCCAAATCAAAACCATGCACAAACACGCCATAACGCCAACCAAAAGTTTTCTTTATAATCCACAAAGCCGTGCCAATTGGTAAAATTTGGCCAGCCAGACACCATTCAATTTGTCTAAAAAAACGATAGTAGGGCACTAGCCATAATAACGGCAACCACTGCGGCCAAATAAAACGATATAGCAGCGGCTGCCGCATAATATGGCTGTCGGTGGCAGCGGATCCAATGTCAGTTAAAACCGAAACTGCCGGCAGATTATTAAATATCCCGGCGTAATACCGCGCCACTCCGCCGCGGCGGGGCGGAAAATCGGTGGTAATTAGTAAAATTCGTCTGGACATAAACTATGGCCTAAAACCGGTCCGCGTGCGCAAAATTTTAAACAAGTTTTTTATCTCCTCGGTAGTAACCCCGCCCAAAACTACTAAAGCGCCCGCATAAACCAAGCCACTAAATAAAATACTAATCGCTAAATTTACCTGACTGCTGATCTGCCAAATTGTCAGTCCCATAATGATGCCGGCCAGGGCAACTCGGCTAAGTCGGAGCCACAAAAAACGTTTATTTAAAACAATTATCTTAACCACCACGGCCCAACCCAAACCGAACAAAACCACCGTGCTTACCAAAGAAGCCATAGCGGCACCAGCTACGCCAAACCGCGGAATCAAATATAAATTTAGTGCTACATTCAAAACCGTCGCCACGGCGATATTTAAAGTATGGCGCACTTGCCGGTTGCAAGCCGGCAACAAAGAACCGATGGGGAAAGTCAAAAACAAAAATACCAAACTGGCCATCAAAATTTGCAAAGGCAGAATTGAATTGTCGTAAGCCGGATAAACTGCCGTTATAACCGGCTCGGCTAAAATTATCAGGCCGATTGATATCGGCAGGGCGATGGCGCTTAAATAGACCACGGCATAACTAAAAGTCTGCTCCAGTTTTTCCGGCAGGTACGAAAAATAAAAACTTAAACCGGGAAACAGCGACGCCGCCAAGGCGCTGGGTATGAATTGCAGCGCGAACGTCAATTTATAGGCGACACTGTAAATTCCGACCGCCGTGTCATTGGCTAAGAGCGACAACAAAACCGAATCAATGTAACCGTAAACTCTGGTCAAAATGGCGGCGGCGGCAAAGGGCCAGGACAGGCGGGCTAAATGGCGCCAGCCCGCCCAGCTAAATATCGGACGCCAACTCAATCGGTACCGCGATTTAATCTTTGTTAAAGCGTAAACCGCGTTAGTCGCGGCCGCGATTATCAAAGCGGCCATTAGCATGCGTAAATCATGAGTAAAACTGGCAACCAACCAGCCAATAACCGCCACCGTCACCTGCATCAAAATTGTTCCAATACTCTCCCATAATAAATTCTGGAACCCCCGAATGGTTGAATAAACCGACAACGTAAATGAATCAAGCACCATCACGGCGGAAGCCAAATAAACTAATTGGCGGGTTGATTCCGGGTAACCAATGATATTCACTGTGGCAACCACTAAACCGACTACCAGCAAACTGACAATGCTTTTAAATCCGATAACCTGTCCAAAATATTCCTGGGCGCGGTCTGGTTGTTTGGCGACCTCACGCGTTAAAACCGAAGCCAAACCTAAATCAATTAAAACACTAAAGATGGTTGTAATCGCCAGGGCCAAAACATACTTACCAACTACCGCCGGCCCTAAAATGCGCGCCAAAAATGTAAAGTATAAAAAAGAAATCACCTTTTGGGCGACGAGGGCGAGCGTAAAATAACTGGTATTACGGGCTAAGACTCCTGATTCGCTAACCATAAATCCATTATAGCGCATTGGTAAAAAATACCCAATAATGATACTCCAACCTAATTAGGACTTACGCGTTTGAGCCAAGTTCGAGGCAAAACCGAGCAAGTGGTACGAGTCCCGCCATGGCGGGATGAACGAAAAGCGGAGGTTTTAACGAAGAAATTGGCCAAAGCCGCTTGAGGGGTCGTCCCTGCGCCAGCCCTGCAAGCGGCAAGCGCGTAAGTCCTACTAATGTACGTCGGGGGTGATAGCGGAAGCATCCATCCTCCGCCGCCTCCGCCGCGACGGGACGAAGGCGAATAAAAAACCATCCCGCTGTACAGCGGGATGGTTTTTAAATTAACGTTTCTGCCAGCCATTCGACTAGACTCAGGTTGGCAAAAAAGATATCATCTTTTTTGCCACTGCGGCGCGCGGCGCGCTTTTTTTAGACCATATTTTTTACGCTCTTTAACCCGTGAATCGCGCGTCAAGAAACCGGCCACTCTTAATTGTTTGCGTAAGTCTTCGTTAAATTGCAATAAAACACGCGCGATGGCGTGCCGGACCGCCTCCGCCTGACCTTGTTTACCGCCGCCGGTAACCGTTATTTTAAAATCAAATTTTTCCGTTAATCCCAACTGCGTCAGCGGCGAATTAACAATTTGCCGATATATTGGATCGCTAAAATACTTATCCAATTCCTGACCATTCACTACTTTCTTGCCCGTGCCTTTAAATTGCAACCAGACCCGCGCAATGGCTGATTTCCGCCGCCCTACCGCTGATATAAAATCACCCTTATCGCTGCGCGCCTTAACGGTTTTGCCAACTGTTTTACTTTCGGTACTACCAATTATAGCTGGAGCGGGGTGTTGTTTGGCCTCAACCGCAACTTCCTTGGGTTTAGACACCATCACTCGCCGTGGCGGTTTTGGCGCCGTGGTTTTAATTTTATTTGATTTAGCTGAACTAATTTTCTCCGGCATAATTATTTATCGGTTCCTTGATAAACTTGCAAATTTTTAATCATCCGATCGCTCAAACGATTTTTGGGCAGCATATGCTTAACTGTCCAACGAAACAATCGCTCCGGTTGCTTGGCCCATTTTTCGCCCAAGGTAGCTTTCTTTAAACCGCCCGGATAACCGGAAAAACTGTAATATATTTTAGTGGTCAATTTATCACCGCTAAACTTAACCTTACTAAGGTTTGTTACTATCACTTTTAGGTCAGGCGCGGCATTAGGCTTAAAAGTCACCAAATTTTTACCGCGCAAATGACTGGCTACCTGACTGGCCAAACGTCCATAGGGTAATCCCGTAGCGTCAATTGTGACTGTATGTTGGAATATTTTCTTTTCCATAATAAACTAGATAAAGGCGATTTGCGCCATGCGGGCGCGGTCACCCTGGCGGCGCGCCAATTTAACTATTCTGGTATATCCGCCGGGGCGCTCATTATAACGGGGTCCATAAACTTCCAATAACTTCCTAACCGCGCCAGCGGTTGTCAGGCGACTGGTAATTAGGCGGCGATTAGCCAAAGTTGGTTTCTTGGCAATTGTAACTAATTTCTCAACGTACGACCTGACTGTTTTGGCCTTGGCGACAGTGGTTTTGATACTTTCGTACAAAACCAAACTATTAGCCAAGCCTTTGATAAGGGCCAGACGAGGGGCGGCGGTGCGATCCAATTTTCTGCCAACTTTACGATGTCTCATACCCAGTAACAATAACTTCACTAGGCACTTTATACGAGCCGAGTGAAAGAGAAATTAAATTAGCTGAAACTAAAATCATAGTTTTATAAATGGGGATTAATCTTAAGTGCCTTTGCGAGTATAGTGAAGTTTTGTTACTGGGCATACCCAGTATATCAACTTGGCTAAACCACCCCCAGCGCGAGCGTGGCTAGACAAGAATAAATGATTAAATAATTTTAGATAAGACATAAAGTTATGATACGGAGTGGTTAAGGCGAGCCCAAGCACCAAGAATAGTCAAAAGATTGGGATTGTTGGCCGCTCGCTGCCCGACGGGAAATATACCGTTGGAGCGATGCCCAGTACCGTGCTTGCCTGCCCCGTAGGGAACTTGTTCTCCTTCGGGGCTCTGGTGCTGGGCGAGCGCTAGCCAAGTTGTATTACTGGGCATACCCGGTATATCAACTTTGCTCAACCGCCTTAAGCGCGAGCGTGGTTAAACAAAGGTAATTGATTAAATAATTCTAAACAAAACATAATTTTATAATAAAAGGTGGTTGAAGTGAGCGCTAGCAAAGTTGTATTACCGGGCATAATTTAAACTTCCTTTCTGGGACGCCCGCGCTTTTTAACCACCCTTTCCGGTACGCTCAATTTATTAACTTCAATTGGCGCCGGTGCTAGCGGCACAGTGTCAACCGCAGCTGACTCCGCTATATCAACTGTTTTGTCGCCGGCGATAAAAGCAAAATGATCAATTAAAATACGGCTAGCCTGCTGTACCGCCTCCAACGGAGTTAAACTGCCGTCAGTTTCCACGTCCAATGTCAATTTATCGTAATTGGTCATTTGGCCAACCCGAACGTTTTCAACCGAATAACCAACCCTCCGAACCGGCGTATAAAAAGCATCAATCGCAATTTCACCAATATTGTGTTTGACATCTTCCTGATTTTCAACTGGCACATAACCCCGGCCCTGCTCGGCAAAAAATTCAATTTCTAAAACTGCCTTCTTGTCCGTCAGGTTGGCTATAACCAAATCCTTATTTAAAATTTCAACCGCGCTGTTAGGTGTAATGTCAGCCGCGGTAACAACTTTTTCCCCGGCCACCTTAAGATTAAAACTAACAAGTTCCTGACTAAACACTCGCAAGCGCAACTGCTTAATATTTAATAAAATATCAACCACATCATCTTTGACTCCCGCTAGCGTGGAAAATTCATGGTCAGCCCCGGTAATGCGAACGGCTACCACCGCCGCCCCGGGCAAAGACGACAGTAAAACCCGACGCAAAGAATTACCCAAAGTCGTACCATAACCGGGGTAACACGGACCAATAACTATCTTAGCGTGATTATTATCGCTCGCCGCCGTAACAATTTTTTGAGGCAGTGGTAATTTTTCCATAAATAATAACTGAGGGTTAAAATTAGCGAGAGTAAAACTCAACTATTAGCTTCATGTCAAACGGATGTTGTACCTGTTCTATGTTTGGTAAGGCCAATAATTGACCGGTGAATTCTTGAGGGTCGCGGGCGAGCCAATCATACTCCGTCAGCGGGTGAGCCCACGGTTTGGCCAACTCTTTAAAATAGGCCTTACTTAAACTATTTTTATCAACCGCTATGGTTTGCCCGACTTTTACTTGATATGACGGAATATCCACTTTTTTGCCATTAATAGTGATGTGGCCATGATTAACAATTTGCCGCGCGGCGGCTCTGGTTTTAGCCAAACCAAGACGAAAAACGATATTATCTAAACGCGATTCCAACAGTTGCAAAAATCTAACGTCAGTCGCGCCTTTTTGACTAATCGCTTTGGCGTAATAATTTCGAAACTGACGTTCCAATATTCCATAAACCCAACGAGCTTTTTGCTTTTCCCGCAGTTGCACGCCAAAGCCGGTCAACTTGGAGCGACCTTTAACACCGTGAACTCCCGGCGGATAATTTCGCTTGGTGATTGGACATTTATCAGTATTGCACAAGCGCTCGCCGACGCGGCGACACATGTGATGTTTGGGACCCAAATATCTACCCATAAAAATTATACTCGGCGGGGACGCGGCGGCCGACAACCGTTATGCGGCACCGGCGTCACATCCTTGATTGATAAAACGTTAAGACCATTGGCATATAAAGCCCGAATCGCGGCTTCCCGGCCAACACCCACACCCTTAACAAAAACATCCACGTCTTTTAAGCCGTAATCACGAACCCGTTCGACGGCGGTTTTTACTATAACGCCGGCGGCGTAAGGCGTCGATTTTTTGGGACCCTTAAAACCAACTTGACCAGCCGAGCAATTAACCAACACGCCACCGGTTTGATCGGCAAATGTTATAACCGTGTTATTGTAAGTCGCCAAGATATGAACGCGACCACGCGTCACCTGCCGTTTTTTACGGCTGCGCTTTTTAACAACCGCGCTGACATTGGCCTCGGCTGCCGCCGCCACCGGTTCCTTATTGATTGGTTTATTGTCTTTGTCGTTCACAGTCATAAAATATACAAACTATTAAGTTTTTTGAGCGGTTGCTTTGCGACCACTGCCCATAGTTCGGCGCACATTGCCGCGGATAGAGCGCGAATTAGTTTTGGTGCGCTGACCCCGGGCCGGCAAACGTTTGGCGTGACGAGACCCGCGATAACTGCCTATTTCCCGCAACCGTTTGATATTCATCATTACTTCACGCCGTAAATCACCCTCGACTTTGAATGACTTTTCAATATATTCGCGCAAACGATTAACCTGCTCATCGGTTAAATCAACTGTTCTGATATTGGGGTCAATTTTGGTTTGTTGCAAAATTTTCTTAGCCAAGGGCAAGCCAACCCCATAGAGATAGCACAAAGCTATTTCAATACGCTTTTTACCGGGCAAATTTACACTGGCAATACGAGCCATAAAGAAAATTAAAATGTAAAAATCAAAATTAAAAATTAGCCTTGCCGCTGTTTATGCTTAGGCTTAGAACATATCACGACTAACCGCTTATGGCGGCGAACCAAACGACAGCTGGCGCAAATTTTCTTTACCGATGATCTTACTTTCATACCCAGTATATCAACTTGGCTAAACCACCCCAGCGCGAGCGTGGTTAAACAAAGATAAATGATTAAATAATTTTAGATAAAACATAAAGTTATAATAGCTGGTGGTTAGGGCGAGCCCAGACACCAAGAGCTTTTTGATAGTAATTGGTACGTGTACTGGAGATTAATCATATCAAGAGGTACGTAGTGGGCGAAGCCCGGTACCGTGCTGGCTCTGGTACTGGGCGAGCGCTAGCCAAGTTGTATTACTGGGCATACCCAGTATATCAACTTTGCTAAACCACCTTAAACGCGAGCGTGGTTAAACAAAGATAAATGATTAAATAATTTTAGATAAAACATAAAGTTATAATAGATGGTGGTTAAGGCGAGCGCTAGCCAAGTTGTATTACTGGGCATACCCAGTATATCAACTTGGCTAAACCACCCCAGCGCGAGCGTGGTTAAACAAAGATAAATGATTAAATAATTTTAAATAAGACATAAAGTTATAATAGCTGGTGGTTAGGGCGAGCGCTAGCCAAGTTGTATTACTGGGCATACCCGGTAACAACTACCCGACTTGGCAAAATTTAAACGAGCCAAAGTAAGGTTTTTGATTAAGCGATAAACTGTTTTGCTATTATTCATAGGTAAAGGCTATGTGAAATAATTTTGCCTCTGATAAGGTCTGGTCAAGTATTGTTAGGGAATCCTAATAACGATAAACTATTCTACCTTTGCTTAAATCATAAGGCGTCATTTCAACTTTTACCCGATCGCCGGGCAGCAACCTAATCTTAAACATTCGCATCTTGCCGGATAAATGCGCTAAAATAACATGCCCGTTGTCTAAATGAACGCGAAACGAGGCTGAAGGTAATAATTCCTCTACCACCCCTTCAACTTCTAAAAATCCCTTGGCATTAGATTGAATTTTACTATCGTGGTTGGTATTTTCCGCCGCCATTAGTTAATTGTCAGACCGACTTATAATTAATTTTTCTAAAAAAACAACAGCTCGATACTGTTAGCTTTAACATTCGAGCCGATATGACTCTAAGTTAACAATTTTTTTAGACATTGATAATGCTACTTTAGTATAGAAGTTTTTCCATTAATGTCAAGAGTGAACCTAATAACATTGGGGTTAGTTGGCATAATTTGCCTAATGTTAGCCAAAAAATGAGGTTTTAAATTAATATTTGCTTTTTTTACTCCGGTTTGCTTTTCTAACCAATCCACCGCCGCCGGTATCTTAATTCCGGCTAATTTAACTTTCCAATCATCAACCGGAAATCGCCGGTAGATACTAAAGCCGATATTAACCGCCGCTGTCAAACCCTGTTCCGACTTGTCCGCTACCGGCGCGAGCCACAGAATTTCCACCGAATCAGGCGCCACGGCATAATCAGGCGGTATATTTTGGTTAATAAACTTATTCAAGCTAAACTGCAAGTCATTCTCCGCTACCACTATATTTTGTTTGCCGACTGGAAAAATCTTATAATTAGCGCGCTGTAAAGCACTCCAATCCTCTCCGGCCCGCAATAAACGGCCGGACACCAACCATGAACTAGGCTGGCTATTGGCTAAGTCAAGGCTGACATGAAACGCGGTTGACAAACGCATTTGATCAACCTGGGGAGAAATTACAACATCAACTATCGGCCAAAGTGTTGACAGTAAACCGCCGACCAAAAGCAAAACTAACGTCCAAAACAAATATAACGACAAGCTGGACCATTTGCCCAGCCGCGGCTTAAAAACCTTGCTGCCGGCTTGGCCCTCAAGCATAAAACGCATAGTTAGTTTTGTATATTAATTTAAGCCTTGATCACGGCCTTAATCCGCCGCCCGCCGGCTGATACCGCTTCCTCTTTTATGATTTTAAAACCGCCAATCTGCCCCGTGTGTTGCACATGCGGCCCGCCGCAAATTTCGGCTGAATAATCACCGACAAAATAAACCTTAACCTGATTATCCAGCTTAGCGTATTTATCATCAAACAAACCAATGGCTCCGCGCTGTTTAGCTTCCGCCACGCTTAATAATTCAAAATGAACCGGCAGGTCTTGATTGATTTTGCCGTTGACGATTTCCTCAACTTTCTTTAATTCCTCGGCTGACATCTTGGCGGAATGAACAAAATCAAAACGCAAACGTTTGGCTGTTATATTACTGCCCTTTTGCGCCACCTCGGGCCCGAGTACGTCACGCAAAGCTTGATGTAATAAATGCGTAGTCGTATGCAGTTTTACGACTTCCTCTGAATGGTCAGCCAACCCGCCCTTAAACATTCCCGCTGAGGCGGTTCGAGAAAGTTCTTGGTGCTTTTTAGATTCACGCTCAAAACTCTCTCGTAGCTCATTGCGGTATGTCTTAGCTGTCGAATAACCTAAGATGGCTATTTGCTCCTCCGCTAACTCATAAGGAAAACCATAATTCTGATAAAGATCAAAAATCAACTTGCCTAAATCTTGTATAGCTGCCCCCGGTCCGCTTGCTCTACCTCCGGTTCTTAATTGAACAGAAATAATCCGCTCAATCTCTGGGAGTTGCTTCTTAAAATAATTCAAACCGTGATCCAACGTTTCCTCAAATTTTTCTTCCTCACCTTTGATAATTCTGAAAATATCAGCTGAACGCCTCACAAGTTCCGGGTAAACTTGGGCGTAGGTGGTAACCACCTGCCCGACCAGGGCCCTAAGCCAATGTTCTTTAAGATTCAACAGACGGGCGTAAACCATGGCCCGCCGCAGCAGCCGCCGCAGCACGTAGCCGCGGTCCTTGTTAGACGGCTCCACGCCGTCACTCACCATGAAGACGGCGGCTTTGGCATGGTCAATAACCACCCGCGCCTTGCACAATTCTACTTCGGACATAACATCCTGGTTCAAACCTATGACGTCAAACATGGGCTTGAACAATTCAGTATCGAATACCGAACGCTGACCTTTGAGCACGGCCAGCGTCCTCTCCAAACCCATGCCGGTATCAACATTTTTTTGTTTCAATGGAACAAACTCATACTCCACGTCATCCCCGATTCCCGATTCTTTATTCTTTATTCTTGATTCTTGATTCTTGATTCGCCTCTCGTATTCCATAAACACGTCGTTCCAAATCTCCACATAACGCCCACAGTCGCAATTGGGATGACAAGGTTCGTTGCCGCTCCAGCCTAAGGCGTGCCGCTTCTTATCAGGCAAATCTAAAATATCATAAAACATTTCCGTATCCGGTCCGCACGGCCCGGTCTGTCCAGCCGGTCCCCACCAATTTTTATTTTTGCCATAAGTAAAAATTCTTTGTCCTTCATTTATCCCTTGTTGATAATCACCCACTTCAGCCGGAACACCGGCACTGGCAAAAGCCGCTTGCCAATGTTTAATACTTTCCTGGTCGCGCGGCGCGTCACTGTCACCGGCAAAACAAGATACTGCCAACCTGTCTATGGGCAGTCCCAATTCTTTAGTTAAAAATTCAAAGCTCCACTCAATCGCCTCTTGCTTCCAATAATCACCCAGCGACCAATTACCAAGCATTTCAAAAAAAGTTAAGTGCACATCATCACCAACTTCATCAATATCACCGGTACGAATACATTTCTGACAAGAGGCCACACGTCGGCCGTCCGGATGCTCCTCGCCCAATAAATATGGCACCAATGGGTGCATACCGGCAGTAGTGAATAAAACTGTCGGGTCGTTTTCCGGAATTAACGAAGCTGAAGGAATAATCGTATGTCCCTTGGCTTTAAAAAAATCTAAAAATTTTTGACGGAGTTCATTGGCAGTCATAAATATTCTACTTAGATGATTCGGCTGACATAAATTCTGGTAAGTCCACTGCTTTTACAAATTTAACATTAGGATAACGAGATATCAATTCATCTATTAATGGGTAACTTGGGCCATTAACAGCGACTGAACCAACATCAGCAACAAAACCTATGTCATTAATTTTTGTTTTTCCTCCCTCAACTTCGGCCAACGGCTTGTCTATGTATGAAAGCATTAAATAATCGCCATGAGTAAACGCGCTATACGCTTCACTCATTAAACTGCCCTCTGAGCCTTTGATTGATTTATTATCAAGTATATTTAATAAAGCCGCTAGTCTTTCAGTTCTACCCCCGCGACTAATACGATGACCGCGATAACGCGCACGAATATCTTCTGGCACCTGTCTGAGAAAACTATTCAAGGCCTGATAAGGAATTACTCCGTCATTAGCCTCAACGTCAAATTCTGCCTCTACTAATTGAGATTGATAACGTTTGATTATTTCACGAGCTTGACCTAATGATTCCTCGAAACTCATATTACTTTTTTCTGATGGATGTTCTAAACTTTCAGTCATATTTTATAAGCTCCAGTTAAACTAAATTTTACCATAAAAACCGCCGCTTTTCAACTTCTTTGATTACTGCCCCACCAAAGCAAACTAACTCCTTACCATGTTTTTGGTAAAACACGGCTGATTGACCGGGTGTGATAGCTCGTTGTGGTTTAATAAACATGACCTTATACTGCCGACCACTTTTATAAAGTCTAGCTGGCCAAGCCGGATGGCGATACCTGTGGCAAACTAATAAATTAGTCGGCAGTTTGAGTGTCTTTCCACTTATCCAGTGCGGTTTTTTAATAGAAAAATGTCGCGCTAATAAATATTTTTGTTCTTGTAATTTCCCAACTATTAAGGTATTTGATTTCTTAATTCTGCCCACTACGTACCACGGTCCGCCGGCCAAACCTAAACCATGCCGTTGGCCAATGGTATAAAATGGCAAACCTTTGTGCTGACCCAAGACCTTACCTTTGATATCCACAATCGGGCCTGGAGTTGGGCGGATTCGAGTGCGTAAAAAATCTGCAATTTTAACTTCACCAATAAAACAAATACCCACACTGTCCGGCTTGGCCGCCACTGGCAATTTCAATCGCTTAGCGATTTTCCTGACCATCGGTTTGATCAATTCCCCTACCGGAAACAATAAATGCTTAAGCTGTTTTTGACTTAGAGTATACAAAAAGTACGACTGGTCTTTATTTTTATCACAACCTGCCAGTAACTGATGCTTTTCTAATTTTGACTTTTGACTTTTGACTTTTGACTTTTGACAATAATGCCCGGTCGCAATATAATCAGCCCCTTCTTTTAAGGCACGTTTTAAAAACAAAGGAATCTTAACATACTGATTGCATCTGATGTCCGGATTAGGCGTACGGCCGGCCGCGTACTCTCGGAAAAAATAATCAACCACCCATTTGTGGTACTCGCGTTCAAAATCCCAAACGGTAAAAGGAATGTTTAATTGCTTGGCGACTTTTTTGGCATCATCACGCTCGCGCACCCAATTGCACTCCCCGGCCAGGTTCTCGGTGGTGCCAGTCCAATTCTTCATGAACACCGCCTTAACATTGTAACCCTGTTTTTTTAGCAAATAAGCGGAAACGGCCGAATCCACCCCGCCGGACAAGCCAATATAAACGGTTTTCTTTAATGTTTTAGACATAACAAAATATAGCTTACCATAAACCATTTCTTTATATAAATCAACCCTAATAAAATCTTTACTAAACTTGCCGCTTAAAATATTCACGGCCGTGAATATTTTAAGCGGGGGTATTTTATCTTCTTTTCAATTTTTGCCAAATAATAAAACACCTCGCACCCTCACCAACCTTGGTATTTTAAAACTAACATTTACCCCGTTACACCCAGAATACCCACCCTTTAGGGTGGGGATGAACCCCGTTAGAAGTAATCCCAATGGCTGTCGGGATACTCCACCACTGGTGGAGACTTCTAACGGGGTGAATGGGAAACTAAAAATCTTCCCCAAAAATGCCCCATCCTTCAGGACGGGGTGTAACGGGGTTTACTTTGATACTGGGAAGCGAAGTCCCCGCCTGCCCCGCACCGCCCGGACTTGGTCGGACTGGTGCGTGGGTATGGAAGTATTGGTCTAATAATGATTTAAGTAAAAAAATAAAAGAGGCTTTGGTTGTGTATAATTTCTTGCACAACCTCAGCCCCAACTTCGGAAAGTTTTTTATGATTATTTCATCAGCATCATTTTTTCAGTTTTTGTGAACTTACCCGCGGTTAATTTATATAAATATATACCGCTTGGTAAATTACCGGGATTAAATTCAACCGTATGATAACCAGCCAGTTTGCTTTCATTTATAAGCGTTGCTACTTCTCTTCCTAGTAAATCATATACTATTAAATTTACATACTCGGAGTTAGGAAGTCCAAATCTTATCGTTGTAGCCGGATTAAATGGATTGGGATAGTTTTGGGATAAGGAATATCGAGTTGGTACTGACTCATCCTCTACTCCAGTTGCTACCGTGACATTAACCATCACAGTAACTGTTGACCCCAATATTTGGTTATCTCTGACACTAAATGTGGCAGATTGGGTGCCTAGTCGGGTAAAGGTTAAACCGACTTCAATTTCCAATGGCTGCCCCGGCAAGACTGATACTAATACTGAATCTTTGATTAATCGATATTTGTATATCAACCAAATAGAAAAATTATTAGCATCAACTATTTTCACCCGGAATCTGGCCAACTGGTTCACAATTACAGGATCAGGAATTTTAACCGAAATTATATCCGGCGGCACATTTGGTGCTGTAATAATGATCGTGCGTGTGACAGTAGTAGTATTTTGAGCTTGTACTACCAATGGCAGCAACACGATAATTAAAAGTATGAGCTTTTTCATTGGCCACCTCCAAATACAACTACAGATTGGCCACCAGAAGTGTCGCTAACTGCTACAGTGATTATGAATTGACCCAAGGTTATAAAGGTATGGGAAAATTCAATAGTGAATATTTGGCCCAAACTACCAGTTCTAGTAGCTGTAAAATGTGGGGTATTATCGCCAAAATTGACATCAATATTCAATGTCGGCGAATCATTGTCGTGACAGACAAGGGTCATGTTTACAGACGAACCTTGCACAGCAGTAACTGGAACTGTAAATGAATCAATCACTGGTGGCTGATTAGGATTAACCACCGGACCAACGCCAGAACTTTGCACTGGTAAGCCTGGTGAGGCGCCGGTTTGAGCAACCGGAGTAACTTCAAACTTTATAGTTGTGCTAAGTTCAGCAGCCACTAATGTATAAGTTAATGAAGTTGCGCCAGTAATTGCAATGTTATTGCGATACCATTTAAATGTTGAAACACCTTGTGGATTGCCGTCTGCATCAGAATACGTGTAACTTCCCGTAAGAGTTGAACCAATGATAGTATTGCCGGTGATAACAACATTTGTGGCAACCGGTGGCTGATTAGGATTAACCACCGGACCAACGCCAGAACTTTGCACTGGTAAACCTGGTGAAGCGCCGGTTTGAGCAACCGGAGTAACTTCAAACTTCATAGTTGCGCTTAGATCAGCGGCAGTAAGGGTATAAGTAGCAGTTGTAGCGCCGGTAATCGCAACATTGTTGCGGTACCATTTGAAAGTGCTAACACCTTGCAGATCACCATCAACATCAGAGTAAGTGTAGCCGCCGGTTAAAGTTGACCCAACTATTGTATTGCCAGTAATAGTAACGCTGGTAACGACTGGCGGCTGATTGGGATTAACCACCGGGCCGACACTCGTGCTTTGCACTGGTAAGCCTGGTGAAGCGCCGGTTTGAGCAACCGGTGTAACTTCAAACTTTATAGTTGTGCTAAGGTCAGCTGCAACCAATGTATAAGTTAATGAAGTTGCGCCAGATATTGCAATATTGTTGCGGTACCATTTAAAAGTGCTGACTCCTTGGGGATTGCCATCAGGATCGCTATAGGTATAATTTCCCGTAAGTACTTGTCCAACAATTGTTGAGCCGGTGATGTTCACGTTGGTAGCGACTGGCGGTTGGTTGAGCCCAGTTACCACCACGGTTTTGTTTTGGAACACCAAACCATCAGAATTTTTCACCTCAAACCTAACTACGTAGGTTCCGGCGGTAATCCAAGTGTGCCAGAAAAAGGCACCGAATTGCTGATTTTGTACAGTAACATGAGTGGACGAATCAGCTTTCCCATCACCCCAAATCGCTCTTACCTTCACGGTATCAATAGGTTTAGATGAGCTAAAGGTGACAATAAAAGTTGAGCTTAGAACATTAACAGGAACCGTATCAGGTCCACTGACCTGATGAATAAACGGTAACTGTAGCAGTGGTGTTACAATAATTGTTCTGCTGGCATAGACTGTGCCAGCGTTACTAATGTTTACTAATACTAAAAGTACTAGTAGCGAAGCGAAGATAGATATTTTTCTCATTTACTCCTCCTTGATTTGTTTTTGTTTGTGAATTATTTTCAGTTGTTAATAAAACATTTTTAATTGTCATTTTGACTGAAACGAAAAACCTAAAACATACTTCTTTTAGATCCTTCGCTTTGCTCAGGATGACTTTGAAAAAAACTTTTAAAATTACTTATTGGTTTAAGAAGCTGGATTCCCCCGACGGCCGGAGGGGTCGCCTGTCTGCCCACGGTCCCGCTGCGGCGGAACCCCGGCCTTTTGGCGGGGTGTGGCCGCCAGGCAGGCAATAACAAATACAAAGTACAACCTTACTCCACTTACTCAACTAGTTCCGCCAAAACAACAAAGCGTTTTTTAGCCGAACCAACCGGATAAGAAGTTTGCACAGTTAAGAGCTTTTTTTGAAAGTTGTATTGGTCAAGATATTTTACGTCATTGGCCTCGGCCACAAAAGCTTCCGTCACCTGATAGGTGTAAGGTTTACCAACATTATCAGTAACCGCAATTTCCTCTCCTTTGGTAATTTTAGGCAAAGGCGCGAATATCTGCTTGTACTTGCCCTTGGACCAATAGTAATCCGACGAGTGACCAAATATAAACACATTGCCAAATTCACCCGGCCGCGCGGTGTTGGGATAATGTACTACCCCGTTAAGCAAACCGGCCTGAAAAGCGGTTTCGCCAGTGTCAGTTATATAAACCAGCGGCGCCGCGATTTTTAGACTGTCAATGTAAATTGTATTTGGCTCACGAAGCTTAAGTGGTGCCTTTGCCGGGTTGTTCAAATTATCATTTGCTGGAGCGACTCGGGCCGCCGCAACCGCTTTTACGGTATCAATTTTAAAAGTCTCTATTTTATCAGCTTGACTGGGTAAAACCGCAGCCTCAACCGTTTTTTCAACTTGAGCGGCCTCAACTTTAGCAACGGCGATTGAATTAATTTCTGGGCGCAACAAAGGCGCGACATATTGCCGATGCACCAGCATAACACCGGCAATAGTCAGTATGGTTGCAAAAATAGTTAAAGCTACTTGTCGCGCCATAATCAGAATTTAAGTATTACGATTTAATTTTGCTAAAGTAACGCTTTAAACTGTTGTGGTAACGCCGCTTAAGCCACGGATAAGCTAACAAAACCGGCAAAGCCAACAATCCACCGGCCGGAGCGCCAGTACGCGGCAAGGTGGTAGCGCCCAACACCTTTGGCATTGGCGAGTAGCAGCCGGATATGGTGTAAAGCGGCGTACTGTTAGCCGAATCAGCCACCGCAATCTTATGAATATTAGCGTCGCTAATCGGCACTGACAGTTGTTTTAAGATATTGTATGAATCAATACTATTCGGCAGATAATAGCGTTTACCATCAAGCGGGTTTACATACCACAGTTCGCCCAGTGATTGAGTTTGCAGTAAGAAGTGTCCACTCCATGCGGAAGCATATTTTCTGTCAATTATAACCACACCTAAGCCTAAAGGATTATAGTTACTTAAGAGTTCGATTTTATCAGCAAAACCGTCTTTGTCCGTATCCTTGCTGGTTTTATCCAAACCTAAGGCATCCTCCAACACATTGGGCAACCCGTCGCCGTCAGTGTCCACACTGTTATAAGTTACCAGGCCCACCGGAAGCTTGCTTAAATTATCATTAACAGCGCCGCTGGCTAATAACTTGACCAACTTAATCACGGTGTCGCCGCCGGGCAGAAAATACCGCTGGCCGTTCCTGGCATCCACATACCATAAAGCGTCCCCCAATTCAGTTTGCCGCACGACTTGACCGCGATATTTATTAACCACTGATTTATCCGTATATTTAGTTAGCTTTTTCTCGGCCGCGATATTTATACACTGCTCGCCCAAAACCCGCGGCGGGGTTGGTTGATAAATAACCATCGCGCCGTATGTTACATAGCAGAGCGTACTGCTGCTGGTAAAACGGGCATAAACCGTTTTTAAACCGGCCGAATCCGGCAAAGTCCAAGTAACGCTGGCTGCCGGATCAACCATAATTTGATCGCGGAAATCTTCGTAATTGCTAATGATGATTTTTTTAACATCCGAGCCGTAGCGCAGACGCAAATTAACGTTCGGACTGGTTGTAGCGCCGCCGGGGAATATGCTAATGCCAACCTGGCTGGGGTCAGGGGTGGTTGCGGCCGAGCAGGCGCTGCTGCCGCCGTTGCAATTTACAACAGTAGTAAAAGTTTTGCCGACGCTGGAATTGGATGAATCAACCGCCACTACGCTAATAGTCCTGGTCCCGCCTGAAGTATAAACATGGGTAAAATCTTTAGGTAAGAGCTGACTGATTCCTCCGCTCGCCGTGGCGGTTGATTTGGCCGAACCATCGCCCCAGTCAACGGTGTAAGTCAAACTATTGCCATTAGGGTCATAACCAGCAACAGTCCAAGTACCGGTTTGATTGCAAGAAAGCGCCAAAGGACCGGTAAAACTGTCAATTGATGGCGTCAAATTGCCACCTCCGCCGCCACCTCCACCACCGCCACCACCACAACCGGATACAGTAGTGGTGAAAGTTTGATTAACGCTGGCGCTGGCCGAATCAGTCACGGTAAAAGTTAAGGTGTTAGTTGCGTTGCCCGAATAAGCATGGGTAAAACTCTTGGACAAAACTGCGCCAACTGCGCCAGTCGCCGTGGCAGTTGAATTAGCACTGCCATCGCCCCAGTTAACGCCAAAAGTTAAACTAGTGCCATCCGGATCAGACGCGCTGACATTGTAAGTACCGGTTTGATTGCAGGTTAAGGTCAAGGGACCGGTAAGGTTAGAAAAGGTTGGTGGTTGATTACCTCCACTTCCACCACCGCCACCACCGCCACTGCTGCAACCAGATACTGTAGTCGCAAAGGTTTGCGTAGCCGTGGCGTTGGCCGAATCTTTAATAGTAAAAGTTAAAGACTTGGCGCCGTTAGAATTGTAACTATGGACAAAACTCTTGTTTAATATTTGTCCAATTGCTCCGGTGGCAGTGTCAGTAGTATCAGGAGTACCGTCGCCCCAAGCCACTATGTAAGTTAAACTAGTGCCATCCGGGTCAGAGGCAGACACGTTATAAGTACCGGTTTGACTACAGGTTAAAGTTAAAGGACCGGTAAGGTTAGAAAAGGTTGGTGGTTGATTACCTCCACTTCCACCACCGCCACCACCGCCACTGCTGCAACCAGATACTGTAGTCGCAAAGGTTTGCGTAGCCGTGGCGTTGGCCGAATCTTTAATAGTAAAAGTTAAAGACTTGGCGCCGTTAGAATTGTAACTATGGACAAAACTCTTGTTTAATATTTGTCCAATTGCTCCGGTGGCAGTGTCAGTAGTATCAGGAGTACCGTCGCCCCAAGCCACTATGTAAGTTAAACTAGTGCCATCCGGGTCAGAAGCAGCTACGTTGTAAGTACCAGTCTGGTTGCAGGTTAAGGTCAAGGGACCGGTAAGGTTGGAAAAGGTTGGTGGTTGATTAGGAACACCGCAACCGGATACTGTGGTGGTAAAAGTTTGATTAACTGACGCGCTGGCGGAATCAGTCACGGTAAAAGTTAAGGTGTTAGTTGCGTTGCCCGAATAAGCATGGGTAAAACTCTTGGACAAAACTGCGCCAACTGCGCCAGTCGCCGTGGCAGTTGAATTAGCACTGCCATCGCCCCAGTTAACTGTGAAGGTAAGACTGGTACCGTCGGGATCAGACGCGCTGACATTGTAAGTACCGGTTTGATTGCAGGTTAAAGTCAAGGGACCGGTTAAATTGGACCAAGTGGGCGGCTGATTCACTTGCGCTCTCGCAGTTAAGGCTGCCAAAAACCAAAATAAGCCAACTATAAATACAGCCGCCAGACTAACGGCAGGTTTGGCTTTATTCATATAATTTCGTTTAAGATAAACCATAAAATAGCCAAGATTAGATATAAATGCCAACTTAAATAGTTAACATAATACTTTAATATAAATAACAAAAAATGTCAAGGTTTTTTGAAACAAATTTATTGCCAAGACTATGTTAGATGAACTGTTTGTATTTAGCAAACTTTAGAGTTCGTCTTTGTATTTATCCTCCTCCGTCCTCCTTGGGAGGGCTTCGGAAGGATTTCGCTCCGCGGTATCTTTTATTTTTAGATACTGTGAGCGACCACTCCGCCGTAGTTCGCCGCGACGTACGAAGGCTGAATAAGCCCGCGGAGCTTCATAACACTGGTTTATTTTATCTAGCTCATATCTATTTACAGATATGATGAATGGAACTTTACAATCTAAATTCAAACCACGAACAAAACCAAGGCCAAGCCAATAACCAACATAGTGTGACTAATAACGGAAAAATGCTGAATATGAATTTTTATTAACACGTTTAGCAACAAGGCGGCCACTAAAAACACGATAAAGAAAAAGTAAAACTGCCGTACTTTGTCCTGCAGGTTGTGTACGGTTATTACACCCAGAAATTTGGTATACTTATCCGTGCCGTCATTAAAATTATAAAGCTGCTGGGTTTGCACCAAAGGCGCTACCAAAGCCAATGATTTACTGACTATACTTCCGGTACTGCTCCACGCCACCGCTGACAACGGCTCACCGGCTTTATTAAAAGTAGCTGAATTAAATGGCACCACACCTTCCCACAGCGAGCCGGCGCTAACTGGCTGCAGAGGTACCCACTGATTGGCCAACTGAACAATTACAGCGGTCGCGCCGCTGACGGCTAATCGCACCAAATAAGCGCCCGGTTGAAGAGTAATCTTAACTGATGAATCATATATCAGCGGCTGTCGCGCTGATTCAGCGGTCGCTGGTTCTAATACCGACTGACGGGCTTCTTCGGGTGTAAACGCCACCGCTTGCTCCACCGAACTAACAGGCGGCGGCACAACTGCCAACGGCGCTGGATTCGTGTTAACAGCCACTGGTTTTGGTTGAGGAGCTGATTTTGTTTCAGCGGCCGCCACCTTGCCCTCATTACTAATTTTATCAGCCGCCGGCTTAACCGGCGCCTTGGCTAAATTAGTGGCGGCGGGGCTGGTACTTTTTGCCACTGGCACTGGAGTAACCTCGGGCACGCCGAACATTTGCACAACCACCGTGGATTCAACACCATCAAATATGCCATAGGCAACACCAACGCCAATATCATTATATTTTGGCTGCACTATGTTAGCCCGGTGAGTTGGACTAGCCAACCATCCTTCAGCTACATCTTCGGCTGACTCATAATGAATGGCTAAATTTTCACCGGCATACAAATAATTATAACCAGCCTTGTCAATCCAATACCAGGGGTTTAAACCCGCAGGACTGGTGTGAGCAAAATACTGATTATTTATTATATCGTTGGCTTTGGCAGTCGCGGCCGCCGCCAATAAACTATTGACTTTTAATTCACCCAAGCCCAAGTTGCCGCGGGTTTGATTGGTTAATTCAACAATATTAATCGGGGTAATGGCGCTAGAGAATAAACTTGACGACGGCAAGGCCACCGGCAGCACGATGGCGGCAACTTTTAGCAAAATTAAAAGAACGCTGTACCCAAACAAAGTGCGATGCTTTAAAATACGCGGATGATGGTTATTACCCGAATTAGGTATAAAATTATCTACCAGACTACGATACAGCTTCTGCCCTGACTTCTTAAAACCAGGTCGCTGCCAAATACCAAAATACTCCCTTCTCATTTTTAATCTAGGGATTAACTCTTGAATCCGTACTGCCAAGCGCTTAACAAATTTACCCATTAGATTGGTTAATTAAACATTAGAAAACATTTGAGCGTAGCAAATTATGGTAATTTTGTCAACCCCACTGTTAACTATCAGCCAATACAACTGATGATAATTATAGCACCAAAGCCCAGAAGCCTGATAATTCAGGCTTCTGGGCTAAGACTTAACGGCTGATTATCCGCCTTCGTTCGCCGTGGCGGGACTTCGGCGCCACGCCTGCCTAAGCCTGTACCAAACACACTCACTTTATAAATCAACGCTTTAATGCTTTAGCTAAAGTACGTTGATTATAAGAGGCCTATGGCGGGCAGGGATTCCGCCGAAGAAATGAAGGATGCCACAGGCGTCCTTCGACCATTCGACAAGCTCATGGTGGTGAGCATAGTCGAACCACAATCTCAGGATGGTGAGCATAGTCGAACCATAAACCCGTGAAGGCTTCATTTTACCCTCTCATAAGCCGCCGCCCGAAGGGTATTCCAATCTTGAGCCGTCGCTGGCGCGCGACGGAAAGTTGAAACAAAGGTCTTAAGGGCAAGGCGCTTTGAACGCCGTAGTTTGAAATTTAGGCGTACACTGTCTACCTAGGTAGAAAAAGGTAGAAATTTGTCATTTCGTCATTTAGGCAAATGAGAAAATGATGATTTGGGTAAGACGGGTTCAGCTCAACCAAACTCCAACTATTTTATCATTTTCACTTTTTCCATCCGAGATAATTTTTTGATGCGGGATTCTGCTACTGAAGCAGTGGAACGATGGCAAAACTTTTTGGCATAGACAAGTTTGACCGGCCGTCGGCCACGTGTATATTTCGCGCCACGCTTAGACAAATTATGTTCCTTCACCCTCCGCGCCAGATCAACGGTGATACCAGCATAGAGCGTCCCGTCTACGCATTTGAGGATGTAGAGATGATACATAACATGTTAATCATAGTACCACTATTTTAAAAAAAGATTGCTGTCAACATAGTCAACAGCAATCGTCATGCTTTCTTTTGAATGGTTTCAATACCCTTCCAGGGTCCAGACCATTGTTTCTACCTTATCAACTGTCTGCACCAAACGCACCAGCCCGACATGGCGGAGGTACCACATATCTTCAGTAAAAGACTTACCCAGATAGCCTTCTTCCCTTGTTTTCCCCTCACTATCTTTTCTAACATCCACCACGCGTTTGAAATGCAGCGCCATTGACCCACCAAAATCCTCCGGCCCTAAAAATTCCAGAGCGTCATGGCTATCACTACCTATACCAATACTAAGGCCGGGACGAGCGCCAAAGAATTTCATAGCCAGCGAAAAGCCCGACTCTCCACCCCAGCCACCCCAACTGCCTATCCGAGGCGCACCCGGGCTCATGGGGTCGCGTAAAACCACTTCGGTAACTTGCCACCGGCCCGAGGTCGTTACCGCCCAATAGACGCCTTCATTATATTCCGGCCAGCCGTAGATTCCCAAATCATCGCGTATTATTTTCAAGCGCACACCCATCGGGTAGTGCAACGGCCCTTGCTTGGCTGCCAGACTGTCAACCTGTATGATTAGCTGCGGGTTACGCTCCTTCTTATCACGGCCATATAATAAGCCCCGCGTTTCATAGGAAATATTTTTATTCTCCCCCATCGGCCAGATTTCTATTCCATAGGCCAGTGGAGGGTTTTTGGAATCGTCTGTTAATTTGATGTTGTATGTCCACTTTCGGCCGACATCCATAGGGAAATATTCTCCCGGCTTCCCGTACTTGTCAGTAATGCTTGACTGTTTTGAGCTTGGGGCCTGGGCTTCATCCTTGTTGCCATTGCAACCGTCTTTGCAGTTGATGGTGGTAAATGCCATTAAGGCAATAAACAGAATGTTAATGATCTTCATTTTTTACTCCTCCTTTTTGGTGAGTTGCAATTGTTGGTTTGAGCTTGTTTCCTGCGATTTTTATTGACCCCACCTTACATCAAGACCAGTAAAAAGTCAACAAAACCAGGCTCTAATGAGCCTGGTTTTTTAAGGGAACTATCTTAAACTATTCCACC
The DNA here is from genome assembly GCA_041645215.1 of Patescibacteria group bacterium. Classification (GTDB taxonomy): domain Bacteria; phylum Patescibacteriota; class Patescibacteriia; order Veblenbacterales; family UBA10138; genus JACRFM01. Next base: position 4,548 of record JBAZQK010000006.1, on the reverse strand, counting down.
ATTCGCGCGAATTGGAGCCAAGTGGGTGGTTAAGACTATGGTACCATTCGTACGAATTAGACTAGGTAGAAAAGGGTAGAAATTTGTCAATTATGCCTTCATCTTGGCCAAAAAACAACCCCAAACCCTATGTGGTTTGGGGCAGGCCCCGCCGATTCGGCGGGGCTACGAAGGGTTCTCCCCACTATTTTTATCCCTCCCTTTTGTACAAAAGGGAGGGTATTCGGCGGAGTTCGCCGCGGCGAACGGAGGAGAATAAACCAACGGCTCGGCGAGCCTTTTGTTAAGTCTAAATTTAGGGATATATTTGATTGCCTTCATCATCTTCAATGATGATAGCATTAGTGGGGCAGGATTTCGCCGCGGCCAATATCATTTGCGCCTCTGCTGGTAAATCCTTGTAATCTGTCCAGTCGCTGGTAGGTTCGCCTAAAGCTTTTTTAATAACCGCCTTACCGGCTTCGTCCAGCTCAAATACTTCCGGTAACAAAGCAATACAGGAAGCGGCGCCAATGCACAAATCACGGTCAACGCGTACACGCATAGAGAATATAAAAAAAATAATAATAATTAAAGTTTAGGTTGACTTTGAGCTGATAAATTAAAACAATAATAGCCTTCGGGATGCGACCAATTAACCACTCCAGAAACGCTATAATATGGCTTTGTGCCATAAATATCATTTTCATCCACACTGGGTAGCTCAAAAGTCGTGCAAAGCTGATAAATCAATTGCCCACCTGGCTTGTACTCATAAAAACTCTTAGTCCTTGGGTCAATAGGTATTGTCATATTTGGAACATTATTGATATCGACCAACACCTTAGGTAAGGTATTATTCACGTTGTAATAATTCTGAATACCAAATGATATTTGCTGCAAATCACCTACACGCGCCTGATCTCGAACAAATGCCTGCCGGTTTGCTGGAGAACCAACAATAATAAAACCAGAAACTATCGCTGACAACACCACTATAGCCAATGCCAAACTGTGGCCGCGACGCCAAATAAGAGGCACTTGATAACCAGGCTCGTGCTCGGCCCGCTCGTCTTGCCTAAGAGTAATCCAGTAATACCACGAGATCCATCCACCTATAAGAAGGACAACCACTACTTTAAGTATAAAACGCGTGTTTACCTCTCCACTAACAAACCGATAAACAAGGGTTATGATATCGCCTATTACTGTAGCGCTCGCGAAAAAAAGAACTAAGAAAGTTAAAATCTTGCGTACATTCGATCGCCCTTGGATGATACCACGCGCAAGGTCATGATTTATCTTCCAAGTAACGAGATAATAAACCGGCGCCGCTACAATTAACGAAGCTAATGCCTGTGTTAAGGTCGCGGAGCCATAATAATACCCTGCGTTAGCAACAACATCTGAAAAATAGCGATTAATCACAGAGAATAAAATATTCCCCAAGGCTACTGCGCTAATTCCAAGCGTTAAAAAAGCGAGTAAGTAAAAAAATATATCGCGACCCGAAGATTTGGGCGCAGGTGGTGGTGGCGGTACCAATTCGTCACCGCTATCTAAATAAGGCGCTACCTGTTCAGTGGTCCAACCTGACTTTAGCAACAGCTCGCGAATTAACTCAGTTGATTTACCCGCGGCCCGCGCTTTGGCTATAAAATCCTGCAACCGTTCATTAGTTTGTGGCATAATAAGTATAATTAGAGGGCAATTAATATGGCGCCGGCGGCCATTAAAATAGTGCCAGCAATTACTTTAAAAGTCAAACTCTCACCCAAAATAACCGCCGCCAACACCACCGTAAATACCAGCGACAGTTTATCAATCGGCCCAACCTTAGAGGCGGCACCGATTTTAAGAGCATAAAAATAAAACAACCAAGATAAAGCAGTTGCCACGGCAGAAAAAAATAAAAACCACCAGGTCTTGCCGGATAAACCACTAAGCTCACTCAACTTACCTTGCGCTAAAACTACCGCCCAGGCAAACAATAATATAAAAACTGTCCGAATCGCGGTGGCTAAATTGGAATTAACCCCCTGAATTCCAATTTTAGCTAAAATTGCCGTTAGGCCGGCAAAGCCAGCCGATAGTAAGGCCGCGGTTAACCAAGTCATACCATAATATTAATCAAAATGAATAACCTGTCCGGGCTTAACTTGGTGCGGTTCAGTTTTATCGGCTAGCGGGTTACTTGACTTCAACCCGCTAACAGCCAACGGATCAAACGGTTTGGCCAACTTGGCTGGCTGGTCAGACTGTCTAAACGCGTCAGCTGTAATTGTAACAGGCTGAACTTTAGCAACCCCAATCGCGGCGGCAACTGAATCAACCACGGCCCGGTCGGCTGTGGTAGCAACATAAACTGATTCAAGGAGCGGCTCGGCCGCCAACGACGATTCGGGCGCGCTGACTGGTAAAGAATCGGGTGCCTCATCTTTAGACGCCTCATCTTTAGGCGCCTCCATAACCATTAGCGGCGGTTTAGGCTTGGCAATTAATCCCTGACGAACCTTTTTCATATCGTCTTTGCAATAAACTGGCCTAATCCCATCGGGCTTAAACGGCAACTGAACCTTTCGGCCGCACACCCAACAGCCCGCCTCAAATAAATCAGTACGCGGTTGGGTTAAATTCAGACGCGGCCTCTCATCATCGTCGCCTCGTTTAGGGTTAACCGAGGAATAAACGCCGCGGTAGCGGTCATTTTCCGGATCCAAACTGGTTGATTCTTGGGCGGCGGTTTTTTTAAATAAATCTTCTACTCCCGCCCAGCGGAAAATTCTCTCTTCCACCTCGGAACGATTAGTGGCATAACGCTCGCGCGACACCCGTATTACCTTGTCGCGATTATTAGTTTTGACCGCGGCCGGCGGCAAAGTTATGGCGCTAAACGGATCACTGGTTACGCCATCAATCATTAACTTAAGATAAATATGGTATTTGGGCAGGGCCACCAAATCCTCCCGCGTAAAAACCGGCTCAAATTCTTTTTCCAAAAATTCCGCGTCTTCCGCTCCCACCCGGAACAAAACCATTGTACCGACGTTGCCAAATACTGCCGGCCTTACCACCTCGCCCAACTGTTCAATATATTGATGAGCAATAGTTAAGTTAAGACGATATTTGCGCGCCTCCGACAAAATATTAGCAAAACTTTCGGTAGCGAAATTTTGGAATTCATCAACATATAAAAAGAAATCGCGCCGCTCGCGCTCCGGCGTATCAATCCGGCTCATCGCCGCCAACTGTATTTTAGTAATCATCATCGCCCCCAGTAGGGCGCTGTTATCCTCGCCCACCCGGCCTTTGGATAAATTCATCAACAAAATTTTTCCTTGATCCATAATTTCCCGCAAATCAATGGACGACTTTGGCTGACCGACAATATTACGAATCACCGATGACGACAAAAACTGACCAATTTTGTTTTGAATCGGCGAAATCGCCTCGGTGCGGAATTTTTCATTGTAATTATCATACTCATCAATCCAAAAAGATCTTACCACCGGATCACTGACTTTTTCCAACACTTTTCGGCGATAATATTTGTCAACTAAAATGCGGGTAATGCCCAAAAGCGTGGAACCGGGATATTCCAACAACGACAAAATCGCATTGCGTAAAATATATTCCAAACGCGGCCCCCAGGAATCAGCCCAAATTTTCTTAAACACGCCAATCAAGCCCGATGACACCAAGTGGCGATACTTAGGATCAACTGTTTCTAACGGATTAAAAGCCACTGGATAATCAACATCGGACGGATTAAAATACACCACGTCATTTATCCGCTTGGCCGGTATTAATTCCAGTAAATTCTCCACCAAATCACCGTGCGGATCCACCACCGCCACGCCTTGGCCGGCTCTAATATCGTTGTAAACCATATTCTCCTCCATAACCGATTTGCCCATTCCAGTTTTACCGACAATATAAACATGACGGCGCCGGTCGTCTAATTTTATGCCAAAACGGCGCGACTGATTGCGGAAATTCGTCTCGGCAAAGGTATTTATTTCAAAACGTGAATCAAGTTCCATACCCGGTATATCAACTTTGCTAAACCACCTCAGCGCGAGCGTGGTTAGACAAGAATAAATAATTAAATAATTTTAGATAAAACATAAAGTTATAATAGATGGTGGTTAGGGCGAGCGCTAGCAAAGTTGTATTACCGGGCATACCCGGTATATCAACTTTGCTAAACCACCTCAGCGCGAGCCTGGTTGAGCAAAGGTAATTGATTAAATGATTTTAAATAAAACATAATTTTATAATCTAAGATGTTTGAGGCGAGCGCTAGCAAAGTTGTATTACCGGGCATACCCAGTATATCAACTTTGCTAAACCACCTTAGCGCGAGCCTGGTTGAGCAAAGGTAATTGATTAAATGATTTTAAATAAGACATAAAATTAGAAGATACGGTGGTTAGGGCGAACGCTAGCAAAGTTGTATTACCGGGCATACCCAGTATATCAACTTTGCTAAACCACCTTAGCGCGAGCCTGGTTGAGCAAAGGTAATTGATTAAATGATTTTAAATAAGACATAAAATTAGAAGATAC
>JBAZQK010000019.1:0-9362 GCA_041645215.1 Patescibacteria group bacterium | reverse complement strand
CGCTAGCAAAGTTGTATTACCGGGCATACCCAGTATATCAACTTTGCTAAACCACCTTAGCGCGAGCCTGGTTGAGCAAAGGTAATTGATTAAATGATTTTAAATAAGACATAAAATTAGAAGATACGGTGGTTAGGGCGAGCGCTAGCAAAGTTGTATTACCGGGCATATTAATCAACAAACGGCAAATTAACCGGCGGCGCCCCTTTGACGCCAGCGCGCGCGCCCGCGGCGGTGTCAACTGTTGCTTTAACCATCCCCGGCTGATAAATTGGCAATGCGAACGGCGGTTCCGCCTTTTTAACAGCCGCCTTCTTGACCAGCGGCGCCTTGACCGCGGTAACCGGGAAGTGATAAAGCGTAGCCAACTCCTCAATATTTAAAATAAATCCATGACCCATTCCACGATGGGTAGTGCGACTCTGATAATGCCGCAATATGCGGCGTTTTCTTCTGTTGATACGCCACTGCTTTAAAAAATATTCAGCCTTGGTGGTCATTCTATCAGCCGGCACCAAGCCGTTCAAATTAAGGGCGGTAAATTGCTGAATCGCGCCCACCACCGCCATTACACCCCGTCCTTTCAAAAATGCCTCGCGCCGCCCCCAATAAATCATCCTCATTTTAACATGAAAGCCGATTTTAGACATTTTATGCTCAATCGCCTCCACAACTTTTTTCTGCCCGGGCGACAATTTTTGCACGGTCCCCGGCTCAATCACTGCTTCGTGGCCCTTAACATCCCCCCATAACGGAATGATAGCCTCACTCGCCCAATCCATAAATTTAAGCGGGAATTTGAAAAGTATCTTTTCCCACCAACTATCACGGCTATGATTTCTATTCTCAATAATCCTCTTAACCTCACGCTGACCTTGATGTTGCCAATGGTCATCACTGGACGTAACTAAAATCTGCAACCAAATATCCTCATCGTTATTTATTCTACCCATAATTTCCAAGAGCGACGCCATCGGGTCTTTAAATTGATCCTCAATATTTAATTCATTCTTGAAATCGTTATACATCCTAATCGGGTAACAGTCTTTGTTTTTTAGTTGAAACTCCGTTCCCCACAAATCATAATCAGCCGTATCAAAATTCACCGCAATACGATGAACATAATCCTCAACTTCGGTTATCTCGGCGTCGGGGTACTGCGCGTAAACCGAAGCCTCCACCAAATCCCTAAAATCAGCCGGGGTGCGGATTAAAAATTGAATATAACCGCCCAAACTGACAATTTCAAAACTAAAGGTTTCTTGCGTGCGGCCCTGCCAATAACGATGATAGAGCGTGCCTAATTTGTAAGTGCCGGCCAAAGTTGCAAAAATTTGTTCCACCGCCACCGGGCCCTGGTCGGTTGTTTTCGGCACGTCAATCGCCAATAAAATATATCTAACCTCATGAGTATATTTATGCTGACGATCGGTTAACCACCATCGCCAACCGGCATAAAGCGCCGCCACTAGCACAGCCATCCAGCCGCCGTTGGTAAAAAACCACCACGCGGCTAAAATCGGATTAGCAGCCGGTATAGCGAATATGTCGAGCTCAAAAATCATATTTTATGACTAACTTTAGATGGCTTGATTATTGGGCGAGGCGCTGTCGTCCGCCAATGCGTATCGGCCGTCGGCTAATTTTTGAAAACGTTGGCGATTAGTCAAAGCCAATTGAATCGTGCCACGCTTGACCACCCGCTGTTTTAACACTTTGGCAACTATCTCGGCCACGGTTAAGGGGTGTTCGGCTTGGCGAATGTTGTCAATTATAACATCAGCCACCACCCCCGGTTTGTAACCCCACTCGCGTAAGGCGTAAATGCCTCGGCCCACTAAAACATATTTCTCATCCAGTATTAATTCATTATGAATGGTTGGCGGATAAGCCGTCTTGCGGTCAAACTGCTGTTCATTGATAAGACGCACAATCTCCCGAAAGTGCAGCGGCTGACCGGCTTTCTTTAAAACCAAATAAATTTTGTCATTCATGCGTCGGGGCGAAACAGTTTCCCAATGAGCTAATCCCCACTCCTTAAACGAGTTGCGGCGCACCTGCTGGCTTAGCTCCAGCAAATTTAAAATTTGTTCATTATCCGGCAGCGGGCCGCCTAAGGGAGCGGTCAAACTGGCTTGAGCCAGCGCGCCGGCCAGTTCCTCGCCCGCCATAACTTCGCCATTGACACTTATTATTTCCTGAGCTTGATCAATCAGGCCTTGCAACGACTCCAATGATGCGTTGCGCAAACGCCAGCCCGCCACCAATTGAGTTCCCTCGCCGCCAATGCGCTCAATAATGTCGCTTAATAATTCATCAAGTAAAAAATTAACGACTTCGGCTTTTACGCCGCCGGCCATGTCAACCAACTGACGCTGCAATCTTGTTAAGGGGGCAATTCCGCCCGCCGCCTCTAAAACTTCTACCACTACCTGCCGCACGGGGCGGACTATATCCGCACTGCGGCCAAGAACGCGCAATCTTTGGGTAGCCAGACGCTGAATTTGCCTGATGCGCTCCCGCGTAACTCTAAAATATCGACCAATAACCTCCAACGTTTCCGGTTTACCACCATTCAGCGCGAAACGGCGGCGTAACACCTCGCGCTCACGCTCATTTAAGGATTGCATTAACTTATTCAGCACTTCATCAGGTTTAAAATCCTGAAGATGCGAAACTTGCTGCTCCGACATAATTTTGTCTAAAATGGAGGAACGGCCGCTATTTTCACTGCCCATACTTTGCAACATATGGTCGTAGTTAACTGTTTAATATAATAATAGTATATCATAATTCCACCAATATGTCAATTACTAGCCCAAGAATTCTAATCTGAAGCGCAACCGCCGGCTAGGCAAATAAAAAAACCCCGTATTTAGGGTTAAATGAACTACCTCGTCGGCTTGCCCGCCTGCCCCGCTGAGCGGGGCCTGCCTAAGCCTGTACAAAGTAAACGATGCTATTAAATAGAAAGCTACAGCACTAAATAATAATTATCGATTGCAAGAGGCCGATGGCGGGCAGGCGCCGCGGGCGGAAAAAATTCTTCAGGATTCTCCATATTTTTATTCCTCCCGTTGTACAAAAGGGGGGGTATTGACAGCGGAGCCTGAGCTAAGCGGGGCGGAGGCGGATAAAAAACCTTCTCGCTGTACAGTAGTTGTAGCGGCCGCGACAAATACAGTACAAGAGCAAAAAATCACTAAAACACCCCCCAACAATTCATAGCCTAAATCAGCTGAACTAATGTTCTAGTGATTAAGAGATGGTTGCAAAAATCTTTAGTGGCGAAATTTCAGTTTTTCTTGCGAGACGAGGAAGGCGAGCAAAAAGAATTGAAACGCAGTAGAACTACGGTGAAATCCTTTTTGCGAAGCCTGACGAAGTCGCAGCCGAAAAGATGAAATTACAGCAGAAATGAGTTTTGCAACCATCTCTAAGTATTCTATTGTTCTAGTGGCTTGGTTAGCGCTTAGACTTAGCCGGATTGCGGCGCAATTGATTCCAATCAACTAATATCGGCGCCGCCACAAAAATAGAAGAGTAAGTGCCTAGAGTTATACCGATTATCAAAGTTAACGAAAAATAACGGATTGACTCCCCGCCTAAAAAAAACAACGCGCCTAAAACCAACAAAGTCGTTAATCCGGTGTTAATCGAGCGCGTCATTGTGTCATTCACGCTTTTATTAACTGCGGTGGGGAAGTCGGCTGAAACATGACGAAACAAATTTTCCCGAATGCGGTCAAACACCACAATAGTATCATGAACCGAAAAACCGATTACTGTTAACAAAGCGGTTACAAATAGTATATCTACCTCAACTCCCTGCCACTGACCAAGTAAACTAAAAACTCCAATCGTCAACAAAACATCATGGCCGAGAGCCAAAATCGCGGTGGTGGCATATTTCCACGACGCCACCGGCTGCGAAATCTTGCGAAAGGCCCACGCAATGTACGACATTATAAAAAACAAAGCTATTATTATAACCCAAATGGCACGACTCTTTAACTCCGCGCCAATTACTGGTCCCACGGACTCAAACCGCTTTTCGGTTAACTCACTGCCACTGGCGTCTGACAAACTTTTTAATATTGCTTGATGCGTATCCTCGTTCACATCTTTAAAACGCAATAATAGGCCGTCGCTCCCGGCCGGCTGAATAATCATATTACCCAAATTAAGCGGCGCCAATGACTTTTCCACTTGCTCCACGCTGGGCCGATTTTTAACAAACTGCGCCTCCAATAACGACCCGCCGGTAAAATCAATGCCGTACTGTACTCCCCACATGACCAACGATACTATGGCCGCCAACGCCAAGACTGACGAGAGGACGTAAGCCATACCGCGATATTTAATAATTTGTATCATAAACAAGCAATTAAACCGAAATAATCTTCTTCTTACTCACACCAAACGGCCAGCGCCAATTGGCCATTCGTCCGGTTGCCACCAAACGCAACAAAGTTCGAGTAATTATAATGGCGGAAAACATACTTACTAAAATACCAAGTCCCAACGTTACCGCAAAACCTTTTACCAAACTTGAACCTAACCACATTAGAATAACAGCGGTAATCAAACTTGACACGTTGGAATCGCGAATTGAGGTCCAAGCCCGCTTAAAGCCTTCTTCTATCGCCTGATGCAATGATTTACCCAGCTTTAATTCTTCTTTCATTCTTTCAAAAATCAGCACGTTCGCGTCCACTGCCATACCAACTGACAGTATATAACCGGCTATACCAGCTAAGGTCAGAGTAATCGGCCACAGTTTAAAAATAGCCAAAGTAATCAACAAATAAATTCCCAAGGCCACCACCGCCAGCACTCCGGGCAAACGATAATACACCACCATAAAAACCGCCACCAAAACTAAACCAAACAGGCCGGCCAGTAAACTTTTATCAACCGAAGCTTGGCCTAAGCTGGGCGCAATAGTTTGCTGACTCAACAGGCTGATGGGCACGGGCAAGGCGCCGGAGTTAAGGCGCTGCGCCAATTGTTTAGCCTCGGTCAAATTAAAATTACCGGTAATAACCGCCTCGCCGCCGGTAATCGCCTGTTGCACCGTCGGCGTACTAATGGGAGCGCCATCCAGGAAAATTGCCACTGGCTTACCGACATTGCGGGCCGTAATTTCACCAAATAATTTTTTACCCGCATCGTTAAAAGTTAAGTTCACTTCTGGTAAACCAGTTTGCTGGTCAAATTGAACCTGGGCCTTTTTTAAATCCTTACCCGACAAATTAGTCGCCACCCACTGGGTTTCGCCCGCGGTAACAGCTTTAGTTTTGATTAAAATATGACTGGCGCGCGCTTCCGGACTGTCTTGGTTCTGGCGCTCACCGGTTTTTTTAATAATATGATAGCCAAACTGACTCTCAACAACTGTCGGGTAAATATCTCCTACTTTTATGCCAAAAACCGCATCCTCAAACGGCTGAACCATCACTCCTTTAGCAAACCAATTTAAATCGCCGCCCTGAACCTTAGAGCCCTCGTCCTCGGAAAATTGCCGGGCGAGTTGGGTAAAATCCTGGCCTGACTTGGCCTGGGCTAATATGTCGTCGGCCGTCTTTTTGGCGTCATTGTTAAATTTAATAATATCCGTATTGTCAGGCGGCGCGGCGCTCTGTTCCTTAAACTCCAAAATTGGCGTTTCGCCGATTAATTTAATCGCCTGATTTACATCTTTCACGCCCGGCAACTCTACTATCACGCGCCAATTATCACCGACTTTATTGGTTTGAATAACCGGTTCCGCCACGCCAAAAAAGTTGATACGGCGCTCAATAACATCGCGCACGCCGTTCAAAGAGTCAGCTCGCTCGGCGGGCGGGACCTGACTGACATCGGCCTGATAAACCAAGTGACTACCGCCTTTTAAATCCAAACCCAGCTGAATGTTGAACTTATTAAACCAGCCCGACCCCGGCACCCAAGACGGCGCCCGCGGATAGCTGATTAACCCGGTAAAAACCGCGATTATTATGACGCCGGCAAAAGTAAGCCAAATTTTCTTGCGTGGCGAGGAATCACGAAACAACCAGCGCCCCAAGCCGACAAACGGCCACCAGATAAAACCAAAGGTTGATTGCAATCCTTGGCCAAGTTTTCGCCAAAAATTATTTGTCATTCAATTTTAATTAATCAATGAAGCTCCACGGCCTGCCAAGCTAAACGGGGCGAAGGAGAATAAAAAACCCTGCTAAACAGGGAGCTTATAAACTATAGCAAGTTTGTAAGAAAACGCAAGTTAATTTTTATAATTACCAGCGCCCGGTTACATATCATAAATAACATCCTTCCGTTCCACCACCACCGGCCATTTATTCTTATTGGCCACTTGGTATAAATTATTATTCGGATTAAAGCAAATTGGCTTATCAACCAGCGACAAAAAACTGGCGTCATTCTCGCTATCGCCTACCCCAACCGAACCGCGCGGACTAATTTTTAAACTGGCTAAATACCTTTCTACCACCGCCCGTTTATTAAAGATCGGCAGATATTTTACCCGACCGGTATAATAACCCCGAATGATTTCAAACTGCATAGCCTCCACGGCGTTAAACCGCCAGTGCCGGTTGAATTCCTTAACTATTTCTATGGGTGACCCGGAAATAGCCAACAAAAAATGAGTTGGTCTAATTTTTCTTATCAAATCGCGCGTGTAAGTATAAACGCGATTTTTTTGCGATTTAATAACCAGCTTGGCCACCCGTTTAACATCTTCCACTGCCACTCCTTTTATCCGATTCTCATAAACCCTTACTACCTTAAGTATATAATCATCATAGCTCCCCCGCCGATCAACCCAGGAAAAATAATCTTTTTCCAGTTCCTTTAATACAATCGCTGGAAATACGCCGTACCTCACCAACGCCATGATCAACTCGCGCTGCAACGAGGACCGAAAAATCGTGCCGTCAATGTCAAATATAGCCAACTTACTTTTTTTAACTTTTTTTATTCTACTTGTCTTCATGAATAATTTCTTAACTACCTAAAATTAAAATCTTTAAATATCTAATCACTAAATCCTAATTCCTAAATAAACCCCCAATGCCCAAATCCCAACTAGTAATTAGACCCGCCTGCCAAAGCTAATGTTTTAAATATAATCTTGTTATAAATATAAGTACTGTAATTAAACGACGGTTTGCTAAATGGGTGAGGCTAGCGGCGGGCAGGAATTAGGATTTAGGATTTTAACCAATCATTTGATATTCATTAGACCTGCCCGCCGCCCGACTTTTTTCTGGCTCGGTTATGCTCAATGATAATCACCAAAATGGCTAAAAACACGGAGGCGGTTACCAAACTGGCGTACCAGCCTAAAACGCGGTGAAATTGAAATAAATAAATAAATAATTCCAGTAAAAATTCAATGCCAAAAAAAACCGCTACCCAAATTGAAACCCGCCACAAAGCGCTTTGCCAAGTGTTAAGCCGTCGCCGCCGTAAAACCAACGACAAACCCAAAAACAACACAAACAACGGCAAACTTAGATAACTGTGTATTAAAACCGTCCTAAAAGCATACTGCTCTGTGGGGCAACTATCCCCCATCGACCATAAATAGCTGGCGGTGTTGCACACCCGATAATGTGGATTGTAAAGCCGATTTAAATCGTACAAACCGCGCTGACCTAAACCAATCAGGGTCAAAAATAAAACCGCTGACAAAAACACCGTGCCGGGCGACATCTGACACTTGGCTGGTTTACTGGGGCCGCTATGCCCGCCGGACTGGCTGACTGGTTGTAGTGGCGTCATATATTTATACTTAAAGAATACACTGCCGACAAAATTTGGCAACTATTGGCCGCGCTTAGCTAAAGCTGGTTTAAAGTGCTGCTTAACCCCGCACCACGGACAAAACCAAGTAGGCTGCCGCGGCGCATCGCCAATTGTCCACCACTTACTGCAAACTCCGCATTTAAAATGTGTTAATTCTTCCCTTGATTTTTTACCTGAAACTTTTTTCATAATTCATAACTGGCTACTTTTCATTCGCCTAATTCGCACGCTGTGCCCCGTAGAGTTCTTACTTCTTTGGGGAATACAGAGAATAATAAATTATTAGTTGATTTCCTGCCCTAAATCGTTTTTTAGTTTAATTAATAAATTCGGATAAATTTTCCGCGCCGGTTTGGTTTTAATTTTAGTCTTAAACTCACTTTCCCACAAATTAACAATTTTGATGTAACTTTCCGGTTTATATTTTTCTATCACATGTTCCTTACAAAGCTGACTTAAGCTATCAGCGTCTACCAAAATTTCTTCATCGGCCGCTTTTGATTTATGCGCATCAGCCGCCTTAATTAACCTGCTAACAGTTAAAATATCCGCGTCACCAAAACCATAAGCTTTCATTACTTGAGTTACAAACTTAACAGAATTGGCATTGGCCTTAGCTTCTAATTTCAATATTTTTTCTAAAGCTAAATTACCTTGCGGCGCCACGCCAGACCAGCCAATATCATGCAAATAAGCTGCCGTAACAAGCAGTGACAAATCAGCCCTGTTCTTTCCTAGTTCTTTTACCCACCCAGCCACTCTTAAAGCGTGTTCCCAATCCCCGGCCCGGCATTTGTCAAAATATGGCTTAGCAATACTGATTAATTTTTGTTCGTCCAACATCATAATAGTCTAAGCTGCCTATGGTACCATTCGTACGAATTAGACCAAGGTATAAATAATATTAATCAATCTGCTCTCTTATAATAACATATCTAAAATACTTTTCCTGAAATTCAATCAATTTCTCAATTTCCTCATTAGTAAAACTCACTTCTGCGGGCACAACTACTAATTTATCATCATCGTCATTCAAACGGTGAATAACGGCAACGGCAACGCCGGTAGCTTTATCAATTGGCTTATTTATACCTAAATAATACACATCCAATTCTTCACCGTCCGGAGCCGTAGTATTGGGAACATAGCCGGCGTTAATTGGATACACACAATCAGGATACTCAGGATGTCTACTGCCAAGTGGTCTATCTATAATCACCTCAACCTCCTTGCCTAAATATTTTTTGGCTAATTCCATTGACTCACTGTCCATAAATTTAGTTCTTCCAAACTATCTGGCAAAAAATCTATGCCGCCGAATTCTTTAACCTTAATCAATTTAATTTTTTTTTGAATGTCTTTTGAGATATATGGATAGGCCATTTCTTTTTCCCCGCCAATGCTGGCACAATCATCTTCAATCAAAATATCCGGCCTTACCCGCTCTACAATATCTTTATAAGTCTCACCCGCTTCACGATGATATATTTTACCTATAGGAAAACTATAACGACGCAATATACTGTCATCGGCTTTTAAGCCTTCCTCGC
>JBAZQK010000012.1:0-27755 GCA_041645215.1 Patescibacteria group bacterium | reverse complement strand
ACACCACACCCCGACCAAACAAATGAACATAATGCTTATTCCATATTAAACTTACCAGTTGCCACGGTGCGGGGTAAAGTGCATGCTGCGCCCCGTACTGAGCTCTGCTCTAGTACGGGGTTACCGGCTTGCCCCGTACTTCCTGCTTTAACAGGATAGTGCGGGGTACACCACACCCCGACCAAACAAATGAACATAATGCTTATTCCATATTAAACTTACCAGTTGCCACGGTGCGGGGTAAAGTGCATGCTGCGCCCCGTACTGAGCTCTGCTCTAGTACGGGGTTACCGGCTTGCCCCGTACTTCCTGCTTTAACAGGATAGTGCGGGGTACACCACACCCCGGCCAATGTTTTGAATATTTCTAAGGTTCGCCCGCCAATCCTGCGCCTGCTCGGATTGGCCCCTCGGGTGTCCCGCTACGTCTCGCTTTGTCGTCGCTCCGCGAGATCTGGCGTAGCCATGACGACATCTGGCGCAACCACGACGGGATCTAGCGTAGCTACGACATGCCTGCCCCGTAGGGAACTTGTTCTCCTTCGGGGCTTTGGTACCGAGGCGAGCTGAAACATAAGTTGTTATACTGGGCTTAATCCTAATTTTGGTACTTTAAAACCCTATCCAGATTTGATGCTTAATTGAGTCCCTAGTATATATAAACAGGCTAGACAAAAATTTAACTTGAGAAATGGCAAGTAGCGGGAACCTATTTTGCGCTCCTACCAAAAATGCTATTCCGCAATGTCTTTTAGCCGCTGGGTGTTATAAGGCATTGCCCACAGGCATTGCCCACCAAACTCCCGAGACACAAGGATTGTAGAGCTCAATTGGTTATCAAATAACTGGTATAGGGCACTTATAATGATAGCATACAATAACCATTGGGTCAATTGGATAAATTACTTTTTTGCCTTATATTAGCCAAAAAATAACCGCAATTGCTAAATTAAAGCAAAAAATAAAGAGGCGTTGGTTTACGCCTCTATCGTAATTAATTTTGTCTCAAGTTTGGCACAAAATAACCGGCTGGCTCGTTATAGGAGCGAATCTGATTGTCAGCCTTCTTCAAAGATTTAAAAATATCTCTGAATGGTTGATATTGCAATTGTGCAAACTTATTCCATTCCAACAACTGATTTCTCACCTCAACACAACTGTGGTTTGAAACATATTGAGGCAATTTTATTTTTTTCAGCATATATTCAGTCCCTCTAAACATAAAGGACCAAAATAATGCCTTTTCTTCTTCTTCCAATGAATCCAGACCATCTCTCTGTTGGTCATAATGATTCGGACTTATCCCTCTGTCTTTTTTAGAGGTATGAAGCACTAAATACCTAAATGCTGTCCAACAATTATCAACCGCTTTCTTGCTGGCGGGCGGTAAGGCCTTATTTTCTTTAAATACCGCCATCTCAACACTAATCTCATCAAGAAAAGATAGCAGCATTATAGTTGCTTCTTCAGAAAGATTGGGGTTTATTTTAAATAGTTCCATTTTTACTCTCGCTTTCTATATTATAAATTTTTTATTTTACTAAGCCGCACTTGTTTAAAAATCTCTTTGTGGTTGCGGATATTTTTAATAATATCCAGATATACGGCTTGGGCCTCATTAAACCTACCTCGTAACCGCTCTCGTTCGGCGACCAAAGTCACTGACACAAACATTCCCGTTTTACTCAACTCTAAAAACTTAGAATTGATTTCAGCAAGTTTAAGCGCCAGCTCCTGCATTTTATTTTTTTGTTCAACAAAACGTTGAACTAAATCAGGATCTAATAGATCCAATTCCATAGTTGATCTCATAGCTTTCTCCTACTTTTGATGTTAGTTATTGTTTATTTTATTTATTTGGTTGTTAAATGGCGTTGTTAAACCAAACCGCCACTCTCCTGAAACGGAGAGCGGCGGTTGAGTAATATCTGTTGTTTTATTTAAATATCTGCACTCCCCGCTCTCCGAATAACAAAATCAATAATAAAGTCATAGCGAATGACCCACTTAAAATTCGGATGCAGAGTAAAAGTATTCATATTAAAATGTATAATAGCAAACGCCCGCGGGTTGTCAAATAAATTATCCACAGCCCTAACTTCAATATCAAACCAGGCTAAAACATCATATCTTCTTCAGCGCGATGATAATCATGTATCTGGTCAACTGCAAACCAATGAGAAATCTCATGTTCGGCCTCGGCCGCGGTTTCGGAAGCATGAACAACATTATGTACGGCTCTTTTGTCCTTATTGGCGGCGGCGGCTGAATCCACTGAATAATCACCCCGAATAGTTCCCATATCAGCTATGGCCGGCATAGTGTTGCCAGCCAATTTTCGCATCATATCAACAGCATGCACGCCCTCAACTACCATTTTAACCAGCGGCGCCGAGGTCATATAATTTACCAACCAGTCGCGCACCATTTTCCCGATAGCCAGCTTGTCATCAGTACCCAGCTCCTCCATGGCGTCAAAACCGTATTTGGCATAAGTCGTCAGAGTTTTCTCGCCCAGTCGCGCTATCCAAGTTTCATCTTTGGGATAATGGTCGTCAATCTGCTCGCGCGTCGGCCTAATCATCTCTAAGGCGATAATTTTTAAACCACACTGCTCAATCCGACGAATAATCTCGCCGGTCAAACCGCGCTTCACGCCGTCTGGTTTAACCATGACATAAGTTCTTTCTTCTCGTGGATGTTTAGACATATATAAAAAATTAATGTTTCAATAAAGCCTGTACCTTTTCCACAATCTGGCTTGGCGTTTGGTTGGCTTTAACAAAATAATCGCTGGCACCGAGCTCCTTGCCTTTTTTTATATCCTCTTCCTGCCCCAAATTAGTCAGCATTATAACCGGAATCCGCTTTAGGGAGTCGTCCGCTTTTAATTGCTGCAACGTTCCAAAACCATCAAGCTTGGGCATAATTACGTCAAGCAATATAACATCCGGTTTCTCTTTTTTGGCAACCGCAATGCCCTCCGTACCGTCAGCCGCTTGCACCACTGCAAAACCTTCGGTTTTGAACTTAGTGGCGTACATCTCGGCCAACATGGCATCGTCTTCAATAATTAATACTTTGTTCATAACAAATGAATTAAGTTCATTAGCTACCTTAACATATTTTGGGAGAATAATCAAGGGCGATGATTTAACGCTTCCCAAATCTTGCCATCGCTAACAAATTTTATATCGCCAGCTTGATCGGTCCGCCAATAAATTATACCCCTATTCTGCAAACGGTTAAGCACCTCCGCCGACGGATGGCCATACAAATTACGAGCACCCACTGAAATAACGGCGTAAGTCGGGTTAACCGCCTGTAAAAAATCAAGACCGCTGGAGGTTAGGCTGCCCTGATGACCGATTTTTAATATTTGAGCTGATAAATCCAACTGGCGGCGTAATAATTCATTTTCAACTTCAATCGGCATATCACCGGTAAATAAAACACCAGTCTCGCCGTATTTAATTTTAACAACCAACGAGGTGGTGTTTATATCCGCCACTACCTTGGCCGCGTAAGACGACGTTGGATATAAGACTTGAACTTCAACGCCGCCGGCTAACTTTATAATCTGGCCTGACTCTCCTATTAGCGCCGGAATTTTTTTATCTCTGATATACTGCAAAAATTGCAAATAAGCCGGCGCGGTATGACTGACACCGGTTATTAAAACTTGCCGCACTTGATAATTTTCCAAGACCGCGGCTAAACCGGTTACGTGATCAGAGTGCGGATGGGACAAAATCACCAAATCTATCTGACGGTTGCCCCATGGCAAGGTTTGTCCAAGTTTGCTTAAAACCGAACGGTCCGGCCCGCCGTCAATTAAAATATTCTGTCCGCCCGGAATCTGCACTAAGGCCGCGTCACCTTGACCAACATCAAAAAAAGTCAGACTAAACACTTCCGGTTGTCGGGCTTGATAAAACCAAACCACCAATCCCACTACCAACAATATAATAAGCAGGTTTAATTTTTTCATTGGTTATTTTGATAATTTTTTCTTACCCACCAAATTAACCCCCCATAACATAGTATCACCACCGGCCAAACTAATACGGCGGCGGGCTTTAAAACCGCGCCCGGCAACGCGGCTAAGGTATTAGCCACCCACATTACATAAGCCAATACCGCCATTAATAACCAAACTAGGGGTTGCAGCAGCCAAACTATCGCGTTAGGTAATAGCACCAACGGCAGACCTAATACAAAAACCAATACTACCACTGGTCCAATTAATACATTAGCCAGCGGACTAACTAATGAAACTTGACCGATTTGCCACACAATAATCGGCAGGGTCGCCAAGGTGGCGGCTAAAGTCTGGCTCAACGAATCCCGTAAACCGTATTTCTCCGGTAACCAATCAAATTTTTTCCGCAAGACCGGGCCGACCGTACTTAATCCCACCATGGAGGCAAACGAAAGTTGCCAACCTAAATCAAATATTAAGGTCGGACTAAAACTAAGCATAACCGCCGCTGTGCCCAGCAGAACATTAGCCTTATCAGCCGGCCGTCCCACCAAACCGGCTAACAATACCACCGAGCCCATTATTCCCGCTCGCACCACTGATGGTTCAGCGCCCGTAAAAATAACAAACAAACCAACCAGCCCAATGGCGGCCACGGAAGCGGTTTGACGGCGCAGCGCAAAACTTATTAAGACAATAAAAATTATCTGCACCAAAACCGACACATTAAATCCGGAAACGGCCAGTAAATGAGTGGTGCCGGTGGCTCGGAAATTTTTAACCAGTTTGTCGGGTAACCCGGTATCATCGCCCCATAACATACCAGTCGCCAAGGTCGCGAACGGCATCGGTAACAGTTTATTTATTTTGACACCGGCCAGCCAACGCAATCGCCCGAGCCCGGTTTTAATATTGGCCTTAGCTTGCCCAATTACAAATATCTTTGGCCAAGCGCACTGCCGCCAAACCGATTTGTGTTGTAAATATAAAAAACTTACGGCACTAACCTCGGCGCAGTCAATTTGTAAAATATCACCGGCTTTATAGCTCGGATAAGGCTTCGCCAACACCTCCACCAAACCCTTATAACTACTGTCAGTCTTAACTGTATATCTTACGTTAACGCCGCGTATTCGCGGCCCCGACGTCACGGTGGCTATAAAACTTTGCGGTCCGACAAAGTAAGCAGGGGCCGGCGGCGGCGGAACTTGCGCCCAGCGCACAAGCGCCAACAAAAAACCAACCAGACTGTAAATTACCAGTCTTCGGGGTTTTAAAAAAAATAATAAAGCCAGACTTATAATTAGGCCCGCGGCCGCGATCAGCCCAGTCGTACTCACAACCGCTCCGCTGATAAACCCCAGGGTCAAGCCGATAACCAAGTAACGCCAAACTTGAGATGGGTGAAAACGCTTGACAATTGAAAAATTAGTTTCTAATTGGATTCCCTCCATACCAAAGAAAAGTGAATAAAGAATTACGAATTACGAATTACGAATTACGAATTACGAGTCAGGAATCAGGAATTAAGGCCCGCCAGCCTGCTAAGCGGGGGTAAAAACTTTTATTTGAAATTTGAAATTACGAAATTTTCTTTTGCTACCATGTTTAAGTTGCGTGACGGAGCGGAAGTCGCCGGCTGAAAGGGCGAATGCGTGTTGTGGCCGATGGCGCACCCGCCTGCCAAAGCTGATGTGCTAGATAAGCTCTAACTATGAATATTAGTACTGTAATTTTATAACAATTGGTAAATTGGATGAGGCTAGCGGCGGGCAGGTAGCATTCGCCTAAGCTAAGCGACGAGCACCGTAGCAGCTTAAACCCTGGTGGCGATTCTTGTATTACTTCTTATAAAGAAGTAATAATTAATAATATTACTCTTAATTTCATCTCCTATTCCTATCTTGACATTTAATCATTTGTCATTGATTTGAGATTTGAGATTTGTTATTGGCAATTATTTACTATTTGTTGCCGAGTAGTCAAATTAACCATCAACTGCTAATTGCTTTAATCTGGCCTCAATAAAAGGCATTAGGCCGCCTTCTAAAATATCACCCGGGTCTTTGCTTTCCAAGCCGGTGCGATGGTCCTTAACCATTTTATAGGGATGAATAACATAAGAGCGAACTTGATTCCCCCACTCGGCTGATTTAAACTCACCTCGTATCTTTTGCTTTTGGGATTGCTGTTTGTGCCATTCCAATTTCCACAACTTGGCTTGCAAATACTTAAGCGCGGTTTCCTTATTTTGCGTTTGTGAACGTTCATTCTGACAAGTTACGGTAATACCGGTCGGTAAATGAACTACTCGTACGGCCGAATAAGTGGTGTTAACGCTTTGGCCGCCGTGGCCCGAGGCCATAAAAGTGTCAATCCGTAAATCCTTAGAATCAATCTCAGCTTCTTTCAGAGCTGGCAACTCCGGCAACACCTCTACCAAGGCAAAACTGGTGTGACGCATTTTTTCAGCGTCAAACGGCGAAATTCGCACTAGGCGATGCACACCGGCTTCGCATTTCAAATAACCATAGGCAAAGCGTCCGCTTATTTTAAGCAGTGTGCTTTTAAGGCCGGCTTCGCCGCCGCGTGATTCATCTAAAACCTCCCCTCGCCAACCTTGTTGGTCGCAAAACCGCAAATACATTCGCCGTAACATTTCGGCCCAATCTTGGGCATCGGTTCCGCCGGCGCCGGCGTGAATTGCCAGCAAAGCATTAGACTCATCATATTCTGAATTAAGTAACCGCCGGGTTTCAATTTGGGTAAATTTTTGAATCAACTGATTGTAAACTTTCTCCAGCTCCGGACGCCAGTTAACCGATTGGTCAGTTTTATCCGCCTGGGCTAATTCCAAAGTTTCGTTCACTTCCCTGGCTAAATCCTGCCAAGTTGACAACTCCTTTTGCAAAGCATCATGCCGACTGCTGACCTCGCGCGCCTGCGCCTGGTCAGACCAAAAATCCGGCGCAACAATAGCCAATTCAATGGCTTTAATTTCTGCTGCCAATTCCTCTGGCTTAAGCCACGCCGCCGCCGCTTCAACTTTGTCCTTAAGCGCCTGTAAATTGTTTACCAGTTCAGCTTCCTGCATATATTCAAACCTAGCAGAAATCGCAAAAAATAAAAAGCCCATGCAATATGGGCTTTAGCCAAAATCTTTTAGGTATCAAATCAAAACTCTCTTAAGTCGTCTTAACTCATAATAAACATAATGCCATATCATATCATTAATACCTTTAAATTTCTTAGTTTTAAACTTTTTTATGGAGCGTAATTTTTTCTTAATTCTACCTATAAATTTTTTAGTCTTATAATTACCCGTCTGGCCAAGAGCAAAATAGGGAATATCCGAGTATGAATGTTCAAATTCTGAAAAAGCTCTCGCCACTGCTTTTCTCAAGTTAATATTATTTAACTTCAAAAAATCAACCCTCATAGGAATAAAAACAATATTAATCGGGATGTTTTGTCCTATTTTTGCTTGGTTAGATCCTTTACACCAACGAGATTGACTTAAACCTGCTATAAATAACTCACCATCAACATTTATGATTATTGACGGGTCATAAAATATAACAGGGCAATCGTGTGTCGCGAAATCAGCAGGCCCGAATTTACACAAAGAGAAAAAATTAAGATTAGACGCGTTGTTAAAAATTTGTTTTGGTTTTAAGATTTGTTCAAAAAAACGTTTAAGTATTCCTAGAACTGTCTTAGGTGTTGGTTGTTTGTTTTTCATTTTACTTCCTCCATTGGTTTTTTCTCATCTTACACCTAGGCTAGAAAAAGTCAACTGCCAGAAATTAAGCAAAATAAAAAGGGCCAGTCTATACAGCCATAACCAACACTTACCTTTAAACTATTCTCAAATTCTTAAGAACATTAGAATGTTAAGTAAGGCGTGTTGAGAATCATTTCTATTTAGCCCCTGCACATTTAATAATTGTCTAACGATTTTTTTCTCAGGCTACTTTTTTACCTTAAACATTTTCCCATGTCCAGGAATTATGTAATCCGCTAGTTTGATAATCCGCTTGCGACTTTGTTGCCACTGGTGCTTATTATAGGCCCAACCGCTAGCGCTTTGATTAGACCAAAATAAATCCCCTACTACAGCCACTGTACCACCTTTGGTTTTAACCAGCACTGAGATGTCCTCGGAGGTGTGGCCAGGCGTAGCCATCACCCATACGCCTTCAGCCAGCCACAAAGGATAGTTTTGTTTGTATAAAACATACTCCTCGCCTTTTTGTACTGAATTATCAGCTATCACTAACGCCCAGGGAAATAAAAAACTAGCCCCGGCATGGTCGCCATGACCATGAGTATTAACGACCATATCAATATCAGCTGGTTTTAGTTTTAACTTACTTAAAGCTTGGCGCAAGCCAGCCGCGCCCGAAGCATTACCCGGGTCAACTATAATATTTTTACCCGCCGCTTGAATTAAAGTGGTGGTACAGTGGGCTAAACAAGCTTCCTTACCCAGCCACTTAAATTTTCCAGGAATTAAAATCTTAATTCTATTTGACATAAGATTATTGGCCGCTGTATTTATCTAACAAAACCCGACCTTCGGCGGCTAGACCATTGGCGTAATAAAAAATAAATTTATGATTTGTAGTAATGACCCATTCCAAATAATAACTGCCTCGCGGCAGCACTTTAATTGGTTTCTTAATCTGTTCTAAATCTTTTTTGGTTAAGAGTTTTTTATCACCTACCGCCAAAACCAATTTACCTTTTTTAAAAATATATCGGCTATCAACACGGCCGCGGCGAGTTAAATCATTAATCTCCCCCTTAACCGCCTCAATCACAACCTGTCTTGTCTCTATTAATAAGGTACCGCATTTGCACCAATTCCAAGACGGATAAACCGCCAGCCAGCCGCGGCCCCTTAACTTACGTTGAAACTGGTCAACCGTGACAGCCACTTTGGATTTAATCAGCCTATTAACGTAGATATCTTTAAAGGGCGCACCCTGAACAGCCACTGTTCTTACGGTCCAGCCAACAGGAGCTGACGCTTTATTTAAATTTTTAAGTTCATTACCACGCCTAACAAATTGCCAATCTGGGTGCGGCAATTTATATTTAGCTATTAATTTTAATCCGGCCATTAAGTCCATAAAGTCAGTCTAACACTTTCCGTTTATATTATTAATTCAATAACACTACGAGACGGTTTCAAAACTATTTTATACCATGTCATTCTGATCCCGCCAGCGGCGGGAGAAGAATCTCCGTTTTATGAGTATTTTAAAGATGCTTCGCTCCACTCAACATGACAATTTAAATAGTTTTGAAACCGTCTCTGTTCATTTTAGTGAACTTATATTCTTAAACAACGGATAATATAAATCTTTTTTCAAAGCAATTTTTAATTCACTTTGATTAATTCGGTTCTGCCACTTTAAATCAACCTTTGTTATTATGGCCAAGGGTTGTTGCTCGGCCGCCTCGCCCATACAAAAGACCGTCGCCGCTTCAACTTTGTCCTTAAACGCCTGTAAATTGTTTACCAGTTCAGCTTCCAGCATACACCTTGAGCCTAACAAATTTATGGAAAAATAAAAAGGCCGGCCCAATAAGACCCGCCTTATCAAATAGTCCTTTGTTAATTGTAATTAACAATGTATTCTACAATATTTTTCATATTTCGCGGCCGGAACATGTGTTTATATGGATCAATTTTTCTTCTTCTTAATTTCACAATTCTTGATTTCTTTTTACCAGTATCAAGACAGAATAATTGTCCTTTGTTATATTCATATCGCGTTACTAAACGCAGATAAAAATTTTGAAAGGTCTCATTAATACGTCCCGCCATAACCACGAACTGCTCCAAAAAATTTATACCTTTGAAGGGTACATTAGCCCTATCCGTAAAGATTACCAGGGTATTCATAAGCCGGGTGTTAGTTACGTCTTTCAACTGAATATCAAGCGGTATCCGGACTAAATTCATAGGATACGGTACTATCTCCTCTTCGGGAACCCGATTGGAATAACCGGCTGGTTTGCCTAAGCCGATTATACAAAGAGTGCCGTTGCAATTAGCCACAAATACATTGTTCCCGTAATCCATAACAATTTTTTCCGGTTCATTAGGGTCATGAGTTGATTCCAAAAGGCAATTCAAGGGGTGAGGGCTGTTTACAATTTCTCCTACCAAACCAAACACTTGATATTTTTGAAGTTGAGTAAATATTTCTTTTAAAAAGGTATAAATTTTTTCTTTCTCACTTATGTTAGTTTTCATGGCTAGCTCCAATCGTTTTTAAAATTCTTTATTGGTTTTTTATCATCTTACATCTAGGCTAGAAAAAGTCAACTGCTAGAAATTAAGAAAATAAAAAGCACCAGTTTGTACAGTCATGTCCAACACCTACCTTTAAACTATTCTCAAATTCTTAAGAACATTAGAATAATAGACTAAACCGGCCATCAACTAATAAATCCGCCGGCCTGCAAATCCCATAATTTTTTATATAAACCCCGGCTGTTACTAAGCAGCTCGTTGTGATTGCCGACTTCCGTAATTTTACCATCACTCACCACAATAATCCGATCCATCTTCATAATGGTTGATAAACGATGCGCGATCACGATAGTGGTTTTATTTTTCATTAGATTGGTTAGAGCGTCTTGAATTATCAATTCAGTGTGGGAATCCAAACTACTGGTAGCTTCGTCTAAGACCAATATTGGGGCATTTTTCAAAATCGCCCGCGCAATAGCGACACGTTGCCGCTCCCCGCCGGAAAGCTTAATTCCCCGTTCGCCCACAAAAGTTTCGTAAGCGGCCGGCAACTTAGAAATGAACTCATCGCAATGAGCCAAACGAGCCGCTTCATAGACCTCTTCCGCCGTTGCCTCGGGCCGACCATAACGAATATTCTCCATTAACGTGCGATGAAACAAAATTGGATCCTGCGGTACCAAACCAATCGCCCGGCGGAGTGATTCTTGAGTTACCTCCGCGATATTCTGACCATCAATCAAGATTGCTCCCTGCTTAATGTCAAAAAATCTAAAAATCAACGACACCAAGGTTGACTTGCCGGCGCCCGATGGCCCCACCAAGCCGACTTTTTCACCCGGTGCTACCCGCAAATTAAAATCTCTTATAACCTCGCGATTATCCGTATAAGTAAACTGGACGCGCTGAAATAGCACTTCGCCCTTAGTTACCTTGAGCGCGCCGGCGCCGGGCTGGTCCTGAATCTGCGGCCTAGTATTGATAATGGCTACCATTTCCTCGGCATCAGCCAAATGCTGATAAAATCGTCGAATAATCCGGCCAAAATCCCACAACCGCTCAAATACTTGTATTAAATAAGCTTGAATCAATACAAAATCTCCAATGGTTAAACTGCCGCGCTGCCACAATTTAATCGCATAATAAAAAATCACAAACTCCAAAGCTACCATAAAACTGGATTGCACGGCCTCTATCGAAGCGCCAAAATCCCAGCTTATTTTGCGCAACTTAAACTGCTCGTCTGTCAGATTGCGAAATGCCGCCTGCTCCCGGCCATAAGCCGTAAAAAGTTTTACGTTGGTGTGATTGGTTATAGTGTCGGCCAATTGCCCGGTCACTCTGGTGTCGCAAGCCGAGCTGGCCTCATCATACTTAAGTTTACGCAAAGTCAACACATAATTTATTATCAAATAAAGTATGGTCCAAGTCAGCATAATAGACCCGAGGAGCCAGCTGCGCCAAAAAATCACTATTAGCACAAAACCGATTCTTAATACCAAGGGCAGCAAACTCCAATAAAAACTATCCGATATCGCCTCAAACGCGCTGACTAAACGGCCAACCTTGCGCACCAGGCCACCCACCATTCGGTTAACAAAAAAACCATAAGAATGACGGTGTAAATAATCAAAACAAGTATCAGTCAAATCAGACATTACTCGCGGCTGGAAAAAATTATTAGTATAAGTCGACACGCGCCACAAGACCCAAGCGGCAAAATTCCAAGCCAAAACAACCCATATCAAATTGACCAATTGCGAGGTTTTGGCCGCGCCCACCAGCTTATCACTGCTCAAAATATCAAAAAATTCCTTATAATAAAGAGGAATTAGTGTAGATATAATAGCCGCCACCACGATACTAAAAACAATTAACCAAAACCGCCATTTGTAGCGTATGGCGTGCTGCCAAAATAACTGATAAGTTTGTTTGGTAATTTCTTTCATAATGTAGACAGACTGAGTTATATATTTTACTATATAAGTACTTAATTATCAAGCATTTACTATGTCGGAAAAATCCATCACCGGCGCCGGCCTGGGCGTCATGGTTGTAAAAGACAATCAAATACTCCTCGGGTTGCGTCACGCTGACCCGGCTAAAGCCGACAGCGAACTTCACGGCGAAGGCACCTGGACTATGCCGGGCGGTAAAATTCACTTTGGCGAGACTTTTGAGCAAACCGCCAACCGCGAATTAACCGAGGAAACCAGTTTAATTGGCCGGCAGTTTAAGTTAATATCATTAGCCACGGATAAAGTTCCCGACGCCCACTTTATCACCATTGGCATGCTCTGCACCGACTTTAGCGGCGAAGTCAAAACCATGGAACCGGAAGAAATTGTGGAGTGGTGCTGGTTTGCTCTTGATAATCTCCCCGCCCAAATGTTTCCGGCCAGCCGGACAGTGGCGGAAAACTATCTCCGCGGAACTATCTATCAGCCAGCAGAATAAAATTATACCATCCCAAATCCTTTATCAATATGGACAAAAAAATAATCAAAAAGATTTTTTTCCAAAACGGTTTGGGATGGGCCAGGTCAATTAAAAAAATTGAAATTGGTTTTACCAATGAGGTCTACTCCGTTAACAACAACTTCATTCTTAAGGTTTGCGAAGACACAGCCAACGAAGATAAGTTCGAAAGAGAAGTTTTTTTCTACAATTTTTTCAAAGATAAAATTCCAGTACCAAAAATAATTTCATATGATAACTCCAAAAAGACTTACAACAAATTTTTCCTGATATATCGCAAAATTCCAGGAGATAATTTGTATTCCAAATGGCATTTAATGAGCAACCCAGAAAGAAGGAAGATAACAAAACAGTTTTGTAAAATCTTAAGAAAAATAAATAAATCAGCCTATAAAAAATTCGCCAAACGACTTAAACTAGATTCAGCCCTGAACTGGCACAACAAAATTATTTCTCAAATCCAAATTTCACTTAAAAAAATTGAAACTAGAAAACTACTGTCTTCCAAATTTGTACAAAAAATCAAAAAATTCGTTAAGGCTAACCACCAGGCATTGACTGAACAAAAAATTGCTCTGGTTTATTGGGACGCGCACTTTGATAATATCCTTATTAAAAACCATAAAATTGTAGGGATTCTAGACTTTGAAAGAACCGAACTATCGTCTATTGATCTCGTTTTAGACGTTATTAAAAGAATGGTTGATTACCCCAAGAAATATATGTCCGAGGAATTTGAAAAATTCGCTAAGCCGAAAGATTACTCCCAACTTTTAAAATGGTTTCAAGAATTTTATCCAGAACTTTTCGCCTTCAAAAATTTGGACAAGAGATTAGATTTATATTCTATTGAACATGATTTAGATACTTTGCTGGGCTGGCCAAATTCCAAAGAAGTCCGACAAATGATCGCTAAAACGATTAATTCTAGGCGGACAACTAAACTATAACTGCTAGTTATCCCCCGGCACGATTTATCAACCAACGGAATAAAATTATGAAAATTAAAAAACTAGACGGAGCCAATATGGACATTGATTTGGCTTCCGCGGATAAAACCTCCTGGCAACAGATGCCCTGCCCTTGGAATGAAGCCGAAGGTGTTAAGACTCACAAATGCGCCGTGAAAAACGTGGCCATTTGCCCATATTTCTGCGGTATTGAATATCTGGACAATGTTTTGTGTTGTTATCCTGATAAAAATACTTCTACGGATAATAAACAAAAAAAGTAATCCCGAATTAATATTAAATAGACGGACGGCCATTGAAAAACACTATTCGGGAAATTTGTCCGGGCGGACAAATTTCCCGAATTAAATTTAAACTAAGAATCTACCTAATAATGTGCTTAATTCGTAATTCTTGATTCCTAATTCTATTTATTATTCTCCTTAAACTCCACTAATTTAACATCAACATCTTTAGTTTTGCCCTTTTGATAAACCTTCAGTTTAACCGTATCGCCGGGCTGATATTTAGACAAGGCCTTAATTAACGAATGGTCCTTATCTATTTTAACATCGCCTATCTGCAAAATAATATCATTCTCGGTTAAGCCAGCCTTATCAGCCGGACTGCCGGGCACCACCGCCAAATCAGAATTATTTTTCCCGCGGATTATCAAAGCGCCATAATCCACCTCTAATTTATTGGCCTTAGATACTTCCGGCGTAATAATGGCGTAACGAACCCCCAAATAAGGCCTGACAATGCGTCCATATTTCAAATAACTATCTATCATTCGCTTAGCCTCGTTAACCGGAATGGCAAAACCAATCAGTTGTCCTTCGCGACTGACAGCTGTATTAATGCCAATCGCCTGCCCGGCTAAATTAACCAACGGGCCGCCGCTGTTACCCGGATTGATAGCGGCATCAGTTTGGAACACCCCTTCCAGCTGTTCCGAAGAACCGCGGTTATCCCCGGCCACCACATTACGGCCAATACCGGAAATTACTCCTTTGGTTACGGTATTGCGATATTCACCCAAAGCATTGCCAATCGCAATGACGGTTTGACCGATTGCCACTGTGTCAGAATCGCCCAGTTCAACCGCCGGCAAACTTTTGTCCTGAATTTGCACCAGCGCCATATCATTAACCGAATCGCGCGCCACTACTTTAGCGGCAAATTTCTTCCCTTCATTGGTCAGTACGGTATAATCAGCTTCGCTGTCATCAACCACATGACGATTAGTTAAAATCAAACCTTTGTGCTGGTCAATGACAAAACCGGTGCCGCCGCCAACTTCCTGTTTGCCCGGCGGCGTTGGGGTTGAACTTGGTGGTTGATTTCCCGGAGTAAAGAAAAAATCAAAAGGCAAGCCGAAATTAAAAAAATTATCAAACGGAAACTGCGGACCGGTCAGGTTATAAATTTTGGAAAGGTCTTTGGAAACAATAATACTCACGACCGCGGGCGAAACTTTTTTAACCGCGCCAGTGGTGGCTGATTCCTCCTCAATGGGCTGTAATCGGTTAGGCAATGGTTGATTAGTCGGCGTAGAAACAGCCAAACCATCACCAGTCAAACGATTTAACCAATTCGCTCCCCCTCCCACACCAATAATTCCACCGACCACTCCGCCTAAAAGCGATAATACCGCCACCACGGCTAACCAACTCCCCGGGCGGGGAACCGTAAATATTTTTGAAACTAAATTATTGGCTGATGGTTGTTTATCAGTTGTTTGTTTATCAGCTAAAGATGTTCGATAATTTTGCTCATCAAGTAACATATATTAACAATCTTAATGACTAAACTTATTTTAATAATTGCTGGATATTTTTAAGGTCGCCGCTCTTTTGCAAACGCTGCAACTCCTGCAATAAGCTGGCCGGACTCGGCTGGTTGGTTTGGTCAGTCGAGGTTGAACCAGTGGAATCAGTGCCTAACAATTCACTGTAAGTGCTGACAGCCTGACGGAAATAAGGCTGTAAATAAAAAAAAGCCAAAATCAACGGCGCCACGATTAGCAACACCTTGACAAAACCCATAATCTGGGCCCAAAAAATATAACGCCGGGTTTTTTCCGTACTGCGTAAAATATCCTTGGTGTAAGCCAGGTTCTGCTCTAATAATACGCGAATTTCATTATTTTCTTTCGGGGACGAATCATCGTTCATATTAATACAATTATAGCACGCTGGATAAAAATTTTTAAATGAACTACCTCGCGGCCAGCCGACGAGGTATCGGCGGCTCTTCAAAAAGTGTTCATTCGTCCGAAGCTCCATACTCCTCCTTCGCTGAAGCTTCTTCAGGATTCTCCCTATTTTTATTCCTCCCGACGTACAAAAGGGAGGGTATTGACAGCGGAGGAGAATATGGCTCACCGGCCAATATTATCAGCGGTATTTTAACGCTGAATTCTAGCCGGCGTCGTTAGGTGGCGGTAAAACCGGAATGATGTTCAAGTTGGTTAGTAATTCGTCGTCCACTGTTATGGCCAAGTTTCTCATAGTTTCGCGCGCCTGGCCAAAAACCCCCAAATAAGTGCGCTGCCCGGTATTTTTAGCCACGTACCAAGCCGAACCGCCGGTTTCAACATTCAACAAAATGCGACCGGCTACCGTAGGCTTAACGGCGGACAACAATTTATGACTGACCGAGTCTTCGCCTGGCTCGGGAATTTTATCAAGGTCAGACTGGGTAATACCCAAACCAACTAAAGACAACAAACGGTGGGCGGCATAATCGCTGTCAATGCAAAAAACTTGACTGCTTACCGGGTCAAAATAATAAACCAATTGACTGGTCGCGGTTTTTAAAAATCGGCCGCGCCCAGCGTCAACCAGATTTTGATTAAATGGTGTTTGTTTTAGCTGGACCGGGCATTGTTCGTCGCTGACTCCCAACACTTTAGGTACAGCTTGGCTATTAAGCGAGGTTGTTACTTCAGCTTCGGGTAAATTTGTGGTTGTGGCAGGGAGAGTGACAATTTTTGATGTAACAGTAAAAGTATAACTAACTTGATTATCAGTCTGGTCAAACTCATCATCCGAGGGCGTGATGGCCCGCGCCAAACTTGACCAAATTTTTTCTTCAGCCACCTCTGGCGCAGCAAAACTAAATTTTAAATCAACGCTGGCGCCTTTAGCCAAACTGCCCAGCAACCACTGGTTTTTATCTGCCTGCCACACTCCCCGGCTTAAAGTGGCCGCCGCGCCGGATATTGATTCAGGTAAAACATTAATCACGTCTATTTCCTGAGCATTATCTGGTCCAAGATTTTCCAAACGGACACGCAAATTAACCAAGTCGCCGGCTTGAAACTCATTAGCACTCAAATTAACTGCCAATTTTATATTGACCATGTTATTGCGCCGCCCGGAACCAGTCTGGGCGCGGCGCGGTTCAACCGGGTAAAACGAATTGGCTAAAGCCACCACGGCATAAGCTGTCATGGCAGTTGAACCGCTGGCATCACCGGCCTGCCATTTGAAAGAACCGTTATTAATTTGCAAACTTTGTAAAAAACTTACCGGGGTCGCACTGCCCTGCGTCCAAGTTACCGGGTTTTGATTGAATTTATACAAAGCTGACATAATCCAGGAAGTTGAACCGGAATCAGACGCGGGCCAAGCCAAGTCATAAGGAAAACCACCGTCAGTTTGCTGATTAGAATGTAGATAGTTAAACCCATTTTGAATTGAACTGTCGCTATAAGTGAGTCCGACTTCCTTGAGCGCCATTAAGACTGCGGCCGTGTCATTGGTATCGGAATCACCACCCGCTTGCCAACTCCAACCGCCATCTGGCCGCTGATTAGTTAAAAGATAATTTTTAGCGCCCGTCACCACTGTGTTGCTAGCGCTCTCACCGGCCGCGCGCAAAGCCAATATGCCCCAAGCGTCATCATTAAGCCAGTTGGTATTGCCGATTTGACCAGACTGCGCCTTAGCCTTTAACCCGGCCACTAAATCTGTGCCAGCAAAAGTGCGCGGATTTTCGCCTACCGCCACTATGGCTAAAATACGCTTGGCATAATCAGTGGCGCTTTGCCCGGAAAAAGTTTTTAAATAATCTTTAGCTACTAAAGTTTCGCCGCCCGCCACCAGCGCCATGGTTACCCATTCGTCCGGCGTTTGCTGTTGCAAATAACTGATGGCTTCGGCAGTACCAGCCAAAACTGGCGACGGCGGCCAACCTAAAATAACTAACAATAAACCAATAATGAACCTGGTAATTTTTTGTCTCATAATCCTTTGCTTAATAAATAAAATTAAATATTATAAACTACGATATTTTCCAACATTCCCACTGCCATTTGAAAACTGTCATATATCACTTTTTGACGACCGTCAGAAAGTGATATATGGCTCAGCCGTCTCATAATTGTTAAAGCCGTAAAAACCCCGCTTCGGGTAAAAGCGGGGCAGCACTGCTAAACTATTGCAGATGTGCCGCTCCCCTTTCTCGCGAAGGTAAAAACGGAATGAATCAACTATGAACCACGTGGGGTTCATGGCAACCCTAAACCACGTAGGATTTAGGGTTCGCCCTTCAGTAATCGGACTTATTAGTCTAAGCGCTAAATAAGCTTGTTGGGAAATTCACACGACCGTGTGAATTTCCCAACAAGGCAAAAAAGTTAGACTAAAATACCGTAGCGGGACTGTGCCGGATTTACACCGGACTTCCCTGAAGTGTTGGCTTACTTTGTAAAAGAAACTAAAACTTAAACTATTTATGAGACCCACTTATAGAAACGCTTACATCTTGCAAGAGGTATTCAATATCTCCAAGAGCCATCCACCGAGAAAATAATACTTGACCATCATCTTTTTCACTTAATTCCTTATTCCTCCATTTTAGTGGAAAGTTAACCTTAATCTTGCGATCTTTAATTTGAAAGTGGTTATCATGTGCTGCAGCATCTCGTAAACATTTAAACAATTGAATTAAAGGAGGTTTTTCGTAAATTCTGCTTAGATCAGTAGACTCCTTGAGCCAATCATAACTCCCAATTACCACCAACCTACCTTGTAGTTCTATAAAGTGATTTACCCCTATTTCATTTGAAAACGGTGCCGTAGGCAAGAGCTTTGACAACAAGTACATATCAATCAACACTGGTTTCTCCTCGGGTAACGAAGGTTCAAATACAGAAGGACTTCTCCCTTTTAGCAACCTTTCTCTTACGTCTTCTTGAGAAAGGCACCAAATACCGCTAATTGCTAAATAAAAGTTGTCTAAATATTCTTTAAATACGGGGAGCATATCAATCACCCAACAATAAGAGTATTGGGCTGGTTATTTATAATTTGGTGCCTTACAGGGTGGATAACATATTGACGTATCAACGCCCACACCCCAAACAGCACGCCGGTAAAAATTAAATCACCCAGCATTGTGTTGCGGAAAAAGGGAATGGCGAGGGTGTAGCTAAGCATTAAACCTTCCAGAGTTTTAGGATACCAATTAGCTGTGGCCCACACCGCAAAGTTGGTAGCCAGGAAAAATAAAGTGGACGAAGCCAACGAACCGGTTAGCCAATAAAGCGGCTTGTTAAGTTTAACAAACCGCCCGGAGGCAGCCATCAACGCAAAACAAGCATACACCGTTAACATTACCGGCACATGGTAAAAACCGATTATTAGGTCGCTTGCCAGCATCCCAAGTATAGGCACAACCAAGGCCCATTTACGCGGCAAAATAGCGCCCGCGAGCAAAGCCGCGGCGGCCACTGGCGCCACGTTCCAGATGTGAGGGATAAGACGGCTGACGATTATCAACCCCACTAAAACTAGACTAATTAGTAAATTGCGTTTCATAACTGACTTTAGAATAAAGAATTACGAATCAAGAATTAAGAATGGCGATTAATTTTTAATTACTGCGTCATTCTGAAGGAGTTCACCGTGGCGAACGACTGAAGAATCTGGATTCTTCACTGCGTTCAGAATGACGATAGAGCTTCAGGATGACAACTAAAAGTCAAAAATTTTTAATTTTAAATTTTTACTAAGCTAGATTGCCACGAGCCGATGGCCATCAGCTCTCGCAATGACAATACTTCAAAGTGCTGATTTTCTAAAAGTCCACAGCACTGTCTCGCCGCCTTTTAACATAAACCGGTCAGCCGCCACCATCGGCTGCGAACCATTTACCCAATACTGCCAATACTTGCCACCAGAACCATTAACCTCCTCCCCAATTTGCTTAATAAACGCGCCCATGGGTGAAGCTGACGAAGGAGTGTAATCCAGTTTTAACTTATTTTCCCCGGTAACAAACAATAATGAATCCAAAACGCTCTGCTCCTGGGCCAGTGTCCCGGCTTTAAAACTTTTTATTTGCTGACCGTCATCTATCAGGACCGTTACGGCGTGATAATTTTCAGTGATACTACCTATGTCATTACCTGATTTTATCGGCTCTTTAAACAACGATGAACCATAAGACGCGCCCAACAAAAATACACTTATAAGCGCCAGCAGGCCAACAATAACGTAAATTGATTTTTGTTTATGATTCATAAATAAATACCGTCAAGGTCGTCATCGCGAGGCCGGATTCATTGAGGCCGTGGCGATCTGTAAAAGACTGCTTCAGCCGATAGTCATCGGCTTCGCAATGACATCAGAAATTACTGCTCACGCCCGAGCCATAATTCCTCTTTACCGCCGGGCAACTTAGCATTGGCGTGGCGCGCCAGCATAAATAAATAATCAGCCAAACGATTTAAATACTGTACTGCCACCGGACGAATCTTTTCTATTTCACTAAGTTTAACCGTGGCGCGCTCGGCCCGACGGCAAATCGTGCGCGCCTGATGCAAATAACTGGCTACCAGATTTCCCCCGGGAAAAACAAAATGAGTTAATTCCGGGAGTTCTTGCGCTAACTTATCCATTTCTTGTTCCAATTCATTAACGCGTGCTTCGGTCAGCAACTTCAAACCATTTACCGCTTCACCAGAAGCGGCGGCGAGTTCAGTACCTAAAATGAACAAATCAGCCTGAATTTCTTTTAAACTGCCGCGGTATACA
The DNA here is from genome assembly GCA_041645215.1 of Patescibacteria group bacterium. Classification (GTDB taxonomy): domain Bacteria; phylum Patescibacteriota; class Patescibacteriia; order Veblenbacterales; family UBA10138; genus JACRFM01. Next base: position 7,032 of record JBAZQK010000012.1, on the reverse strand, counting down.
GCCGCGTCGGGCTGGGCCAACACTAAACCGAGGGCGGCGTTCAGTTCGTCCACGGTGCCATAAGCTTCCAGACGCGTATCGCTTTTCTTAACGCGCTGGCCGCCATAAAGCGAAGTCTCTCCGCCATCGCCGGTTTTGGTGTAGATACGCATAAGATAAGAATTAGGAATTATGAATCAAGCCCAGTATAACTACTTTGTTATAGCTCGCTTGTTAAATAAAATTTATAAACTAGGTAAATAGCTTGCGCCGTCATTATCTCTTACTGATTACTTAATCTAAGCTCGCTAAATTTTATTTAACAAAGTTGTTATACTGGGTAAGAATTAAGAAAAATGTCCTACTTGCCGCCCTGCCGAAAGGCAAAATTCATTAAGTCAAAAGTTAGAAGTAAAAAGTCAAAACTATCGTCGCTTTGTCGTCACTACGCGAGATCTGGCGTAGCCATGACGAGATCCCGCAAAGCGGGACAACTCAAAACTAAAAACTATGAAACTATGAAACTTTTGGCTTCTGGTTGCTTGTTGTAACCATCCGCCTGGGCGAGATAAAAGCTAAACTTTTAATAATTTTGAGTTTGGATTTTTGAACTTTAAATTTTTATAGTTTTGCTTTTGAAATTATTAAAAACTATTTTAACTCGCAGGCGCCGCTGACGCAGGCCAATTCTTTGGCGCCGTCGGTATGGTCTTCATACTCATAAGCCACCACTTGGGAAAAATCAAGCTGTGGAAACTTGGCTGACAACTCATCGTACTTTTCCTGACTTATCTCTTCATACGGCGCTAACTGATAAACATGCTCATCGCGCGGCAGGAACGACAGTCCGCCGACCAAATCCCAATTTTCAAACACCCAGTTACCCACCTTAAGCCAATCGTTGCTACTCACGGAAATAGTGGTGGAAGGGTTGTGTTCGGTGTAATTTTCTTTAAGCGCTTTCCAGTGCTCCAGCATACTCATAGCTGAAATATCGCGACGCACAATGGCCCCGGCCGGAGCTTTAATAGGAAAGTCTAAAACAAAAGTGGTGGAACTACTCTCCACTTGACCGACTTCCGGATGATAGGGCACGCCCATATCTTTTAACATCATAAACAATGGATTATGTTTTTCCACGCGGACGCGGCGGATATAATATTTAGCATGGCGCGGATGCATCCCCGAAGCGGTATCAGTAAGTTGTGAGGTGTTACCGGACGGTTTAACGCAAGTAATGCAGGTAGATGGATTAATACCAAATCGCTGGGCGTATTCTTTGTTTACCTCAATTGATAGTTCTTTGAGCTTGCGTAATGTCTGCGGATTACGCACAGCCGGACAATCCCACTGCCCGGTAATTGACACTCCCAACAAAGCTTCCTCGGCGCAATTATTTTTCCACTCCGGCGACAAATATGGAAAATTAGTCAGACTGGCCTGATAAGTGCCCAGAATGGTGGCAATTCTAATCTTTGTCATCAAAGTTTCCTCGGTGTCTTCAGCTCGGGCCATCACCTCGCTAAGATTACAAAACTGACGTGAGCGTAAAATTATCTCACCGCACGGATTGGTGCCGCAAGTAGGGGAATACTTGGCAAACATCGGCCACCGCCGCACCGGCAGTTGTTTTACCAAACTGCCGCGATTAAAAATACCACGTTCCCCGCTGCCTGATTTAACCAGATTAACCCATTCGTCCAAGAATTGATTTAAACTGGGTTTTTCATTATAAACCGTGGAATTGTTGGCCATGCTGCGCTCCGGATGCTTTAAATAAAATTGGCCATTCTTAGCCTCGCGCATTTCAACATCGTCAAGATCAGACAATGATATCAAAGCGCTGCGACGAACACCGCCCATAACCACAACTTCGCCAATCTTACAAATAATATCATGCACATCCAGGGTGGTTAAGCGCCGGCCTTGGCGCATAAATATTTTTTCACGGGTAAAATCAAGTAAATTTTTTAATGGTTCCGGTCCCGAAGCGCGACCGCCCATAGTTTCCAGACGAGCGCCCTGGGGACGAATTTTATTGTAATCAAATTCCACATCTTTGCCGTCCGACCAAGTTTGCAAACCCAACAACAACGCGTCAGCCCAACCCTCTTTGCTGTCTTGGACCACGTGATTGAACAATTTAACCCCGGCCTGGCGCTTAATGATAGGTAATTGTTCAACGGTTTGCCGTTCCACTGAAAAACCAACGCCCGTGCCGCACATCAATATATACATAACTTCAGCAAAATCTGGCCACCCGCTGGGGGCGATAAACGAACAATTGTAAGCCGCCACATTAGTGACACGGGCGGCTTTGCCGGCCGCCCACAACAAGCGCATTGAGCCTAAAACGTCCATTTTCAACATTGCCTCTTTTGTTTCCGCATATTCATTGTCGGTCAGCTTGTCACCCAAATTTTCACGCATAAAATCAATATAGCGCTGAACTGTTTCCAGCCAAGTTTCGCGCCTCCCGGCGGCGGGCAACCACTTGGAATAAGTACTGTAATAAACATATTCCGCCAATTGGTTACGGAAATATTTTTTACTCTCTTGCGCTAATTGACGCACGAGCTCAGGCACGACCCGCCGCTGCTGTCTGATTTTACTGCGCTCTTCACGATACAAAATATAGGCCCGGGCCGTTTTAAGCCAGCGCGAGCGCATTAAAATAATTTCCACGATATCCTGAATTTGTTCCACCGTCGGCGTAATATGTCCGTCGTAAACCAACTCCAATTCCTCCACCACCTGAAACGTCAATCGCGCCGCTTCATCACGGCCAAACTCTTTAGTCTCGGCTCCCGCCTTAGCAATAGCGGCCACGATTTTTTTAGGCTCAAACACCAATTCACGACCGTCGCGCTTAATAATCGACTGTAAGGTAGTGCGACTTTTTGAATTGGTGGTGACTTTGTCCGACGAGGAAATAATTGGCTCAAGCATATTTTTTTATGAAACTCCTAGCCTTTATCCCGCTTAGCGGGACTCTAGTCCTCGCAAAGGTGAACGAAGGCGGATAAAATAATTTAAATTTTAATTTAATAACAATTATATTAGCGTCGGACTCGTACCTTTTTTTTTAGCGCGCTGGCCTTAACTAATCCCTTAAGCTCATCAGTAAAGCCCGATACGTCCTGGAATGAGCGGTAGACCGAGGCAAATCTGATATAAGCAATTTGATCAAAACTCTTTAGCCGTTTCATAACTATTTCGCCAATTTCCGGACTAGTCAATTCCGCTTTACGCCGTCGTTGAATATCGCGCTCAATTTTTTGCAGTAACGATTTAAACTGTTCGGTCGTAAAGGGGCGTTTTTCCAAAGAACGCTTTAACCCATTAGCCAGTTTGTCTTTGCTATATGGTTCACGGCGCCCATCACGCTTAACTACAGTTAAATCAAGTATTTCACTCTCTTCCACGGTTGAAAAACGAAAGCTGCATTTAGTGCACTCGCGGCGGCGGCGAATGGTTAAACCGTCAGTTAAAACTCGCGTGTCAGTAACTTTAGTGTCGTAATAATTACAATACGGACAATGCATAATAATTTAAACAAAACACTACATATAGTAGCTTCAACACCAATTTTAACCCTATATGTTGTAGTGGTCAAATTAAGAGCAAATGCCTATTTTTATTGGTTTTTTGCTAAAATTCAACCGTAAAATTTTCTCACCTTGTGGATAAGTACCCGACAACCAACAAATTGTCAATGAAACTCACAAGGCCCTTCGTCCTCCCAAGGAGGACGAAGGCGGATAAAAAATAAGTCCCGCCGCGGCGGGACTTATTTAAAACTGTCTAAAGAGATGGTTACAAAACTATTTCTGCTGCGATTTGCTATTTTCGTCCAGGGCTTCGTCAGGCCTGCGCAAAATGATTTTTGCCGTAATTCTATTACACCTCAAATCATTTTGCTTGCCTTCCTCGCCTTTGGCCAAAAATTGCTAAATCTCGCTACGAAATAGTTTTGTAACCATCTCAAAGTCTTAACTTGCGCTTAATAAACGGCGGAATCTCGTATTCATCGTCAGCTTTGCCAGCGCTTGACGCCGGGGGTAAAACTGACGGCGCTGAACTGGACGCGGGCTGTTTTAACGGTCGCTCCTGAAATGCGCCATCGGCGGCGGTCAGCGGATTTGACGAGGACAGCCTTTCCTGTCGCAAGAGGGGCGATGGATTATAATTACTGCTTGAATTCACTGGTTGATTTTTTTTGGCTTTAGTAGTCTGATCAAAACCGGTAGCTATGACCGTGACTTTAATTTGATCTTTCATCGCTTCATCAATTACGGCGCCAAAAATTATCTTGGCATTGGGATCGGCGGAGGCGGTAATAATCCGAGCCGCCTCATTAACCTCATACATTGCCATGCCGGGACCTCCGGTAATAGTAAACAGTATACCCCGGGCGCCATCAATACCTAATTCTAACAACGGTGAATCAACCGCGGCTTTGGCGGCATCAACCGCCCGATTCTCGCCACTGCCAACTCCAATACCCATTAAAGCCGAGCCGGTATTTGCCATGATGGTTTTAACGTCGGCAAAATCAACATTAATCAATCCCGGCACCGTAACTAATTCTGATATTCCTTGCACACCTTGACGCAAGACCTCATCCACAATTGCAAACGCCTCCAGCAATGAAGTCTTTTTATCAATCAACTGCAGTAAGCGATCGTTAGGAATAGTGATTATGGTATCTACTTTATCAATCAGTTCATCATAACCTTTTTCCGCCACCGCGCGCCGCTGCGCGCCTTCAAAACTAAACGGCTTGGTAACCACGGCGACCGTCAAAGCCCCGGCTTCGCGCGCCAATTCCGCAATCAAGGGCGACGCCCCGGTACCGGTGCCACCGCCTAAACCACAAGTTAAAAATACCATATCAGCTCCCTTCAGCGCTTCTTTGATCTCGTCGCGATTTTCTTCAGCTGCCTTGCGCCCTAAATCCGGATCCATTCCCGCTCCCAAACCACGGGTATGATTAGAACCAATATGCAACTTGACGGTGGCGCGCGAATGATGCAGGGCTTGAGCGTCAGTATTAATCGCTAAAAACTCAACCCCTTTAATTTTAGCCGACACCATTCGATTAATAGCGGCTCCGCCTGACCCGCCCACGCCGACAACTTTAATTTTAGCAAAGGTTTCTATCTCCGGTTTTACTTCCATAAATGATTAAGAGGTTAATTAATTAATGGCTAATAATGAAACTCGGGAGCCTTTATCGCGCTTAGCGGGACTCTAGTCCGCGCGCCAGGTGAACGAAGGCGGATAAACTTATTACGGTATTAAAGCTTGAAACAGCTTTTTTAGACGCGTTGCCACCGCGCTTAACCCCGGCAGACGTTTTAAACGAGAACCCTTAGTCGGCACCGCTTGCTGAATCGCTCCCCATTTTACTAATCCTAAAACTGTGCCATAACCCAAATCATTAATTCTCTCCAGCGGACTTACCAACTCTAACGGATAGCCCAAGGTAGCCGGCAGACGAAACTTACGCTTGGCTAAATCAATAATTCCCGGCAGTTTAGCGCCGCCGCCCGTCAAGATTATGCCGGCCGGCAACTTGCCCGAACGCTCCACCTTAATCAACTCTTTGTCAATTAAATCAAATATTTCCTCTAAACGCGCTTCAATAATCTCCGCCACCTGACGCCGGCTCACTACCTCCTCTTCATTGGAAAATTCATTGAGATTAATGTCCTCGCGTTTACCAATTTCATCCGGTACGGCATGGCCGTAATCAACTTTTAATCGCTCGGCGATATCAATTGAGGTGCGCAAACAAATCGCCAAATCATTGGTAATATGACCGGAACCAACCGGCAAAATGGCGACATGGATCGGGTCGCTGTCTTCACATACCAACAAACTAGTAGTTGAGCCGCCAATATTAACCACTGCCACGCCTAATTCTTTCTGACGTTTTGAAGCGACCGCCTCGGCGTTGGCTAAAATACCCAAAACTAAATCATCAATATCTAAACCGGTTCGGTAAACACACTTTGTTAAGTTTTTAATCTGGACTGATTGGCCTTGGATTATTTGCGCCTCCACCTCTAACCTGATTCCGGTCATACCGACCGGATCCTTAATACCACTCTGGCTGTCAACCGTAAAGGTTCGCGGTAAAACGTGGAGAATTTCATAATTGGGCGGTGTCGCTACCGCCTGCGCCGCTTCCACCACTCGACTGACGTCATCCTCGCCAATTTCGCCGTTAGGTTTAGAGACCGCAATCACACCACGGCTGGACTGCGACATGATATGACTCCCATTAATACTAACCCAAGCATGCTCAACCGGAGCGCCAATCATCCGCTCAACTTTTTCCAAACAAGAAGATATGGCAGTAACCGCATCCTCAATGCTGGTTACGGCGCCTTTGTTTATACCCTCTGCCGGCACCTCGGCTAAACCAACAATCTGCAAATGTTCCGACGAACCAAACTGCGCCACCGCGATTCTAATAACCGTTGAACCAATATCCAGACCGCAAATAATGTTGGTGCTTGGCATGTTTAGTGTCTTACCTCCACTTAATTTACTTTAATACTCTATATTATATAACTCTTGGTCAACAATGTGAAGGAAAAGCCGGCGAACAATTTATTTGTTCAGCGAAGCTTCATAGGTTTACGCGGTTGTCATCACTTCCGTCAAGCACTTCGGCCATGAGGGCTGCGAGTGAGCCTCAGCTGAACTCCTCTCAGTGCCGAACGGTTCAGTGCCGGCTGAAGAAACCACAGTACTAGAATGACTGAATGCCAAAGTCTTTATTCTCCTCCGCTGTCAATACCCCCGCGGCTTGCCCCGTTAGAAAGTTGTTTTTAAGTTTGTTTTTAATATCTCATTTTGAGATTCCTCGGTACAAAGCTTTCTAACGGGGCTGGCCGCAAGGTAGTTCATTTAGTGGCAAACGCGAAGTCTTGTTAAATTAAAATTAAACCAATCAACACCAGCCCAGCCCCCATAACCAAGCATAAAATCGAACCGGCCAATAAATCTTTAAGCAGACCAACTTTAGTTGACAAGCGCGGC
>JBAZQK010000008.1:0-70840 GCA_041645215.1 Patescibacteria group bacterium | reverse complement strand
GGCAAACGCGAAGTCTTGTTAAATTAAAATTAAACCAATCAACACCAGCCCAGCCCCCATAACCAAGCATAAAATCGAACCGGCCAATAAATCTTTAAGCAGACCAACTTTAGTTGACAAGCGCGGCTCAATCAAATCAAGTAATTTTTCCAAAACCGTATTTATTATTTCGGCAAATAATATTATAACGATCAGCAATATTAAAACCATCCATTTAAACAGCGGCCAATTAACATACCAAGCATAACTTAAAAGTCCGACAGCTGTTAAAACCTCAAGTCTAAAACTTAACTCATGCCGCCATACATAAATTAAACCGCGACCGGCGTAAGCTAACTTACTATAAAATTTTTTGTAAAAACCCGACATAGCTTATAATAGCTTGGTTATCGCTTGTTCCAATTTACGCATCACTTGGCGGTCTTGACTTTTAATATGGTCATAGCCTAATAAGTGCAAACTGCCGTGAATTGTCAGCTTAAGCAGTTCGGCTAGTTTACTATTGCCGTAACGGGCGGCTTGCCGCGCCGCCTGCTTCATACAAATTACAATATCTCCCGTAACCGGATTGTCCTCATAGGTAAACGATAAAACATCCGTCACTCGATTATGATGACGATAGGAGCGATTTAAAAATTTAATAGTCGGCTCATCAACCATTGCCACGTTAACTTCGCCCCAGTCACAGGCCAGCAATTTTTCCATTGCCCGAAAAACTAATCTGACTTTAACTTTAAAAAATGCCGGTAAGGGCCGGGCAGTATAATTCAAACAGGTCAATTTAACTGACATGGTTAGTTAGCCGATAATTTTTTAAACCAATAATTACAGGACTTACGCGTTTGCCACCCGATGAAGGCTTGCTCGTCCCGTCAATTAAGGATTGGTGGGAATTGAATTCCACCGGAATGACCGCAAAATAATATGATATAAATGATAGTAAGAAGCTTCCGTTTTGGTGCCAATATTATAGCTGATGGTTATTAGATATTGATCATTGGCTAAATACGCATTCAAACCATCTACGCTCTGAGCCCAGGTCTCACTGCCATACTCGGTCGTTGGCACCTCCGCCGGCTTTAAACCATTAACTTGCTTGGCGTACCAGGCGGCCGCGCTCAAACGGTCCGGATTAGCCACCGCCAATACTTCAACAAACTCGTCACTGCCATTGGAAAATATTATTTCACTCTCTTCACTGTCAGTGGCTTTAGCTAACCAATTCGCCGGATACTTTATACTGTAGCCAAAAGACTTGTTGCCATAGGATTTAAAAATATCAGTATTATCCAGCAGTTTAGCGCTAGTTGGTTTGGTTGGGTCATAGCCGTTGGCAACCTCGCTGCCATCTAAATAACCATCACTGTCACTGTCTGGTTTTTTAGAATCCGTAACAAAGACTGCCTCTTCCGCGTCTGTTAAACCGTCCTGATCGGCATCAACGGTTAATGGCGGCGGTGTGATAGTGCGCGGAACTAACGGACCGGAATCAATCACCATCAAATCAATTCCTGACGGAGCGGCTTTATGTTCACCGCTACCCAGTCCCGCCACCCCCTGCTCCAGACTAAAAGTTATAATATAGCTGGCGCCATTCTCACTTTCATATAAATAATCCAAACCGCCGGGCGACGGATTAGCCGGTACTTTATCCAAATAAACCACGCCGGGGGCTTCGGCTGAAAATCCACCGACACTTAAAACCCGAGTTGATTCCAATCCTAAAACCAATGGCAACAGGGCGATTGGATACTTTTTTTGTTCACCCTTATAAAGTTCTAAAGCCGCTTGTAATTGGCTGATATCGCTATAACGAGTACGGTCGCGTTCAAATACTGTCGTCACCGGTACGGCCGCGGGCGGATTAGTATCGTTGTTATTTGTTGCCGACGGTGGCGGAGTGTTGACACTGGTTGGAGAAATTACGGTTTGAGAATCTGGCTGGGGTGAGCGACTGACAAACCAATAAATTATTAAACCAACTGCCACTACTAAGGCCATAACCACAACCATCAACCATTGAGTCGGCCGATTTATTTTAAGTAAAGATTTTTTCGGCACAACCTGAAACCGAGTCGGCATGGTGTATATCTGTTCCCAGGCGGCCGGCGGCGGCGAATTAACTTGGCCGTCCGCCTTATCGGAGTCATTATTTTTTTTATGTAATTTAAACACAAACAAAAAAGTTAATTATAGCCTTATTGATTTTCACCGAGTCTCTGGTAATTGCAGCAATCGGCCCGGACCCACTGGATTATAACCGTTTTTAACCTCCTCACCGTCAGTGTAACCATCATTGTCGCTATCCGGATTAAGCGGATTGGTTTTGTAAACCTTAACTTCCTCACCATCAAACAAACCGTCCTTATCGGTATCAGTCGCCAAGGCATCTGTTCCCAGGGCCTGCTCCTCATTGTCGGTTAAACCATCACTGTCACTATCTTTAATGGCGGCGGATTCGGGCGACGGTACGACCGGCGGCGTCACCGGACTGTCATTGGCTGATGACGGCGCTGGTAGCCTGACGTTATTCGCCGGGCTGAAATTAGCATTATTACCGGCCGGCTTGAACCAAACATAAGCCGCCGCTATCAAGACGGCTATTAGCACCACCGCGCCAATCAGCCACCACCATTTAAACCTGGATTCACTCTCAAAAAATACATTCGGCGCCACTGGTGGAGACGACACCACCGCGGGCTTAACTTCCGCCCCCGACGGCGCCGGCCCACTGCCGGACAGCTCAACATTGGAAAAAATATCCTCCACTGGATTAACGGCCTGCCGGCCGTTTTTATTTAAATTATCAAACATAAAAAAATCATTTAGGGCTTACGCGTTTGAGCCAAGTTCGAGGCAAAAGCGAGGATTTGGCCGCAGGCGTAGTAGAACTACGACAAGGCCAAACCGCAGATTTTAACGAAGAAATTGGCCAAAGCCGCTTGAGAGGTCGGGCTTCGCCCGCCCCTAAAGCGGCAAGCGCGTAAGTCCTATCATTAAGCAATTTCCACCACTAATCATAGCAACTTTTTCCAACCAACCCAAATCAATTATTTTCCGCTAAAGGTCCCGGGGTTGAGTTGGGGTAGATGAAATTTCATACTTTACGCTGTCGCAGCTGTCGCCGCCACCCACCGTAATTGACTGGTTGTTGTCTTGATACGGCCAAACCACGTTCTTATACTCAAAATTAGCATGTAAATAGGCTCGGCCGTTTATATACTTATATTGGTATATATGGCTATTATCCGGACAACGGAACTCCTTGGCGGTGGAATTCCAGCAGGTTGCCGGGTTAAACTCGCTAAATCCAGAACCAGAACACAAATTATTGCCGCCCACATCAGAAAAACTGTTTAGGGGGTCAGTCGGCAAGGCTACGCCAAGATCATTGCCCAAAGCCGACTGCCACGACGGCCAAACACTGGTCGTCTGACCGATTACAAAAGTGCCGGCCGAAAGTTGCGGGTACTGATTATGCGCTGTCTTATAATCAATCAAATTAGAACGCAGCGCCGTTAAATCATTAACCCGTTTAAGGTCGCGCTTTAACGCCGCCACTAAATCAGAGTTGGTTATGTCAGTATTAAACCTCCAACCGTCCAGTAATTTGGCAATAATATTGCCGGTGCGCGAGGAGGCTCCTTGATTAAAGGATAATACATATATATTGGTATACATCTTATTATTATCCTGTTTAACCGCGCCCACATAATAAGTATTACCGTCTTTAATAGCCTCATAACCGTCAACGGAATTAATTGGCTGCGGATTCCCCGGTTTAATATCAGACCGACTACTGTACCAAGCCAGCGGGCTTAACCGCTCCCGATTTTGATAAACCCTCAAACCAATGGCGTCACTTGCTCCCCCCACCTTAAAGAAATATTCACGAATCAAGTCGCCTTCAGCGCGCGTGAAGGGCGGATTAGGCTGATTTAATTCGGGCAAAAGTCCAGTAACCTCAACTAAACTAAAATTATCCGCATACACCGTGCCGGCCTGGGCGGTAAATTTAAGATTAAGGCTAGTCGCCGCCGCTGTAGCAGTTAAAGATATTTCCTGCCAACCATTGGAAACGCCGCTGAATGCCCGTTCGTTAGAACCTAAACTAACTTTTAAGGCGCCGCTGTATTTAATATAACCTTTTAGTAAATAATCCTGACCAACAGCGGTATTCACTGTCTGATCTAAATCGCCTGTCCCCCGAGCATTGCCGGCGCTGGTGGCGCCACGCTGCCAATCAGTGGTTGATGGTAGCCACTTACTGGCCGAGTTATTCCAGTTATCCAATCCAGATTCAAAATCAGGGTTCTTTAAAAGTTGCGTCGGCCCCAGCTGAATGCCTGATAAATTTCCGCGGCAATACCGCAGACGCATATTGGCGTCGGCGTCTTTAAACTCCCACGGGAAATCACAGATAAACACTTCCACATTGGCAGTACCGGTTTTCTTGCCCGCTCCCCCCGCCGAACCGTCGGCCAATGCCTTGAGGATGGCCTGACCGTTAGTAGCCGACGGTCTTACCGTAACCGTGGGCGCATTAGTGTTTCCTTGATAACTGACGATGTTCTGGCTGTCTGACTTGTCCCAACTATAACTGGCCAGCAACTCCTGTTTGTCACTGGAAATTGCCTGGGCGTTAAATTCTTTTTCACCGGCAACGCCGGCTTTGGTAAAAGTGTACGCCGGCGGCGTAACTTCAACTTGGCTAATTTCGCAAATTTTATCCTGGGTCTTAAACTGCCAATCACAACCAACGCCACAGACAATGTTATTATTGTTCAACTGTACGCGATAAGTTGCATTCGGCTCCAAGGGCGCTGCTAGAGCAAATGACAATTCCTTGCCAGCTACTCTTAAACTGCCCAGCACAGCTGCCGAATTACAGGTCAAAGCTTGCACTGGGTGGAATATTGGCCACAACCAGCCAATCAATCGGTCAGTCAATTTATTAAACCAAGATAAATTTGTTTTAGACAAAGCTGCCCCACCACAAACCTGGCTGACCTTAAATTCATCTACAGTCAACGGTGATTCACCACCCAAAGAGCGGTCAAAGGTAACAGTAATTAAACCATTACGGCAAACCTGGCTTTGGTTGTTGACCGGCAAAACGCTCACCACTTTCGGTTTGTCGCTAATTTTAAATTCCAGCGGATTAGAAACCGTAATTTCAGTTTTATAAACCGGCTCTTCCGCGCCCAGACATTTACCCGCTACCGTGATGCCATTACATTTGGCGCCAGTCTGAACCTCTTGCTTGCGCTTAACATAGACTTCGCCGCTGGTTGTCCCTACGGGCGCGGTTAAACTAATGGAATTATTACCCCAAGCTGACCATTTTAACAAACTGCTATCAGAAGTAAATTCTTTGTTAGAAAACTTAACACCGCCACTTTTGTCCGATTGATGTGGTTCCGAACCGAAATTATCGCCTTGCAAAGCCACCGCGACCGGCAGCTGTCCAGACTCGGCCGGCGTTAATTTACACAAGCCCGGCGCGATTGGCAATTTGCTGTCATAGGTAAAGATTTTGCTGGCACTATCGCTAGTTTCATAGCCTTGTTCATTCACAACTTTAACCAAGCCAGTTTCGCCGCCGGACGGCGCCTTAGCAATAATTTGACTATCAGTCCAAGTATTTCCACAAATTGACGGCAAGGCCCCCTCTAAAACACGCCCACCGCTACCAGCCAATGTAACCACGCAAGGATCAGTCAGGGTATTGCCGCGAGCTGAACATTCACCAAAATTGCCGCCCTTAATAGTTAGCCAGCTGCCAGCCGGGCCTTGCGCCGGCGTGATACTGGTTATATAAGGATCAGCCGTAAAAGTTACCGGGTTAGATGTCTGCGTACCGCCATAATTAATTGGAACAACTGGAAAAGTAACTGTCACTTTAACATCACCGGTTTTAATCTTGATGGCGCAGGGCGCCGGTGGTTGGCCGCAAAGCTGGATGTAATCCTTATCTGGCACGGCGGCTACGATGTTTTGGTTGCGCCAAGATTTAATGTACTTACTATCCACCTCAACTACGCCGCCAACTTTAGTAAAGGTTAATTGGCTGTTAGATTTAAGGTCGCCAAAATTCAAACCATTAATTGTCACAATTGTGCCCTCGGCGCCGTGATTAGGAGTAAGAGAGCAAATCCCCGGGTGGATAATATTACTAACGGTAAAAATTGCATTATTATAAACACTAACGCCGCCGCTGGTCTTAACATATACCCGCCAAGTCTCGTTAATAGTTAAACCAGTCGGCACCTTGGCGACAATTTCTTTATCTGACCAAGTACAACCTATGCCGGCGACCAAAGTATAGTCAACATCATGTTCAAACGGAGAAGAACTTAAATAATTAACCACTACTGTCTTATCAGCCTCATCAATTTTGCCGTCGTTATTAATGTCAAACGGTTTATTAATTTTGACTTTAACTTTTTGACCATTAATCATCTGCTCTTCTTCGTAATTGACATCAGCGCCTTTTTTGCTGGCCAATAAATCCCCATCCGCTTGATTTAAAATTTTATCTGAATTAAAATCATATTTTTTCGCGTTGTCCCAATCTTGGCTCTTAACCGCGGCGCGCAACCATACTTGCCCGCCGCTCTGGCTGGCGCCAAAATTCTCGCCGCTAACGGTAATCAGGGTGGTGGCAATGTCAGCCCGCGCCATACCGTTTTCCGGCGAGATGCCCTTGACTATGGGTTTTTGGCTCTGCACAAAATCTTTAATTTCAAAATTAAGTTTATTAGTGGGATAAATTTTATTGACCGCTATTTTACCCGGCCCGACAGCTATTCCGGCCGGTGTTACAGCTACGACCTTATTGTCAGCCCACGATATATAACTGCTCGCCTTTCCGGTCAATGCGCCGCCGTCACTTTTAAAATAATAAACACCATCATCAGTAACTCGCATTCCGCCAAACCCCTTGCCCGTCAGAGTTACTTCAGCCAGGTTAGTACCCAACTGATTCTTATAAACAAACGTCGGCGCTACCTTGCACAATCCCGGATAATGATTGTTGTTTACTGTGAAAGCGGCGGGCGATACGGCTTGCCCTTCATTAGCCGGCGGCCGTTCAACTATAAAAACGCCGGTCGCGGCCGTGGCTGGCGCCTCGCTGATAATTTGTTTGTTTGTCCACATTTGTCCGCACAATGCCGGATCCGGCCATTTACCCGCAACTGTTCCACTGCCGGCCTTAGTATAGAGCACCCGGCCTTGAGTTTCGCCAAAGTAACAGCCATCTATAGTAATCCAGGTTCCGACCGCGCCATCGGCCGGCGAAAAATCTTTTATTACCGGCGTGCAACTGCCGGCGACGCAACTTGATACGCCGGGCCCGCAAGCTTGGCAATCCTTATTCTCCCGACAGGCGGTGGTAGAAATATTTAAATTACATAAACCTTCTTTATTTTCACTATCAATGCGGGCCTTGATTTTAACTGGATTGTCAGCGCTGGTCCAATCCTTGGCCTCGGCCTCCGCTTTATAATTCAAAACCCCGGCGCTGACAGTCGCCTTAGAATTATCCGACGAGGTCCAAGTATAATTGTAAGATTGTTGGTTTAATAAATTACAATTATTAGCGACCGCGTTGGCGTTATAGGCTTGAGTATTATCCGGACCGGCTAGTGATCTAATATAAGCTGTCGGCGGCGCGCAACTGACTTTATTGATGGCGCAATTGGTTGTATCAGTACGCGACTTAAAATGCCATTTGTATTCCGACCTTAAGGGTCTGCCGGTTGAACTGGTAACGGCGGTCTTAATAGTTGTTTGATACCAGGTATTAGCCGCCAAGCCGCCGGCCGGCGCGGCAAAAAAACCAATCGGATTAGAATCCTCGCCCGCCGGAATTGTATCCATATCAACTAAATTAACTGTTTGCTGGCAGGCGCTGGCGTCAAAATTGGCGCCGCTCCCGCATTTTTGCAAAACTATATTAACCGGCGCTAAAGTCGCGGCGGCCATCGGCACCGTAAAACGCGCGGAAATAAGACCGTTCTTACACGCCTCACTGCTATCTTTCCAGGGGCTGGGGGTTTGCGTTTCCAATTCACAAGTTCGCTCTTCCACCACCTCGGGATAAATTACACCGACGCAAGGAATGTCATAATACCTGGCATTACTCATTAAATTATTAACCACCACCCGCGCCAGGTGATTATCATCGCTCAAATCAGCCGGCACTGGCGTAGTCTTAATTAAATTGTCGCGCCATTGTCCGGTGGGCGCGATATTATAGCCAGCTAAATTTATAACACTACGGCCGCGGCTGGCGCCAAAACGCGTGCCGGCAATTTCATCAATTGCTCCGCCGGCGGTCGCGGCGCACTGCGGCCGCACTTCGCATAAACCCGGGGCTAAAAGACTATTATCAACCGTAAAATCTTTCTTGTTACTGGGTTTATTAGCCGTTGTTAAAATTTGTACTTCATAATCGCCCACAGCTAAACTGGCCGGCACCTTAACCACGATTTCACGATCCGACCAACTGTTACTGGCACTGCAAGCGAGTTCGGCTGACACCGTGCCAAATTTAACCGTGCCCACGGTAGTGCCAAAATTCAAACCAAACACGGTAATAAATTGCCCCGGCGGGCCGTGATTAGGGCTAAGCGCCCGCACGTATGGCGACAACAAAGCGAATGGTTTGTCAGCGCTTGATTCCCGTCCGACCTTAACTTTGACAGCGACATCATTAAATCGACCAAGCTCAAAACCGACCGGCACTTTAACTTTAATGGTGTTAGCCAGACAAGCGCCGCTGCCCCAACAAATAACATTATCACTGCCGCCCCAACTGTTGCTATCAGCCGGAAAATTATTGAACATCACTTCACCGGTAATGCCAAAATTTTTTCCGCTCAAAATTGTTTCATCGCCGTAATAGCCGCTGCTAGGCAACAAGTCATTCAGCACTGGCTTACATTCAGTGATTTCACCAGTGGTAAAGCTCCAAGAATAATCATCGGCCGGCGTACCGTCAACTTTACCATTCTTGTTACCATCAAGCTGGTTGCCGCAAGCGTCCGCAATGCCATCCGGACCGCTTTTTAAAGTTACGGTAAAACTACTGTTAGCGGCCAACACCGCCGCGGCGTAAATCGTCACTGATTTAAAGTCACTACCCGCGTCCACATCCGCCAGCGGTATAACAGAACCGGCGCTATCCTTAAGAATAATATTATTGCTGTTCAAAGTAGTTGCATCCATTTCTTCCGAGAACACCACTTGAATTGGCGTATTACGACAAACCGTAGTTGACGCTGGCGCGGGCTCAACCCTGACTACTTGCGGCAAAACCGCGTCAGTTTCGGTACCGGTGGTAAAATACCATTTTTTATCCTCTCGCAACGAGCGATTGCGAATATCTTTAACGCCGGCGCTGCCACTGGCAATTGTCGCCTGATAACGACTACCGGGGGCAAAATCAGGATGGCGGAAACTAAATGATTTATTGCTAACCGCGAACGTTCCGGCCACAGTCTCGTCATCGGCGGCCACCGCCGTGTTTTTGGTATCAACTATTCTGACGGCACTATTCTTTACCGTGCCGGGGTCGAGCTTCTCATTAAACTGCGCCTGCACCCGCTTGCACAATTTAACACCTTCGGCTTGGGGCTTAGGCGAAGTTGACACTACCTGCAATCTGTCAAAGCCAACACACGGCGGCGGCAAACCATCAGCGCAGACTACCGGCCCGCCGCCATTACGGCCGCCGGTGGCGCCAATTAATTTATTAATTATAAAAGACGCCACCGCGAAACTGACTAAAATTATAACTAAACCGATTACCGCGCCCGAAAGTATTTTTTTAGCCTGGGTAATTTTTTCCTCATTGCCGCGCGAGGTCATCCAAATAAAGCCGGCGTACAAAATTAACAACACGGCGATAACGCCCAACACGCCCAGGCCGATATTAATGAGGCGGGCGACGGTATAAATTAAATCCTGATTGCCCAAGTTAACCCCGGCCTGGCTCAAATTTTCTAAACCGGCATTTTGCGCCCAGGCTGGTTTAGCAAACCCAAACAGCCCGCCGATTAAAATACTCACCCCGCCGATCAGTCGCCGGCGGTATGAAATCAGGAAGGTGTTGGCTTTAAACCATTTGGCCATGGAACGTAGTTTAATTTTTATCGGCTGTCTGGAGTTAAAATACGACGGACCTCTTGGCTAACAGTGGAACCATCAACTGCTCCGTGGTAGTAATCCAGCACGGCTTTAATTAGCTGGCCGGCGGCGGCTGGCCCGCTCAAAACCAATTGCTGTTGCAAATTCTTAATAGTCTGCCGGACCTCTTCAATTGCCGGCGCCGGCGGCAAATAACGCCGTAAAACCTGGACTTCGGCTTCCTCCCGGGCGGCTAGCTCGGGACGATTATTATTTTTGTACAATTCCGCCGCTTCTTGACGCCGCTTTAACTCGCGCCGGACGACGGTTAATTCATCCGTCGCCGTCAGCGTTTGCCCCTTACCGCGAAAGGCGATGGCTTCATTTTGTAAGGCCGCCTTTAATAAACGCAGGGTCGCTAAATCAGCCGAGCGCGCCCGAGCGGCCGTTTTCATAGCCTGTTCAATTTTTTGGCTAACTGTCAATTCGACCATATACTCAAGTCACTAAATTAATTTGGTATAATCCGCCGTAGTCCTCCTTGGGAGGACGGAGGCGGATAAATTAACGCAAACCGCGTTTAATTAAAGCCCGTACCCGCGGATTACGGCTACGTAATTCTTCTTCATCCAACTGCCCGGTCTTACGCAAGTACTCCTTGCGCTCGCGAATATTTTGCCGCCGCAGGGCTCCGACCCGCTGTTCACCTTTAGATAATGGAGCAACAAAATGCTGGCGCTTTTTGGTACGGATAATCAGACCCGACTGCTGAACTTTTTTGGAAAAACGGCGAATTAAACTGTCCACCGACTCGCCCTCTTTACGCTTAACTTCTATCACGCTGGTCACCTTCCTTTCTCTAAAAAATTATAAACCTATATAAGTTGATTAAACGAGTTGATTGTTTATCACTTCGTCTCGCCCCGTAGTGTCCGATGGACATCGGACTACTGCGGGGTCACCTCCTTATCTATAAATATAATTAATGACAAACCGAATAAATCAATACATATATTGTACCGTTTTTAAAGTCTCTCGTCAAGTCAAAAAATCAAAATGGTGAACTAACTACCTGTTAATTCCTTAATCCGGCGCGCAATCTTAAAACCGTTACAGTGTTTAACCACGCCTAAATAAGACTGAATTGATTGGTTAAGTGACGCTGGCGGTATTAAACCTTGCCGCACCGCTAACTGTTTTCGTTGTAACTTGCCAAATATTCGCCGTTTGGTTTTGGTGCGCAGTACCCGGTAATGAGGCAAACAAACATACCCTAAAAAATCAACGCCTGAAACCAAAGATTTAATAATTACCTTATCTTCATGCAATCTAAGTTTAAGCTTGCCTGCTAAAAACTTGGCTAATTCTTCCTGCTGTTTTATTAGCTGATATTTATCATGCGACATAACAACAAAATCATCAGCATAGCGGATATAATATTTTACCTTTAACCCGTGCTTAACATACTGGTCAAACTCGTTCATATAAACATTACAGAAAAGTTGCGAAGTTAAATTGCCCAAAGGCAGGCCCTTGCCCGGCTGACCAGAACTAAAACTGTCTATTATCCTCCTCAAAAGCCACAATATATCTCCATCAGGAATATAATACTCCAGAATGTTCTTAAGTATTGCCTGGTCAATACTGGCGAAAAATTTTTTAACATCGCATTTTAGCACCCAACAAGTTCTGGTATGATTACGGCTGACTTTATAAGCAAACTTCCTAAAGTGGTTAATGGCTTTATGCGTCCCTTTGTTAAGACGGCAAGAATAAGAATCGGCTATAAAGGTTTTGTCAAAAAACGGATAAAGTATCCGGTAAACAGCATGATGCAACAATCTATCTCGGACACTAGCTTTATGAATATGCCTGGGTTTGGGGTCGGAAATCCTAAAAGCCTGATAAGTGGAATGGCAATATACTCTGGCGGCTAAGTCATTGTGCAGAGCAATAACATTATCCAATAAGTGCAATTCAAATTGCTGCACGTCCCGTTTTGATTTTTTACCTTTGACAAACTCTTGCCAAGCACCAAGCAAATTTTCCAAAGAAATGATATACTGATAATTATGAAGCAACTGAATTTTATTTCCCATAATCCTAACTATACCCCCCCCCGACTACTTTCAAGCAAAATTGTTACCGGTGTTGCAAAAAATAACTCAAGCCTACAAACTATGGCATTCTTATCTGCCACATATTGAACGACTGACAAGATATTCGCTGGGAGAAAAAATAAATCTGCTCTTTATAGAACTTATTGAACTCGTCATTATAGCTACCTACTCCGCCAGGGAACAAAAAATTATCATCGTAGACAAAGCCTGCATTAAACTGGACCTGTTAAAATACTTTCTACAAATAGCCTGGGAAATAAAAGCCATTGACAATAAAAAAATAGCACAATTGTCAGAGCCACTCAATGAATCCGGCAAAATGCTGGGTGGTTGGAAAAAACAACTAACAAAAATCCCCTAGTTGGTAAACCAGGAGATTAGGAGAAATTTGCGGACGCCACCGAACCACCAGTTGTCATTCCAGTCGTTGTTGTTGCGGTTCACGTTGACGTTGCGCTCGTCGCCGTTCCGGTTGAAAGCGGAATGTACAACACACCATCCGTAGCACTACCCCTTGAGTACTCTCGGGGCTGTATAGTATTTGGGATCTTATCCCCTAGTGCGCTACACCAAGTCTCTCCTTTAAGGAGCTACCGGCAACACCCTGGCCACAAGCAGTACCCATGCGCCACTCTGGTTATCGGCAGTGCGGGATAAATAACCTGGAGCCGTAACCGCAGGTTCGGATTTATCTGTAACTTAGCTTAGCAGGCTCGTGGTAAAAAATAAAACCCTCTGCAACTTATGCTTAGAGGGTTTTTGAAACGACCAAGGATCAAAATTCCGATCCAAGGACTTATTGTCCAAGCGTCTGAGGCTTGCGGACGCCACCGAACCACCAGTCGTCATGCCAGTCGAGGCTGCTGCGGCGCACGCCGACGTTGCGCCCGTCGCCGTCCCGGCCGAAAGCGATGTAACAGGCACGGCCCTGGCTGTCTCGCCACTGACCACCATTTGGGTGCTCATCGGCAAAAGCAGGGTCGTCGGTATTCGCCTGTAACTGCACATAGGGGTCGGGTACCAGACCGCAGCGTTCATACTCGCGGTCAAGATCATCGACGGACACGTACTTATCGAGCTTGAAAAAGTACATATCAACCTCTTCCGCTCCTTCACTTGGCATACTTGCCAGGGTATCATCGTTTATGTACTTTACGCGGCCGGTTGCATCAATCACCTGTACGGGTGACTGCTTGCGATTGACCTTCACATGGCGCACAATCATTGATGAGCGAGCTTCGACGCGTTTGCGCAAGGCTTCGAACATCTCCTGCGACAGTTGGTCTCCTTCTTCCTCAAGGACTTGTTGCACCGTATCCTTGGGAAGCGATGCGGCGTTTTTGTAACAGAATTCCATAAATCGGTCAGCGGCTCTGCCAGCTTGGCCTTTGGTTATGGTCTCGATGGGGGCAATGATATTTTTCATTGGCGTCATCCTTTATTTTTATTTGTGTTATGATGTCCCCGTTATTTCGGGGGTTAATTGTCAATGTACGTACCAATACAGTAACAAAGTACTATAGCGTATACAGGCCGTTTTGTCAATGGCCGTAAAATTACAACGGATAAAATCACAACTGCTTATAGATCATTCTAGGATAGGGAAGGCAAATCAGCTAATACAAGCGGGGGCCATAACCGGGTCACATACCTACTAAATTAATTAAGTGGTTAAGGGTAAATTAATGATAAATCTCTATATTTAAGTGTCATACTTATTTACGGCGACCATGTGGGATCGGTGTCATACATATTGACGGTGTGGCTACTGACAATTCTGTCAGTGATAATGGCGTAATTCTTGTTGGCTAATATCGGGGATTCTGAAATCACCGCCGCAGGCGGGCCGAGGGAGGCGTGGACAACTAGATGCTGAAATCATGCCCGAGGCAGATCCGCCTTGGGCGGACAAGTTCAGCATGACGGAAAAGACTCATTAAGTCCTATTTAAGTTGAAATCACATTAGACTGTTGGGCCGCTAAACGTTTCCGTACTTCAGCCACGACTTTATTAAAATCAACAACCTCCTGAATGCCATTTTCCATATCGCGCACAATAATCGTGCCGTCCATCAATTCTTTTTGCCCGACCACCAAAGTAAATTTAACTTTTAGACGATTAGCAATTTCAAGCTGACTTTTAAGACCGTCCTTGGCAAAATTTTCCGCCACTCTTACACCCTGGCGCCGCAAATCATCAAACAGTTTAAAAGCCCGTTTACGAGCCGGCTCGCCCAAACAAGCCACAAATACTTCGGCTCCGGCCGGAGCTAGCAGCGCCACGCCGCGTGATTTCATTTCAATAATCAAACGCTCAATCCCGGCCGCGAAACCAATTGCCGGCGTCGGTGGCCCGCCCAATTCTTCCACTAAATTATCATAGCGCCCGCCGGCGACTAAAGCTAACTGCCCCTCCTGCTGACTCCATAATTCAAACACGGTCCGCGTATAATAATCCAAACCCCGGACCAGTTGCGAATTAAGTTGATACGAAATTTCCACCTCATCCAAATATTCCAAAACGCTAACAAAGTGCTGACGGCAATCCGGACACAATGAATCAACCAACTGGGGAGCTTTAACCGCAATCTGACGACAATTGTCTTGTTTGCAATCTAATAAACGCAAAGGGTTGCGCGGTAGGCGCTTTTTACAATCCTCGCATAAAACTGAACGTTTAGTGCGATAATAATCTTGCAGTTCCAGTTTGTAAGCGGGACGACAATTTAAACAACCAACACTGTTAATTTGCACGGTAACCGAAAGCTGTAAACCTTCTAACAATGACGCGGCCACCATTATCAACTGCGCGTCCGACGCCGGCGACGCGTCCCCTAATGTTTCAAAATCAGCCTGCCACAAACCGCGATAACGTCCGGCCTGCGGTCGTTCATGGCGAAACACCGGCCCGATCGCGCACAGCTTCACCGGCTGGGGCAAGTTTAACATACCATGCTCAATAAAGGCGCGCGCGATACCGGCGGTATACTCGGGACGCAAACTTAAATGATCGTCTGATTGGTCCACAAACGAATACATCTCTTTCTCCACAATATCAGTGGCCGTGCCAATCGCGCGCGTAAACAAAGCTGTCTTTTCTACCGCCGGCGTCTCAATCCGACCAAAACCGTATGTCGCCGCCTGCGTAGCCACCTCACTTAAAACCGTATCCCACCATGGCCACTCGGCCGGCAAAATATCATGCATACCCCGTACTAATTGCGGGGTAGTTACTTTTTTTACTTTATTGACCGGCTCCTCCTCGCTGGCGGCCAACTTGTCGTTTTTTTTGTCAGTTGCTGTCATAAAATAATTTAATTACGGCGCTGGCGGCGTCGGACTAAAAACTGTCCAGCGGTCAAAGGGCCAAGCGCGAATCCAACTGCGGCCGACAAGCTCGCCTTTCACTACCGGCCCAAAGGCTCTAGAATCAAGACTAGCGGCGCGATTATCGCCTAAAATAAAATACTGGTCGGCCTGCAGGGTAATATCAAGGTTGCCTTGAGTTCTAACCCACTCGCCTAAATATGGCTCGGCTAGCGGCGCCAGCTCGCCGCGCGGGGCGGCAATCCAAACTTTCTCATTCTTGACCACTACTCGCTCACCCGGCAAGCCAACAATCCGCTTAATAAAAAATTGGCTGCGATCGCGCGGATAGCGCAACACTACCGCCTCACCCCGCTCGGGCCCGCGCCAGCGGAATGATATTTCATCAATCAACAAATAATCATGGTCATAATAATTTGGTTCCATCGAAGCCCCTTTAACGTAAAACGGTTGTACCAAAAAATAACGAATCGGCAATATAATTAGGAGCGAAACTAGTCCGACCTTAAGCACCTCGCCCAAGAATACTAAAAAAGCTTTTAAATTTTCCCACATAAATAATTAGTAAAGTTATAGATATTTCTAAATTCTACATCAAATCCTAAATCTAAATTAATTTCTTGTTACTTCTCTAGAGAAGTAACACAAGAGTCGCCGCTTAAAGCCTTCGATTCAGGCAATGCTACCCGCGTTCAGGGCTGGCGCTACCTGCCCGCCATAGTCCTGCTGTAATCAACAACTATAACTTAATATTACTCGTTGTTATTTAATAGCGTCGCTTACTTTAAGAACAGGCTTAGGCAGGCGGGTGCACAAACCACCACAACACGCGCCAGCTTAGCCTTCACACGGGTGCCGCATTGCTAGCTGAACCTACGGCATAGCGGCAGAGTAAATAATTAATTGTTAATTTGGTTAAACTAAAAAGTTTTGAGCTTTGCGTTGTAGATTTGACCTTTGACTTTTAACTTTTGACTTAATACATCGTGGTGGACGGTATAGGATTTGAACCTATGACCCCTGCAATGTGAATGCAGTGCTCTACCGCTGAGCTAACCGTCCTTAGAATATAGTAGGGTGATAAATGTTCCTGGGCCGGACGTTTTGGGCCTAAAGCCAACCAACCTTGTTAAATAAGTGAATAAATAACAGCTAACGTGCTGCCGCTATGGCTACACCGGCAGTTAAAGCCACCACAGTATATAATCTAAACGATAAATTGACAAATAAATATACAAAATGTTACCATTTTTTCTGCGCCTTGTGAAGCGCTCCTGATCTTACTGCGATATCAACTCCTTTGAACTTTTAGAGCGCCCAACTCCCACGCTGGGGCCCCTAAATCGGACTAAGGCGTGGGTAAACCCCGTTAGAAGCTCACACGGGGCATTAAACCCCGTGTTCGCTGTTGAGAATTGGGCATTCATCCCCGCCGAATCGGCGGGGCATCCTGCTTCTAACGGGGTAAAGGCAACCCTTTATGGATAATCTAGACAATCTACCATTACCGCCGACTCCGGCAAGTGAGCAGTCCCCCGCTGTTCGCAAAATCAACCGGGGGAAGTTTTTTTTGTATACCGTTTTTATTGTTGTCAGCCTGACAGTAATTTGGCTGTCGCGACAGCCTCACGTGCAAGCCACTATTTTAAACTGGCCCCAGCATTCATTATGGGAGAATGTCAAACAACTGGTCAGCGGGCAAGACAAAATGCTTGAGGGTGAAGCTGATGGCCGGATTAATTTTCTTTTGCTTGGTCAGGGCGGACCAGGCCACGACGGGCCTTATTTAACCGACACTATTATTTTAGCCAGTCTTAATCCGCAAACTGCCCAAGTTGGTTTAATGTCAATTCCTCGTGATTTAGTAGTTCCAATTCCCGGTGGTGGCGCCAGACGGGTTAATTACGCCAACGCCCTAGGTGAACAACAAAGCTTAAACCAGGGGCCCGTTTTGGCCAGCCAAGTAATTGGTGAGGTTTTTGGTTTAAAAATACACTACTATGTCCGACTGGACTTTGACGGTTTTGTAAAAATTGTGGACCAAATAGGCGGTCTACCGGTCAATGTTCCAAACGCCTTTACCGATAACAGTTTTCCCAATGATGACCATGGCTACAGAACAATTTCCTTCCCGGCTGGTTGGCAAGTTATGTCCGGAACTAAAGCTTTAGAATACGTCCGCTCACGGCATGGCGACAACCAGCAAAATTCTGACTTTGCCCGGGCCCAACGTCAACAAATAATTTTATCAGCTATTAAAGCTAAACTGCTGTCACCGGCCACTTTCTTAAATCCGCGGCTAATGCTAAAAGTTTACCAAACTCTCCAAAACAGCGTACTCACCAACCTGGACGCGGCCGACGCTATTCGCTTGGCTCACATCCTGCGCCAGGTTGACACCGGCGCTATTCAACACCGGGTGTTAGACGATACCGCCGATGGCTTGCTAAAACAAATAATTAGCCTGGATGGCGCTTACTTACTAACCCCCCGCCAAGGCGATTACTCGGAATTAAAAGCCGCGGCCGCTGACATTTTATCAATCTCAACTAATGACCAAAATCAAAAGCAGACTGGTCTAAAAAATTCCCAACTGCCGTAGCTTTAATAAAGAATCAAGAAACACTTAATCACAGGAACACTTTAACACTTGAACAAATTTGATCCAGTGATCTAGTGTTCCAGTGTTTCAGTGTTATAGTGATATTTCTAAGGCTAACGGCGGGCCCTGCTAAGTCATCGCTCTGCGAGATCTGGCGAAGCCATGACGGGGCGGGCAGGCCCGCCTGCCTAAGCCTGTACAAAGTAAACGATGCTATTAAATAGAAAGCTACAGCACTAAATAATAATTATCGATTGCAAGAGGCCGATGGCGGGCAGGTAAATTTTAAATTTCCTACCAGGCCCGGCTGAACGGAACCAAATTACCGAAAGCGGACGGTTTGCTGTATGATAAAATAGTATGAGACTTATTGAGATGGTTTCAAAACCCTATTTCTGCTGCAATCTCTGTTTTTTGACTGCGACTGCGTCAGATTTCCCAAAATGTCCTCATCGTAGCTACTGCTACGTTTCCGGGTATTTTGCTCATCTTCCTGGTCTCGTTCAATCCACCTTACGGACGCCACGAAAAGGGTTTTGAAACCATCTCATTGAATTTAATTAACCGTCCGATTGTTAAAAATTATGCCACTCCTTCCTCAAGCTGAAGTTGTAATTGTCGGACGAACCAATGTCGGTAAATCGTCCTTATTCAACCGCCTTGTCGGCGGCAATAAAGCGCTGGTTTCGTCCGAAGCCGGTACCACCCGCGACACTAATCTGGGCCTGGTTAATTGGCGGGGACAAAATTTTTTAATTTACGACAGTGGTGGAATTGATCCGCTGGCCCAGGACCCCGCCGGACAGGCGGGTTTAAAAAAACTCAATCGCCTTATTAAAACCAGCCGTCTGATAATATTTGTCATTGACGGTCAAACCGGCTTACTTGACAAAGAATTAGAATTAATCAAAAAACTCCAGCGCTGGCAAAAAAATGTTATCGTGGCGGTTAACAAAATTGACGGACCGCGCCAGCGCGCCCGCGCGCCGCAACAAATATTAAAATTTACCACCCAATTGCTGTCCGCCAAAACCGGTGTCGGCGTCGGCGACCTGCTTGACGCAATGTGGCCGCATATAAATAAAATCGAGGAGCCAAAACCGTCGCTTAAACTGGCTATTATCGGACAAACTAACGTGGGCAAGTCATTACTTTTTAACCGCTTACTTAATGCCGAACGCAGTTTAGTGCTGGCGACGCCTCATACCACGCGTGACCGCCAACATCATTATTTTTTTCACTTTAATACTTTAGTGGAGTTGGTTGACACCGCCGGGGTTAGACGGCAAATCAATAAAGCGCCAACCTTAGAAACGCAAAGCGTCCAACAAGCTATGCAAATCCTGCCGGCGGTGGACGTAATCTTATTGGTCATAGACGCCCGCCAAAAATTAAGCTGGCAGGATCAGGCCCTGGCTGATGCCGCCACCAAAACTTCTCGTCCGGTTGTAATAATTCTTAACAAAGCTGATTTAGTAGAGTTGGAGGAACGCAAAATCATTGCCAAAAGCATCACCCACTATTTGCCCATGCTAAGCTACGCACCTTGTCTCTGGGTATCGGCGCTAAGCGGCCATAAAGTTTATAAAATCATACCGCTGGCCGAACAAATTAAAAGCAATTGGCAGCGCCGACTAAGCGACGCCGAAATAATTAAATTTACCAACTATATTCGGCGCCTCCATCCGATTAAAAATTTACCGCTGGTGGCGCTTGAACAAATTGGCACGGCCCCGCCGCGCTTTCAACTTCGTTTTAACACTAAGGTTGTCCTACCCACTGCCGTCGCCCGCTGGGTTGAGGGCAAACTAAGACATGGTTTTGATTTTAGCGGTACGCCAATCAAAGTTAATTTGCAAAATCGAGCCAAAAGCTAAACTGCTCTAAAGTTACTTAATTTATTTTTATGACCACCATCAATCTTTTAATCGTCGGTCTGGGCAACCCCGGTAAAAAATATGAACCAACCCGACATAATGTTGGCGAGCGCGCGTTGGCTTACTGGTTACAGCAAAAAAATCTAACGCTCGACTGGAAAGCTCAACCTTCCGCCAAATCACTACTGGCAAAAGTCAAAGTTGAGAACACAACCGTGCGCCTGTTAAAGCCGCAAACCTTTATGAACGAATCGGGTTTGAGCGTGGCCGAAGTGATGAAATTTTTTAAACTAAACTCTAACCAGTTACTTATTATTAACGATGAGGTTGATTTACCATTCGGCGCGATTCGTCCGTCATGGGCTGCCTCCGCGGCTGGCCACAAAGGCGTGCAAAGCATTATTGATAATCTGGCCACTGATAAATTCTGGCGGCTTAGAATTGGAATCGGCCGGCCCGCTACTCCTCAACCGCTAGAAGACTATGTGTTACAAACATTTAACGCCACTGACAAAATCAGGCTTAACCAAGTCCTTGATATAGCCGGTAACTTCATCAGTATTTTTATTGGCTCCGGTAAATTGGAAAACACTACGGTTAAAGTATGAAGCTCCACGCTGATGGACCTCGGGGCGGATATTATGAGATGGTTTCAAAACCCTATTTCTGCTGCAATTTCTGTTTTTTGACTGCGACTGCGTCAGATTTTCCAAAATGTCCTCATCGTAGCTACTGCTACGTTTCCGGGCATTTTGCTCATCTTCCTTGTCTCGTTCAATCCACCTTACGGACGCCACGAAAAGGGTTTTGAAACCATCTCTATCTTAGTTCGTGGCACCCGAGTTGCATTTTGTTTAAAATTATCAGCTTTAAGAAAAGCGAAAATTATGATAGAGTGTAAACCATTAGACTATGGCAACCACTTTTTTGTCACAATTGGATTGGCGCTTTGCCACCAAGAAATTTAACCCGGCTAAATCAGTCGCCCCAGCTGATTTAGCTAAAATTTTGCGCGCGATCCGTCTGGCGCCGACTTCGCTTGGTTTGCAGCCGTTCCATGTTTATGTGGTTAGTGATCAAACTCTTAAAGAAAAGATGAGGCCTTATTCTTTTGACCAAGCGCAAATAACTGACGCTAAATATGTTTTAGTGTTTTGTGCTGAAACGAATATCAGCCAGAAGATTGAAGAGTATATTAAAATCGCCGCTGCCAGCGGTTATGATCAGGCGGCGCAACAGGGGCGGCGGGAAAGGTTTAAGCAGTTTCTGGCTAGTAAAAATGAGGCCGAGCTATTAACCTGGGCTTCTAATTCAACCTATATTGCCCTGGGTTTTGGTTTAGCCGCCTGCGCGGAACTCAAAATAGATTCTTGCCCGATGGGAGGGTTTACGCCGGCTAAAATCGCCGAAGTTATGGATTTACCCGCTCATTATAAGCCCTTGGTTTTTTTAGCCATTGGTCACCGTTTGCATGGCCCGGCTTATAATAAGGTTCGTTTGAGTGAAGATGATTTATTTACATTAGTTTAACTTATGGAAATAGAACGTCCGGTATCCAGACAAATAATGCCATCCAATGCCAGGTTGGTTTTTAAAGGGGTAGTTTTTGAGGTTTATCAGTGGGAAGTTACAGGCTATGACGGACAAAAACGAGTGTTTGAAAAATTAAAACGTCCGGATACGGTAGTAGTTTTTCCTGTTACCAAAGAAGGTAAAATTGTGGTTGCCCGACAGGAACAGCCGGGCCGGGAACCCTTTTGGGGAGTAGAAGGCGGGCGGATAAATGAAGGCGAAGAGCCGCTAGCTGCGGCTCAAAGAGAGTTAAAAGAGGAAACCGGATATACTTCGGATAACTGGCAATTTTGGTTTGGCTATCAGCCGGTTACGAAAATTGATTGGGCGGTTTATGTGTTTATTGCTAAGAATTGCCAGAGGGCGGGCCAGCAGGAATTAGACGGCGCTGAAAAAATTAAATCAACCGAGGTTGATTTTGAGGAATTTATGAACATGATTAGCAGCGGCCAGCTGGGGAGTAATCAGCTAAGGACGAAGGTTTTGCAATCTCGGCTGGATTCCTCTAAAATGGAAGAACTAAGAAAATTATTTTTAAACTAATCTATGAACACAGCAATCATCGGTTATGGTTTTGTAGGGAAGGCAATGCATAAGCTTTTCCCAGCGGCTAAAATTTATGACCCTGGGTTTAAGGATGTGTCCAGCACCAAAGAGGAAATAAATGAGTGCGAGGCAGTTTTTATTTGTGTGCCGACCAATCCCTTACCAAACGGTTCCTGCGACACTTCCATCGTAGAACAATCCGTCGCTTGGTTAAAAACTCCATTAATAATTATCCGTTCCACGGTTAAACCCGGCACCACCGAGAAGTTACAACAGCAATATCCCCAGAAACATATTGTGTTCCAGCCGGAATATATTGGCGAAACTGTGGCGCACCCCTTGAAAGATGAAAGCAGTCAGACTTTTATAATTTTGGGTGGAACCCGGGAAGATTGCGCTAAGGCCGTGCGACTTTATCAAACGGTTTATAATTCTAGCGTAAAAATATTGTTTTTAACCGCCACCGAGGCGGAGATAGTTAAATATATGGCCAACACGGCGGTCGGGATGATGGTTACGTTTGCCAATGAATTTTATAACATTGCCCAAGCCTGGGGGGCTGATTACAATATGGTGCGCGAAGCGTTTTTGCTGGACCCGCGGATGAGCCGGTATTTCACCTTTGTTTATCCCCAGCAACGCGGTTTTGACGGCAAATGCTTGCCTAAAGATTTGACTGCCATTGTTAAGGCCGCGAGCGAGGCTGGTTACAATGCGGAATTTATTAAAGATATTCTTAAAAATAACGAGCGAATTAAAGCCAATAGTTAGATTAATTAATTACTTAAAGTAATGCTTACATTGATATTTTATGCTTTAATCGGTGGAGTGGTTTCCTTGATCGGAGGCCTGTTGATAGTTTGGAAGTCAAAATCAACCTTAAAAATAATTACACCGCTGGTGTCATTTGCGGCCGGCGCCTTTATGGGTGTGAGTTTTTTTGATATTTTGCCGGAAGCTTTAGCCGGCGTTAAAGAATCCCACTATATTTTTGCTTGGTTGTTAGGCGGCTACTTTTGTTTTTTCGTAATGGAGCGATTTATCATGCGTTATTTCCACCGGCATAAATTGGAAGGTGAGGGCCATAATGACCACACGGAATCCTTGCCAGTATTAGTGGTAGTGGGCGATAGTTTGCATAATTTTTTGGATGGCATAGTAATCGCCTTATCGTTTGTGGCTAATCCGGCTTTAGGCTTAACCACTGCTTTGGCCGTGGCCGCCCATGAAATACCCCAAGAGATTGGTGATTTTGTCATATTACTTGATCGGGGTTGGTCTAAAGCGAAAATTATTTTGGTTAATATTGCTTCGTCCTTGCTTACGGTAGCCGGAGCCGTTATTGGTTATTACGCCGCTCAACTATTTGCGGCTTGGCTGCCTTTTTTGCTGGCGGCCGTAGCTGGAATTTTTCTTTACATAGCGGCGTCCGATTTAATACCGGAAATTCACCACCGCGCCGGCCATAAGCAGGTTTATGGAATTATTTTAAGCTTCCTCTTTGGTATGATATCTATTGCTTATTTGGTTTCGTTGGCTCACTAACTTTAAATATAAACTTAGTTTTGAAGGGCACCTTCTTATTTCAAGGAAGGCGCTCTTTAGATTTTGTCCGCCTTCGTCCTCCTAAGGAGGACGAAGGCTGGATAAGCCCGTGGAGGCTTCATTAATTAAAACAAAAGGCCATTTGCTTTTTTGACGTATTTTGATTAAGATAAAGTACTTTTAGATATATAAAATCGCATATTAAAAAATAAATATGGCTAAGATTAGCCAAAAAAAACAATAAATCATAGTATAGTTGGAGGTGTTATGAATATTGTTATTCTTATTTCGGGTGGTGGCTCCACCATGGAACGAGTTATAAAGGAATGCCAAAGTGGCGGCATACCAGATTCACAGGTAGCGCATGTTATTGCCAGCAATAGTTCGGCTGGGGGCATAGCTAAGGCCCAAGCTTTAGGCGTGCCGGTTACGGTATTAAGACCCAAAGCTGATTTTAATGGTGATGAGGTGGTTTTTGGTGAAGCTATAATTGAAATTTGTACCACTGGCCAGGTTGATGTTATAGCTCAGCTTGGTTGGCTAGCCAAAACACCAAGTAATGTAGTAGAAAAATTTTCCGGCAGGATTATCAATCAGCATCCGGGCATACTGAATTACGGCTTTAATGATTTTGGCGGACGAGGTATGTATGGCAAGGTCGTGCATGAAGCCACCATTAGATTTATGAATAAGATCAAACGGCCGATTATGACGGAAGCCACGGTGCATTTAGTAACAAATTGTTACGACCAAGGTACAATCATAGGCGTTCGTGGTTTACCGGTGCTTAAAACCGATACGGCTGATTCCTTAGCCGTCAGACTGCTACCAATTGAGCATGATTTGGTGGTGGAAATTTTACGTCGCTGGGCTTGTGGCCAGAGAATTGAGATTATAAAACTTGGACACGTAGTTCATGATAATGAAGTTGATTTGTACAAACAAGCAATTGAAGAAGCTAAACAAAAATATTCACAGCATCATTAAATACGGGAGTGCAACATGAAAATAATGGTAATCGGTTCCGGGGCGCGTGAGCACGTACTGGCTGACAAACTCAACCAAGACCCGGGCGTAACAGAAGTTATCGTAAGTCCCGGCAACGCCGGTATAGCTAAAAAATTTCGC
Source organism: Patescibacteria group bacterium (assembly GCA_041645215.1). Classification (GTDB taxonomy): domain Bacteria; phylum Patescibacteriota; class Patescibacteriia; order Veblenbacterales; family UBA10138; genus JACRFM01. The sequence goes on along the minus strand of JBAZQK010000008.1, from coordinate 45,989 downwards.
TGTCTCAAGCCAGCCGATGAAACAAATGTTTCATACTTATCCATTGCTAATGATGAAAGCATCGACTTAGTTGTAGTGGGTCCGGAAGCTCCATTGGTTAACGGCATAGTTGATCTTTTTCAATCGGTTAACCTACCAATCTTTGGACCAAATATGGCGGCGGCTAAAGTTACCGAAGGCAGCAAAATCAGCTGTAAGGAATTGTTGGTTAAGGCTGGTGTACCCACGGCCGGCTATTTTGTGCCCAAGACTCTTTATGAAGCTTTTAAGTATATCAATGGTTATACGAACAACAAAACGGCGTCTTTGGTTATTAAAGCCGATGGTTTATGTGCCGGCAAGGGTGTTATAGTTTGCGCTAAAAAATTGGAAGCGATCTTGGCCGCTTCTGATGCGTTGGAAAAAGGTATTTACGGCCAGGCCGGTGAAAGAATAATCATTGAAGAGAGATTATTTGGCACCGAGTGCAGTTTTATGGTTTTGACTAATGGCAAATATGCCATACCGCTGCTTCAGGCTAAAGATTATAAACACGAGTTTGCCGATGATGAAGGCTCAATGACCGGCGGTATGGGTGCTTATGCGCCGACCAATCTGGATGATGAGCTGGTTGGAACCATCATGAATGGAATTGTTTATCCAACTCTGCTGGGGTTACAAAATAATAATGTTGAATATCGCGGTTTACTGTATTTCGGTCTGATGTTAACAGACGATGGCCCGAAAGTATTGGAAATCAATTGCCGGTTCGGCGACCCGGAAACGGAAGTAATTTTGCCTTTGCTGGCGAGCAGTTTGCTGGAATTAATTCAATGGACCATTGAACCCGGACAAAAAGAATTTGCCGGTACCATAAAATGGCAAGATGGTTGTGCGGTTGGGGTAGTGCTGGCTTCGCCAGGATATCCGCAAAAACCTCAAACTGGTAATATTATTAGCGGTTTGGCTGAGGCTGGCAGTATTTCGGAGGTTGAATTATTTTATGCTGGTGTAAAAGCCGATTGTGTTAATTTACTTACCAGCGGCGGTCGGGTTGTGACTGTGGTTGGATTAGGCGATAATATGGCTGATGCCCGCGCTGAAGCCTACGCGGCGGTTGATAAAATTGATTTTGTTGGCGGGAAAAAATTCCGCAGCGACATTGCCTTGAAAGTAAAATAAATAGATTAATTACCAAATGGGTTCTAATCAAGAACCCATTTTTATATTTCTAAAAATAGTTGAATGGTATATTTATTTCCAGCGGTACATTAAGTCGGCCCAGTGAGCCAGTTTGGTCAGCGCCTGTTCGGAATCAGTCTGGCGCGCGACTGATAATACGGCGCCGCAAACTTTGCGGCCGCTGGGCGTGTATAAGCCGCTAACAATATGGAATTTGGTTTCATCCAAATAGCCGGTTTTGACGCCCCAGTAATTTTGCGGATAACGGCGCAAGTCGTGCGCGGTGTGTTTAATTATTTTTTCGCGCCCCGATGACAAGACGTAGTTGTAGCTTGGTTTGGAACTATAATGCGTTATCATAAACTGGCTAAAGGCTTGGCAGGCGGCCCGGGCCATATCATAAGCCGTGCTGGTGTTTTTCAGAGATAAGCCGCTTGGTTCGTCAATTGTCGTGTTGGTTAGCCCCCATTTGACGGCGGTGGCGCGCATTTGTTGAATAAATTCAGCGCGCGTGGCGCCGACCCAGCGTGGCAGAGCCACCGCCGCGTTATTAGCCGATGACATAAGCATAGTGGCAAAACCCTGCTCCAGACTCATAGTTTCGCCCGGTTCCAAAATCAGGCGCGAAAATTTGTCGGCCGGATCTAAATATTGCGTTAATAATTCGCCGTTCTCGGCCGGCGTAAAATCAATCCGCTGATGCCAGTCCGGCTTGTATTCCAGCGCCGCGCCGGCGGTAATGAGTTTTATCAGGCTGGCGGTGGGTATAACCGTGTTCTCTTGGTAAAAGTAGAGCGGCTCTAAAGTTTGAGCGTCCAGCAAGACAGCGGCTTGCCAGGGTACGGTTTTAACGCGCAAATTTTTTTGATACCAGGCGGTAAAATCTTGATAGTTAGATTTTTTGCTGACGGCGCCAGCTGACAAAGGGATAAAGGCGCTTAACAATAGTGTCAATAAAAAAAGTGATGATTCCTTTAACAACATATTTTTTATTATAGCACAGACGAGTTATCAACAAATTTAAAACCGGCGCCGCCGTAGCGGAACCGGTTAAATTCACTGATTAAACTGGCGGTTAGTTTACTTTTTGGTCCAAATTAACCGATAATTTGCCCTCGTTGATCGGCGACGCGCTCGGTAAAGCGTTTAATTCTTCTGGGGTGACTTCGGTAATTTCTTTAAGGTTCAGCTTGGTTTTTTAGCCGCCGCCTCACGGGACTCGCAGTGACAAAAACGTAGGGCTCGGAACAAGCTTCACATTACCATTAGCCACAGGGCGGCTAAAACCATGCCTTGCACCAGCAAGCCTTGAGTCCAATGGATTTTGTGCCCGGAAAAATTATGTATTTTTAGATTAATTAAGTAAAACCATTTCAGCCAGCGGAGTTTGAAAACAATATAAATTGCCTGCAGCAGATCAGGCAGCAAAGCGCCGACCACTGCTAAAATTAAAGTAGTATAAGAAGGGAGCGGCGTGGTGGCAATGTAAATCAGCAGTAAAAAGAGCATGACTATACCATCAAGCATGGCGGCGCCAACTGGGCGACGCAGATTGCGCCAGCTAGGGAAGTGATCGCGCATTAAATGTTCATCGCCGTGCGGTATCGCATCCAGCACGAAGTGGCTGACAAGACCTGCTAGTAAAGCCACTAATGGATGGGGAATGAATTTAGCAATCACTAAAGCTGAGGCGCTGTGAACTGTTAAATACATATAGATATCAATTAATTGATGAAACTAACTTAATTTTACCTGATAAAGCATTTAGATTCAAATTTTTGGGTAAGGTAGTTGTTAATTTGCCAGTGGCTGTCTTATGCTGAAATTGGTGCCGATTATGGTAGCGGCAATGTAAATTTAAATTTTATTCTTAAATAACTAAATAATTAACAATATGCGCAAATCGCTAATTGCAATATTTATCGTCGCGGGTTTCTTATTGTTAGCCTTCGGTTGCCGCGGCGCAGATAAAAAAATAATTCTTCTTACCCGCACACCAGCCTTTTGTACATCGGCGGTGGAGTTAAGCGTCCGTCCTCCGTAGTCCCGCCGCGGCGGGGCGGAAACGGATAAAAAACCTTCCGTGTGAGCGGAAGGTTTTTTATTAGGGCTATTAAACCGACATGGTGGGAGCAGTTGGGCCACTTTTGGCCATACCCTCACATTCCTTGCAAATGTGTTTGTGGTTAAACATCTCATACAGCGCTGACAGACCGACGAGAATGTAGATAATGCGTGAAATATAGGCACCCGTACCGCCAAATAATGCGCCAATATCCCAACCGAACAAACCGACTAACAGCCAGTTAAGGCCACCAATCATCAATAATACATAGGTAACCATATGTAATTTACTGCCTTGTGTCATATTGTCACCCCCTTCCTTTAAAAAATATTTAAGATATATATATTTTAGCACATTGGGGTTAAAAAGTAATTAAGTGATAATAAACTAAAAAACAGGCAAAGGCCTGTTTAGTTTAATATTGGTAGCAGGGGTGGGGATCGAACCCACGACCTAGGGCTTATGAGTCCCTCGCTCTAACCAACTGAGCTACCCTGCCTTATTAGCTAATAGCAAATAGCTGATAGCCTGTAACAGTATTTTATAACAAATGGCCCTTATTGGGCCATAGTGAAAAGTGGTGCTTGGCTAGCCATGAATCGGAGCGAATGTAATGAGCGACTGGTTCATGGTTGCGGGGGTGGGACTTCTGCTCCCCCAAACCTCGCCGCCAGTCGGCTCGGTTTTCCTCCGCAGCCGGGCGCTGTCTGCGTTCCGCCACCGGCGGAACAGTACAGTCGCCTTCAAGTCCCTAATGCAGAACTAAATGTTAATTGGTTGCGGGGGTGGGACTTGAACCCACGATCTCCTGGTTATGAGCCAGGCGAGATGCCACTTCTCCACCCCGCGTCGTAAAACTAACTGCTTAAAGATACCCTATTAAATGAGTCCTGACAATAGTCCATTGACTATTAACTATTTTTTGGTGTCGCGCTAAGCGCAACCATAACCACGCTTAGCGTGGTGGGCAAGGAGGGAGTCGAACCCTCATGGATTTCTCCGTACGATTTTGAGTCGTATGCGTATACCAGTTCCGCCACATGCCCGTAAGTTATATCAAATTGGCCTACACAATATAGTAAAGTTAACCAAAAATGTCAAAACCAACCAAATAACCACCAACTGAAGAGAGGTATTGACTTTTCTTAGTGTTTCTTATAGGGTTGTAAGATACATATTTTATGTAGTCTATAAATATCAAAATTGCTAATTAACAATCCACTATCAAATAAACTATCAAAAAGGAGGTCATTATGGCCGAGAACAAATTGTTTTTAACCGAACAAGAGGTGCCAGTAGGTGCTACAGTTGTAGTGTATCTGGAAGGTAAAAATGAACCGGAAGAAGTAGAGCCAGGCAAATCAATGGCCTTCCGAGTTTTGTATAGCGGGGTGCCTACGAGAAAGAAATTCCACCCCGTGGAATTAATAGAACTACCTGTTTTAGGGGAAGATCATCCAGACAAAGATTTCCTGCTCGAGTTAGGTTTAAAAATTGGCACCGCTCTATGCCTTAAGGCTACAGCCTTGGCTGGTTGTTTTAAGCCTAACGTACGGTTCTCTCCTTTACAAACTTTTACAACGAATAATATTCCTCCCAATACCCTATTTGCTGTTTTTGTTGATAATAAAAGAATGAAGTATAAAACAGGTGAACACTTCGTTGAATTGAAAAGTGATAAAAACGGTCGTTTGATTTCTATTGGAGACTATGAGTACGACTCATATTTAAAAGAATTCAGCCTAGCTCCGGAGGCTGTACTCGTACCAACTAGTGATATCGGCAGATATGAAAAAGATGTGGCAAAAGAAAAAGTTCCTGCTTGAAAATGATATGGTTTTAGTTGTAAAATAACCCCATTTATTATAATGGGGTTATATTTAATATTGTAGATAAATTATGGATTTGTTAATGTGAAATATTTTTAAACTGGTAAAAGCGGCATTCCTGTTGTCAATCAATCCAAAAATAGGTAAAGTTGTTTGTTTTTTAATTGTCAAACCTCAAGTTGACCAGTATAATTAACTAAGTCTTATGGCTTTAACCATTGCTTTAGTAAATCAAAAAGGCGGGGTGGGTAAAACTACCACCGCCGTGAATTTGGCGGCTTATTTAAGCGCGGCTGGCAAGCGCGTGTTGCTTGTTGATATGGACCCGCAAGGCAACGCCTCGGCCGGCGTGGGCGTGCGCGTGGCAACGGGTGAAAACCATATTTACCAGGTGTTATTGGAGCCAACGCGGGTAACCGACATTGTCCGCCCGACTAATTTGGAGCGGCTACACATTTTGCCGGCGCATTCGGATTTGGCCGGCGCGGCAATTGAATTAGTGGGGCTGGAAGCCAGAGAATATCGGCTGTCGCAAGCCTTGGAAAAATTATCCGACCAGTATGATATTATATTAATAGATTGTCCGCCTAGCTTAGGGCTTTTGACTATTAATGGTTTGACGGCGGCTGATCAGGTGCTAATCCCGATTCAGGCCGAGTACTACGCGCTGGAGGGGTTAGGTCAGCTGATTAACACGATTAACCTGATTCAAAACCATCTAAAACCCAGTTTGGGTATTTTGGGGGCGTTGGTTACAATGTACGATCCGCGCAACCGCTTGGCCAAGGCGGTGGTTAACGAGCTAAAGCAGCATTTTCCCAATAAAGTTTTTCAAACTATGATACCGCGCAATGTCCGCCTGGCCGAAGCCCCCAGTTACGGCCAGCCGATTATGCTTTATGACCATGGCTCGCGCGGCGCCGAGGCTTATCAAGCCTTTGCCCGGGAATTAATAAGCTATTTAGAAAATAAATCCCGTTACATTTCCACGGGGTATTAGACCCCGCGGAAATGATCTGAATTTGCTGCGGTATCCCCGTGGCAAGACCGCGGGGTTTTTAAAATGTAACGGGATAAAAATTAATTTATGGTAAAACCTTTTCAACTCGGGCGGGGCTTGGGTTCGTTAATACCGTCCCAACCAGCCAAGGATAATTACTGGGGTGCGGGGCCAGCGGCTGACAAAACTAAAATTGTGGCTGATGGCGGCGTCAGGCAGATTTCACCCCAGGCGATAAAAGCCAACCCCCAACAGCCGCGCCATAAATTTGACCAGGCCAGTTTAGTAGAGCTTGCGGCCTCCATTAAGGAACATGGAATTTTACAGCCGTTGGTGGTAAGTGAGCGGGCGGACGGCAATTATGATTTAATCGTAGGCGAACGGCGTTGGCGCGCGGCGCTAACCGCCGGCTTGGCGACCGTGCCGGTAATAGTGCGCCCGTTTGATGAACAGCAAAAATTGGAGATTGCCTTGGTGGAGAATATTCAGCGCCAGGATTTAAACCCATTGGAAGAGGCCGAAGGCTACCGCCGGTTGCGCGATGAATTTAATTTAACCCAGGACCAAATTGCCAAACAGGTCGGCAAGTCACGGCCACAAATAGCCAATACTCTGCGTTTGTTAGAATTGCCCGAGAGTATTAAGCAAGCTTTGTGGGACGGCAAACTAACCTTTGGTCATGCCAAAGTAATATTGAGTTTGGAAACACCCCAAGAGCAGGAAAAATTTTTCCGTTTGATTACGGCCGAGGGTTTGCCGGTGCGGCTGGCCGAGGCCAAGGCCGCCCAAATTAAGGGCCGGGCGCGAGCGGGCGCGCCGGGTGTCAATTGGCAGTTCCGCCAGCTGGAAGCTGATTTGCAAAGAACTTTGGGGACCAAGGTTAGAATTATCGGCAACCAAAAAGGCAAGATTGAGATTGAATTTTATTCCAGCGGCGATTTGGCGGAACTGGTTGGTAAGATATCAGGTAAAAAGTAAACCCCGTTAGAAGCTCACACGGGGCATTCTGCTTCTAACGGGGTAAAATTCAAATCCTAAAACTTAAGTCCTAAATTCTAAATAAATTCCAATCTCCAAAATATTGGGATTTATTTTTGGGTATTATTTAAGATTTAGATATTAGGATTTAGGATTTTTATTATTTTCCCCGGCGGTTGAAAAAACTTAGCAAACTACCGCGTTTGCGTTTTAAATAGTTTTTAATATGACTTTTAGCCAGATTAGTTTTAACAAACTTTAGCCAATCTTCACTGGGACCACCGCGATTTTTGTCCACTATTATTTCCACCAAATCGCCGCTTTTAAGTTTGGTGTCAAGGGCGGCGATTTTTTCGTTAACGCGAGCGCCACTGCACTTATTACCAATGTCAGTATGAATAAAATAAGCAAAATCAACCGGCGTGGCATCTTCCGGCAGGTCAATCACATCGCCCTTGGGGGTGAATACAAAAATGCGATTTTGAAAAATATCTATTTTTAAAGCTTGCAAATACTGCTCGTTGTCGGATATTTCCTTTTGCCAATCCAACAATTCTTTAATCCATTTTAATTGTTCCGGCGGCAGGGTAACATTGCGCTTGCCGCCTTCTTTGTAGTGCCAGTGGGCGGCAATGCCATATTCGGCGTGCTCGTGCATTTCCTGATCACGAATTTGGAATTCAATAATGTGGCCGTCGTCGCCAAACACGGTGGTGTGAAGAGAACGATAACTATTAGGTTTAGGCTGGGCAATGTAATCTTTAATTCGGCCCGGCAATGGCTTCCATTGGCTGTGCAACAAACCTAAGACCTGGTAACAATCAGCCACATTTTTAAGAATTATTCTTAAAGCCACCAGATCATAAACCTTGCTAATGTCCATATCTTTACGTAAAAGTTTGCGGTATAAGGTGTAATAGTGCTTAACGCGGCCGTGAATTTGAACGATTTCAATGTTGTTGTCGGTTAATAATTTTTTAACCTGTTTAATTTGATTATTAATGTAAGCTAATTGATCCTCTAAGCGGGTTTTAGCCAGTTTAACGACCCAGTCGTATTCCTCCGGGTAGACATATTTAAAAGCCATATCCTCCAGCTGGCCGCGCAACTCACCAATACCCAGTCGGTTAGCAATCGGCGCGTAAATTTCCAAAGTCTCGCGCGCAATGCGCTGCTGCTTAATTGGGGGCAGGACTGACAAAGTAGCAAGATTATGCAGTCGGTCGGCCAGCTTGATTAAAATAACCCGCACATCCTCGGCCATGGCAATAAACATTTTACGCAAATTTTCCGCGTAGCGTTCCAGGCCGCGATATTTGAGCTTGCCCAGTTTGGTAATGCCTTTAACCAGTTTAGTCACATCGCTGCCAAAATTCTTTTCAATTTCCGCAATTGAAACCGCCGTGTCTTCGGGCACATCGTGAAGCAGGCCCGCGACAATGGTGTCCAAATCCAAATTCATGTGCGCCAAAGTGTAAGCCGTTTCTAAGGGGTGAGTAATATAATCGCTGCCGTCCAGCCGTTTTTGGCCGGCGTGGGCTTTGTCCGCGAACTCAAAGGCGCGCTCCAGCAGTCCCAGGTCGGCCTCGGGATTATTGGTTCGCACTAAAACCTTTAAATCTTCAAAAGTGGCCATAATGATTGATAAACATCAGATTAGCATTTATAACGGTTTTTTTCAAGGTTCTAAATATAAAGCCAGATAATAAAAAGACTGGCTAGTATAATGAAACAACTAGTCAGTCAGCTGAAGCTACAACAATCTTTTAGGTTTTGGACGCTTTTATGTGTAAGTAGTAAAACAAGAATATTACAGATATTAGTATTATTGCCGCCAACATTAATGTTGGCGTGTAATATCCAAGTATTAATTCAGATGCTTTACTTGGCAGCAACACAAATATACCAGTTCCAATAATAAATAATCCTACTCCCCACGTCAGTATGGCTAATAGTGGTTCAAGAGTTAGCCAAATTCCGTCCGTTGAGCTGGAACTTGCGTCCGCATGCTTCCAAATCACCGCACCGGTGATGAGGAATAGTAGTCCTAGTTGGCCAGAGAATAAGCTGTTTTCAATTGCTTGATTAAAAGGCAGCAATCCTTTTATGACAAACAAGTCAAGCAACAATATAAGCGATACTACTGCTATGGCAATAAAAATTACCATAACCAATTTAATGTTTTTCATTTTTTTATTCCCGATGGTTGATAATATTTTGATTTATTTAATAGCTTTCAATTTTTTAAAGAGCGATGAGCGCGACAGCCAGGGAAATCGATGTTTATTTAGTATACTACTTTACGCCCTTCCGACCTGTTTTGTCAATAGGCTTTGAAGGAAAATTAAAAATACAAATACCTGCCCGCCCCGCTAAGCGGGGCCCGCCGGCGGCGGGACTGTGGAGGACTGGCAAATCAAAATTCAAAATTGGAAATTGGAAATAATAAAAGACGCTGAATTGCTTTTCAGCGTCTGGGTGGAAAGAAAAATCTTTTGTTATCCTTTGTCTAGTATACAGGGTACCTTACATTTGGCTGGCGTGCCGGTCGGTACTCCATGGTGTTGAGGTTGAAGTAGTCACCAGTGTATACCAACACAGTAATTTGAAGTTCGTTGGTATTTATTTGTCGTGCTTGTGCTGGTGTAATTAATCTTTTCTTGTTAATCCCTTTACCTTCATAAAGGGGTCGACCAAAGAATTCCGCTAAATATATCGCGGTTTCGTTTGAGCCTACGTAGTAGGCTATTCCGCGAGTCTTTTCAATAGTGAATTCAAATTTGGTATCTCTTTTTACGTATTCAAGGTCTTCAGGCAGTTGGAAGCCGCCATTGACGCAAGAAACTAAGATAGCTAAAGGTTTTTGTCGGTTGGCTATGTAGATGAAGGCTACTAGTTGATTTTTAAAATACCCTTCATGAACTTTTCCACTGGCATCTTCAGCTTTGACTCCTTCAGCATCGCCATATTTATAAACAATGGAGTCAATCTGTGCTGTTCTTTCAATTTTATTTCTTCCTTTAAGAAATAAAACTAGATCAGCGCTTAAAGATGGCCAGTTGGCTGATAAAAATTGTTGACGGTTTGTTACCGGAATGTTTTTTAAGCTGTCAAGGATAGCTTGTTTTTCAGGCGACCAGTTGTGTACTGGCGTGATGTCGTTAACAACATCAACGCCGGCATCGCCACAAGAGATAAGAATGACTGTGGCTAAAATAGCAATAACAGATATTATTTTTTTCACTTTTTCTCCTTACCCGATTTTACCCTCGGCGCCGGGGGATTGTTTGTTTTTAAAACCAATGTAATTTTGTTATGATGATTATCATTACGACGACGAACATTAGTACTATACCAACGAATTCTAGGTAAGGTTTAGATTTACTATCGCCGATAAAATAAAAAAATAGACCAATGAGTCCAATGCCGATGAGTGCCCAATCCAAGATGGATTGCGGATTAAATTGGTTGTTCATGATAACCTCCATTTAGTTTTTGTTTTTTGTCTTAGTAATTTGGATTTATTTCTCCTTACTAATCCGGAGGAGAAGTTGAAAACGCCTTATGTCTAAAAAAGACTGACGTTTTAAGATTAATTAGTCTGGAAAAGACCAGTGGCCAATTTGATGGTACCAGTCAATATCCTAGCTCATTAACCCTTCTCCCCTCCCGAGTTGGTAAGGAGAAATGTTAGATTGTGCCAGACGCATATTTAAAGCGTTATCTCCCCCTTAAGCTAAGGGGGATTAAAGGGGGTTATGAATAAGCAGAATATAACTCCCCCAGCCCCTCTTATTATTAAGAGGGGTGGATCTGGCTTAATTGTTAAAGAACATCCCCTGTGTCAACTACGACTTTTCCATTAAATAACTAATTAGTATACTCCCCCAGCCCCAATTTGTCAAGGCTCGTGGAACATAAAATAGCTATTAGCCAATAGCTTATGGCTAATAGCAGGGAAAATAAAAGAGCGTGGAATAAAGTGTTCCACGGCTAAATAGAATTATGAATTAAGCCCAGTATAACAACTTTGTTAAATAAAATTTAGCGAGCTTAAATTAAATAACTAGTAAGAGATAACGCTGGCATAGGCTACTTACCTGGTTTATAAATTTTATTTTACAAGCGAGCTATAACAAAATAGTTATACTGGGTAAGAATTACGAATACAAATCCTAATTTCTAATTTCTAAATCCTAAATAATACCCAATCTCCAAAATCCCAATGACAAAGTAAAAGCGAGGCTTTTAGTGGTTTTGAGCTTTTACTTTTGCGTTTTGAGTTTAAATTGTTGGGATTTAAGTTTTAGGATTTAAGATTTTTTGCGGCTGGTGCGTCGCTTCTTTGGCACGCCTTCGCGCGCCTTAATAAGTTCAACAGCTTGTTCAAGGGTAATATTATCAGCGGCTAGGCCTTGGTTAATCGTGGCGTTAGTCTCACCATCAGTCACATACATGCCGTAGCGGCCGCTCATTATTTTAATAGTTTTGTCAGTGGCGGAATTTTTACCCAGCTCTTTAATTACTTCAGCGCCGCGGCGGGATGATTTTTTGTCCTGGGCTAAAAGTTCCAGCGCCTCGCCAAGGGTGATATGCAAAACATCGGCGGTAGCGGGAATACTCCGAGTTTCCGCACCGGATTTAATATAAGGACCGAACCGTCCATTGGCGGCGGTAACTTCTAAATTGGTTTTGGGATTGGTACCGAGCGGACGGGGAAGCGATAACAACTGCAAAGCCTGCTCCAGCGTGACGGTTTGGGGCGTCATTGATTTAAGCAAAGAGGCCATTTTTGGTTTGGCGGTTTTGTCTTTATTATCAGCCTTAAGTGATTCGCCCAGTTGCACGTATGGTCCAAAGCGTCCGACTTTAGCATAAACCTGAAGGCCGCTGTGCGGGTCGGCGCCTAAAATTTTGGGCCCGGCGCTGCCTTGTTTAATAAGTTCAACTGCCCTGGTAATAGTTAAATCGTCCGGCGCTATATCTGGCGGCAAGGGCGCGGTGAGATCGTTCCATTTAATAAACGGTCCATAGCGGCCGATTCTGACCTCTACGATTTTACCTTCATATTCGCCAATAGTGACGCCGCTGGTGGTGCGCGGGTCAATACTGTCTTTGACGGCGCTTAAAATTTGTACCAAACCGTTGTTATTATCGCCAAAATAAAATTCCTTTAAATAAGTTTTATCGTCCAAGTCGCCGGCGGCGATTTCATCAAGCTCATCTTCCATATGAGCGGTAAAATTGTAATCAACCAAGTTGGCTAAATATTTTTCCATTAAATTAACAACCGCGAAGGCGGTAAAGGTCGGTATTAAGGTAGTGCCGCGTTTAACCGCATAATCGCGGCGTTCAATCGTGTCGATAATGGAGGCGTAGGTGGATGGCCGGCCGATGCCGCGCGTTTCCAATTCCTTAATCAAAGCGGCTTCGGTGAGGCGAGCCGGCGGCTGGGTAATATGGCCTTTAGGTTCAAGCTTAACGGTTTGTAATTTTTCCTGAGCCGTAACCGCGGGCAGAATTTTTTCTTGTTCGGCTAAATCAGTTTCCGGACTGTCTGATCCTTCCACATAGGCCCGGCGGTAACCTTCAAAGGTTATGGCCTTGCCACTGGCGCGAAAGATAGCATTTTTAACCCCGCTGCCAGTACTGTTAAGACCGCTACGGTACGGGAGTCTATCCGTTTTTTTACTTTCCTTTGGATTCTGGGAATTATCAGACGCGGTATTGGTTAAAGTTGCAGATTGGTGAGACTTCATTTCCACAAGAATAGTTACACGATCGCCGCGACAATCAGCCATTTGCGAAGCCACGGTGCGTTTCCAAATTAGTTCGTATAGCCGGTAAGTGTCGTCACTGACCTCGATTTTTACCTGGTCAAGCGGTTTAAAATTAGCCCCGGCCGGACGAATCGCCTCGTGCGCTTCCTGGGCGTTTTTAACTTTGGTTTGGTATTGACGCGCGCTCGGGCTTAAATATTCATTACCGTATTGCTCTTTAATCCAATTCCGGGCGGCGGTTATGGCCTGTTCCGACAACAAAGTGGAATCTGTCCGCATATAAGTAATGTAACCGTTTTCATACAAATCCTGGGCCAGTTGCATGGTGCGTCGGGCCGAGTATCGTAATTTACGATTTGATTCCTGTTGCAAGGTGCTGGTGATAAAAGGGGCTAACGGTTTTTCTACAAACGGTTTGCTTTCAACACTTTGGACCAAAGCGGGTTCGTTCTTAAGTTCAGCGACCAATTGTTCAGCTTCAACTTTTTTAAGCCAAAGGGGGTTGTGGTTTTTTAGTAAACCAGTGTCACCGGCAAAATCTTTACCAAGGGCCAGGGGTTGATTATTTAAATTGACTAATTGGGCGGTGAATTCTTCGAGCTTTAAAGTGGCAAAAGTAGCTAAAACATCCCAATATTCAGCGGTGTTAAAACCTAAGCGCTCGCGCTCGCGCTCCACCAATATGCGGATAGCCACGCTTTGCACTCGTCCGGCGGACAAGCCGACTTTAATTTTTTGCCACAGCAAGGGCGACACGCTGTAACCATAAAGCCGGTCCAGTAAGCGGCGCGCTTCCTGGGCCCGCACCAAATTATTATCAATGGCGCGCGGATTTTTTAAGGCCTGCTCAATGGCCTCTGGAGTGATTTCGTGAAAAACAATGCGTTTACAATTGTCCGCGTTTAGCTTAAGGACTTGCGCGAGGTGCCAGGAAATAGCCTCACCCTCGCGATCTTCGTCAGTCGCTAAATATATCGTGTCAACCTTGGCCACTGCCTGTTTAAGTTCGGCCACGGCTGGTTTAGCGCGGGCGATCAATTGGTACTGCGGCTTGAAATCATCGTCCACATCAATGCCCAATTTAGATTTGGGCAGATCACGGACATGGCCGTAAGATGACATTACCTTATAGTTATTGTCCAAAAAGCGGCCAATGGTTTTGGCTTTGGTGGGAGATTCAACGATGATTAAGGCTGATGACATAACTGGAAAAGTTATAGTATCCAATTAATTTCAAAATCCAAATGTCAAATGTCAAATCAAATCCAAATTCCAAAACTTTTTTGGCATTTAGTCATTAAGTCATTGGTTTGACATTTGAAATTTGTTATTTGGATTTTATGGGTTAGAGGTTGTCGTCTATGATTTAACTTAATAGGTTATACCACGATTTAAAAGTTTTTGGCAAATATTAATAGGCCCGGGCGTAAAAGTTAGGACTAGTTTCCTTAACCCAGCCCGCTAGCTCAAATTCAGTCAGTTGGGCCATAAAACTGGCGACCGGCAGGGTTGATTCAACAATCAAATCGTTGAGGTTTTTTGGTTCGCGCGTAAAGATTTCTAAAAATTTTTCTTGGGCGTCATTAAGGCTGATTCGCGGCCGGTGGCTGGTTTGGTCAAGGCCGAAATAATCCAAGATGTCAGATGATTTTGTGACCAAACGGGCGCCTAATTTTAACAGTTCATTAGTGCCCTGGGACGGATCGCTAAAAATACTGCCGGGTACGGCAAAAACATCACGGTTATATTCCAGCGCCAGTTTGGCGGTGATTAAAGCCCCGGAATCAAGAGTGGCCTCGGTTACCAGCGTGCCGCGGGCCAGACCGGCGATAATTCGATTGCGATAAGGAAAATTTTGTTTTAACGGCGGCCGGCCAGGGGTGAATTCACTGAGCAAAGCTCCGCCGTCAGCCATAATTTTGTCGGCTAAATTTCGGTTGGCGGCCGGGTAGATAATATCAAGCCCGCTGGCCAGTACGGCGATAGTCGGCGTTTTTATTTCTAAGGCCGCCTGATGAGCGGCGGTGTCAATGCCATAAGCTAAACCGGACACGATTGTTAAACCAGCGACGGCCAGGTCTTTGCCCAGTTCACTGGTTACGCGTAAGCCATAGCCGGTCGGGCGACGCGAACCAACTATAGCTAAACATTGGTTTTGCCAAGCGGCGGCGGAGCCTTTATAAAATAACAGTGGCGGCGGATCAGCAATTTCCTTTAACAGTTTGGGGTAGGCCTCATCAAACAGGGCGACAACGCTGATTTTTAGTTCATTAAGTCGGGTCCATAGTTTAGCCGGGTCGATTTGGTGGCGGTGGTTGGATAAGGCGGCCACAGTTTCGCTGTCTAACCCGGCTTGTAATAATTTTTGGCTGTCGGCTTGCCAAGCCTCGGCCAGAGTGGAAAAATGGCGGCGCAGCAGGGCAAAGCGAGTCGGACCGATTTTAGGATGTGATAGCCAGGCTAGCCAGTAGATTAAGTCTGAATTGTTATTTGCCATAGCCCCTCCTCAAAAATTAAGCTATAATGATTAAGATTAAGTTTAATTGTCAAAAAAGACAAATAACCATTTAATTTATGTTTAAATACGACCCGCCTTTTAATCCCGAATTTAATAGTGACTTGGGCGACTATGATGACGAAAAAAAGGAAAAATCCTGCCGTCATTGTGACGCGCCGCTTAAGGGTGGAACTATAGTTTGTTCTAAGTGCCACACTATAAATAGTGAATTGCCCGAGGGTACCCGCGAATAGTTTGGCTCGTACGAATGGTTTTAAATTATGATTCGGGGTCGGTCTTTGCCGCCAGGGTTTTATAGCAGTGGAAATTTAATTACCCAGCATTATTAGCGATTGTTTAAGCCACTCAATCCAAGCGCCGGCCGCCAAAGGCTGTCGCGCTTGCCAAGACGACTCAACCGGATGCCAACCCAATTCGTATAGTTTGGCGGCTGGGGCCGGTAACAGCGGATTAATAAAACGAATTGAAAAGCGACCAAGTTGATTTTGAGTTTGACAGGCTACTTCACGGAGTCCGCTCCGTTCGCTTAAAATTTTTATTTCCAACAGCGTCAAAAGATTTTTTAGTTGGCGATCAGGCGCGGTATCGTTGAGCGGGCGTCCAATTAATTCTTCCGCCAAATGTTTAAGTTCGCTGGTATCACGTTGGCCGGCCAAGCGTTGATAAATTTGAATGCGATTAAATTCATTGGGTATTAGTTGCTCTGATAAACGGCCCGCCAACGGCAAGCGCAACAAAACTTCGGGTACGCCTGGCAAAGCTTGCCCGGTTTTAAGTTCCTCCACCGCTTGGGCCAGGAGTTGTCCATAAAGGTGCACCCCCACCGCATTAATCTGGCCGTGTTGGGCCCGGCCAAGAATAGCGCCGGCGCCTCTTAACTCCATATCTTTGAACGCCAAACTAAGTCCACTGCCTAAATCGGCCGCGGCGCGCAAAGCTTGCAGGCGCTGGCGGCCGAGTTCCGGCAGTCGCTCGGGAACTAAAAAATAAGCGTAAGCTTTAGCCGTCCCGCGGCCAACGCGGCCTTTGAGCTGGTACAAATCAGCTAAGCCGAATTTTTCGGCATGTTCAACAATTAAGGTATTAACATTGGGCAAGTCAAGACCATTTTCAATAATGCTGGTGGCCAACAAAAGGTCCAGTTGATTATTGTCAAAGTCGCGCATAACTTGTTCCGCTTGTCCGCCGGCCATACGGCCGTGAATAATTCCCAGCTTTAAGCCCTTAATTAAATTTTTAAGCCGTTGGGCGGCGGCTGGTAAATCAGCAATATGATTAACCAAATAGTAAACTTGCCCGCGCCGTTTAATTTCAGCCGTAATGGCTTGCTTAATAAGATTGTTGTTAAAAACAGCTATGGTGGTGGTTATTGGCTGCCGTCCGACGGGCGGTGTCATAATAATTGACAGATCGCGCAAACTGGAGACGGCCAAATTCAGCGTGCGTGGTATGGGGGTGGCTGACAGCGTCAGCACATGGACACTGGGTTTGTATTGTTTTAATTTTTCTTTTTGTTTAACGCCAAAGCGCTGTTCTTCATCAATAATTAAAAGTCCCAGCCGGGCAAATTCAACGCGGACCGCCAGTAAAGCGTGAGTGCCGATAATAATATCGGTTCGGCCTTGCGCCAGCTGTTTAAGGAGACTGGTTTGTTCCGGTCCGGTCTGGCGTCGTGAAATTAAACCGATAGTAAGAGCCGCGTGGTTTAGTCGGCCGTTAAAAGTATCGTAGTGTTGTTGAGCTAATAAAGTAGTTGGCGCCAGTAGGGCGACCTGGTACCCATTAAGGACGGCGCGGTAAGCGGTCCGAATGGCTAATTCAGTCTTACCAAAGCCGACATCGCCGCAGATTAAGCGCTCCATTGGTTGCGGGCGCGACAAATCAGCGGTGATGTCTGACCAGGCTTTTAATTGATCGCTCGTGAGCGGCCAGGGAAAACTGGCCGCCAGTATATACTCCTCGGGGTAGGCTGACATTGGTTTAGTTGACGTAATTTTCCGGGCGGCCTGAATTTTAATAAGTTCGTTCGCCAACGCCGCCGTTTCGGCTTTGACTTTTTTGGTGATTTTAAACCAACTGGCGCTGTGTAACCGTTGTAAGATCGGGTGCGGACCGCCCCGATAACGCGACAATCGGTCAGTGTGTTCAACCGGCACGTATAATTTATCATTATCAGCATAATCAACTAATAAATAATCGCGAACTTGCCCGTCGATAGTTTGGTTTATTAAGCTGTTAAAACGCCCGATGCCATGGTCAATATGAACGACATAATCACCGGTTTTTAGTTTTTCGTATGACGCTAAGTTAGTGGCAAAACGGCGGCGGCGGCGACCGATTAATTCGCGGTCGGTTAAATAAATCATCCGGCTGATATCGTCAGTAAATCCCTCCAGCTCGTAAGCCAGCCGGTCGGATATAGCCTGCCAGTCAATCGCCGGGGCCCGGGGCGCGAGCCAAGTTTTAATAAGCGGAATTTCGGTTGATAAAATTTTCACGCTATAGCCGCGGCTGATTTGCCGGGCGATATAATCGTTGATTAGGGGCCATTGTTGAGTAAGGGTCGGTACGCCCCTTAAGGGTGAACCAGCGGTCGGGTGGCAGGTAATGGCGTGGTTGGTTTTAATAGCGGCCGGGGCGTTAACTATAATATAATTGGCCCTTAAATAGTCAGCCAAGCTGAAGTCAGCCAGTGGTGTCAGCTGGCGCGGAGCCAGAGTTATTTTGTTTACGAGCGCGTCATCGTTTTCGGTATAAAAATTATAACGGCGAATTGATTCAATTTTATTGCCCTGCCAAATAATCCGCCAAGTCGCGTGATTATCGGTTATAAATAAAATTCCCCCTTGCTGATAGAACCAACCGCCGTCGTCGGGCAAGGGACCGGGTTCATAACCGGCGGCGAGTAATCGCGCTTTTAATTGTTGTGGTTTTATGGTTTGCGCCACCGCCAAATTGATAATATTGGCTGAAATAGTTTTGGGGTCGGCCAGGGCCAGCGTCCAATGTTCATCAGCAACTAACAAAACAGTGGCCGTGTCAGCTGGTTGGGCTTGCCAATCGAGCCAGTCTTGCGGAAACAAAAATATTGACAGCCGGATTTTAATAACTTTGGCAAAAAACGTTAAGAGTTTTTGGGCAGATTCAAGATAGCGGGTATTAGTTAGGTTCCAGACCAGCTGACTGGTGGTTGATTGGTTAATTAATTGACAAATAAAATAAGCCTGGGCTGACAAATTAAGCGGCAGGTTAAGGATTTGGCGGTATTTTGCCTTATAATCGCGGTTTTTTGAAAACATGGTTTAGCGATTGGCGAATTCGGGCCTCTTGACAATATAGCATAACATTGCTAAAGTAAAATATACTAAAAAATAGGCCTTAACAAATCATCAAATAAGTACTAATGTAGTTAGGCTTACTTACCAGTTTGATGTACTTGTGACCCCTCCTTATCAAGAACATCTGTAAAACCAGCTCTATTTTACAATTTAGCTAACGCTGGTAAGTAAGCTTAAAAACAGTAGATTAAATCTGACCCGATGTACATCGGGTCAGATTTTTTATCCGCCTTCGCAGAAGACCACCCGTCTAGGGCGGATGGATGAGGATAAAACTAAAGTTTGCTTTAAGCCAAACGCGGCTCAAGGGCGAATCAGCCCGACTTCACTTGCCCTTGCTAATAAATAAAGCACCTTAAAAATGAAACTCAGAAGCCGCAGCCGCCGACTTCGTCCTCCTTAGGAAGACTGCGAAGGCCGGAAGCGGCGGGACTATTTTTTTCGGCGTTGGAGTTCTTGGGTAATATCGTTGAGAGAAATATTTTTTTGAACAAGCAGTACGAACAGGTGATATAACAAATCGGAGCTTTCCTCAATAAGCCGCGTTCTTGTCTCTTTTCTGGCAGCTTGCAGCGCCTCGCCTGATTCTTCCTCAACCTTCTCTAAAATTTTAACCAACCCCTGGTTGAAAAGCGAGGTCGTGTAAGAATTTTTCGGTAAATCCTTTTTTCTTGCAACTAGCAAATCATAAAGCTCTTGCAAAAATTCAAGCCCACCTTGCTTTTTAGTTCCAAAACAAGAATAAGCGCCGGTGTGGCACGTTGGTCCTTTCGGCTTTGCCAAAACCAAAAGTATGTCATTATCGCAATCGGCAGCAATGGAGATTACTTCAAGCGTATTGCCCGAAATTTCGCCTTTCTCCCAAAGTCGTTTTTTTGTTCTACTCCAAAATGTAACTTTTTTGCTTTTGATTGTTTTGTTCAGTGCCTCTTTATCCATAAATCCCAGCATAAGGACAGCTTTTGTTTCAGCATCTTGGATGATTGCAGGAATAATCTCGCCCAACTTATCAAAATCCAATTGTTGGATATTAAGTTTATTCACCCCGTTAGAAATTTTGTTCCTAACAGGGTTTATTATATTTTTTATATTATTTCTAACGGGGTTCATACGCGTATGGGTAAATTATTATTGGATAAAAATTTCTTGAGTTCCATTATGTTTACTTCTTGATAGTGGAATATGCTTGCTCCAAGAGCGGCATCAACGTTTGTTTTTTGAAAAACGGCCAGAAAATCTTGCATTGAACCGGCACCACTTGAGGCAATCACCGGAATATTCACACTGTCTGTAATACTTTCTAACAACTCCAGATCAAATCCTTCTCTGGTTCCGTCGCGGTCTAAACTATTCACCAGAAGTTCCCCGGCGCCGAGTTTTTCCATTTGTTTGGAAAATTCTATAGCGTCAATATCTGTTTTTTCTGACCCGCCCTTTATATAAATTTTCCAGCCCTCATTTTGCCTTTTCGCGTCAACAGAAATAACGATGCATTGAGAACCAAAATACTCCGCCGCCTCCTTGACAAAATTAGGATTTTTCACCGCCGCGGACCCAATGGAGACCTTGTCGGCCCCGGCATTAAGGAGATTTTTTATATCCTCAAACGTTGAAATGCCGCCACCAACGGTAAAAGGTATGTTTATTTCTTTGGCAATCTTTGAAACCAACTCGCAAAGTGTTTTGCGATTTTCCAGTGTGGCGGCTATATCAAGAAAAATAAGCTCGTCCGCACCTAACTCGCAGTATCGTTTTCCCAGTTCAACCGGATCACCAGCATCGCACAAATCGCTAAAGCGTATGCCCTTTACTACCCGCCCATTTTTTACATCAAGGCAAGGAATGATTCTTTTGGCAAGATTGTTTTTATAAGCGACTCTTTCCTGCGCTTCTCGCAGATCAACTTTTCCCTCATACATTGCTTTCCCAATTATTGCGCCAAATGCACCTAGCTTATTCAACTTCTCTAAATCTCCCAAAGATGATACGCCGCCAGCCACAACAGTTTTGAATCCTTCGTTGATAAATTCTTTTGCCAAATCAAAATTTGGCCCTTTAAGTAAGCCGTCTTTGGAAATGTCGGTTACAATGACCGATGTGATACCCACTTTTTTGAGAAAACTAACAAGGCCCGGAACAGTTTTTGTGTTCTTTTTCATCCAGCCGCGAGTAGCGACTTGTCCATCATCAATATCCACTGAAACTGTAACTCTATAACTTCCAAATTCCTCCAATAGACGCTCCAGCAATTTTGGGTCTTCTATGGCAACAGTGCTTAAAATAATTTTCTCAATGCCATTTTCAAGATATTTTTGCGCCTGATCGTACAAGCGTATGCCGCCGCCAACTTGAAGCGGAATGTTGACCGATTTAACGATGGCAAGGACTGTTTCCAAGTTTACTGGAAAGCCCGATTTTGCGCCGTCCAAATCAACAATATGCAAGGATTGCGCTCCTTGCTTTGCAAAATCTTTCGCAACCTCAACCGGATTGCTGTTGTAGATGGTTGACTTCGCAAAATTTCCTTGCGCTAAACGCACACATTTGCCGTTCATTATGTCAATTGCTGGTATTATATACATAGTTCACAAAAATTATTGAGTAATCGTAAACCTTGCTCACCTGATTTTTCAGGGTGAAACTGGACTGCAAAAAAATTACCTTTTTGCATAATCGATGGAAAATCAAAACCATAACTTGTTTTTCCGACAATTTGAGCTTCCGCAACATCAACCCCGTTAGAAGTCGGCTTTGGTCGTGATAATGACATTGTGTCATTATCACGACAACTTTCAGTAGTGAGCTCTGATTGATACCGCGTAAAAATTGCACAGCAATTTTTACGCCGAGGACTTCTAACGGGGTCAACGTAATATGAGTGCACAAAATAAAAGTATGCCCCGTTTTGGATACCAGTGGTTAAGGATGACTCTCCCGTCAATTCAACTTTATTCCAGCCAAGATGCGGGGTTTTTAATGTCGGCGGGAATTTGCGACACACACCCTGAAAAATCTCAAGGCATTCTGTCTTATCTTCTGCGGAAGTTGAGCCAAGTAGTTGCATCCCCAGACAAATACCCAAAAACGGTTTTGTAATTTGAGGAATAATCTTATCAATGCCGGTTTTTCTTAAGTTCGACATTGCGGCGCCAGCCCGGCCTTGACCCGGGAATATTACGCCGTCAGCTGATAAAATTTCTTTCGGCTCGGATGTAACAACACACGCTCGCCCAAGTCGTTCCAGAGCGTTTTTTACAGACGCAATATTGCCTGCCTTGTAGTCAATAATGGCAATCATAATTTTCCTTTGGTAGATGGTAATAAATCTTTGGCTCGCTTATCGCGGCTTACAGCATTCCTCAAGGCTCTTGCAAGCGCTTTAAATATGCTTTCCGCAATGTGGTGTTCGTTCCTGCCGTATTTTACATTGATGTGGATATTTGCTTGGAGATTATCAGCTACCGCCTTAAAAAAATCCTCGAAAAGCTCGGTCGGCATATCTCCTATTTTTTCCCGCTTAAAAGAAGCGTTCCAAACAAGACAAGCCCTTCCGCCTAAATCAATTGCTGCTTCAGCCAGAGCTTCATCCATAGGCAACAAAAAACCATACCGCTCAATGCCTTTTTTGTCGCCAAGGCTTTGGCGCAGCGCTGCGCCCAAACAAATTCCAATATCCTCAACTGTGTGATGTTCATCTACTTTCAGATCGCCTTTAGCTTTTACGGTGAGATCTATTAACGAATGCCTGGAAAAAAGTTCCAGCATGTGATTCAGAAAACCGATGCCGGTGTCCACTTGATATTTGCCCGTACCATCAAGTTTTACAGTAACGGCAATGTCGGTTTCCCTTGTTTTACGCCTGATTGTTGAAGTTCTCGCTCTCATATAGTTTTGGTTAAAAATGACTTAATCGCCTTGCAAAAATTGCCGTTGGTTTCCATCGGAATAAACTTAATGCCGATATTCTTCGCGAATTTCCGATCACTGTTTCTATCGCCGCAAACGAAAGATAATTTTTTATCAATGTTTGCGTTCTGCAAAAATTCATCCACCAATCTTGTTTTTGGCTTGCGGCAATTACATGACTCCTGCGGCAAGTGCGGACAAATAAATATTTGGTCAAAAGTTATTCCATTACTGCGAAAGATTTTCAGCATTTTTTCTTGCGGAGCCGCAAAACCCTTTTGCGGGAATGAGGAAGTTCCTAAACCGTCTTGATTGGAAATCATAATCAGCGCGTAGCCTCTTTTTTTCAATTCTTGTAATCCGGCAATGACGCCATCAAGAATTTTCAGTTTTTTTAAGCTGTCAATCTGATAAGTATCTTGAGGTTCGTTTAGGAGAGTACCGTCACGATCAAGAAAGGCGTACTTACGCTTTGAATTTTTAGACACAACGCTTTTATAAATCCCAATAAACTTCTCCATTTGCTTTATCGTGCCGATACTCACGCGCAAGGTGTTTTCAATATTCTGCTTATTTTGCGGTCGCACCAGGACACCGCCCTTACCAAGTAACTTCATCGCGTTTTCAGGATTATCGGGACGAAATAAAATAAAGTTTGACCGGGACAAAAAATAAGGTACGGCATTTTGAGAAAAGAATTTTTCCACCAGTGGTTTTGCTTTCGTCATTACGTCGTCAACATAGCGCTCCATACTTTTTCTGTCTCCAAGTGCCGCGCATGCCGCATAGTACGCGGCCATATTTACGTCATAGGGTCCGCGAATTTTCAGCATTTCAGCGATGTATTCTGCTCTCGCGATAACATATCCAATTCTAAGAGAAGCGAGGCCGAAAGCTTTTGAAAATGTTCTCGTTATAATAATGTTTGGATATTTCCTGATGAGAGATGTAGTGGTAATTTTTGAGAATTCAAAATAGGCCTCATCAACGTATACGACCGCTTTCTTTGCCTTCCGCGCTATTTTTTCAATATCAGCAACGGACACACCGGTACCAGTCGGGTTATTGGGGTTGCATACCACAATCAGCTTTGTTTGCTCGTCAATCAAACTTAATACTTCCTCAAGTGGAAACGCAAGATCATCCTTTTTGTAAAGCGGACAAACAATTTCATTGCCAACAATTTGAGCACACTGATAAAACATAGCAAAGCTGGGGCTGGGAATAATTACTTTGTCGCCCCTTTCAGTGAATGTTCGGAAAATAATATCAATACCTTGATCGGATCCGTTGGTAATCATTACTTGGTTGATCTTGACGTCAGCATATTTCGCAATTCTCCTCTCCAAATCAAAATACTCCGGGTATACCTGTAGTTTTTGGCCCTTTACAAATTTTTCCAGTGTGCGGACAACGTTGCTTGGCGGTGGTTTCGTTCGCTCATTGAAATCCAAAAGCATGCCGCCATATTCCGACCTGCCGTCGAGTGGCGGTTTATATGATTTCATTTTTTGAATTCTTTCTAATGCTAAATTTTTCATAAGAATAGTTATTATTAATAGCGTAACTGCATCGCCCTTTTGTGGCCCTCCAGCGATTCTTGGGAAGCCAAGGTTGATACAATGGGCCCTAAATTTTTCGCTCCCTGTTTGGTAATTTTCTGAAAGGTTACTTGCTTTTGAAAACTGCTCACAAAAACACCACCTGATACGCGGGCATAGCCATACGTCGGCAACGAGTGATTGGTGCCGCTGGCGTAATCACCGGCTGACTCACAAGAGTACGGACCTAAAAATACAGAACCAGCGTTTATAATTTCTGGAACATACCTTGTGGCATTTCCAACATTTAAGATAAGGTGTTCAGGTGCGTACATGTTAGAGAAAGCAATTGCCTTATCCACAGAATCAACAACGATAACAAAACTATTGTCGAGCGATTTTTGAGCAATCTCTTTTCGTGGCAAAGACTGCAATTGCTGTCTCACCTCGACTAGGACTTCGTTTGCTTTTTTATCAGAAGTAGCAACAAGAATCGCTTGTGAGTCAATACCATGCTCTGCTTGTGATAAAAGATCGCTTGCCACAAAATCAGCCCGCGCTTTTTCGTCGGCAACAACCAGCACCTCCGTCGGTCCGGCTGGCATATCAATAGCCGCGCCATCGGGGTTAATAGAAACCAGCATTTTTGCCGCAGTCACATATTGATTGCCGGGGCCAAAAATCTTGTAAACTTTCGGCACGCTCTCCGTCCCAAACGCTAACGCCGCAATTGCCTGCGCGCCGCCAATTTTGAAAATTTGTGTAATTCCACAGAGCTGGGCGGCGAATAAAATAACATCAGCTATATCTCCGTCTTTTGTTGGCGGAGTAATAAGCACAATTTCCTCGCAACCAGCAAGTTTTGCTGGAATTGCAAGCATCAATACCGTTGAAGGCAATGGCGCTGTCCCGCCGGGAATGTATAGCCCAACTTTTTCAATCGCTCTCGCCTCTGCAAAACAGGTAATCCCAGACATTGTTTTTACCTCCTTTCGCCGGACCATCTGCGCTTTGTGAAATTTCTCTATATTGCGCGTTGCTTTTCTAAAAGCACTCCGGATATTTTTTGGTATGCGTTCACAAGCGCGCTCAATTTCTTTTTTGTTGACTTTCAAAGAAGAAAGACTTGCATTATCGAATTTTGCTGTGAACTCACGGATAGCCTCGTCACCTCTCATTTTGACTTCACGCAAGACATTTTCGACAACAGGCAAAACGTCATCAAAACGAATGGCCTTTCTTTTACAAAGGTTTTTTAATGCGGCATCATTAAGTTGTTTAAAATAATATTTTTTCATAGTGTTGCAGTTAGAAACTTGTTTATAAATTCATTCTTTTGTTTGCTTTCAAATGGCGACTCGATAAATACGGCCGTGGAATTAAATAATGTGGCTATGGGCTTCAGGGCGTTTTCTTTTAGCGTATTTCCGGTTTGCGTAAGATCACAAATCGCGTCCGCGAGCCCCAAAACCGGCGCAACTTCAACCGCGCCTTTTATTTCAATGATGGCCGCGTTGATTTTTTGCTTTTGTAAAAACTTTCGCAGACTATTTGGGTAAGACGTTGCTACTCGCTCCCCCTCAAGTTCTTTTGTTTTTTGAATAGGAGAAATAATGGGTATGGCAATCACCAAACGGCACCTGCCAAAATCCAGTTTTTTAACTTCTCTTACCTTAAAATTATTCTCATACAGCACATTGCCACCAACAACAGCAAAATCAGCCGCGCCGCTTTGAACATACTGCGGTATATCGCTGTGCCGCACATATAGAATTTCGACATCGGCGTTTTTACAAGGAACAACAAGCGTTCTGTCATTGTCTTTGGAAAATTGAAGGCCCAAAGATTCAAGAAACTCAAGACTCGGTATCTTGAGCCGCCCTTCTTTTTGGATTGCGATTTTTACCCCGTTAGAAATTGTATATTTTTGTAGTTTCATAGATCTTAAAACGTGTTATCCGTATTGAATTTCTAACGGGGTTCATAATAGTTGGATAAATAAGAAACAAGTTGATTTACAGGTATAGTTTTTTGTTTGCCGTTTTGCAGGCGTTTGATTGTAATTTCGCCTTTTTCTCGTTCTTCCGGTCCTTGAATCAGGACAAAAGGAATTTGTTTTTTGTCCGCAAATTTGAATTGTTTTGATAATTTTTCCGGCTCAAAGTAAATTTCCGCCGCAACATTAGCCTCAATAAGCTGGCGATACGTTTGCAATGCATTCTTGATTGAATTGTCATCAAAAATGGTTACCAGAACCTGTGAAGGCGCATTGCTACTGCGAAAGAGTTTCAGTTGTTCGAGCAACAACATAATGCGTTCAAAGCCGAAAGCAACGCCAACTCCGGAAAAATCCTTGTCAGAAAAAAAACCGCAGAGATTATCGTAACGGCCGCCGGCACAGATTGAGCCGAAGTCCGCATCTTCACTAACTACTTCAAAGGTGAGGCCGGTATAATAATCAAGTCCTCTTGCCAGTGTTGGATCAATCTGGAGATTCTTTTCTGGCACACCAAGCTCGCCGCAATATGACAAAAATTCTTCCAACTCGGAGAGGTCATATTCGGAGAGTTTTTTGAGCGTGTTTTTGTTCGTGTCTTCTGATTTAAGTGTTTCGATTATCTTCTCGGCATTGTTTATTTCCATCTTTTGCAATTCTAAAATAACACTTTCCTCGCCAACTTTGGTGATTTTATCTATAACGCGAATGGTGGATATTATCTCGCTTTGATTGACACCATAAGACTGCAATATCGCATTCAGCAATCGCCTTGAATTTGCTTTGATCGTAATATTTGGAACACCTAACTTCTCAAATACTACAGTAATCACTTTGACAATTTCTGCTTCACAGACCAGGCTTTTTGATCCGATGATATCAACATCGCATTGATAAAATTCGCGTAAGCGGCCTTTTTGCGGCTTTTCTGCTCGCCAAACACGCTGAATTTGATAGCGTTTGAATGGTATAGGTAAATCCTGATAATTAGCCGCGACAAACCGCGCGAACGGCACGGTCAAATCATACGGCAAAGCAATGAGTCGCCCGCCGCGATCTTTGAATGAATAAGTGAGCCGATCTCCTTCTTCGCCGTATTTGCCTAAAATGGTTTCAGCCGGACAAATAATGGGTGTCTCAATTGGAGAATAGCCGAACTGTTCGAACGTCTTGCGGATAATTTCCATTACAACATTACGCCGCATCATCTCCGGCGGAAGAAAATCGCGAGTCCCCTTAAGAATTGTTGGTTGAATCTTGTTCACCCCGTTAGAAATTTTTGTCAGCATAGTCATTTTTTAGCCCCAGCAGAAATCCAGTTTGAATACTGAATTTCTAACGGGGTTCATAATAATTAGTTAATTGATAAAATAAAAAACCCGTTCATCTGAACGGGTAACTAAAACTTAAGTGCTTGATTGATCTTATTTCATACGTTCAAGCGCCAGCTTATAGCCACCCATCCCATGATGAAGCCAATGAGCCACACGGGTGACGGTGGCAGTACTTGAGCCGGTTTTGGCGCTAATTTCTCGATACGGAATGTTGTTTTTTACCATTTTGGCAACCTGAAAACGATCTATCATTGCCTCAATTTCAGATAGAGTGCACAAATCCCTAAAAAAACGCTTACACTCGCCCGCGGTTTTAAGCTTAAGAATAGCGCCATAAAGCTCCTCCGCCTCCGGGCTATCCCATTTTTTATCAGCTTTCATAAATATCAGTAAAATTAAGACTTATTTATCTTGTATCAACGTGTTAACACGTTAACACAAATAAAAATAACGGTCAAGTCCAGCCTGTGGATAATTAAAAATGCGATTACATAATAGATGTGTTGCTTATTAAGGCCTTTTAGAAATTATGGCCAACCTTAGCCAAAGTACTCATTAAGCAACGGGTCTAATATAATTAGGACTTACGCGTTTGAGCCAAGTTCGAGGCAAAACCGAGCATTTGAGCAAGCCGTAGTAAAACTACGGTGAGCGAAAAGCAGAGGTTTTAACGAAGAAATTGGCCAAAGCCGCTTGAGGGGTCGGGCTGCGCCCGCCCCTAAAGCGGCAAGCGCGTAAGTCCTAATAATTTAAAACCAAGAAGTGTATTGTACTCCCTGGTTTTAAATTTTTGTTATTATTTAATTCAGCTTACAGTTTACTGTGAGCATGAGGAGCCGCCTTGGCTAGAAGCCGGCTCAACTTGGCTTAAGATTTGTTGATAACCAGTCGCGCTTGAATACTGCGCCCCTAAAATTTCCTGCGCGTTAACCTTACCTAACTTACCTTGCTTTTGTAAATACTTGGCAATCGTAAGATAAGTATCAGGAAACCAATATGAGTTAGCCGCCAAGGCTGATTGATACATCAATGATTCATCAGCCCCCTGGCTAGCCATAAGTTCCAGCAGTCCCAGCATCGCCATCCCGTGGTTGCAATCCGGAAAATGAGTGGAATTGCCGCAACACGGACGATAAATGTTTTTAGATACACGACTAACTAAATCTTGCTGTTCCGGCGTTAATTTCACAAATTGATGCTTGGCATAGT
This sequence comes from Patescibacteria group bacterium, assembly GCA_041645215.1. GTDB lineage: Bacteria > Patescibacteriota > Patescibacteriia > Veblenbacterales > UBA10138 > JACRFM01. Next base: position 17,334 of record JBAZQK010000008.1, on the reverse strand, counting down.
GATCCATCGCGTTCCCCTTGGCAAGAGTCCAACCGCCGGTGGAGGCAAAGCCGCCAGCCCCGCCATAACGAGTGTCGGTCATTTCACCCTTAGTCAAAATATCATTCTGATTGCCTAACCCGAACGCCCATAATAAATTAAGCAAAATAGTGGAATTATCCGCCGAAATTACTAATGGCTCAACATTGTTTTCCGTTAATAATTTTGTTATTACTGGTAACGCCGCGGTATTATTGGCATAAAGACTTTCTAATTTTTGCCTGTCAATAACGCCCGCCTCCACCAACCGCTGGCCTAAATCTCCCCACGACACCCCTAAGCTTAGGCCCTGCTGCGGTAAAATACTGGCCGCCAAATTGGTATCATTAATGGCCGCCGCATTGCCCGCCGCCGGCAAGGTGGCTTTAACTACTGCTTGGTTAGTGACTGGTCGACCCAGTAATTTATTAAGCAACGGCTGACGAGTAACTGATATTTCAACCGCGAAAAATAAATTAAAAACCAAAATCATAATAGCTATTAGGCCGACTCGCTCCAGCAATGTACTATGAATTAACCGTCGGAACAATTGCTTGGTTGGAGGAAGTAAAAAAACTAAAGGATTATTCATATTATTTATTTACTAATAATTAAATTTGTTATTCATCGCAACAATCTACTAACTGCCTAACTATATCCGCCTTACTCCACGGGGCGTCGCGCGAACTGACATCGTGTTTATTAATTTGTTGGTCATTTATTTTTTTTAAGCCGGTTATATCAATTAATTTTAGCCGCAACGCCCAAAACAATGAATACAGCTCATAGGCTTTACCGAACATATCTTTGGCCGCAATCGCGTCGCTTGACTGCAGTTTGGTGCCAACCTCAATCAAACGCATAGTGGCCGCCAATAAGTGCTTGCTAATGCACCAAGTTTCACCCTCGTGCTGATTTATCATTTTAGCCAACAAACTCTTTCTAATTTCCCGCGTTTGCCGCAATAAATCATAATACTCGTCTTGCCCGGTTTTAGCGGCCGTAAAAAAGAAATGCTCTTCCAAACTGACCAGGTTCATAATCGCCAAACTCAAATCTTCCTCCATTGACAAATCAATTGTACCGTCAGTTTTTAACTTGGTAATCTTTTGTATTAATTCAGCTTGTGATAATAATTCTGCCATATGGAAAACCGTTAATTATACAACCAACACTAAAGCGCCAAGCGCGATCATAATAATTCCACTCCATAACCGCATGGCTTGTAAATTTTCTTTCTTCCAGGACTGTAATTTCTCCAGCGCCGTCTGTTCGCTGGCCAGCCATAACACGCCGGCCAGTGGTAAAACAAACAATATGTTGTACCAGATCAAATAAGCCAAACCAATAAACTTAGTTTGAGCATCGTGCAATAATCCCAACACTAATAAATACGGACCGCCAGTACAAGGAAACTCGCATAACCCAACCAGCAAACCAAGGGCAAATACCGCCGGGATAGATGATTTTTCCATTAAGTCCGCGATTTTACTATGGGCCGCGCGGGGAATCCGCAACTTAACTGGAAAACTTGGAAAGAAATGATTGATTAGGTTGATAACACCCATGGCGATTAGTAACCAGGCTCCCAGCCGACCCATAAAATGAGGAGTATTAAACAAATGCAATGCCCCCAATACCCCCAAACCAATAGCTAAATAGGCCATGAAAATACCAAAGATATAAGCGCCGCCGATTTGCCGGATTCGCTGACGGTTAAAAGTCCCGAGCGCGAATAAAAAGGCGATTGTCAGCAACAAAATAGAAAACGCGCACGGATTAACGCTGTCAACCAAAGCGGCAATTGAGACTAGTGGTAAAAGTTTGGTCCCGCCCGCTGATAATTGCCAGACTAGTCCGGTCGCGCCGGGACTAACTTTTAAAAACCACAACAATCCAAAACCAACTGCCAAAACAACCGCCAGGGTAAATAATTTTTTGTGTTTCATAAGCGTTTTACGGAGTTACTTGGGCGGTGAACGCCAAACTTAAACGACCGCCATCGCCCGACTCAACAATAACATCGCGCTGAATAAAACCTATACCCGCCGGACCGTGAGCCGCTGGATCAAACACAACTTCAATATCAGCCGCCGCGCCGGGCGCCAAAATCTGATTAACTGCCGGTACGGCTCCATGCCCCGGCATACCAAATGGTCCAAAGCGATTATCACCTATCAACAATAACGCTGTTGTGCACATACACGAGGTGTAAAGTTTCTCAATAATTACCGGCTGGTCAGTGGTGTTTTGCAGCTTGAAAATTTTACTAACCTGGCCGGCGGCCATGGAAATCGTGCCAAAATCAAATTTAGTTTCCGCTACCGTCAATTGCGACGGCTTACTTTTTTGACTAACTGCTGACTGGTTGGGGGTTGACGGCGACGAAGCTACCAAAGCTACCACCACCAAAGCTATAAACAAACCTATACCCACGATTAACCAACTAAGCGAACTGCCTGGTCGGTTATTATATTGACAAGAATAATAGGAATACTGCATCATAAATTAACTATAAAATAAATAAAAACACACCTAAACTTGGCGCATAGAATCTTGCTCTGGTATCAACCAGCTATTAAGAATAACTATGCACCAGCGTTAAGGTGAGATTGGTATCACTCTTTTGCTCACGCAAACTTAACCACTGACCAAATTGTTTTTGCCAAATTTGGCTGGCTAATATAATTAATTGTTTAAATCTAAGGCGTATCTTGACAACCCATTTTTCCCTGCCTAAATAGCGCCCCATAAAAAATAAAGCCCCTATTGACCAAACTAAAATAAGCAACTTTAAATTGGCTGGCAGACTGTTAGACAAACTGTTGATAATGCCCTGATGAAACTGATAGCATAAGCCGCCGCCGGCTGGCAGGTCGCAAGCGGTGGAGTGGCTGGTTTGAACCGCGCAGGCCGAGCACTGATTCATCGCTTTAGCCATACTGATTGGTCCCAATAGTCCAACGCTAAACACAATTACCGCTAACAGCGCGCCCACTATTGTCTTAATCAGCCGGGAATAATAAATCATCATAAAACCTTATTAGCTTGTTTCAGCATCTGCCGATTTATGCGCCTCAATGGTCAAATGCGTAAGTCCTTATTAGCTTAAATTCTTCTTCTTTAATAATACAGCATTTACAGCCACAATAACAGTTAACAACGACATTAAAACAGCGGTTGCGGCTGGCTGCAGCAGAAATCCCCTGGCTGGCCAGCGCGCCGGCGGAAGTCTATTGACGCAGGCGGGGCTCGACTCGTTTGAGAAGCACTGCATTGGTGGCCACAATAATTGACGACGCTGACATAAGGAGCGCGGCTATTTCCGGCCGAAGCGACCAGCCGAGGGAATTATAGAACACGCCGGCGGCAACCGGAATGGCCAGCACGTTGTAAATGGCCGCCCAGAACAGATTCTGCTTCATCTTGGTAACTGTTGCTTTTGAAAGGCGTATAGCCGCCACGATGTCGTATGGATCTGATTTCATGAGCACAATGTTGCCAGTTTCTATGGCGACATCGGTCCCGGCTCCGATAGCAATACCGATATCCGATTGTGCCAATGCTGGAGCGTCATTGATGCCGTCTCCGACCATTGCCACAAATTTGCCTTCGCTCTGAAGTTTCTTTACCCAGTTTGCCTTTTCGGCGGGCAAAACCTCGGCAAACACCCGATCCACGCCGAGCTGTTTCGCAATCGCTTTGGCGGTCCGCTGATTATCTCCCGTTATCATAATCGTCTCAATGCCCATCCGTTTCAACTCATTAATAGTCCTCTTTGAATTTTCGCGAGCGGTATCCGCGACCGCCACGGCACCAATAATATCGTTATTCAAAGCCAGAAGCATCGCCGTTTTGCCTTCGCTTTGCAACCGCTCCATTTCTTGGCGCATCTCAAGATCAAGGTTTATTTTGTGAACTTCCATAAGGCGCTCGTTCCCTAAAAGCACGAGGTGTCCCCCGTCCGCAAGTCTGTCCTCCAATCCATGGCCGGGTTGAACTTTAAAATCATTGATAGTAGATTTTGGAACACGCCTAGCCTCGGCTTCACGCTGTACTGCCGTAGCCAGCGGCGGCAATGACTGTTTCCCTAAACCGGCCGCCGACTCCAAGATAAATCCCTTCACCCCGTGGCCCGCTACGGCTTCAAACTTGGAAACCGAGAAAAGGTCAATCCCTTCCCGGGAAGCCTTATCCACGATCGTTCGAGCGAGCGGATGCTCGGATTGTTTTTCTATGGAAGCGGCAATTTGAAGAATTCGCGTTTGGGTTCCCTTGTCCTTTCTCTCAAGAAACGAAACGATGTCTGTGACTTCGGGTTGGCCTTTTGTCAATGTCCCTGTTTTATCAAGAATCATGGCGTTGATCTTTGATGTTTTTTCCAGCGTGGTCGCGTCCTTGATGAGAATATTGTGCTTGGCACCGATGCCGGTTCCCACGGCGACAGCGGTCGGCGTAGCGAGCCCCAAAGCATCCGGACAAGCGATCACGACCGTTGATACCGCAAACGTCAGAGCGGTTATAAGTCCCACTCCGGCTCCGAGATACCACCCGAAAAACGCCGCCAGTCCCGAGCCGATCGCCACTATAACCAACCACCCGGCCGCCGTGTCGGCAAGGCGCTGGCCCGGTGCTTTAGAGTTCTGCGCAGTTTCCACCATTTTTATAATTTGGGCGAGAACCGTGTCACTTCCCACTTTTGTCGCTTTGAATTTAACTGAACCGTTCTGGTTGATAGACCCGCCGACGACACTGCCGCCTAATTTTTTGTGCACCGGCAGCGATTCTCCCGTCACTAATGACTCGTCAATATATGTCTCCCCTTCCACCACCTCGCCGTCTACCGGAATTTTATTGCCGGGCCGGATGACAACAATATCCCCTTTAACAATTTCCGCGCTGGGAATAGTTATCTCTTTCTCTCCCCGAATAACATTTGCCTTGGGCGGAACAAGATCGAAAAGCGTGCGGAGCGCATCCGAAGTGCCCCGCCGAGATTTCATTTCCATCCAGTGGCCGAATAAGACGAAAGTAACAAGCAAAGCTGCCGCTTCATAAAAGGTCTCACTGTCCGGCCGAATCAAGGTGAGAAGCACGCTAAAGAGATACGCGGCCAAAACACCAGTAGCGACCAAGACGGCCATATTGAGCTTCTTGGCCTTGAGGGAGTAATAGGTACCGGTGATAAAAATTGAACCTGTCCAAAAAACGATTGGCGTCGTCAGGATAAGAAGCAGCCAGTTGATTGGAATTGGCGACGGTAGCGCAATACCCAGAATGTTCGTACCGACCGGCGAATAGAGAAAAATCGGAATGGAAAGCAAGAAGGAAATAAAAAATCTTTTTCGCATATCTTTCTCCATAGCTTTGGCCATTTGCGGATTGGTCATTGCTGTCTCATGATCAGCATGACTGATTTTCTGCATGTCATGGTCGGCATGTTTATCAACATTGGTAATTATTTTTTTCTTTTCAGGAATTAAATCCATACCACAGCCCGGACATTTGCCGGGTTCAGTTTTCCGCACCTCCGGATGCATAGGGCAAGTGTATATTATTCCTTCTTCTTTTTGCATTGCATTATGATTGTGTTGGTTCATAGATTTTTAAAATTATGTAAATAAATATTTATAAAATAACTGAGCTTGGTCTGTAATCGCCCGCAGTATTGGATATTCTTCTCCAAAATCCGTATCCGATTGGGGCAAGATGAGAAAATTTTGAATTAGCGCAACTTGGTCTGAGGTAGGAATAATATAAAAGTTGCCAACCTTTTTGATATTACTGTCATCGTTGCGACAAACAATCAAATCCTTATTTCCGATTCGTTGAGTTAATAAAACGTAATTTTTAGGAGCAAAAATGAACTCCCTCACGGTTCGCTGTTTAGCCACTTCCACAAATCGGAATACGCCCCATTTTGCTTGGGCGATAGAAATTACAGCGGTGGCAAGAAGGTTATCAAAAATACCCTTTTTATACTTTTTAGTAAACTGATTGTTATCTAAAAGGTCGCTGCTCAAATTCTTAAAAAGGGGAAGTCGGCGGTTAACCGTGCCGATGTACTCAAACGACTCTAATAGTTTTTGTTCAGATATCTGTAAATTTTGTTCCAATTTACGAGTTTGCTCTTCGTGTTTACGTAACTCGTATTTGTTTAAAAAGTATGTCAAATATGCAATTCCAAAAATAACCAGCATAACAATCGATTCCACATAAGCTTGGGAAATATCTCCTACATGCCTACTGAAATGGGGCATTAAGAGGAGAATAATGAACAGGACTACGTAGACTATTTTTGTTATTTTTGACATAAATTGGATTTATTTCAAATCCCATTTGAAGGATCGCTCCTGAATTCCGCCGACATCCTTAATTTTGATTTCGACCGATTTTGGCATTGGTTGAATAGCGTTGAACACCAACACGCCTTCTCGGTGATGACCACCGACTGGTCCTTCCCAATTGCGCGGTTTATATTCTTTCCCCATATCATCTATAAGAATAGCTGACTTTATTAAATCTTGATCCAATTCAACCGAATGAGTATCCATGACTATACTAAATTTCCACTCTTTTGATTGGGACAAAATATCAGTGGGAGTGATGGTAACGGTGACCGCCGTTTGATCATCAATTTTTGATTCCCAATTTTGTTTCGTGCTCGTTTGCTGATCTGTCTGATTAATAACTGGCTTCTTTTGTTCTAATGGACGATTTTTATAAAAAATAAGAAAGCTTCCAATTAAAATAACTAATGATAAAATTGTTATTATTGTTTTTTTCATGGTATTTTTTTTCCGCCAAAGGCGGATCCCTGCCCGTCCGGCAGGCGGGCGCGTTGGGCGAAAAATTTAATAATTTTACTAACCATATATCCGATACCAAATATATTAGAAGCAAGACCTACCCAGAAAAGTTCAATTTGATACTGCGCGACAAATGTCACGAGCCCGGTCACTCCAAGAATAGGCACTAAATTCACTAAATAGTGAGCGCAACAGGAAATCATGGCCGCGGTGGAAGTGGTTCCGGATACACCGACTACCTTGCCCATACCCTGTCCGCTATGCACCAGACTTTTAATGTATTGGTACAATGCAATCTGAATTCCAAAACCTACTACCAAACTGACAATAAAATACCAAAAGGAAGCAAATTGACTTTGGGCGAACCCCCATCCCGACACCAACGAGAGAATGGCAAAATAAACCCCCAGCAAGATTGCGCTGGCGAGCGTTCCGTACCGGATTGATTTGGCGATGTTGTTGATCATGGCTATTTTGCGATATAAGCTTCAGGGTCTTTTTCAAACTGCCCCTCGGCAGTGATCCGAACAGAAAGCATAAGTCTGCCCTTTGTAGACTAAAATAATTTCAGCGGTTGCGCGCCTGCCACAAACCGGATCTTTGGGAAATTCTTTACTGGAATCACCTTTTAATTTATTGAAAAATGAGCGAAACATATTTTCATTAAGCGTTAACAATTTTTGATTCCCATTTGGGGATGAAAGCTGGGGTCTGACGGGTGTATGCTTCCCATACTTCGCCAAATTCTTTCCTGGCGTCGGCTTCCTCGCGTCGGGCCAATCGTACATACATCCATACCAAAATCGGGAACATAACAAGCGTGAGGAGTGTTGGCCACTGCAAGAGGAAGCCGAGCATAATAATGACGAAGCCGACATACTGCGGATGGCGAACGCGAGCGTATGGACCGGTGACTGCCAGTGTGTGCTGGCGCCGGGCCGCATAGAGTGCCTTCCAGGCATTAGCGAGTAGCGCGAAGCCGTAAAAAATTAAAATGTAGCTGGCGATGTGGAACGGTCCGAAGTGCGGATCGCCGCCCCACCCGAAGAGGTCTTCAAAGAGATGGCCGGAATTGTGTGAAAATAAATCAATACCGGGTACATTCTTCACAAGCCACCCAGACACGAGATAGATGGTCAGTGGAAATCCGTACATCTCCGCAAACAGGGCGACAACGAATGCCGAAAACACGCCGAGCGACCGCCAATCCCGCGCTGTTTTAGGCCGAACAAAGCTGGCCGCGAAAGCAATGAGCGCCAAGGAGATGATAATGACGAGCGGCCAGAGGCCGTAGGAATTTTCCATGGTGAAATACTAGTGACAGCACCCGCCGTGCTTATGTTCGCCCCTGGCCTCGGGTTGTTTTGCTAAAGTTGCATCTGCCGGCGCCGTGCTTAGCGGAACCGGCAGGGTAGATTTCTCTGCCCTATTAGCATCGCTGTGCCCGCCGTGTCCTTTATGTCCTTTGAACATCATCCAGAGGTGCGCGATGACAAAGGCGCCAATAAGAACCGGCCAGAGATATCCGCCGGCCAACAACTTGCCTCCCGTGAAAAGCAGAACAACCAAAAGCAATAGGCCGATGAGCATCATCCACATCAGGGAAGAGTTTTTCTGGTTGTTATGGTCGTGCATATACTTTGAATTAATTGATTAAATAATCTCTCCGCGATTTTCAAGCATCATGTGATGCATAGTCGCAATGTCCCTCGTGAGCCCAAACCACACGACATCAGCAGGCCAGATAAGAACAGCGAAGGCCGACATAGCAACCCCAACAAGCCCCGCGATAACAGAAATAACGTGCAACACTTTTGATAATTTCATATTGATTGTTAATCTGATTACTTTTGATTAATTAGCATTGATCGGCCTTATGGTGTATTTCCAGTACTACTCGGGGATAATTTCGAAATTTCTGCAACTAACTGATCGTTGCGGATTCCCATATTCGGATCGTCAAAAACATATCTAATTATTCCTTCTTTATCAATCAAGACATAGGTATGACCGGGAAGCGAACCGGGGTGCATAGAAGACGGGGTTGCAAGAACGCCAAACTTTTTTGAGACAGACGCGTTGTTATCAAAAACTACCGCCGCTTGAACAAGTTCGGGCATCTTGTTAACCGCGCGCTGCCAATCTTCTTTGGAGTCAACCACAACCGAGAGAATTACGGTGTCGTCATTTTTGAAGCGCTCGTCTTGCGAGAGCGAAACGATTTGGTTCCAGCATGCAGGATAGCACATTAATCCTTCGTTAAAGAAGAGGACAATGTTTTTGCCCCGTAATTCATTCAATGAATATATTTTGCCATCTTTGTCAGCTAACGCGAAATCCGGCGCCGATTTATTGACCAGTTCATTAAGCGGCGCCACCGAAGTATTGGCGGCAATTGGCATCCCATGCTGATCCACCGCCGGCGCGCTGGTTTTATTCTGGCTGCCGCCCCAAATCAAAAGACCTATGGCGGCAATAATTACTATTGCGATAACAATTGTAGAAACGTTTATTTTTTTATTCACCCCGTTAGAAGTCTGTCTTTATATGATCAAAATAATCAATTTCAGACAGTCCCATTGTTATGTTATGAATATCCCGTTTGTCTAACGCAGAAAAATTTTAATAAAATTTTTCTGCCAAGGACTTCTAACGGGGTTCATATTTTTCTTTATTTAATTGGCGAACGACGCGCCAGACAATTCCGCCAATGATTATGATTAATAAAAGCGCCCATACATATTCGGGAGTCGCTTGCGCGACGCCGCTTATTGATTGCAAAACCTTTGTGAGGTAAATATTGATGTTTATCTGATATCCTCCAGCTTGCATAAAGAGTCGATTGGTAAGCGCAAGATAAAGAATCAAAACGCCCATGGCAAGAAAAGTGATGCCCGACACTGCTTCGGAAACAGTAATACTTATTCCCTTGCCGACTAATCGATATCGGACCGGCCTATTGAAGATTTGTTGGAGCTTTTGTCCAAAATTGACTTTATCAAGGAAAAGCGAAATCAGAAAGAGGGGCGCGACCATTCCAAAAACATAACTTAAGGTGTAGATACCACCCCAAAATACCGATCCGGGAAGTGCTGCGAGGGCCAATACGCCCGCAAGTACCGGCGCGCAGCAAGTAGTAGCGATTCCTGAAAATATGCCGAGCGTAAATACCGAAGCCGCACTGTGTTTTTTAAGCGTCGGATGTACTTGAAATGGCAACGAAAAATGCTTGCCGATAAGAATAATCATTCCTAATACAGTGAGGAAAATACCGCCGATGCCAAACACCGCATTATGATATTGGCTGAAGAATTTGCCGAGAGCCGCTGCCCCTAATCCAATCGGTAGAAAGACCGTGAGAATTCCCAAAAAGAAAATAAAAGTCATCACGAATACCTTGCGCTTTTCGCGGAAAATGGAAGCAAAGTACGACGGCAAAAGTACGGTAATGCAACACGGCGCGAAGAGGGCGGCCACGCCGGCGATAAAGGCGGCAATAATTGAGGCACTTAAAAGTAATTCCATAGTTGTCACTTATTTCTGCTTCAATTTTTTAATGACAGCAGCCGCCGTGCTTATGTTCGTCCTTGGCCTCGGGTTGTTTTGCTAAAGTTGCACCGGCCGGCGCCGGGCTTAGCGGAACCGGCAGGTTAGATTTCTCTGCCCTATTAGCGTCGCTGTGCCCGCTGTGTCCTTTATGTCCTTTGAACATCATCCAGAGGTGCGCGATGACAAAGACGCCAATAAGAACCGGCCAGAGGTATCCGCCGGCCAACAACTTGCCTCCCGTAAAAAGCAGAACAACCAAAAGCAATAGGCAGATGAGCATCATCCATATCAGGGAAGAGTTTTTCTGGTTGTTATGGTCGTACATAGTGATTAATGATATTATTTCTTGTTTTCAACCAGGCTGGAGTTGTGCATCCAGACGAAGTACCAGGCGAAGATCCAGGCAAAAATAAAGAAATAGATAGCTCCCAGTATCACGCTACCGGCAGTTAGCCACGTGAATCCGGGAAGAGTTTCAAAGAATGTGTGATGCAGTTCTAGGCCCCTCGCGGTACGCCAAGGGAGTAGTCCGCCCAAAAGACAAATAAAGTAAACTATTTCAGAGCCGAGCACGCATTTCCAGCCGTATTTTTTAAGTGATAATTGTTCCATATATTTTAAATTAATTGATTAAACGATCTCTCCGCTTTTCTCAAGCATCATGTGATGAATGGTTGCAATCTGAACCCAGATTGCGATAAGAACAAGAATCCCGGCGTAGAGCAAGGCATCTACTTTTGTAACCCCGAATACAAGGTTATCAGCGCCGCCGAGGATCGCGGCCGCAAATGTAATCACGCCGGCGAATCCCACGATAATGCTGATAACATGCATTAATTTTGATGGTTTCATGTTTTTGAATTAAATTAATTGGTTAAGTTCTTCTTTTTTTCCTCAAACTCCTCCTGGCCAATTTCACCTTTGGCGTATCTGGTTTTTAATATCTCCAGGGCATCTAACGGTTTACTTTGACCGTTATTTTTAGTGGTCGATAATTTCACCAGCCAAATAATTCCCATAATTACCAAAATCCAGAATAAAACCATTATTAGCCAACCCCAGCCAAAACCAAAGCTCATAAAAGGAAAACCCATCATAGAATATACACCTCCCCTCTCATTAGAATTAAATGTTGAATTAAATCCGGCGCCGTTATTGAGATAATACCCGCCCATCATTCCACTGCCCATCATGCCATAACCGCCACCCATCATAGCGCCGGCCGAACACGATGAACCGCAACCCAAATAAGCTTGTCCCATTCGAATATGCACGGCTTGCAAAGAGGTTGAACCTTCTCCACCCATTATTTTATCCATATACTCGTGCTGTACGCCCGGATGAATTTGCTCCATATAAGCATCTCCCAATTTGGCAAATTGCTCATCCGTAACTTGCGCGCAGTTAATTTTACTGATTTCAGTTATATTCTGGGTTGCTAAAACATCTTTAAGTTGGGCGTCCAGCGATTGGTTAGAGTTGTCGGCCTGGGCCGTCACTGTACTAATTACAGTAAAATTAATTATTCCGATTATGATAAAAGTCGTGATTATAAAAAATATTTTTTTCATATATTTAACAACAATTTTTAATTATTAAATTCATTGTATCTTTTATCATTTAATTTTTGTTTTTCGGCTTCGTCTTTATTTATGGCCTGGCTGGCTATATGCCAATTGCAACTATCATGTTGACGGCACCACTCATAGCACTGCCGAGCGGTTAAGTTATCTTTATATTTTAATTTACAAATTTCACATTGGAACTCTGGCATACGGTTACACTTTAAGATTATCAACGGCTATTTTTAATTTTGCTTCCACTTCGGTGGCAATATCAGCCAAGGCTGAATTATCAACCATGTCCATCGCCACCGTGGGCAGAATCGCCGCCACAAATACCTTTCCCTTATCCTCGTACACAATCACATTGCAGGGCAAAAGCAGGCCGATGTCTTTTTCCGCTTGCAACGCTTGATAAGCGAATGGTGGATTGCAGGCTCCTAAAATAACATAATTATCATAGTCAATATCCAATTTATTTTTTAAAGCGGCCTTGACATCTATCTCCGTCAGAATGCCAAAGCCCTGTTCGGCTAGTTCGGTTTTAATTTTGGCAACGGCCTGCGTCCAAGAACCATTAAACTGTTTTTTGTAACCGTAATTCATAAATTATTTGCTCGCTAAATGATAAATTTTTATTAACTCCGTAACGGCCCTGGCAATTCCGTCGGTCGCCCGCATTTGGTGCTGAACATGAGTTTTGAGGTGATTTTCCAACAGTAACGCGTCCAAACTCTTTAAAGACCGCTGGATGGAGAGCGATTGATTTAAAAGCTCAATGCAATATTGTTCCTTTTCAATTGCCTGCGTCAGGCCTTTAACCTGCCCCATAATAATCTTAGTTCGATGAATAGCCCGTTTCTTTAACTTTTGGTCTACCATAAATTTTATAGATTAAAAGTAAAAACTCGTCCTCTTTTATACTCTATACCCCTATACCCTATCTGTCAAATAGGGCTGTGGATAACTAAAACCAGCTCAGGAACGACTGGTTTTGCAATTTTTTATTCCACCTTAAATTTCATCATCATCCCGGCCTCCAAATGCTCGGCAATGTGGCAATGCGCCATCCATGTACCTGGATTGGAAGCGTCGAGTAGAATATCAACATACTGACCGGATGGCACCAATACAGTGTCCTTCCAGACAAGATTGGTCGGCGGTACGCCACTCTGATCAAGCACTAAAAATCGCTGGCCGTGGAAATGAATCGGGTGTTGCATTGGATGCATTGAATTCGGATCGTTCGTAATTCTTATTTTTACTTTGTCGCCGACTTTAAACTTCCAGTCAATGTCCATATTAGCCTGATCAGTGGCCTCATCTACAATCTTCCACCGAGTCATGGCGGCATTTGATGTTTTGTTCATCATTGGATTGGTATCTTCCCACTCAATGCCGTCGGGGCTCACTCCTCCGGCTTCACCGGCCGGCCGGTCTCCGGTCGACATATTCCCCCTAGTAGACCCAGCGGCCATCTGGCTCATCATCATTGAACCCATCTCACCCCTGCTCATATCAATACTAAGAGAAATGCGCTTAGCAATCGGTTTAGTGAAATAGGCCCTAAATGGATCGATATCCGCCACCGCCGCCTTGTTGGTTCTTAGAATAGAAAAAGTTTTCGCATACGAAGAGGAAATAACGTCTGCGGACACGACAACCTTCCCCATCTTGTATTCGCGATTGGGAGTTTTGTGCTGTATGGTATACGTTCCCGCGCGATCAAAGAGCGCTTCAACAATCACCCGCTCTGATGGACCTAGGATAACACTTTCTTTCCATTCCTCTTTTTCATAGGCGCCGCTATCGCCGCCAACAAGTTTCATTTTTACTCCATTGATAGCCAGATTAAAGGTGCGTGTATTGGCCGCGTTGGTAAGGTAGAAGCGAATTACCTCTCCCGCCTTGGCGTTAAGAATATAATCGGATTCACCGTTTATAAGCATCACCTTGCCGAATCGTCCCGTAAGCGTTCGGTCGACGGATTTTTTGCTTAAACGTATCTCCCCGTTCTCAATCAAAATGTCATCCACAAAAAGCGGTACTTCGCGATTAACCGGCGACCAATAATTTAAATCACTTGGCACCACCCAGTAATTTCCATACAGTCCAAGCTCCTGGGCGTAATCCTCGCGCACATGCGGGTGGTACCAGTACATACCAACATCGGGGAATTTCAGCTTGTAGGCAAAGGTTTCCCCGGGTTCCATTTCCGCCTGTGTTGTCTGCGAGCCGTCAAAGGGATTGTCCATCCGCACGCCATGGGAATGGAGCAGTGTCTTCATATCCGTGCCGTTTTTAAAGTTTATGGTAACTGCCGCTCCCTGAACAACTTTGATGAGCGGCCCGGGGATTGAGCCGTTGTAGGCCAGCATTTTTACTTCGGTATTGCCAATCTCTTTTTTTACTATGCTCGCGGTAAGAGTGTAGCTATCGCCATTCTTAAGTTCAACTGTTTGCGAAGTTTGGGCTTCGGGCAAGCCCTGTGTGCTCGTTGAAAATGTCTGACTGGAAACATTCCCTTTGTTTGAGAATTTGTTTGAGAAAAAGAAACCTCCGGCAATCAATATCGCCACAGTAACTATTCCTACTATTAGTGTCTTATTTTTCATAAATTTTTGATCTTTTAACATAGTTACGGCGGCTATATCCAGCGACGAACCCTTGTTTTGTATTGCAAATACTCCCCGCCGAATTTTCTTGTGAGATAATCTTCTTCTCGAAGAATTACCGCGAATTGCATTACAAGAAGTACAGGCACGAGTGTGATGAGTATCCATAGAGCATTAGCCCAAACTGCTATGCCTATGGTGAGGAGTGCCATGGAGAGATAAATCGGATTGCGGGTGAAGCGGTAGGGGCCAACGCTGACGATGCTTGTGGTTGGTTTTCGTACATCAATATTTGTTTTCGCTCTTATAAACGTGCGTATAGCAGTAACAACAAGCAAAACCGAAATCACAATCAATACCACGCCAAGTGGCAATGCGAAATTCTTTGGTAGAAACGACAAAGGTTTGATCAAGTGAAGAATAAATCCGACTGCGATTCCGCCTAAATAAATGAACGGCGGTGGCGCGATTACCTGTGGAGAATCAGATGTTGAGGTTGTTTTATTCATAAATTATTTTGCGTTATTTTATTATACTAATTTTTTTGAATCAAACGTCCGGAGTTAAGCAAAATGAGAAGATCGGGAACGGCATGAAAGAATGCCGCTTGAATTGGATTAAGAATATGAAGTAGAGCAAGTATCATTCCGAGTCCATGGGTAAATCCCAGACCGAGGATAATGTTTTGTTTTATAGTGCGAATTACTCGTTTGGATATGGAATGCACTATCGCAACTTTCTTTAAATCATTGGACATCAGCGCGATGTCTGATGCCTCTATGGCTGGCTCCATACCCATCGCGCCCATTGCAATACCCACATCTGCTTGTTTGAGTGCTGGTGCGTCATTAATGCCGTCCCCAATCATCGCAACTTTGTGGCCTTTTTTCTGCAAATCCTCAATTATTTTGAGTTTCTGGTCAGGCAAGATATCGCCATGGGCTTCTTGAATACCAAGCGAGAGAGCGACTTTTTTGGCCACTTCATCGCGATCACCAGACAGCAGAATGAAATTTTTAATACCTTCTTTCTTGAAATGTTCAATGGTATCTTTTGCGTCCGTCCGTATTTCGTCGGAAGTACAAATCATACCGCAGAGTTTGTCGCCACAGGCAAGATAAAATGAAGTATGGAGCGCATCGTCATCAACGCATACCGGCATGTCATTTATTTTAATGTTTCCGTGCTCGCGATCTTCAATAAAATGTTTTGAACCTAAACGATAAAGCTCTTTGCCGTAATCAACCTCAACCCCATGTCCGGAAACCGACAGGTACCGATCGGGGTTGGGAACATCAATCTTTTCTTCTCGTGCTTTTTCAAGCATTGCCTTGGAGAGAATATGCCCCGAGCGCTTTCCAGCAATGGCCGCCATTCTGATGATGTCTCTATTGGTATGCTCTGGATCCACCGATTGAATGCCTACGACTTTTGGTTCACCAATAGTCAGTGTGCCGGTTTTGTCAAAAATGAGCGTATCTACTTTTGAAAATCGTTCAAGAGAAAGCCCGCCTTTAACGAGGATACCTTGCCTGAAAGCAGAAACGGTGCCGGCCAGAATAGCTAATGGGGTGACGAGTGCCAGCTCAATAGGCGAACCAAAAACAAGAAGGGTAATAACAAGCTCCAGGTCTTTCGTAAAAAACCACACCGAAGCGATAAAAAGAACGAGAATCGGGGTAAGGATAAATGCAACTTTGTCGGCAAGTATTTGGATTTTTGCTTTACGTTTTCCAGCGTCTTCCACGAGCTGGCTAATCTTTCCAAACATAGTATTTGCTCCGACTTTACTGGCCTCAATGACGATACCACCTGAATCTACAAAAGTTCCCGCAAAAACGAGATTATTTACGCTTTTTTCTTTTAATGCACTTTCGCCAGTGAGAGATGATTCGTTCACACTCGCATTTCCCACGACAATCGTGCCATCCACAGGAATGCGGAATCCTGTTTTTACAATAATACGCATACCGGGAACGACGCTGGATACGGGGACGGTTTCTTCTTTATTGCCTTTTTGGACGAGAACATCGGTGGGAATAAGTTGCACGAGGCTTTGGATCGCGTGTTCGGTGCGTTCTTCTATCAGTCGTTCAAGATATTGCGCAATCATTACCACCAGGAGCACCACTATCATTGCTTGTTCTTCGTCTCCCAAAAGTGCTATCAGGGTTGCGACCACAAAAAAGAGCTCACTCCCAATTTTCTTTTCTTTCAAATCCTTAAACGCGGCCAAGACAACGGGAATCCATACCAAAGCAAGTATCGCAATCGTAAAGCGGTGGTCAAACCAGCCGCTGAAAGTAAGAAGAAATAACGCCACAGCAACCAAGAAATAAGAAAGCTTGGCAAGGTGATAATGGCGTATCTTGGCAACCCATTTTTTCATAAAATTATTTTGCGTTGTTGATAATGTTTTGAATGATTTGGTCAATTTCTTGTGGTCGCTCGCCCAAATCGGCTTGCGGAAAAAACTGTGGCAGAACAATCGGCCGCATGCCGGAAATGAAAGTCTGTCCGTTCTTGGAATAGACATTTATTTTGCAAGGCAGACAAAGACCGATTTTAATATCAATATTCAAAAATTCATAAGCGTCTTTGGCGTTGCAGAATTCAACAATCTTAAATGGCTCTCTCGGGAAACCCTTCTCGTCTAAAGTTTTCTGCACATCATGAACATACAAGACCCTCATTCCGGCTTTGGCGATTTCATCTTGCACGCTTTGAACCGCCCCGTCAAAGGCTTTAGTTGTAGTTATGGTATAGTCAAATTGCATAGTT
>JBAZQK010000004.1:0-112683 GCA_041645215.1 Patescibacteria group bacterium | reverse complement strand
TAAAGTTTTCTGCACATCATGAACATACAAGACCCTCATTCCGGCTTTGGCGATTTCATCTTGCACGCTTTGAACCGCCCCGTCAAAGGCTTTAGTTGTAGTTATGGTATAGTCAAATTGCATAGTTATTTTTTAATGATTTAATCCCGTTAGAAATAGGTCGCGGTCGGCCAGTGCCCCACAAAATTAACTCCGTGAATAATTATACAACTGTGTTTTATATTTTTCAAGCTCAACTGCACCGTAACCGTGATTTCTAACGGGATTCATAGCCGTTCTTTTTCCAATCAATCATACCGCCCGGCAAGTGCGCTACCTGCGTATAACCGAGTCGCGTCAATTCTCGCGCCGCTATTTCACTCATTCGACCGCTCTGACAATATAGCACAATTTTTGCGTTCTGATCGCTCGGCAATTTATCAAGATTATTTTCAATCTTGTCATACGGGATAAAAACATCGGTATTTTTAATCTCACCCTCATATGGCGTATGGACATTCACAAAAAAGAAATTTTTTTGTTTCAACATTGTGGCCAATTGCGCGCTTGTTAAGGTGGTGAAATTCACAACTTTTTGTGGCGGTGTTGACGTTGTTTCAGGTGGAGTTACGCTAGTGGTTTCTGGCTGTGTTTTGCGGAAGATCAAAAAACTGCCTAGGGTTATTACTATAACAAGCGTGGCAATGGTGATTTTATTCATATATTTTTAAAATTTTTCTGATAATTTACCATCGGCTTCCAGTTGTGAATGATTGGTTTGAACTTACGTCTGGCCGGCCGCGTCGGCTGTATTTTGTGCCGCCGAATTGGTCGGTCAAAAATCGGAAAGTTTAATAATGGTGGGCGGCACAGGACTCGAACCTGTGACCTCGTCGATGTCAACGACGCACTCTAACCAGCTGAGCTAGCCGCCCATGATTTCCAAAACCGGACTAAGATATATATCGTGTCGCAGATTTTTAAGTTCGGTTAAAGTAACCCATTGATAGTCGCAGTGTCCGGTACCGTTTTCATCCTGACAGTCTAGTTTAATTTCTCCCGGCTCGGCGCCAACTTCAAAAGTCAAACGAACAATATGCTTGCCGGCAAGGCGCATAATGTCTTGCGCGTATAGAATACGAGGGTTTCCTTTCATGGTCAAGCCGGTTTCTTCCTTAATCTCTCTTGTCAAGGCTTGGTAGATTGGTTCTCCGGGATTGATGCGGCCGCCAGGTATGTCCCACCTTACTTCAGTTTCACCCTCATAAGGCAAACAACGTTTCAGTATCAAGTATTGATTCTGATTATTCTTAATAAGGGCTTTAACTCCGACTTCCAGTAGCATGATAGTAAATTTAAAATTTAAAAACCTGTCCGCCGCTAGCCTTACCTAATTAACCGATGGTTATAAAGTTATAGTACTAATATTTATAGATAGAGTTTATCTAAAACATCAGCTTTGGCAGGCGGGTCAAATATCAAAATGACAACCCAAAAAGTTAAAATAATAAATTAGTCACTACAACTCCGCGAATGCGGGGGAAAACCCTTCCAGTACACCGTTGACTATTAAGAGATCCTTCACTTCGTTCAGGATGACGTTATACGCTAATTTTACATTTTGATTTTTGATATTTACATTTTTAATTATTTCTGGTGGGCCAGGATGGACTCGAACCATCGACCTGGCGCTTATAAGACGCCTGCTCTAACCGGGCTGAGCTACTGGCCCTAATTAATAAATGGTTTAGCAGATAGCTAATGGTTAGGTAGTTTTAACTACTGCCACCAGCTATTTGCCATTAGCTATATGCTAATATTGCGTTGCTATTCTACCATTCAGCCGCTGGTTTATTCAAGTGGTTTGAGCACCAGTTTAAGATGTTCAATAATCTTTTTTTCAGCTTCCATTAAAGTTAGTCCTGACAAAACAGTTTGGGCAGTGGCGCGATCGCCCGTGGTATTAAAGGGTTTGAGCAGGTTTATCGCTTGACGCCCCGGACCGGCGTGCAAGTAAATTGAGATTTGACCAAGGGTTAGCTCATATAACAAAACCACCGTGCCGGCTTCGGGCGCGTTGGTGATTAATTCCTCAACTACACCGGTTAAATCATCTTCACCGGCGCCAGCTTTAATAAAATCGTCAGTTTGCAGTAGGGACCAAACCAGTTTACGAGCCGAGTCGCTTTTTAACCTGGCTAACACGCGCCCCCACAGTTTTAAAGTGGAAAGTTGTTTGGTGCGGTATAAATGTTGAACCACTTCTTCCCGGCGCGCTCCCAAGTTAACCAAATGTCCGGCGCGAGCTAAAGTTTGCGGCGTAACCTGAATAGTCTTAAAACTGCGCGTGGCCGTGGTTAGCCCCGTAAAAAGACAAGTGGCAATATCCTCCTCTATTATATTAGGGTTAATCGCCTCAATCAATTCAAAAACCAGGTCAGCCGTCGCCGGAACGTTCAAATCCACTAAATTGATTTGTCCAAAATGTTCGTTGGCGGGACTGTGGTCAACATTGACAATAGTGGTATTAAAGAAAAATTCGGTATTTTGCTGATAAATATCGCCCAGCGCCATCAGATCAGGTGTATCAAGCACCACAATTAGATCATAAATAAACGGTGAGTATTTGGTACTAAGTTTATCGCTTTGGAAACTGCCGTTTTTGGGAGTTAAATAAATATCTAATTTTTCTGGACTCACATTATAACTTAAGTCTTGCAGTTCAACTTGCTTTAAGTCCAGACTAATTATGAATTTTCGCAGGGCGGTTATTTGCGAATTGATGCGTTTAGAGCCGGGCAAGAATCTTAAATAGCCGGGCAGATTAAAACCGGTTGACACTATATCAACTCGTTTATTAATTTTTTCCAAGTAGGTTGCTAAAGCCAAAGCCGAACCAACCGCATCGCCGCCGCGATGAGGAGAAAAAGTAATTAGAATATGCTGGGAACGATTGATTAAATCAGTTACCTGTTGGATTTCTGATAGTGCCATATTTATTAAACAAGCCGTTTAATTTAACTTATTTAACCAACCCTGTCAAGCGGCCTTAGAACACCTGCTTTAGAACACCAGAACACTGGAACACTTAAACATTAGAACACTTGGGCATTAAATAATACTTCTTGTTGCCGTAAGGCTTGACTTTAGCTTAATAAACAATTATAATAGAACAAGTTTTCACGTTAATTTTTCCGCATTTATGAATCTTACTGAATTAGCCCGACGATTAAAAATAACAACCGAACAGCTCAAAGATGAGTTGCCGCGGTTAGGTTTTGATGTTGGTCGGCGAGCCATTAAAATTGACGATACCGTAGCTGAAAAAGTTGTTAAACTTTGGTCGGTTCGTCAAGCCAAAAAAATCAGTCAGCAATATGTGGTTGTGGAACGAAAGTTAGATGACAAGGCCCAGGAAACCAAGGTTCGTCAGGTAGAGATTCCGTCGCGACTAAACCCAAGGGAATTTGCCGGTCTACTCGGGTTACCAGTTACAAACGTTATGGCCGAACTATTTAAGAATGGAGTGTTGGCCTCCATCAACGAGCCGATTGATTTTGAAACTGCCAGTATTATCGCGCAGGATTTAGGCTTTACCACCGTTATGGCTAAAAATAAAGCTAATATAAACGAAATTGAATCCACCTTGTTGCAGGATTTACTGCAGGAAGCCGCTCAAACCGCAACCGAGCCGCGAGCGCCGGTAGTGGTGGTTATGGGACATGTGGATCATGGTAAAACTACTTTGTTAGATGCCATTCGTTCGACTAATGTAGCGGGCGGGGAGAGTGGCGCTATTACCCAACATATTGGCGCCTATCAAGTTGAGGAGAGGGGTCGAAAGATCACCTTTTTGGATACACCCGGTCACGAAGCTTTTTCGGCTATGCGTTCACGAGGCGGTCGTTTAGCTGATGTGGCAATTATTGTGGTGGCGGCGGATGATGGTTTGCAACCGCAGACTCTGGAAGCCATTGAAATTGCCCAACGAGAAAAATTGCCGTTTTTAATCGCGATTAATAAAATTGACCGTGAGACCGCCGATATTGAACGAGTAAAAAAAGCTTTAGCCGAAGTAAATTTATTACCCGAAGATTGGGGCGGCAAAACAATTTGTGTTCCGATTTCAGCCAAGAAAAAGATTGGTATCACCGAATTACTGGATATGATTTTATTATTAGCCGACCTGGAAAAGTTTCAAGCCAACCCCAATCGCTTAGCGGTCGGCACTATAATTGAGGCCCGCTTGGACAAAGGGGAGGGAGCGATTGCCACCGCCTTGGTCCAGAGTGGAACCATTAAAATCGGAGATTATTTAATCGCGGGGGAAGTGGCGGGCAAGGTTCGGGCGATGCGCGATTTTAAAGGCGCCAGTGTTATGGTAGCGCCGCCGTCGATGCCGGTACGTATTTTAGGTTTAAAACAGGTGCCAAAAGCCGGTGATATTTTTCGAGTAATTGAGGACGAAAAGGCCTTTCGGGAAGTGTTGCGAAAACTGCCGCGGTTCCAGCGCGCCATTGCCCTGCCGGAAATCAGTCAGGCTGACAAAACCGACGACACTCCAAAAATTATTACCCTGAACGTTATATTAAAAGCTGATGTCTTAGGATCGCGTGAAGCCATTGCCGCTTCATTGGCCCAATTAGCCTCCAGCGATGTGGCCATCAAAGTGGTACGAACCGGCTTGGGAAGCATAACGGAGGCTGATATTTTACAGGCGGAAGCTTCCAGCGCCATCGTGGTGGGTTTTAATGTGCCAGTTTTGCCGGCCGCTCAAATTTTAGCCAAACAAAAAAATATTTTTGCCGCGACTTATAAAGTCATTTACGACTTGTTAGATGAAATGAAGCGGCAATTAAATGTTTTGTTAAAACCTGAATTAATCAGGAATGAAATTGGTGAATTATTAGTACTGCAAGTTTTTCGCCGCGGCCGCGGCGATATGATTGTCGGCGCCAGAGTTAGCAAGGGGCTGGTGCGTCCGGCCACCAAAGCCGTGGTTTGGCGCGGCCCCGAGCAGTTGGTGGAGTTAAAATTAACCGAAATTAGAATGGGCAAAGAACTGGTTAGCGAGGTGGCGGAAGGGGGCGAATGCGGCGTTCATTTGGTCGGCCAGCCTATAATTGAGGCGGGCGATAAACTGGAGATTTATCATGAAGAAATTAGACAACGTTTTATTTAGCGCCAGTAGCGAGTTAGTTAAACCAGCCGCGCGGCGTCTGCTAA
Organism: Patescibacteria group bacterium; assembly: GCA_041645215.1. Lineage (GTDB taxonomy): Bacteria > Patescibacteriota > Patescibacteriia > Veblenbacterales > UBA10138 > JACRFM01. The sequence continues at coordinate 107,478 of JBAZQK010000004.1, read as the reverse complement.
AGCTATCCAGTTTGTTAAGGGCGGAATTAGGCAAAATTATGACGCGGGAATTAGAAACCCCGCGTAATGTTTTACTTACTATTTCGCAAATTGAAATTCCCTCTGATTATAGTCAGGCCAAGGTTGGTTTAAGTGTTATACCTTTTGCGCAAGGGCGGGCGGTACTGGATTTGGTGGTAGCGGCTCGGCCTGAATTACAAAAGTTTATAAATCAACGCCTTAACACTTATCGTGTGCCGAGATTGGTGTTTTATTTGGATGATACTGCGGAAAAAACCGACTCGCTTAATCGCCTGCTTGACAAATTAAATTAAACCTCATAGAATAACGAGTTCCTTTAAAGAACTCGTTATTATTTTATGTTTGATAAAAACGTCTTAATGAAGTTAACCCGCGTGGTCGGGCGAGCCCAGCGGATTTTGTTGGCCAGCCATAAGAATTGCGGCGACGCCACTGGTTCAATGGTGGCGTGTTATTTGGCGTTTTCACATTTAGCAAAGCCGGTTGATATGTTTTTGCCCGGGGCGGTATCAGCCAATTTAGCGTTTTTGCCAGCCACTGAAAAAATTATCACTGATTCGTCCAAGATTAATTTGGCTGATTATGATTTGTTCTTTTGTGTGGACGCGGCCGAGGTGGCTATGACCGGACTGGCAGAGCAATGGCAAAAACGGCCGTCTAGCTTAATAACCGTTAATTTTGATCATCATTTAACTAATCCCGGATACGGCGATATCAATATCGTTGATAAAACTGCCTCGGCCGCTTGTGCCATGGTTTACGAATGGTTCAAGCTGGCTGGTTACCCGATTGATCAAAAAATGGCAGCTTGTTTGTTAACCGGAATTTTGACTGACACTGGTTCATTTTCTAATCCGGCGACTGATGGTATGGCTTTGCGCACGGCTGCTGAACTTTTGCGCTATGGCGTGTCAGTGGCGGCGGTTTTGGGTTCGGTCGTTTACAATAAAACTTTAAACGAGTTAAAGTTATGGGGTAGAGCCTTGGAGAGATTGAGTGTAAACACTGAACTGGGAATAGTATCAACCATCATTACCAATCAAGATTTGGTGGATTTAAAAATTGACCCCCAAGCCGTGGAGGGGATTGCTAATTTTCTTAATGATCTTTCCGGTTGGCGCGCCGTGTTGGTATTAAAAGAGCAGTCGGACGGCAGTATTAAGGGGAGTTTGCGCACGACTCGCGAGGATGTTGATGTGGCGGAGTTGGCTAAACTGTTTGGCGGCGGCGGTCATCGTAAGGCCGCCGGGTTTACCATTAAGGGGCGGCTGGTGGAAGCCGAGCAGGGGTGGACTATAAGGGCTTGATTTTTCTCTATAGGCGTCGTAATATTATTCTCGTATGACTAAAAACTTGAATCTAATACCAATGGTGGTGGAAAAGTCCCAATTTGGCGAGCGGGCTTATGATATTTATTCGCGGCTGTTAAAAGAGCGGATTATATTTTTGGGCGATCTGATTGATGATGATTTAGCCAACGCCGTTATCGCGCAGTTGCTTTTTTTAGAAAGTCAGGACGCCAAGCAGGATATTAAAATATATGTTAACACTCCCGGCGGTCTGGTAACCAGCGGTCTGGCGATTTACGATACCATGCAATATGTAAAGTGTGATGTGGCCACAATTTGTGTGGGAATTGCGTCCTCTATGGGAGCGGTATTGCTGGCGGCGGGCAGCAAAGGCAAGCGGTTTATTTTGCCGAACGCCGAAGTTATGATCCATCAGATTATGGGCGGGGCTGAGGGGCAAGCGACTGATATTAAAATTAGAGCTGAACATATTTTGCGCCTTAGGGACCGGCTTAACAAAATTTTAGCCAAGCACACCGGGCAGAATTTGGACAAAATTGAAAAGGACACGGACCGAGATTACTTTATGACGGCCGAAGAAGCCCTGAAATACGGGATTGTGGATAAAATAATAAAATCCAGTTGATAATTGGCGGTTTTAATAGTTAATTTTAAGTTAAATGGCGGCTTTAATTCAGCTTGCCTTTTTGTTGGTTTTAGGGTAATATAAATTTGCTTAATTTTTAAACTAATTTGTGCTTTTAAATTAGGCGAAGTATTTGTTTCTCACCATAAGACTGATAAGTGTAAATAAAGAGCCTAGCAGCAGTTTACGGAATCAGCCTGGGATAGAAAATCTATTATGTTCCGGTTGAGGTTTAAGAACAAGCCAATTAAATAACCAGTTAAACTCTCTTACTTTTTATAAGAGATTTGTTGGCTTAGGCCGGAAGGTTGAGAAATATTTAATTTTCGCCTTTGTCTTAAAAAAGCGCAGACAAAGGAATTTTAATTATGTCATTAATCAATTTTTGGTTAATCCTGGCTGGTCTGGGTTTGGGCTTTGCTGTGGGTTACGTGGTTCGTAAAATTTTAACCATCCATTCTAAGGACGCGGCCGAGGCCGAGGCGCAACGGATTTTGACTGTTGCCAAAACCGAAGAAAAAGATATTTTATTGCGCGCTAAAGAAAAGGCGATAAAGGTTATTGAGGAGGCTAAACAGGAGGAGAGTTTACGGCGTAAGGATTTGCAGCATTTGCAGGAACGATTAGAGAAGCGAGAAACAGCCTTTGACCAAAAATTGTTGGAACTTGAAACCCTAAAACAAAAAGCTGATGATGAGCGTATTAAGTTTGAGAGCGCGCGTGAGGAGGTTAAAAAGATTCGTGATGAGCAGTTGCAAAAGTTAGAAAAAATCGCCGCCCTTAGTCAGGACGAAGCTAAAAAGATTTTATTTGACAATGTGGAAGAAAAAATTAAAGACGATTTAGCCGTGCGTATTCGTAAGTTAGAAGATACTTCTAATCAGGAAATTGAGCGGCGGGCTCGTACGATTATAGCCACCGCGATGGAAAGAATGGCGGCCTCGCAGGTGGTGGAAACCACCACGACGGTAGTTGATTTGCCGAACGATGAGATGAAGGGGCGAATTATCGGTAAAGAAGGGCGTAATATTAAAGCCATTGAACAGCAGACCGGCGTAGAAATTATTGTTGACGAAACCCCGGGGACTATTGTTATTTCCGGTTTTAATCCAATTCGTCGTCATGTTGCCAAAAAAGCGCTGGATATTCTAATTGCTGACGGTCGCATTCATCCGGGGCGCATTGAAGAGGCGATTGAGAAAGCTAAACGGGAAATCACCGATGATATTCGTCGCACCGGCGAAGAGGCGGCCTATGAAGTTGGCGTGGCCGGCCTTGACCCCAAGTTAATGCAATTACTCGGACGCTTGAAGTTTAGAACCAGTTATGGGCAGAACGTACTGCAACATTCCAAAGAAGTAGCCTTAATATCCAAAATGTTAGCGGAGGAATTGCAAGCTAATGTTGCCGTCTGCACCAAAGGCGGTTTGTTGCATGATATTGGCAAGGCGGTAGATCATGAAATTCAAGGCTCACATCCCGAAATCGGCTATGATATTATGAAAAAATTTGGTTTGCCCGAGGAGGTGGCCTACTTGGCGATAGCGCATCATGAGGATACGCCTCATAGTTTGGAAGGTTTAATTGTTAAGGTGGCGGATGCAATTTCCGGCGCCCGCCCGGGCGCCCGCAAGGATACATTTGAAAATTACATTCAGCGCTTGCAAGAGCTGGAGAATGTAGCGGCTGGTTTTGCCGGCGTTGATAAGGTTTACGCGATTCAGGCCGGCCGCGAAGTTAGGGTGTTTATCAAACCAGAAGAAATTGATGATTATCACGCCCTTAAGCTGGCCCGTGATATTGCCGATAAAATAGAGCAGGAGCTTAAGTATCCCGGTGAGATTAAAGTAAATGTGATTAGAGAAACCAGAGTGGTGGAGTATGCCAGATAAATTTAAAATTAAAAAATCAAAATGAAAAATGACAATGTAGAATGTAAAAATTATGAATTTAAATATTTTATAATTTTAATCTGTCATTTTGATTTTTGATATTTGCATTTTGATTTTCCTATTATGAAACTTTTATTTTTTGGTGACATTGTCGGTAAGGCCGGACGCCGGGCCGTAGCTAAGGTATTGCCGGCTTGGCGCGAGCAATACCAGCCGGATATTATGGCCGCTAATGTGGACAACGCGTCCCACGGTCGCGGCATTACTAAATCAACTTTGGATGAGTTGGTAGGTTTAGGCATAGATGTGTTTAGCGGAGGAGATCATATTTTTGATAATCCCGAAATAGACGTTTTGTTGGCTGATAAAAAATATCCGCTGTTGCGTCCGGCTAATTACCCGCCTGCCACGCCCGGTAGCGGTGTACGCCGGGTAACCTGCGGCAGTCGGGAAATATTATTCATTCATTTACAGGGCCAGGTATTTATGGATCAGCATGTAGAATCACCTTTTAAAATAGTTGATGAAATAATTAAAAATGAAACAGCTATTAATCCACCCAGTGGAATTGTCGTTGATTTGCACGCCGAAGCTACCAGCGAAAAAGTAGCCTTAGGTTGGCATTTAAATGGGCGAGTGACGGCCGTTTTAGGAACTCATACGCATATTTCCACCGCCGATGAGTGGATTATGCCGGGTGGTACTGCTTATCAAACCGACATTGGCATGGTGGGAGCCAGAGAGAGTGTAATTGGCGTGAAAGTTGAGAATAGTTTACGTCGTTTTTTGACACAGCGTCCGGCGCGTTTTGATCCGGTGGAAAGTGGAACTGTTATAATCGCGGCGACGTTAGTGACCTTTGATCCCGCCACTGCCCGCGCCACGGCGATTGAACGACTAATGGAATTGGTGGCAATATCGTAGTTAGTATGCTAAACTTAATAAATTGAGAGCTTTAAGGGAAGAGATATGACGGAGCAGTATAATTCCCCCCGCGGACGCAAGGGTGTTAACTATAGGGCGAGACGAGCGGGCAAAGTTATAAGTTTGATGTAAATTGAATAATGGTAATAAATATTAAGCAGGAAAGGAGGTGGCACCATGAACAAAGCAGAATTAGCCGATCAATTAGCCGAAAAAGTTCAGCTTACCAAAAAGCAGGCTGAAGATGTAATTGACGGTTTTGTTGATATCGTAATCTCAACTCTCAAGAGCGGTGGCGAAGTTACGATTACCGGTTTTGGAGGTTTTTCCGCTCGTAAGCGCGCCGCCCGCATGGGCGTCAACCCTCAAAATCCTAGTCAAAAACTGCAAATTCCCGAAGTGACAGTGCCCAAGTTCAAGGCTGGTAAGGCGCTTAAAGATGCTCTTAAGTCATAATCTTGTCTACTAATTGTAGAAAAATTTTAAAACCCGCTGTCTTTTCGCCCTAAAGATAAGTGGGTTTTAAGTTTGACGGAAAGCCGGTGAGAGTGTTAGTTTTAAAGTACAATTCAATAACAGCTATGGTGCAGAAATAATGTCGCTGTTTATAAAGTCAAAGGAAGAACGCCCCGCCTGGGCGGGGGGTTACTAGATCCTTTCTACGGCGCGCCCGTTATCGCGCGACAATGAAATAGCTTTTAAGTTGAGGCAAACCCTAAAGTACAAGGGGGCCTTGACTTTGGGGGCAAGTAAGGTGGTACGTCCCGGGAGACTCGAAGGCCCTTATCCCAAAACTTTTTAGTTATGGGATTTTATTTTAAGAAGCGTATACTTAAAGATGATGAAAGAGTTATCTAAGGCCTACGAGCCGCAAAAATACGAATTGGATATTTATCAAACTTGGGAAGAGTCTGGTTATTTTGATCCGGACAATTTACCGAAAGCGGGCGAACCGTTCACTATTAGTATGCCGCCGCCGAACGCCACCGGCACTTTGCACTTAGGACATGCCGTGATGTTGGCGATACAGGATTTGATGGTTCGGTTTTGGCGCTTAAAAGGACGCCAGGTGTTGTGGGTGCCGGGCACAGACCATGCCGCCATTGCCACGCAAAACGTGGTGGAGAAAAAATTATGGCAGGAGGAAAAAAAGACACGTTTTGATTTTGAGCGCGATGATTTTGTTAAACAAGTGACTGACTTTGTGGAGAATTCTAAGACTACTATTCGCCAACAGTTTCGGGCCATGGGAGCATCATGCGATTGGTCACGCGAGCGTTATACCTTGGATGAGGGATTGTCACAAGCGGTTAGAGAGGTGTTTGTTAAAATGTATAATGACGGCCTTATTTATCGCGGCCACAGAATTGTAAACTGGTGTACCCGTTGCGGTACAACCCTGGCTGATGATGAAGTTGAATATAAAGAACAAAAAACCAAGTTCTATTATTTAAAGTACGGCCCGCTGGTGATTGGTACGGCCCGGCCGGAAACCAAAGTTTTGGATAAGGTTATCATTGTTCATCCCGATGACAAGCGCTATCAAAAATATATCGGACAGGAATTTGATGTGCCGTGGATAGATGGGACGGTAAAAGCCAGAGTAATTGCCGATCCGGTGGCGGAACCGGAAACCGGAACTGGCGCTATGACTATTACGCCGGCGCATAGTTTTACTGATTTTGAGCTGGCGCAGAAATATGGCTTAGAGGCGGTGAAAATTATCGGTCCCGACGGCAAACTGACGGAAAAGGCTGGTAAATTTGCCGGTTTGAATGTTAAATCCGCCCGTCAGGCGATAGTTGAAGAACTGCGGGCTAGAGGGTTAGTAGATAGAATTGACGATAATTATGTTCACAACTTGTCGATTTGTTATCGCTGCTCAACGCCGGTGGAGCCGATGCCAAGCGAGCAATGGTTTGTGGCGGTGGATAAGGAATTTTTACACGTCAGCGGTCGGCGTGTGACTTTAAAACAATTGATGAAAGAAACGGTGGCCGATGGCCAAATTGAAATAATTCCCGAAAGATTCGTAAAAGTTTATCATCATTGGATAGATAATCTGCGCGATTGGTGTATATCGCGGCAAATTTGGTTTGGGCATAGAATACCGGTTTGGTATTGCGGTGGCATAGATCAAACTTCAACATTAAAAATGGGATTTGCCGAGACAGTTATTCCTCGGGTACTGGCTGGCATGACCAGAACTTATCGTATCCATGATCACCATTTTAAAATCGGCGATCGCGTGGCCTTTGAAAACAGTCGGGACAATTTGCTGTTCGGTTACGGAACTATTGTCCAAGTTGAACGTGCAGCCATTAAGAATATTTCACTGGCAGACCAATTACATCAGACATTTTATAAGTCGGTGGATGAATTGTTGGCCGCATTTCGTTGTCACTATCCGCCCACGGAAGTCATTACCGGTGATACGGAAGCGATATTATATACCTATACTTTTGAGTCCATAGACGATAAAGAATCTGCTCGGCAAGGTTGCGGCAGGATAGTTGTGTCTGTTGATAAACCCCAAAACTGCCCGGGGTGCGGCAGTCAGAAACCGGTTCAGGATTCTGACACTTTAGACACTTGGTTTTCTTCAGCCTTGTGGACTTTTTCCACCTTAGGTTGGCCCGCCTACGCCAAAACGGCTACGGCGGGCAGGCCCGGACCAAAAAATGATTTAGCCAACTATCATCCCACCGACGTAATGGAAACCGGTTATGATTTGTTGTTCTTTTGGGTGGCGCGCATGATTTTAATGTCCACCTACGCTTTAGGCGAAGTGCCGTTTAGGAAAGTGTATTTACATGGCATGGTGCGGGATAAACAGGGGAGGAAAATGTCTAAGTCTTTAGGTAATGGCATAGATCCGTTGGAAATGATTGCTAAGTACGGCGCTGATGCTTTACGGCTGGCTATGATAATTGGCACTACGCCCGGTAATGATTTTAAATTGTACGAGGAAAAAATTGCCGGTTATCGTAATTTTGTTAATAAGCTGTGGAATATTTGTCGCTTTGTTTTAATGAGCGTGACTGAACCAAAGTTGGTAGAAACTGTGCCGCCAACTGTAACTGTGGCGGATAAATGGATATTGTCGCGCTTTAATAAAATAGCCGGTTTAGTGACTGATAAAATTGAAACTTTTGAATTTTCGGTCGCGGGTGAAGCCTTATATGATTTTACCTGGCATGAGTTGGCTGACTGGTATTTGGAAGTGGCTAAAATAGAGGGTGGTAAAGATGAAATTTTGAATTATCTGTTAACGCAAATTTTGAAATTATGGCATCCTTATACGCCATATGTTACTGAATTACTGTGGCGCGAGTCGTTTGGCAGTGAGGCCGACTTATTAATGATTCAACGCTGGCCAACCGACCTGCCCGTAATTAATGAGGCGGCGGAAAAGGAATTTACCGTAATTAAGCAGATTGTGGCCGCTATCCGGGCTTATCGCGCGGAAAATAAAGTAAGTTTAAAAAGTAATTTAAGCGTATTAATACGCGGGTTTGATTTATCGGCCGAGGTTATTAATTTAATTGAGAAATTAAGAACTGGCAGCCAGGTCAGTAATAATAGTGAAAATAAAGCCGAAATTGTTTTGCATTTTAATAAAGGCCAACTAACATTAAAGCAATTATAATGTGATTTTATGCTTGAGCAATTAAAAGCGGTGAAAGATAAATACCCGGATGAGCTGGAAAATTTAAAAGGTAGTTATAGCCAAGTTGAGCGGGTTAAGAAGATAGCCTATTTGGGTGATATGGAAAGAGCTTGTCGGGGAGATGAGAATTTGTGGGGGTTATTAAATAACCTCATCACGGAGTGTTTTGAGTATACCCGATACGTTTTGGCGCTGGAAAGGTGTTTAAAAAATAATTGTGATGAAAAAATTTTTATTTCTTTAAATACAGAACAAGCCGAGGCGCATAACGCTGTTATTAAAAATACGCACATTTTGTTAGAAGCAATGGCGCAGAAAGGCAGAGATACTAATTGGAGCAGCGGCTTAGGATCATCACAAAATCGGTCTACATATTCTTGGTTGGCACTCGCTCTGGCATGTCAAAAAATGATTATTGAGGAGAATATAAAGATATGAATAAAAATGATAAAGAAGATTTAATATTAGAGTATTGTGAACTGGTTATTGATTCTTTAAGGTCCAGCCAAAACGTGGTTGACAGTAACAAAATAGAGCAAATGAGGTTAGCTTTAGGGTTAAACCATAATCAAATAATTAATGCTGGTTTTAGTATTTTATTGAAATAACCCCACTGGGCTTAAGTGAAGGAGTTTTTTGGCGGAATTCGCCGCCGCCTGCATACTCCGCCGCTTCCCGTCTTCGTCCCGATTCCGCCAGCTGGCGGACATCAGGAGGGATATTCATTCGGTGGGGTCGTTTTTTTTGGTAATTTCCTGTAGAGCTTCTTCAGTTGCCAACAATGTTTGCTTTGGTACTTCAGCCTTGGAGTCGTCGATAGTTGGCAGTAGCGGACGAGGAATATTAAGATTCGCCAATTTTTTCTTTAGGCTAATAGTCTTATCCGAATTTGTTATTTCAATACGGATTGGTGCTTCTGGCAGTTCAATAGACATAGGTTATCCCTGGGGTTTAATTGGTAAGGCGGCTTTAATGGCCTTAGTTAGTTCAGCGGATGGCGCGCCACTTCGTTGATTAAATAAATTTTCCAATTCATTGTAATCTTTATAATATAAAATTATATCGTTAATGTCCTGGCTGATAAAACGAACAAAAGTGTCGCCATGGCTGCGGTAGAGCTTTACTTGAAGAGGGAGGTCGGTTTTTTTGTCTTGGTTGGTGATAAATAAATCTACACCCTTTAAAGCGTCTTCGGCCACGCTACTTTTAAATACAGTTAAATCGTTTCGACCATAGTCAGTTAGAATTTTATTGATTGATTTGCCAACCGCCAGTTCGGCCATAAAACTGGAAGCTAATATTTCAGCCTCGGAATGGGTTTTTCCGCTAGCTAGCATGAGGGGAAAGTATATTCCATCCCACAACTCATTTAATAGTTTGGGGTTATTAGCTAAAGCATCGGCCGTAAACATTAATCTAGTGCCGCCGTAGCTGCCGGCAATCGCGTCTTGTTGGTTTGGTATATCTTTACCAAAGGCGATTGACAGGCGTCGAATTGAATCAACTGTTTCTAGAAAATTTAAACCGGCCTTTTTGGCAGAGGAATCGGTTTCGGTCTCCAAGATTTCTTTTTGTTTTGTTAAATATGAATTGTAGTCTTTAGGAGAATAAAAACCCAGCCGACTGGCCTTTTTTTCAACTGCGGCCATCAGCTCATTAGGTGGTTCTTCAATTACATTATGGTCAAGGGAAATTCTTTCACGATGCATAAATTTATTCCGCTACAGCTAAGACTTCGTTAACAGTGGTAATGCCGTCCAGGGCCTTAAGAATTCCGTCTTGAACCATCAGTATCATACCGTTTTTAACCGCGATGGCCTCAATGTCGTATTCGGAAATTTGTCCGGCTAGTAGTAATTTTTCGATTTCAGCGTTGAGGATTAATATTTCATAAATACCAATGCGGCCCTTGAGGCCAAGGTTGTGGCACTGGTCGCAGCCTTGACCCTTATAGAATTGAAGGCGACTGGAATTAAAGTTTTTAGGCAGGCTTGATTTGGGGATTTTGGCAATAATATCTGTGACGCGCTTTAAGTCATCACCATTCAGTTGAATTGGTATTTTGCAATCAGGGCAAATTCGCCGTACCAGGCGTTGGCCAATAATACTATTGAGGGCCGGGGTCAGTAAGAATGGTTTTATACCCATAGCGAGGAAACGAGGGATAGCCGCCGCCGCGCTATTGGTGTGGATAGTGGAAATTACCAAATGGCCGGTTAAAGCGGCATTAATGGCAGTATCAGCTGTTTCGAAATCGCGGATTTCACCGACCATCACAATATCCGGGTCTTGGCGCAAAATAGCTTTGAGCCCGCGGGCAAAGTCATAACCCTTGCTATTGTCAATTTGACTTTGATTAACGCCTGCCAGTTTATATTCAACCGGATCTTCCAGCGTAATAATTTTAGTGGCGCTGTTATTAAGCTGGTTAAGTATCGCGTATAGAGTTGTGGTTTTACCGCTGCCGGTTGGTCCGGTGGTTATAATCATGCCGTTTGGGCGCTGGATTTCCCGTTTGAGATCAATATAAGCTTGACCGCGTATGCCTAAATCATCAAATTTTAAACCAGTGGCGGAAGAGCGTAATAGGCGCATAACCACTGATTCGCCAAAAGCGGTGGGAATGGTTGAGACCCGAACGTCAATTTTGTCGTTGTTAAGAAAAATAGTAAAGCGGCCATCCTGCGGGGTGGAGAATACGTTAATTTTGATTTTGGCTAAAAGTTTCAAACGCGAAATAAGTTTTGGCCAAATTTCTAAATTCATTTCCGCCACCGTATAAAGCGTCCCGTCTATCCGATAGCGGGCAATTACGGTTTTTTCCTCAGCCTCAATGTGAATATCAGAGGCATTGAGCGCCAGTCCGCCGGCAATGATTATGGTAGTGATGTCGGTTATGGAGGCGTGATTTAAAAGCTCATTAACTTGCTTGAAATCTTTAACCAAGGTTTGGTATTTTTTTAAATCAGATTCGCCTATGGTAATGCCGGTTGTAACTGGTCGCACCTTAGCCACGTGTCCGTAGGTTTTAAGGGCCGTTTCTAAACTATGGGGTGACACCATATAAACCAGATAGTGACCGGGATGGTTTAACTTTAGTTGTTGTAAATATTCAGCTTGTCCGGGAGTGGCTGGATCAGTGGTGGCTAATCTTACTTCGCCCTCCGATATTAGAAATGGCACTAAAGACAATTGTTGGGCAGTGTCTTCAGGAATGAGTTCCAGCGCGTCTAACGCGATACTGAAGCCGGTTAGGTTGATGTAGGGTATAATCAACTGTCGGGCCATTAATTCTACCTCGTGTTCTTGGTTGCGTAAGGCCAGATCAGTCATTTTAGAGCTGAATTTTTCTTTGACCGCAGACGGAGTAATGTTTAGTTTTGGTTTGGTATCCATATTATTTAGTATGGCTTAACTGTAGCAGAAATTAGTAGTTCGTAACAAGGGTTGGGTAATAAAACTCCCTCCCGTTGTCCGCCGGCTGGCGGACAACGGGAGGGTATTCGGGCGAGGTTCTCGAAAGGGTGAACGAAGGAGGATAAAAAACCCTCCCGTTGTACAACGGGAGGGTTTTGAATTTGTTATGTTATTTTTTACCCAAGTCCAGCGGGTTTTTATTTAACCAATAATTAATTGTCGGCGGAAGATGCTCCGTCAGACGAATGAGTTTAGGTATAATACCATCGCCCTCCAGACGACGGTAAAGCAGCGTCCAGGCCACATATTGAAAGGTGGCGAACCAGGTGCCGGCCGCCACGAACAATATAAAGGTAGGCAGGACTCGGAATAACGTAATCCAGTTGAACCCGGTAAACAGGACATAAACCTCAAGTAAAATAGTGTTCGGTATCAGCAAAAAGACCACCATACTTAAGGCAAAATTAATAACAAATAAAATAGCGGCCATTTCTAATGACACCAGCCAATTGCGGAAAAACAAATTAATAGCTTTGGCTAAGGCTGACCACCATTTTTCCTTGGCTAAGACGATATAGATGGCGGCATATTTAAGGACAAAACTTATTATTAGTGACAAGGGCGCGGAAATAATAAAGGAGATTATGACTAACAAATTAAAATTCCAATTTGTTTGCGGATGTATAAGTAGAGCGATTAAAAACGGCAAAAAGGCTACGGCTAGCAATAAGTAAATAAAAAACTTTGCCAATAAATTAAGAAAAAAGATTGGCCAAAAGTGTTTAACGGCCGCCGAGGTCGTTTTAGTAAAGTTGGTAGATTCGCCCGCGTCAATTTTACCAGTCGCCTGAATTAAAGAGGCTTGGGAGACAATAATTATCCAGAGCACCAAAATTGCCACAACTATTAGTACGAACAACAGCCATATCACTAACACCGGACTGTGGCTAAAAGTGTTTTTTATTCCTTCCCAAACAAAATTAACTTGATCTGTTTTTAGATTAGTTTGCAGCGTCTGCCAGGCGCTTATTTGGGTAGCGACTCGCTCACTTGATATGGCCAGTGCGCTGTATTCGCCGCCGTTGCCGGCTAAAGCGGCAAACAGGCCTAAGGGCCAGAGCCAGGCGTGTTGCCAGAGGATTTGCCAGGCGCGTCGTAAAATAGTACGGTAAATTTGCATAGGTTTTTCCGTTAGTAATTTATGGCTATAGTATACAACATCTACAGTACGGTTGCTAGGGTTGTAACTAAGGATATGTTTAGTTGGTGGCGAGAGTTATTTTTGCTATAAATTGATAAATTTTTAAATCCTAATTTTTAATTTCTAATAGAATAACCGATCCCAAAATACGAAGGGTTGGATAATTAGGCATTAGGATTTATTTCCCGCCCGCGGCGCCTGCCCGCCATTCGGCGGCGCCTCGCCTTCGGCGGGGCGTGCTGGCGGAAGAAATTAGATATTATCATCGCTTTGTGAGATCCCGTCATGGCTTCGCCAGATCTCGCGTAGCGATGACAAAGCGGGAGAAATTGGAAATTTATAGTCCTACGCCGCCATTAGCTTTTCAAATTCTTCTTTTTCAATTACTTCGTGCTCAATTAAGACAGCTGCAATATCGTCTAATTTGGCTCGCTGTTTACGAATTAAAACCTGAGCCGTTTTGTAGGCTGTGCGTAAAAAATTAGATACCTCGTCGTCAATCGCTTGAGCGGTTTGGTCACTGTAGTCACGTTGTTCCGATATTTCACGGCCCAAAAAAATCATTTCTTCTTTTAAACCAAAGGTGCGCGGGCCAAGTTTTTCCGACATACCATATTCAGTGACCAGTTTGCGCGCCAAGCGAGTAGCCTGCTTAAGGTCGTTTTGGGCTCCGGTGGTGACATCCTTAAAGATTTCTAATTCGGTCGCGTGGCCCGCCAACATGACCGAAAGGTCATCAATGAATTCACTTTTAGTATGCATGTATTTATCCTCAAGCGGTAATTTAAGGGTGTAGCCAGCTGCTTGACCGCGGGAAATAATCGTCACTTTATGCACGGGATCGGCATGGGGGAGAAAATGGGAGACCAAGGCGTGGCCCGCTTCATGATAAGCGGTAATTTTCTTTTCCTTATCCGATAGTATGTGACTGCGTCGTTCTGGCCCAAGCATAACTTTTTCAATTGCCTCAAGGCAGTCCTCCAATAAAATTTGTTTACGATCAAAGCGGGCGGCGCGGATGGCGGCTTCGTTTAACAAGTTAGCTAAATCAGCCCCCGAAAAACCAGGGGTGCGCTGGGCCAGCAGACGCAAATCAACGTCGCCGGCTAGAGGTTTTTTATTGGCATGAACTTTTAGAATTGCTTCACGATCTTTGATGTCGGGCGGATCCAGTACTACCCGTCGATCAAAGCGGCCCGGTCTTAATAAAGCCGGATCCAGTACGTCAGGGCGGTTGGTAGCGGCTATGACGATGATATTAGTAGTTGGTTCAAAACCGTCCATTTCCACCAGAATTTGGTTAAGGGTTTGCTCTCGTTCATCGTGACTGCCGCCGAGGCCACTGCCGCGTTGCCGTCCCACCGCGTCAATTTCATCAATAAAGACAATACAGGGTGTACTTTTTTTGGCGCGGGCGAATAAATCGCGCACCCGCGAAGCGCCCACCCCCACAAACATCTCCACGAATTCCGAGCCGGAAATATGAAAGAAGGCCACATTAGCCTCGCCCGCGACCGCGCGGGCTAATAAGGTTTTGCCCGTACCAGGTTGGCCAACCAAAAATACGCCTTTGGGAATGCGAGCTCCCAGGCTGAGGAATTTGTTGGGATTTTTTAAGAATTCAACTACTTCCTGAAGTTCCTGTTTGGCCTCTTTAACGCCCGCCACATCCTTAAAGGTAATTTGATTTTTCTTTTCACGAAAATCAGTTTCGCGAGCGCGCGACTGACCAAAGGACATCGCCTTAGAATTGGCGCCTTGGATTTGTCGCGACATAAAATAAACAAAGCCAATTAAAATGAGGAATGGTAGCAGAAAGGGCAAGAGGGTGGATAACCAATAATTTAAACCGGAAGGTTCTTTGACTTCAATTTTAACTTTTTTTAATTTAGCCGGATCAATATTGTAATTGCGCGCCAGGGTTGAAAGCGAGTCGTTAGCTTCCTTGTTGGCAACCAAAGTTTTGCCGTCTTGCAAGGTTATGAGCAATTTGTCGCCCGCGACCGCAATACTTTTGGCAGTTTCATTGTCAAGGGCGGTGACAACCTGATCAAGGCTGACCGGTTCAGGTTTGTTGCCGGAAAAATCGTAAAGTGAGAATAAGCTGGCCAATAGTAAAAAAGTCAGTAAAAAAATTAGGAAGTTTTTAATGATAGTTTTCATATTTAAAAGACGCAATAGGCTTAGGGGTCAACTTAATAAGCGTATAAGTCAGTATAGCTTTTAATCGGTAAAAATCAAGGATTTGTCTGGTTTGAGCAATAAAATAACCCGGTACAGAACGGTACTGGGTTATTTTATTTAAACGCTCATTACTCGTTTTTAGCGAGCGGGATTTCAGTTTCACCAGTTTCTGGTTTTGCCGTTTTGTCCGCGGTTTTGCTATCAACCTCAACCGGGGCCTTGGCCAAAGCTTTAATAGATAGCCCCAGGCGGTGTTCTTGCGGATCCATCGAAATAATACGGAATTCTCTGGTTTCACCGGGTTGGGCAATATCCAACGGGTCTTTGACTGGTTTATAGCTTAATTCCGAAATATGGCACAGGCCGTGGATTTCCGGATCAAGTTCAATAAACAAACCGAAGGGATTAATTTTTATTATCTTGCCAGTTACAATGCTATCAACTTTATATTTTTCCGCCACTGTTTTCCACGGATCATCCATTAAACGTCGGAATGACAATGAAATCTTTGAGCCCTCAACGTTGATTATTTTGGCTTTAGCATTTTGTCCGATTTTAACGACTTCATGCGGGTCGTCGATTCTTTGCCAAGCCAGCTCCGAAATATGGACCAGGCCCTCTAGGCCATGTCCAAATTCAACAAAGCAGCCAAAATCAACCACGCCCGATACTTTGCCCTCAATCGTATCGCCAACATGGTATTTATCCAGTTTGTCTTTTTGCTTTTCTTCCCACGCGGCCCGCTCCGACACAATTAATTTTTCGTCTTGATCGTTGACGGTAATAACCTTAACTTCTAAAGTTTCGCCCGTGAATTTTTTTAACAGTTCGAGAATGCGATTTTTATCGCCGCCGTCGACGCGCGGATAATGTTCAACTGACAGTTGCGATACCGGTAAGAAACCGTCAACCCTGCCAAGCTTTACCATTAATCCGCCCTTGTTGGCATCTACCACCTTAACCTGAACTATTTCATTGGCTCGGCGCAGGTCTTCCAGGTTGCCCCAAGCTTTTTGGTGACCGGCATGCCGGAAAGATAATTCAATTTCGCCGTTTTCATTTTCTAATTCCAAAACCGTAGCTAATACTTTATCACCAACCTTTAATTCAGAGTAGTCGCCTGATTCGTCAAATAATTCCCGTCCCCGGACCACGCCCGTGGTGAATCCGGCAATATCGAGTTTAACTTCGCGTTTACCAATGGTGATTACCACGGCTTCAATTAAATCACCCACTTTAGGCACATTGGCCGCGGTCGTGGAGTCTAAAAGTAGTTGCATGGTTGAACCGGAAGTCGGTTCAAATTTTTTTGGACTTGGCATATAAGTTGGCGGCGCCTTCTCCTCAATATTAGTTGAGGTTTGTTAATCCATTATTTAAAGTTTTTGTCTACCTTAAATAATAATCTGTAAACACTTTATTTAAAGCTGGATAACAAAAAAACAATCTAACCCATCCCACTAATCCCGCTCCTGGCGGGATACATAATGTGCGACGAGTCCTCGTGAGGGTTAAAGCTGGCCTGGCGGTCAACCGGTCTCAATGAGGTAAATTATAAATTACTATTTAAAGCAGGGTAAGTATAGAGGAAGTTGGCATTTTTGGCAAGAAGGGGCGGTTGGGCCCCAAATCAGTCTTGGCAAGTTAGGAATTTTATGTTAATATTTTAGTATTGATTATGATAATTCAATGGTTTGGACAAGCCTGTTTTAAAATTCAAGCCAAACCGGGGCCAAACAGTGAGGTCACGGTTATTTTTGATCCGTTTGAGCCTGGTTTTGCCGGCCTTAAATTGCCGCGTTTAGCCGGCGAGGTGGTGGCGATTACGCATGACCATGCTGACCATAACTATAAAGCCGGGGTTAATGGCGACTATTTTTTAATAGACGGTCCGGGCGAATATGAGGTTAAACAAATTTTTATTTACGGTATTCCGTCGTGGCATGATGCCACGCAAGGCCAAGAACGCGGCCGCAACATAATTTATTTAATGAAGGCCGAGGGTATATCGATTGCTCATTTGGGTGACTTTGGGCAGACTGAACTTACCAGTGAACAATTGGAGCAACTGGACGGTGTTGATATTTTACTTTTACCAGTGGGCGGGGTTTATACGATTGACGGGAAAAGGGCGGCGGAAATTGTGGGCGTGATTGAGCCGCGAATAGTTATACCGATGCACTATAAGATTCCCGGTTTAAAAATAAATCTTGACCCGGTTGACAAGTTCATCCGTGAGTTGGGTTTAAAGCCGGAAATAATGGAAAAGTTAAAAATTAGCAAAAAAGATTTACCAGCTGAAGATACTAAACTGATCCAATTAACGCCGTAGTTTATTGAGATGGTTTCAAAACCCTTTTCGTGGCGAAAGCTATGATTTTTAAACGAGACCAGGAAGATGAGCAAAATGCCCGGAAACGTAGCAGTAGCTACGATGAGGACATTTTGGGAAATCTGACGCAGTCGCAGTCAAAAAACAGAGATTGCAGCAGAAATAGGGTTTTGAAACCATCTCATTGACTTTAAATGTATGGCTAAAATTTTTAGCGATCGGTCTGGCCATAAAACCAGGTTAACCAACCACGGCGCGCCCCGCGGCTTAAAAGTATTGTTTTTTATTTTAGTGGCGGTGGTTTTAGGTTTAACAGTCTGGTCAATTAGTTATAATTGGCGCCATGTTAAGGTGCGTTCCGAAGCCAATGTGTTCAATTTGATTAAAGAGAATTTATCTAATATCAATATACCATCGCCCGCCAATTAATTTTTATGAGCGCCGAAACTAAAAATTTAGCGGTAATTGACGCTACTCGGGTGGAAGCTCGGTCGTTAGTTGAGGAAATGCAGGATTCATACCTTGATTACGCCATGTCGGTTATAGTGTCGCGCGCTTTGCCGGATGTTCGCGACGGTCTCAAACCGGTTCACCGCCGCATACTTTACGCCATGTGGGATATTGGTTTGAAACCAGGGGCTAAGTTGCGCAAGAGCGCTACCGTGGTTGGTGAAGTATTGGGTAAATATCATCCGCACGGCGACGTGGCGGTTTATGATTCAATGGTTCGCTTGGCGCAAACTTTTTCAATGCGCGCGCCGCTGGTGACCGGGCAGGGTAATTTTGGTTCAATTGATGGTGATTCGGCCGCGGCCATGCGTTATACGGAGGCCAAATTGTCCCCGATTGCCGAGGAATTATTGCTTGACATTGAAAAACAGACAGTTGACTTTATACCTAATTATGACGGGTCCACCACTGAACCGCGAGTGTTGCCAGCCAAACTGCCGAACCTGCTGTTAAACGGTACGATGGGCATTGCCGTGGGTATGGCAACGTCAATTCCACCTCATAATTTAAGCGAACTTATTGAGGCGATTGTTTATTTGATTGACAACCCGGAAGCTGATGTTGATGAGTTAATGAGATTTGTTAAAGGCCCGGATTTTCCAACGGCGGGAGCAATTTTTAATAAAGCGGATATTAAGCAGGCTTACGCCACCGGTAAAGGGTCAATTGTGATGCGCGCCCAAGCCGAAATTGTTGAACAAAAGAACGGTTTTGCGATTGTGGCCACCCAGTTGCCGTATCAAGTTAACAAAGCCGAACTGATAATACATATCGCTGAGCTAGTGCGAGAAAAAAAGCTTGAAGGTATTAAAGATTTGCGCGACGAATCGGACAAAGATGGTATTCGCATTGTGGTTGAACTTAAGAAAGACGCCTATCCGCGCAAAATTTTAAATCAGCTTTATAAACAAACAGCGCTGCAAACTTCGTTCCACGTGAATATGTTGGCCCTGATTGACGGTATCCAGCCGCGGGTATTAACGCTTAAAAATGTTTTGGAATTTTACCTAAAACACCGTCAAGAGGTTATTCGTCGGCGGACGGAGTTTGATTTAAATCGCGCCCGTGATCGGGCTCATATTTTGGAAGGTTTGGTAATGGCGTTGGCGGATATAGATAGAGTCATTGCGGTAATTAAAAAATCCCAAGACAAAGACGACGCCAAAATCAATTTGATGGCTAAGTTTAAGTTTAGCGATCGTCAGGCCGAAGCGATTTTAGAAATGCGCTTGCAGCAACTGGCCAACTTAGAGCGCCTGCGGGTGGAGGAGGAATTAAAGGAAAAGAAAAAGTTAATTAAAGAACTGGAGGATATTCTTAAACAGCCTAAGAAAATTTTGGGTATTATTAAAGGTGAATTGGCGGCGATTAAGGACAAATACGGCGAGGCCCGCCGGACTCAAGTGTTTGCCGGCGCGGTTGATAAGTTTACCCAGGAAGATTTAATTCCGAACGAAGCGACGGTGGTTATTATTACGGCGGACGGTTATATTAAACGTCTGGCGCCGGATACTTTTAAAACCCAGGGTCGCGGCGGCAAGGGCGTTATCGGTTTAACCGCTAAAGAAGAAGATGATGTGGAGCACTTGTTCTCCACCACCACTCATGCCGACTTGCTGTTCTTTACCAGCCGCGGGCGGGTATTCCAGCTTAAGGCTTACGACGTGCCCGTTGGTTCGCGCACGGCCAAGGGTCAGGCGGTAGTGAATTTTTTGCAATTGGCGCCGGAGGAAAAAGTGTCGGAGGTGTTGTCACTTACCGATTGGGAAGACTACAAGTATATGATAATGATTACCAAGTTCGGCGTGATTAAGAAAGTAGAGGCTAATGCCTTTAGTAACGTGCGCCGCTCCGGGTTGATAGCCGTAACTCTTAAGGCCGGCGATGCTCTGCGTTGGGTTAAGCCGTCTACCGGCCAAGATGATATTATTTTAGTTACCGCCAAGGGGCAAT
The DNA here is from genome assembly GCA_041645215.1 of Patescibacteria group bacterium. GTDB lineage: Bacteria > Patescibacteriota > Patescibacteriia > Veblenbacterales > UBA10138 > JACRFM01. The sequence goes on along the minus strand of JBAZQK010000004.1, from coordinate 87,439 downwards.
CAATCAGATTTAAGGAAAAAAATGTCCGCCCGATGGGCCGGACGGCCGGTGGCGTGCGCGCCATCCGCTTAAAAAGCGGCGATGAGGTTACGGGTATGGATTTAATTACCGAGGGCCGGCCGTCACACGAGGAGCAGTTGCTGGTTATAATGTCTAACGGTTATGGCAAACGTACCAAATTAAGCGAGTATAAGGTGCAAGGCCGCGGCGGCAGTGGTATTAAAACGGCTAATGTTACGCCCAAGACCGGCGCGGTTTCCACCGCTTTTGTGGTAAATGGCAAGCGGGAAAAAGAGGATTTGATTGTGATGTCGGAAAAAGGCCAGGTTATCAGGCTGCCTTTAAAAAGCGTTTCCGTGCTCGGTCGCGCTACCCAAGGGGTAAGGGTGATGAGCTTTAAAGCGCCGAAAGATCAGGTGGCTAGCGTGGCGTTTGTATAGTGAGTGCCTGCCCGCCGAAGCCTTGGCGTAGGCGGGTGGCGTTTGTCTGGCAAATTTAAGACTGGCGGCGATTAAATTTGCGGTGTTAAAGGTAAGCCACTTGACACTTGGATTACCTTAAGGTAATCTTAAGGTATACTTAATTAATAATAATTTTTCTATGGAACTTGTGGGTTTGAAAGAGCTTCGCCAAAATACGGCGCACTACGCTGCATTAGTGAGCAAAGGACAATCGTTTATCGTGGTTAAAAAAACTAAGCCGCTATTTAAATTAGTGCCCTGCGATCAGGATGAGCAGTGGGAGACTATTGTTGACTTTACAAAACTTCGTCGGGGGGGCATCAGAGCCGAAGAATTACTCAAATATCTAAAGTAATGTATGGATAAAATCGCCAAGGCATTGCGGCGATTTTCTTCGCAAGAGCGGACGGCAGCGGCGGCAGTGATTGCAAAATTGGCGGCGCGAGATTTTACCGGACTCGACATTCAAAAACTTAAAGGCTGGCAGAATATTTACCGCGTTCGGGTAGGCGACATCAGGATTATCTATCAACTAGACAGAGCGGGTTGTGTAGTCATTTTGGCCGTACAACACAGATCAAGTACGACATACAGTCGATGGTAGCCGGTAGCCCTGAGTACGACACGGGCAGAGTTGGTCATGATGTCGGAAAAAAGGGCAGGTTATCAGGCTGCCTTTGAAATCAGTTTCGGTATTGGGCCGCGCCACCCAGGGCGTGCGGGTGATGAGCTTTAAAGCGCCGAAAGATCAGGTCGCGTCTGTAACTTTTGTCTAGCCACTTTAAGCTTGTCGAAGGGTGGTTAGTGCGAGCACAGCAAGCTCAACTTGTTATTTTACCTCTCTTTTAAATAACTCCCCCTTCCCCCTCTTAACAAGAGGGGGAAGGGGGAGTTATAGTCATCCTGAGTGCGAGCGAAGTATCTAATAAAATAAAAACAGACTACCGTTTACCCAAACGCTAGTCTGTTTAGTTTAGTCTGTTTAGGTTGACTTTGTTTTTAGTTGGTATTAAGATAGTTTATCAAGCTTGAGAAAGCTTGATTTAAACAAAAACCAACAAAATATAGGCCTAGGTGAGAGCTTAGGGAATCGGGCGAGAGCCGGATAACAAAACCGCGGAGACGCGGAAAAAAGGAGTTTAACAATGACAAAGATTATTGAAGTAGAGGAAGGTAATGCTAAATTAGTTGAGCTGCTGTTTAGCAACACCAAGTTCCAGGACCACAACCTATATGATATTTATAATCATATAGAAAAGTACCTGCCATGTATTGCTGTGGCCACTGATGATAAAGCAATCTTGGCCGAGAGGCACCAAGTTTTACTGGGGATCGCCTTGAACTTAAGAGGTATAACGCATTGGCGTCATGTTGCAAACGTGATAACAGCCCTGCCTTGGCGTTACAGTCATATAATGTATGGCTGGATTGAGGTATTGAATGAATTGTTTATTGAAGCTTATCCTATGCCAAGTAATCTGGAATTTTTTAAAGGCTTAGCCTTGGGTTTAATGGCTTTGGAGAGCAAGGATAGTGGTTTTAGCCAATCCTATGATGGTAATCCTTACCCTCAAGCAACGGACATTGCTGGGACTTATTGGACATTGCTGGTTAATTGTTGTTCTTACCAACTAGGTGGCAATATGTTATATACGGCGGTTAGGGATGATGCCGATTATATGTCGGCTGTCAATGAGGTAGTAAAAAAAGATTTTGTTAAGGACCCCACAACTAAAAGAATGGCTCTTGTAATTAAGCGTTTAGAAACTTTTACCAACAGGGATTTTAATTTGGTTGGTAGAGAGATAGTGTCGGCGATTTACTACTCCTTGTCTTCTTTGCTGGATGAGAATGAAAAAATGATGTTGTTGCAAGGGAAACCTTTTGTTGAAGTTTATGACAAAAGCAAAACTCTTACCAGTGAAATTCTAAAATAATGTTAAAATAAAGTAGTAATTAACTTGTCACTTTTTGACAAAATGGCTTAAACTGTTATAATTCTCTAGCAGTTTAAGCCTTATTTTTATTTTTAAAACATTATGGGTTTACCCGGTCACAGACGTACATCGTCACATAAACGCCGACGGGCATCGCATTTTGCCTTGTCAGCCACAAGTTTAACTGTTTGCGCGCATTGCAAAAAACCAGTGGTGCCGCACCAGGCCTGCGCTAACTGCGGTTATTATCGCGGTCGTCAGGTTATTAAGGTTAAGTCCAAAGTTTTGTCGCGCGCCACTAAAACCAAAAAGAGCAAGGAAAAAGACAAGCCAGCTAAGGAAGAGTAATCGGAAATGAAAAATGTAAAAATCAAAATTAAAAATTTTACATTTTGATCTTTCAATTTTTAATTTTTTATGTCCTCTCGTCATTTAATTCGCACTGTGGTAATGCAAACTTTGTTTGAGTGGGATTTTTTGAATCGTGCCGGCAATTTTCATAAATTGTTGCAGCATAATATGGCTGAATTAGCGCCGGGAGTAGAAGATGATGGGTTTGGCGACAGGTTGCGCCGCGGCGTAGAAAAGCATTTGGGCGATATTGATGTTTTAATTCAACGTTTGGCGCCGGAGTGGCCGCTGGACCAGGTAACAGCGATTGACCGCAACATTTTGCGTCTGGGGGTATATGAGCTTAAATTTGGCAAAGATATTCCCCCTAAAGTGGCGATAAATGAGGCGATTGAATTAGCTAAAACTTTTGGTTCGGATTCGTCTAGTAAATTTATAAATGGGGTGCTGGGGAGTTTATATAAGGAAATGGCCGCCAGCGGCGAGGTGCCGATTGAGGATTTTAAGCGGATATTTGAGAAATTAAAAGAGGATTTGTCAGATGATAGAGATGATCGTGGTTCTCAAAAAGGTGATGCTTAACTAATTATACGAATCAAGAATAGCGAATTATGAATTAAGCCCGGTATAACAAAGTTGTCATACTGGGTAAGAATAAATTGATAGTTCGCCTCTCTTTATTCATTATTCTTAATTCTTAATTCTATTTACCATGAAGGACTTTAGTGAGTTGGAAATTAATTTAGGTTGTAAATTTAAAGATCCCGATTTATTGCGCCAATCACTGGTGCATCGGTCGTATTTGAATGAGAATCCGGGGTTTAACCTGCCGCACAATGAACGGTTGGAATTTTTGGGTGACGCCGTATTAGAACTAATTGTGACTGAATATTTGTATAACAATTATCCTAATCCGGAGGGCGATTTAACCAATTGGCGGGCGGCTTTGGTGAATGCCAATATGTTAGGGGTAATTGCCACTGAACTGGGGTTGGAAAATTTTTTATATTTGTCTCGCGGCGAGGCCAAGGATAGCGGCGGTAAGGCCCGGCAGTATATTCTGGCTAATGCGATTGAGGCGGTAATTGGGGCGATTTATCTGGATCAGGGTTTTGTCACTGTCACTGATTTTGTTAATCGGACAATTATTTCTAAATTAGGTGAGGTGCTGGAGAAGTCTTTATATATAGACCCCAAAAGTCGGTTTCAGGAATTGTCTCAGGAAAATTTTTCGGTTACACCCCACTACCTGGTTTTAAGTGAAAATGGTCCTGATCATGCGAAAATTTTTAAAGTCGGTTTGTATATTGGTGAGGAAATGATCGCGACCGGCGAAGGTTCCAGCAAGCAGGAGGCCCAAGTGGCCGCGGCCGAGGCGGGGCTAAAAGCTAAAGGTTGGATTTAATTAAATTAAAATTTAAAAATCAAAATGCAAAATGATAAACAAAAAGCAATAAATCCTAAATTTTAAATCCTAATAATACTAATCAATTTGAATAACGAATTATGAATCACGAGACGGGAAAAATATCTATTCCTAATTCTTAATTCCTAATTCTAACCTGCCTAATTCGTGATTCTTGATTCGTTATTCGTAATTCTTTTTGAGAATGTTTTTACAGAAAGTTGAAATTCAGGGCTTTAAATCATTTGCCGCTAAAACGGTTTTGGAATTTAATCGCGGGTTAACAGCTATTGTGGGGCCGAATGGCGCGGGCAAATCCAATGTGGCCGATGCGATTCGCTGGGTATTGGGCGAGCAAGCTTTAAAGGTATTGCGTGGCAAGCGGGCCGAGGATGTAATTTTTGCCGGCAGTGATAAAAAGGGCCGTGCGGGCATGGCTGAAGTGTCAATTTATTTGAATAATGAAGACGGGCAAGCGCCAATTGATTATGCCGAAGTGGTTATAACCCGACGGGTGTTTCGTGATGGTCAAAGTGAGTACTTGTTAAATCAAAATTCAGTTCGGTTGCAGGATATTAATTTGTTATTGGCGCGGGCTAATGTCGGCCAAAGATCTTATAGTGTCATTGGTCAAGGGATGATTGATTCGGTGTTGTTAGCTTCACCGGCTGAACGCAAGGAATTTTTTGAGGAAGCCACGGGCGTTAAGCAGTATCAATTAAAACGTGAACAGTCAATAAACAAATTAGTGGCAACTTACGAAAATTTAGAACAAGCTAAGATTTTGTTGCAGGAAATAGAACCGCAATTAAAAATTTTGACTCGGCAAATTAAGCGTTTAGAAAAACGGGAGGAGTTAGAGTCGTCTTTACGGGTCGCCCAAAAAAAATATTACAGTTATCGTTATACGCAGTTGGCAGGCAGTTATCGTCAAGTGGATGAGGCTTTAAGTTTGAAAGTATCGTTAGCCAAAGAACAAGAAGTTAAAGTTAATGAGTTAAGACAGCAACTTAGCCAGTTAGAAGCTGTAAATCCAATGTCACAGATTTGGCGTGATTTGCCAGCTAAACAAGCTGATTTAAGGGCGAGTTTATCACAGCTCACTCGTGAGCAGGCGCTAGCCCAAGCGGCTGTAGAAATTGGTCACTTAAAACGAGGTGAAGGTGAGATCGCCTTACTCAAGCAACGCTCGCAGGAATTAGCCGAGGAATTACGCCAAGGGCAATTTCGGGTAAGCGAAATTAATTCAGCTATAAAAAGTCAGCAAGCTGAATTGCGGAATAAATTATCGGATCAGGCCAGAATCGTCAGTTGGTTCACCAGTACGCCAACTGCGAGTCGGTCTGGGGTTGAGACTGAATTATTAGCCATAATTAATCAGCAGCAAAATTTAGCTCAAAAACTGGAACAAGCTAAAAGTTTAAATGAGGTTAAACTTTTAGTTAAGGCGGCGATTGATATTTACCAAAGGTTGCGGGTGGCGGTGGCGCGCTGGCAGGAAACAGGCGTTGTTCAGCCAGCTGATTGGGATAAGTATTTAAGTGAACGTGATCAGTTGGGCCGTGAGATCGGCGCTGTGCAAGGAGCGTTAGCGCAGCAAGCGGCCGAGCTTGCTAATTTAGCGACAAAGTCCACTAGTTTGCAAGGGAGCTTATTAAAAATTAAACAATCTCTGCAGACCAAACAGCCGGTTAATCGGGAGTCTGGTTCAATTGCTAAGCTGGCTAATGATATAAATCAGGCCGAGCAGGAGCTAAAGGCGGTTGAGGCTGAATTGTCGGAGGTTTACCATCAAGCCGAAACGACCAAAGCCAATCTTTTTCGGTTGCAAAAAGATTTGGATATGGCACAGAAATTGGAACAAACGACTAATCAGGAAAGTCATGGCCTAGAATTGGAAAAGGCGCGTCTGGAAATTAAACTGGAGGATTTAGAAAGGGAAATGGTTCAGGAAGCTTCGTTGGAACTAATTCATGAAATAAAAGCGGCTAAGGCGACTACGGCAATTAATGAGGGTGAAGTAGCCTTAGAAATTAAAAAAACCAAAGGGCAGTTGGAATTAACTGGCGGCCTTGAGCCAGAAGTAGTAACCGACTACGAACAAACTAAAACCCGTTATGATTTTTTGCATACCCAGACAACCGATTTAGAGCAGGCCGTTCATTCGCTGGAATCGATTATTCATGATTTGGACGAAACTATTGGTAAACGGTTTTTGACTAGCTTTCGGGCGATTAATGAAAAGTTTGCCGAATATTTTAAGCTTTTATTTTTGGGCGGCAAGTCACAGTTAGTGTTGCAAAAGAATGAACCGACGGTAGAGGAGACTGAATTTAATGATGCAACTGAAAGCGAGACCGGCGAAGAACCTAAGCCTTTAACAGCTCGGGAAAAATTTTTGGCCAATGAAAAGGTTAATGCTAGTTTGTTTTCCGGGGTTGAGATTCAGGCTACCCCGGGCGGCAAGAAATTATCGAACATTAATGCTCTTTCCGGCGGGGAAAAAGCTCTGACCTCAATTGCTTTGATTTGCGCCATTATTTCTTTTAACCCAGCGCCGTTTGTGGTATTAGATGAGGTTGACGCGGCGCTGGATGAATCAAATTCCGAAAGATTTGCCGGTATCTTGGACGTCTTAATGGCCAAAACTCAATTCGTAGTTATTACGCATAATCGTGCCACGATGAAGCGAGCGGCGGTATTGTACGGAGTGACGATGGGTGAAGATGGGGTATCCAAATTGTTGTCGGTAAAATTGGAGGAGGCCAAAGAGATGGCGGGAAAAAAGAAGGAGAAATAAATAAATTTAAAATTGAAAAATCAAATATCAAAATAACAGTTTAAAATTTAAAAATGAATAATTAATTTTACATTTTGATTTTTTATTTTTAAATTTTTATTACCCTTGACACCTTGACTAAAAGGCGCTATTATAATTTCATCTTTATTAATTTAGTTTATTTGTTTTAAGTATGTTAACGATTCGTTTAGCTCGTACCGGTAAGAAAAAGCAGGCTTATTTTCGCGTTATCGTGTCGGAAAAAACCAAAGATACTCATGGTGATTATTTGGAAATGTTGGGTTCGGTTAATCCGCATACCAATCCGCGCGACGTTAAGTTAAAAGCGGAGCGAGTTAAGTATTGGTTGGACAAAGGCGTCACGGTTTCACCGTCGGTGCATAATATTCTGGTAGAGCAGGGAATTTTGACAACTGACAAGTTGCGGGTTTGGAAAGCTAAGAAGGCTAAGGCCGGCGAAGCCCAAGCAGTTAAGGACAAGGCGGCCGCGGCTCAGACGGCCTAGATTTTAATTTGACGGATTTAGCCGATTAGCTTTATTATATTCTTAACCAAAAGCTCCTTAAAATTTCTACTTGCCTTGGGTTTACAATCCGCGTTGATTTAGCCAGAATTATAAAGGTCGAATTAGTTCTTAGATTAGCCGGGTACATCTAGGGTATGGAAAATTTAGGAATTTGGCTTAGTTAATAACCGTAAGAATTAGCAGATAATGTTATGCCTAAAGATCAAGAATTTATTGAATACGTAGTTAAGGCCCTAGTTGATCATTCCGATAGCGTTAAAACCGAACGCACGGTTGATGAAATGGGTGTCCTGATTACTCTTTATGTAGCGCCTGAAGATATGGGTCAGATTATTGGCCGTGAAGGTCAGACTGCCCGCAGCCTTCGCACTTTGTTAAGAGTGGTGGGTGCTAAGAATAACGCTCGGGTTAACTTAAAAATTTATGAACCCGAAGGTAGCCGTGGCCCACGTCGTACTCGTGAGGAAGACCAGGCTAAGAGTGATGAGGGTGTTAAGGCCGATACTTCAATTATCGACGACCTTAAGATCTAACGTTCAACTATCAAACCACCCCGATGTTCATCGGGGTGGTTTTGTATTTCACCTCGTTGCCATTAATGATTTATTGCCATTTACCCTTTCGCGCGAAAGGGTAAATGGATAAAGAAGACAGTTTTCGAAACCAAACATGGGTACTTTTGTTTGCCAGGGTTGAGATTTAGGTATTATGCAGTAGCAATGAAGCGCTTTGACTTTATCACCATTTTTTCCAACTCTTTAGACTCGTACCCGCGCACTAGAGAGCTAGCTAGTGGTAACTGTCGGGGGAGTAGAGCTGTGGTATTTTGCTCTCAGTGCGGGGCAGAGCTTTGCCACGAGCATTTTGCAGCGTACTTGACCACGCTATTGTAATAATATACAATGATTATTGTAAGTTTATACAAAGTGATGGTTACAAAAGTCAATTAAAGTAGCTAAGGTTAGCTAAAATTGTATAGTTTTGTAACCATCTCAAAGTATGATTAGTTTCCGTTCTAAAATTACCAAGAGGGTTTTAAGTTATTTACTCTTAAACCCGCACGCCGAACTGTATCTTAATGAGATGGCAGTTAAGTTTAACGTGGACCTTGGTAATTTAGCTAGGAAGCTCAATGAGTGGGAGCGAGAGGCTATTGTTGAGAAGCGTAAGCGCGGCAATTTGAGTTTATATCGGGTTAATAAAGCGCACCCCTTATACCGGGAGCTTAGGGCTATTACTGAAAAACAGTTTGGTCTGGAGGAGGCTCTGCGTTCCGCACTCAAACAGGTGGTCGGAGTAAAGCAAGCATATATTTTTGGTTCATATGCGGCCGGTAACCTTGGCTCGGAGAGTGATATTGACGTATTGGCAGTGGGTTCTCATAAGGCAGTAGACGTGCAGCGCCGCTTGGTAACGGTACAGAAAAAGTTTGACCGTGAGATTAATGTGGTGGATATGACGGAAATGGAATTGGTACGTCGTAAAAAGGCGCGCGACCCACTCGTGGCGCGTATTTTTGGTGGCCCAAACATAAAGCTCTTATGATTCGTTTTGAGGATTCATATTTTGTTAAGTTTAGTTTTACTGCCAAGCAGTTGACTGACTACTTGGCCTCGGCGCAGAAAGATTTATCTATTGCCCATGGTTCTCAAGTACCCGAAGTGGTATTCCAGTTCAGCTATAACGCACTTATAAAATTAGGCATTGTTTTAGTAGCCAAACAGGGTTATAAAGTGCATGGTAAAACCGGCCACCATGCCAAAATAATAGAGAAGCTGGCCGAGCTTTTGGGCGATGAAGAGGTAGGGGCGGTAGGTAATCTGATGCGCAAAACCAGGAACATTGAGTTATACAGCGGCGGTAGTGTGATTACAGAAAAACAAGCTAGGGAATATTTGGAGTTCTGTTCAAAAGCCGCCAAGACTGCTCGTTCAAGACTGCAATAAAATGTGGAATTTATGCTTAAGCGGGCGGATAATAGATAGTTATCGTAAATGAAATTTTATTTAAGAAAATATTATGAGTATTATTATTTCACAAAACGGCCAACCTGCACAAAAAATTGATAAATCCGATTTTGAGAAAGAGGGTTATTTGCAGGAATATATTCATAAAAATCCTGAATCGATTCCAGTATACGAAATAGACGAAGACAAAAAGCTTTTTGTAGTGGCTAGAGAATTTTCAACAGAATCAGGACCGATTGACGTTTTAGCCATAGATAAAGATGGCGACATTTATGTTGTTGAAACTAAATTACAAAAAAATTACACCAGAAGAGAAGTCGTCGCTCAAGCTCTTGATTACGGTGCTTCTCTTTGGCGGCATAGCGACTATGGCGAATTTATAAACAAGATTAACAACGAAATTAATAATAAATTTAAAATTAGTTTTGAAGAAAAAATAAAAGACTTTTTTAATATTGATGAAGAGCAGATTGAAATAGTGCTTGAGGCGATAAGAAGAAATCTTCAACAAGGAAATATCAAATTTGTAATATTAATGGACGCAATAGACGACCAGTTAAAAGATTTGATTGTTTATATTAACCAAAATAGCCAGTTTGATATTTATGCGGTTCAAATGGAATATTACAAATTTGAAAGCTACGAAATAATGATTCCTAAGTTATTTGGAGTTGAAGTTAAGAAGAGTATGTCGTCAGCTGGTTCTAGAATAATAAAGTCATGGACACCGGATGAGTTTTTAATTGACGCAAAAAAAAGATTAACTAGTGAGCAATATAAAGCTGTAGAAAAATTATTTGATTTTTCTAAACAAAACTCAGATGATATTGTTTTAGGTAAGGGGCAGGGCAAGGCAACTATTAACCCAATTTTTAGCAAAATCTCTGAAAGAAAGATTTATGGACTTGATAGTAATGGAAAACTTGGTTTTCATATTGATTGGTCGTTGTCTGGAGCAAATAGTGATGAATCTAAAAGTAAATTGGAATTGATGTCAAAAAAATTAAATAAAATTGGTTTAGCAATATCAGCAGGTGAATTTAGAGATAAAAATGAAATTGAAAAATGGTCAGACAAAGTTAATGAAATTGTCGAAATATTAAATGAGGCAATAAAGTAATTTTTTTTTGTTCACTCTGTATGAAACGTTTTGATATTATTTCCATTTTTCCAAACTCACTTGATTCGTATTTTAACGAGAGTATTTTGGCGCGGGCGCAAAAGAAAAAGCTGATAAGCATCAAAACCCATGATTTGCGTAAGTGGGCGCGCGACAAGCATCGCAAGGTGGACGACAAGCCTTACGGCGGCGGGGCGGGGATGGTGATTAAGATTGAACCCGTGTATCGGGTACTGCATGCCCTGCGGGCTCTTAGAATCAAGAATCAAGAATCAAGAATCAAGAAGGTGAGAGTGATTTTGTTGGCGGCGAATGGGAAGCAGTTTACACAAAAAGACGCGGTGCGATTAACTAAGTACGAGCGAGTGATTTTTATTTGTGGCCGGTATGAAGGCGTGGATGCGCGGGTGGAAAAATTCGTGCACGAAAAAATATCCATCGGCCCTTATGTTGTAACCGGCGGCGAATTGCCGGCGGCTATGATTATTGATGCTGTTGCCCGTATGATTCCAGGCGTAGTTGGTAAAGAAGAATCAATTCAAAATGAATCCTTTTCTGCTATTAGCCATTTGCCATTGGCTAGTAGCTACTTGGAGCATCCTCATTATACTCGGCCGGAAATATTTGAGGTTGGCCGTAAAAAATTAGCAGTGCCCAAGGTGTTGCTAGGTGGAAATCATAAGATGATACAAGCGTGGCGTAAACGTAAAACTAAGCATGCTGGTATTAGTTTATAAATTATATTAGTAATAAGATTAGTTAATGAATTGGTATCTATGTTGAAATATGAATTGTCTGAAGGCGAAAAATTACCTGAGAGTCCAAGTGAATACTTTCATCAACTCGAAAAAAGTGCAAGTGTTTCGGATTATGAATTTCAAAAAGGAAGTGGTGATGTAAGTAAATATGCTGACCAGGTTATTTTGCGAGCCAAAAAAGAGCAGCTCGGCAATTTTGAAGCTAACGAAAAGTATCGTACAGACATTTGGTGGGATTTAAAAGAATGGGAGAAAAAATTAGACTTGTATAAGTTATTATGTGAAAAATATAGTATTGAAGATAGAAAACATTTTTTTCCAGATACAATGGGTCATGTTAACGTTTTTGCAAGATTGATACGTGACGTGCCTGGAGAGCGCAAAAATTATGCACCCGAAGTTACGGAACTGGCAATAGAGTTGGATAAAATTAGTTTTGAGAAGATGCAATTACTACGATTTGAGCATCCAGAGATTGTTAAGGAGGCTGTGCCGGATGAACAGAAACGGCAGTCGAATTTTATAGCTTGGAGTTCAATTGATAAATCTTACTACAATGCTGCAGATGTAGAAATATTTAACCGGGTTGATTTTGTTTCTGCTTGCGAGCAAGAAGGTATACTAGAAAAATATTTTGATAAGCTAGGGATATCAAAACAGCGAGAGGATAGGTTGTGTTTATCACAGGAGCTGCTCAAGATTTTATTTGAAACCGAGCGAACCCGTATTGAACAACCTCATTTATAGTAGAGTGCTGAGGAGCACTGAATGCTCAAGTGTGTTATTAGGTTAAATTATCAAGCGATTATTAAGTGGAAGGCAGAGTCTAGCCAACATTAAGCTGATAGATAACTATGGCTATCGCAAAGACGTTCCTTTTGAATAATGGCTAAGATTAGCCATTTTAGTGCAATAGTTAATTGTTCAGCACACACTCTTGACAAGACAGTGGAAGCTTTATATACTAAATAGGCTAAGTTTATAATTAACTTTAAAAAAGCCAACTAATATTATCTAAAAATTAGTTTGTAGCTTAGAAAAAACAGTGGTACTTGATCGACTAAAGCGTCGAGTATCTCTGTTTTTTCTACGCCTTGATATAAATTCGGGGCTTGGGAAAAACCCAAGTAGTAGATCCCGCCCAAGGCGGGAACACTACTGGGAGCAGTTGTTCTTTGACAAGTGATAGGAAAAGCCAATAAAGTCAATTTTTGATTTAGAAATTATCTAAATCAACCTGATTAATAAGCCTTAGGTTTATTAATCAAATTTTTTCGAGCCTTTCAAATCTTGAAAATCTTTTTTGAGAGTTTGATCCTGGCTCAGGATGAACGCTGGCGGCGTGTTTTAGGCATGCAAGTCGAACGGTCCCCACTTTTCTCGCAAGAGAAAGATGGGGATAGTGGCAAACGGGTGCGTAACACCCTGGTAACCTGCCCCGAAGTTCGGAATAACTCACCGAAAGGTGAACTAATACCGGATGTGGTCCCGATCCGCAAGGCATCGGGAAGAAAGCCGTAAGGCACTTTGGGAGGGGCCTAGGTTCCATCAGCTAGTTGGTGAGGTAATGGCTCACCAAGGCTACGACGGATAGGGGGCGTGAGAGCGCGACCCCCCTCACTGGGACTGAGACACTGCCCAGACTCCTACGGGAGGCTGCAGTCAAGAATATTCCTCAATGGACGAAAGTCTGAAGGAGCGACGCCGCGTGTAGGAAGAAGCCCCTCGGGGTGTAAACTACTTTTCTATGGGAAGAACAATGACGGTACCATAGGAATAAGGGGCTGCTAACTCTGTGCCAGCAGCAGCGGTAATACAGAGACCCCGAGCGTTATCCGGATTTATTGGGCGTAAAGAGTCTGTAGGCGTTTGGTCAAGTCCTTGGTTAAAGCCCGTCGCTCAACGACGGATCGGCCGAGGAAACTAGCCAGATAGAGTATGGGAGAGGTAAGCGGAATTGCCGGTGTAGTAGTAAAATGCGTTAATATCGGCAAGAACACCAAAGGCGAAGGCAGCTTACTAGAACATTACTGACGCTGAGAGACGAAAGCGTGGGGAGCGAATGGGATTAGATACCCCAGTAGTCCACGCCGTAAACGATGGATGCTAGGCATTGGCAGTATCGACCCTGTCAGTGTCGTTTAACCAAGGTAACCCCTTAAGCATCCCGCCTGGGGAGTACGGCCGCAAGGCTAAAACTCAAAGGAATTGACGGGAACCCGCACAAGCGGTGGAGCATGTGGTTCAATTCGACGATAAGCGAAGAACCTTACCAAGGCTTGACATGTTAGAGTTCTATTCCCGGGAAACCGGGAAAATCCGCAAGGAGACTAACACAGGTGCTGCATGGCTGTCGTCAGCTCGTGTCGTGAGATGTTGGGTTAAGTCCTGCAACGAGCGCAACCCTCATGTTGTGTTACAAGAGTCACAACAAACTGCCCGGGTTAACCGGGAGGAAGGTGGGGATGACGTCAAGTCAGCATGGCCCTTATGTCTTGGGCTACACACGTGCTACAATGGGGTGCAACAATGGGGCGCTAAGCCGCAAGGCGGAGCCAATCCCACCAAACCACCCCCCAGTTCGGATTGTAGGCTGAAACTCGCCTGCATGAAGTTGGAATCGCTAGTAAACGCGCGTCAGCCATAGTGCGTTGAATACGTTCTCGGGTTTTGTACACACCGCCCGTCACATCAAGAGAGTCGGTAATACCCGAATTCACCTGTGGTGCAAGAAGGTAGGACCGATGATAGGGATGAAGTCGTAACAAGGCAGCCGTAGCGGAAGCTGTGGCTGGATCACCTCCTTTCTAGGGAGTTTCTCTAGAGCGGGTAAATCACTAAATCTAACAATTGTTGGAGATGTCGATTTATTCGTAGAAGGTCGAGATTCTCTAACCTTTTTATTAAGGTTATTAAGAACCGGCTGTTTCCTATCACTTAGTAAGTGAACAACTTACAACCCCGCCTGTTATGCGCGGGGTTTTGTAATTTTAGTGCAAGGAACGTTAACGCCAGACTTGATTAAAGAATAATCTTTTGCTACGATAATTCCGCCCCATTGGCAAGTAGCCAATGGCTAATAGCAAATAGTAAAGATAACTATTTCCGCCAGAGGCGGATCAGCCTAGGGCTGAGGTTACCCCAGTAGCAGAACTCGCTTGTGCTCGTTCGCTACGGGGCGAGGAGCACTTTAATTAGTTTGATAACAGTGGTGGGCGGCTAGCTCCCTCCTTCGCTAAAGCTATGGCGGACAGGGAGCATCCTCGCCCCGTAGTGAGCTCTGCTCTACTGCGGGGTCACTGACCCCAGTACCAAAATTTGGGTGTGTAGCTTCCGCCTTCGTTAAAACTTCGGCGGACAGGCAGCTTGATAATATTTAGCCGTTTTTAAAACGGATTCTCTGGTGGGTATGGGCATGTAGCTCAGCTGGTTAGAGCACTTCACTGATAATGAAGAGGTCGATGGTTCGAGTCCATCCATGCCCACCAAGATACAACTCAATTCATTTTCAGAAATTTTTTGATGGGCTTCCTCAATGGAAGCCCATTGTTTTTCCGCAACGCCGCGCGCTTCGCGCGCGTGAAGTGTCAGGTTCAATCCGAAGATTTTTTGAGCGAACGATTTTTTGAGGGGTAAAGGGGTCGTTTCGTCTATTCCGTTCAGCATTTGAGCGTCTTTTACCCAATTGCGCAGAGGTTCAACCCAAGCAATCGCCCCTTGCTCCAAATTGCCGATTTTCTCCTCCAACGACTTCTTGCGGGAGAGAAGGTTTGCCTTCTCGGAGCGGTATGCTTCCCGCTCAATATCTTGGTCAAGATATGCGTCAAGAAGGCGTTGGAGTTTTTGAGAAATGGCCTGTATTTCGTCCCGCGCCTCTTGGACAAGGGCGGTTGTGGACTGGGCGGCTTCCTTTTCGTCCCTCTCGGACATCTTCAATAGCTCCGCCGCCCAAGCGTCCGGCAAAGCATACTTTTTGAGAAGGTCGGATAACTGCCGATTAAGCGCATCCTCGCGGATGAGCGGCTCGGAGCACCGGACCGCTTTGTTCTTTCTGGTGCACCGATAATAAGTGTATTCGTGGACATTGCCGTTCTTCTGCCGCTTTATCTTGTGCTCGGCGGTTATCATCATGCCGCAAGTGCCGCACCGGATAGCCCCGCAAAGGGCTTGCGGGTTATTGGTGGAGCTTTGGTGAGGGTGGCTCCGTTCCTTCAATACCGCCTGAACCTTGTCAAAAAGTTGCTTCGCAACTATCGGCTCGTGGTTGCCTTCGTGAAGTTCTCCGGCGTAGCGAAAGAGGCCGATATAAAATGGATTGGAAAGGAGATAAGAAATCTTATCTCTGTGAAATCTCTTACCGCCCTCGCCCTTCCAACGCTTGGTCGCGCGGCTTCTTATGTCGTGCTCGTATAAAAATTGAGCAACATCCTCAAGGCGTTTGTCGCCTCCGGCGTAGAGTTCAAACGCGCGCTTCACGATCTTGGACTTCTTCTTATCAACGACGACAACCTTAATGCGGGAATCGTTCAAATAGCCCAAAGGCGCGGGACCCGGATAGTCGCCGCGTTTGGCTTTGGCGTGAAGGCCGCGTTTGGTGTTCGCTTTGAGGTCAAGGATAAACTGATTGGCCACGCCGAACTCCACGCTCGTCATCAAGGCGTTGTCTGTGGGATAGAAGCTCCGGTCGTGCGTTTGGATGTGCCGGATAACGCTTTGCTGTAAGAGCCAACTGACGCGGCCGCTATCAACCGGATTGCGAGCCAAGCGGTCAAGTTTCCAGCAGAGGAGACCTTGTGCTTCGTCTTTCTCTATGCGGGCGAGCATTTCGTTGAAGATTGGACGGCCGGGCATCTTGGCCGATTGTTTTTCAATAAACTCTTGGGAGATAGTTAGCCCTTCGGCTTTCGCTAACGCGCGCAAGACGGCAAGCTGGTCATCAATAGACCGGACTTGCTTGTCTTCCGTGTCGGTGCTTTTGCGGGCGTAGAGAAAATAATTGATGTTCATATTTTAGTTATTTAGAAAAGGTGATATAATGACTATGTAAATGGGGACTTGCTTATATTGTAATACTATCATAAAGCATAGTAAATAACTACTATATGCCCAAGAGGTCAATTATTTCAGAAAACATAAAGAAATACCGAGCCAAGCTCGGTATTTCCCAAGACAAATTATCCAAGTTGTCTGATGTTACCTATAACACAATCATTAAGATTGAGTCGGGGGCGACTTATAATCCGCGAGTGGAAACATTAAAGAAAATCGCCGACGCGCTCAAGGTCGGTATTGATGATTTAATGAAATAAAAATTTTATGACTAAAGAACAAAAATTTTATAACATTTTACAGGACTTATTTGTTGGTGCCAAGCTTGAGGGCGATAGTGGCTTTGTGAATTTGATGAATATCAAAACGGATTATTTCAATAAAATCAACGAGAGGATAAAAAAAGAGGTTAGAGCGAAGTTTGGTAATGACCAGCCGGAAGATTTATTTGACAAACTCTATACATTTTTTGACTCTTATTTTTCTGACGGCGGGGCGATTTTCTTTTCTTCCACCCCTGTTTATAAAAATATTTACGCAAAAGTATATTCTGATCGCGAGGATACCGCGCTATTTTGGAAAACCGCAAAATTATATTATGTAAAATCAGAAGCGAATTATAAATCAATCAAAGATTTATCAATCAATTCTGACCCTGAAATTGCCTTTGATTTTGACTTTGACGCCTCGCTTTTGAAACACAAGCAGGCCAACGAGAAAAAAGAATTAGAATTTTATTTTATAGGAACACAAAAAAGAGGCGGCAAAAAGATTATTAAGTTCCGCGTCCTTTATAAAAACGACAATAAATACACAAAACTTCAAGAAATTTTAAAAACCAAAGATAAAGGCAAAATCATTAAATATCTTTCGGAAAATATTGGAAAGTTAAAAAATCCAAAAATTATACTACAAAATTCCGGTTTTGATTTTGCTAAATTGAGCGATAAGGGAGCAAGAGATAAAGCTAAAATTGAGTTTATTATTTCGGATAATAAAGATTTACGTGGAGGTATATCCATTGAGCCAGCAATTTCCGAAATAGTAGAAATTGAAAAGTACTTGAAATTAAAAGGTATAACCTTGAACTATGAAGAAATTGAAAAGGCATTTAAAATTTACAAAAAACAAACCGAGATAGATTATTTCATCCACAAAGACGCCAAAGGATTTTTGCGCGAGCAGTTTGATTTGTATATGTACCAGCATTTAGCTGGAAGCATGGAAACCATTTTTAGCCAAGAATCATTAGCCAGAATCAAGAAAATTAAAGACATTGCTTATTTGACGATTGATTTTATCGGAAACTTTGAGGATGAATTAAAAAAGATTTGGCTAAAACCTAAATTCGCCCGTAAATCCAATTATGTTTTAACGCTAGACAGAATTGCCGTAAAAACCGGCGGCGCAGAAGTAATCGCAAAAATCTTAAGATATAAGGGGTTGAATGACCAAATTACGGAATGGCAAGAATTAGGAATAGTTGAGAAAAATTTCAATCAAAAAGAAATAGTAAAAGACGGGAAATTAAATAAGGTTTGGCAATTTTTGCCGATTGACACTAAGTATTTTAAGGATTTAGAAATTGAAATTATTGGACTTTTTGAAAATTTGGACGAGGCATTGGATGGACGGCTGATAAAATCGGATAATTTTCAGGCTCTTAATACTCTTTTACCAAAATATAAGGAGCAAGTACAAGCAATTTATATTGATCCACCGTTTAATACTGGGGACGATTTTGCTTATATAGATAGATTCCAAGACAGCACTTGGTTGTCTTTAATGGAAAATAGGTTAGAGCTATCAAAATATTTCTTAAATAGCCAAGGTAGCTTTTTTATAAACCTTGATGAAAATGCCGATTTTTTTGGTAGGATTTTGTTGGATAAATTAGATTTTGAAGAAATCAAAAAAATTACATTTGATACAAATGCTACTAAAGACGAGGAGGCAGATTTGTTTGGATATAAAAGCTTTGGTAATAATTTTTCTCTAAAATCGTCCACGATTTATTTTTGTAAGAATAAAAATAGTAAGTTTTATAAGTTGTGGAAACCGAACAGAAATTTAACCAATCTCAACATTGGGTGGTTAGATTTAATTGCGTTGCCAAAGAAAGATAGAAATAAATTTAATAAAATAGAAGATTTTGATTATTTTATAGAAAAATATAGCAAAGAAAATCTGGAATATTTTAAAATAGATATAAACGAAAAAATATACCCAGTGGGTGATATTTGGAATGACATTTACTCTTTTACTCAATCAGAAATGCGAGTAAGTGAAAACTTATCTTTTCAAACACAGAAACCAGAAAACTTTTTGAGACGGATTATTCAGGCTTCATCTGTGCAAAGAGATATTATCATGGATTTTTTTGGTGGAAGTGGAACGACTTATGCGGTTGCCCATAAATTAAATAGAAAATGGCTTGGTGTTGAAATGGGTGAACATTTTTTTGAATTTTTTGAACAATGGGACAAAACCCAAAATAAACTTATTAAGAAATTGGGTATTCTTGGCAGATTAAAAAATGTCCTTTTTGGTGATAAAGATTTTAAAGCGATAGACAAAGAAAGAAGAAGTCATCTTTCAAAAGATATAAATTGGAACGGCGGTGGATTTTTCAAGTATTACGAATTGGAGCAATACGAGGATGCGTTGAAAAAATCAGTTTATAATCCTACTGAAAAAGAGTTGGAAAATATTGATTTTTCATTATCCGAGAAACAAGCAAAAGAAGGCTTAGAAATTGATCTGAAAAAAGAAACGGCGCGGTTCGTATTTGAAAAGTTATATCCTGATGTTGATATTGCCGAAACAATCTCAAATATTTTTGGCAAAAAAATAAAGAAAATCAGCAAAGACAAGGTAATTTTTGAAGATGATTTTGTGGTTGATTTGAATAATCTTGATTTCAAAAAATACGAACCACTGAAGAAGCTTATTTATTGGTAATTTATGATAATCCTTCAAAAAATTATTGAAAACAAGCGCGAAAGTTTGGATATTCCTTCGGAATGGCTTTATCGCGACTTGAAAAAATTCGGCTTGGACTGGGAGCTTTTCCCTTATCAAAAACAGGCGCTTGAAAATATTATCACCCTTTTGTTTTTGCTTTACAAAGACCACAAACAAAATAACGGATTGGCGTTTGAAAGAAACAAGCGTGAGCTTTTTCAATTTTATCGCGAACTTGGTTTGACACAGGAAGTGAGTGAGCAATTAGACATTAAAGAAGAAAATGAAAACTTTAAATTCCTATCAAGTTATTTTCCGGCAGGAACGCGCATTTCTTTTCAAAGTTTTATCAACCGCGCCGCTTTTTGGATGGCAACTGGAAGCGGTAAAACTTTGGTAATGATAAAGCTTTTGGCGATTTTGGCTGACTTAATGAATAAAAAACTTATTCCGGAAAAAGATATTTTAATTTTAGCGCCAAAAGATGAAATCCTTTCGCAAATTAAAGAACATATTGATAAATTCAATAAAGGCGCGGAAATAACAATAAACCTCAAAAATTTAAAAGAGTGGGAAAAAGTTAAAAATCAGCAGAGCGTATTTAATAAAAGCGAGATTAACATTTTTTATTATCGCGCCGACAATATCGCCGACAAAGAAACAATCGCCAAAAAGAAAAATGGACACAGAATAAATTATGAGAGCATTTATAACAATGGTAATTGGTATTTAATTCTGGACGAGGCGCATAAAGGAGAAAAAGAAACCTCAAAAAGACAGCAGTATTTTATGGCGCTTACGCAGAACGGATTTTTGTTTAATTTTTCTGCGACCTTTACAGATGACTTGGATATTGCCTCAACTGTTTTTGATTATAAATTGGATACATTTTTGAAAGACGGCTACGGAAAAAAATTGTATATCGCCGATTCTGATTTTAAGAATTTTAATAAAGGCGTGGATGACGATTTTTCAGCGAATGAAAAGAAAGATATTATCGCCCAAACCTTGATCGTTTTCGCTTTAGCCAAAGAGCATTTTCATAAATTACAATCAATAAGTAAGAACTTATACCATGCTCCGCTTTTAATTACTTTGGCTAACAGCGTAAATACTGAAGAAGCGGACTTAAAAATTTTCTATAAACTTTTGGCTGAAATAGCAAAAGGAAAATTTGATTTTGAAAAAACAAAAAATAATTTAGTTGCTAAATTGGAAAACAAAATGGGATATTTGTTTGGACTCGGCGATATGGATCAAACGCTGATATCCGAAATAAAGAATTTAAAAAAGAAAGATTTTTTCAAAGCCGTATTTAACGCTGAAAATCAAGGCAATATTGAAATAGTAAAATTTAAAGATAACAGCAGGGAGCTTGCTTTTAAGATAGTCGGCGCGAGTAAGTATTTTATGCTTATCGTAGCAAGCGACATTATTAAATGGGAGAATAATGTATTGGAAGGATATGAATTTGGCAGGGTTATTGGCGAAAGTTTTTTTGAAGATATAAACAAAAGGAACGATATTAACATACTTCTTGGCAGTAGAATTTTTACGGAGGGTTGGGACACCAATCGTCCTAATGTGATCAATTTTATCAATATCGGCGTAAGCGACGACGCTAAAAAATTTGTTTTGCAGTCAATCGGACGAGGAATAAGAATTGAGCCGACATCAAATCAAAGAAAAAGGTTTGAGCATTTGGACAATTCGCTTTTTTCAAACTCCGAAATTGAAAAGATAGAAAAAAGCAATAATCTTTTGGAGAGCTTGTTTGTTTTCGCCACGAATAAAGAAGTTGTGAAAAATATTTTAGAAGGGCTTGAGAAACAAGCTAACGCCGAATGGATTAAAATTGAGGGAATAAAGAAAAACGAGGAAATCAAAGAAAGTGATTTGCCGATTTTTATTCCGGTCTTTGAGGATGGCGGATTAAACGATAAGCCTTTTTGGATTGGCAAAAATGAATTTGACGAACTTTCACAGATTGTTCAAAGAAATGGCGCGAAAGTACTTCTTTTGAAAAATTGGGCTAAATTAAGAACATATAAAATGGTAAACGCCAAAAATAATTTTAAGATTGGCGAAAGGCGAAGGAAAAAATCAATAGAAAATATATTGTTTATCGCGGACAATTATTTTAATGAAAACATAAAAAAACTGAACGCAATAAAAATTTTGGATGGCGAAATTTCTCACTATAAAGAGGTAAAAACAAACATAGATAAAACCGAGGTGGCGAAACTGGAAAAAGATATTTTGAAAATTATCAAACCGAGAAAAACAGAGAAAGAAATTGACAAGATGTTTGATGACGGAAAAATCGGAAGAGATGAATATAAAAAACTGATTAAAGATATCGCCGATAGCAAGAATCTTGAAGTATTGAAAAATTACTTAGATTTTGAAATTTTAGAGGAACATTACTATTCCCCGATTTTATTTAAAAAGGATTCGGATCGTTTCCAGCACATTATTAAAGTTGGGAGCGAAATTGAATTTTTAGAAAAACTGAAAGAATATTTAAATAAAGCAGATAATAAATTAAAACAATGTAAGTGGTGGTATTTTTCAAAAATTGACGAAACTATTGATAAAATCGGTATTCCTTATTTTGATTCAGAAAAAAGTGAATACAGAATGTTTTTCCCAGATTTTATTTTTTGGTTCAAGAAAGACAATAAATATTACTTGAAATTTATTGACCCCCACGGAATTGAACACACTGAAAATTCTGCTGAAAAAATTGATGGTTTCCTTGATTTTCTTAATGATTTTAATAAAATGAGGAATAAAAAACTTGAAAAAGCCGAGATGTTTTACTTTAACGAACGACAGCCGGGCAAAGAAATTAAGGAAGAATATAGGCAGTATTGGACAAATGATTTTGAGAGAATATTTTCTCATTGATATATGAAAAAGCCAAAACAACGAAAAAATAAAACTTTTACCGCGATTGACCTTTTCTCCGGAGCTGGCGGACTATCGGAGGGTTTTATGCAGGCCGGATGTGAGATGGTTGCCCATGTAGAAATGGACAAAAAAGCCTGCAGCACTCTGATAACGCGAATGGTATATCACGCACTTCTTAAAAAAGACAAGCTGGACGATTACAGAAACTATGTGTTCGGCAGAATCACCCGTGATTCGCTGATAGAAAAATACGGACTTCAAAAAGAAAAGGATTCTGTGATATGCGCGAAAATAGAAAAAAACAACATAACGGAACTTATTCAGCAAATCAAGAAACGTTTGAACGGGAAAAGGATAGACATTATCGTCGGCGGCCCGCCTTGTCAGGCTTATTCGTACATAGGGCGTGCCCGCGACGGCAAAAATATGCGCCGGGATGAGCGTAATTTTCTTTACCGATATTATGTAGAATTCCTGAAAGCTCTAAAACCCAAGGTGTTTGTTTTTGAAAATGTCCCTGGGCTTGAAACAGCAGGAAAAGGTAAATATCTTCGGGATATGCGCCGTCTTATGAAGCACGCTGGTTATGATACAGATTATAAAATTCTTAATGCCGTGGATTTCGGCGTTCCACAGAACAGAAAACGGGTCATTCTTGTTGGTTGGAATAAAACATCAAAAATCAATGGTTATCCGGATTTTCCGGCAACTGAACGCGAGTATGTCGTTAAAGATTTTTTTGCCGGTCTGCCGGAAGTCCAAGCAGGAACAGGCAAACGGGTCTGGAAATTTTCAAAACGGAACATGCTTTTGGAGAAACTCGGTATCCTCAATCCGAAGTTTGGAATCCTTATGGATCACGTGGCCAGGCCGAATAACAGCCAAGACTTGGAAATTTACAGACGTGCGGTGCTTGCAAAACGGAAAGGTGAAAACATAAAGTATAATCACCTGCCAGAACGCCTGAAAACACATAGCAACGAGGATGGTTTTCTGGACCGGT
The DNA here is from genome assembly GCA_041645215.1 of Patescibacteria group bacterium. Taxonomy (GTDB): domain Bacteria; phylum Patescibacteriota; class Patescibacteriia; order Veblenbacterales; family UBA10138; genus JACRFM01. Next base: position 64,185 of record JBAZQK010000004.1, on the reverse strand, counting down.
TCAAGGTGGTTGATGCTGTTGCTAAAGGTTTACACACCATCGTTGCGCACATCGCGAAAGATGGACATTTTTATATTCATCCTGACATAAAACAAAACCGTTCTCTGACCGTAAGAGAGGCGGCGCGCCTGCAAACATTCCCTGATGATTATAAGTTTGAGGGCGAGCGCGGACCACAGTTCAAACAAATCGGCAATGCTGTACCTCCGATATTTGCTGAAATAATCGCTTCCACTATTCTGCGTAGTATTTAAGACAAAAACATGCACAATCCGAAAGATCACAAAAATTTTCAGGAGAAAAGCGTTGAACCGCTCCGCTTTGACGTTAGCGGCAACCTGATAAGAAAATTCGGGCGTGAGTCCATTTCCAATAAGGACGTCGCTATACTAGAACTCCTTAAAAATTCCTATGATGCTGGTGCGGCTAAAGTAGAGGTTGATTTTAGCTCCGTTAATACGAAGGACGCAATGATTTCTATATCAGATAATGGCAACGGGATGGATTATCTGGACCTTAAAAGTAAATGGATGCGGATAGCCACCCCATTTAAATCAAAGAAACTAAAAAACGGGGAGAGAACTTTTATCGGCGAGAAAGGTATTGGAAGATTGTCTGTAGAAAGCTTGGGCAGAACAGCGACTTTGTTTTCTTTGCCCAAAGGAAAGGATACGGGATATAAAATTGTCTTTGATTGGGATAAATATCAGGACGAAAAAGTTCTTGTAAACGATATTGATAATCCAACATCCGAATTCAAGAAGAAAAAATCTGAACACGGCATAAGGATTGAAATCAAGAATCTAAACCACGACTGGAACATTCAAGAAACACAGACAGAGCTATTGTCAGATGTATATCTGCTCAACCCGTTGAATAAACAAGCAAGAGATTTTAAGGTAGCCGCAAAATTTGACCCGCCGCTAGCCGTAGTCCCCAAAATCAAGAAAGAATTTCTTGATAAAGCTGTTTATACTTTGAAAACCAAATTGGTAGGCGGAAGCCTGATCCGTTACGAATTTTCTTCGGCAAAAGGAAAAAAGAGAGACGGCAACCGGCCAACGGACAGAAAACTTAAATGCGGAGATGCTGTTTTTGAACTGCACTTCTTCTACAAGTCGCCGAAATCTTTTGAGCAGGCAGTCGGGAAAAAGATGGTAACCGCCGAGCTCAAGGAGATTGTAAAGTTGCTGGAGCACTACAATGGAATCAAACTCTATCGGGATAATTTTCGGGTAAAACCTTATGGGGATATTGGAAATGACTGGCTTAACCTGGATATCTCTGCACATAACAACAGCATATATCCCAGACGCGATCAACTGATCGGAATGGTTCACATAAGCAGGTCAAAAAATTCCGCAATTATTGATACAACTACGAGGGAGGGCGTTGTATTTACGGAGGAGTTTCAAGACTTGATTGCGTTCGTTCAGGCTTCCATATTCGGGATATTCACCGACCTGCGAAGTGAGCTTGAATCGCATAAAATCAAAGCAAGGAAAAAGAAAACTGCAAAAGAACGCAAGGGCCCATTGCCAGTTCCAACGCCCACAAAAGTTCCAACGCCGCCAGAGGTCTTGGTTGAGATTGGCGGTAAGTACCCGGAGAATTTTTATGACCAACTTCAAGAGGAAATTAATGTTTGTTATGAACATAATCACCCCAACGCGGCGTTTTTTCTTTGCAGGAAGATGATAGAAAATTTGGTGTTTAATATTCTGGAAAAGAAATTCCCTAGGCGTGTTGATTTGTGGTACGACACAAAAAATAAGGTGAGACACAAATTCGGTGTTCTTATAAAGAATCTTTACGGCGAGAGAAAAAATTTCGGCAAACCTAACATTGAAAACTATATAGATAAGTTTAATAGAGAAGTGGGTTTATTCAGGAAGGAGGCGAATACAAAAGCGCACTATGTTTTTGAGTATCTTGCTGACAAGAGCGAGCTCAAAAAATTCAAGATTAAGGATTTAGTACAACTGCTTATAAAAATTCACGATAATATTTAACCTTACCCCTCAAAAAATCGTTCGCTCAAAAAATCTTCGGATTGAACCTGACACTTCACGCGCGCGAAGCGCGCGGCGTTGCGGAAAAACAATGGGCTTCCATTGAGGAAGCCCATCAAAAAATTTCTGAAAATGAATTGAGTTGTATCTTGGTGGCTATTTACAACACCGGTTGGACTTACTTTAGCAAAAAATCCTGACCCTGACCAGCGATTTACCCCTTCATGCACCCCTTCATTCGCTCGGTCGCGGCTTGAAGGGGCAGATTTCGCAATATCACGCTTAAACACTCGCTTCTTTCCCCTCACTCCTCGCAAAATCAAAGTCCGACTTCACTACGGAAAGGGTTGCTCCGCTCCTCGCTTCGCTCGTCGCTCCGCAAGTCGCGGGGTCGCGTCTGGTGGCTCGGCCTTCTCCTTCCGTCCCGCTATTTCTTTTTGCTCGTCGTGGGGGGGGTGATAAATCGTGATTGAAAAATAAAATAACAAACGCTCAAGGCCGCGTGGCCGAGAGCGTTTTATTTTTCAAACCAATTTTTTAATTTTTCTTCTACAATATCGCGCGGAGTAGCGTAGCGTTCCCGCGATATTCGTAAAACCGTGTCCCGTTCCGCTTCCCGTCCGGTGGGTTTCAGGGGCGGAAAGGTAACGGCGGAGAAAGCGTGAGACATTTTTCCGTCTATCAAGAGCCGCAAGGCGATATGATGATTGTCCAAGTTCTCCAAGTCCTCGCTCGTAAATACGGGCTTCATTTCTTCCGCCAGTTCTTTGGCGTCGTAGCTCCCGACGCGGAAGGAAATGACAGTCCCGACGTTTCCGAAAACGGCGTGCTTGATGCCTTCGGGCAGTTGGTAGAGGTATTGATGGGCGAGGTTGAGGTTCAAGCGGTATTTACGAGCTTCGGAGAGGATAGACGGGAAAATGTCGGTGGAAAAATTCTGAAATTCGTCTATGTAGAGATAGAAGTCCTTGCGGTGCTCCTCCGGCAAGTTCTGCCGCTCCAAAGCGGAGAGATACATTTTAGTAACGATGGCCGAACCGAGCAGGTTTGATTTATCTTCGCCAACTTTCCCCTTGGAAAGATTGGCCAAAAGAATCCGCTTTTGGTCCATCACAAAACCGAAGTCCACCGAGCTTTTGGCTTGGCCGACGATGTTTCGCATTTGCGGAGATGTGAGAAGTTGTCCCACTTTGTTTTGAACGGGCGAGATTATTTCCTTGCGAAAACGGGTGTCGTAACTTTCATAATCCTCGACCCAAAACATTTTTACAATCGGGTCTTTGATGTTGCCGACGATGAGTTTTCTGAACTCGTCATCCACGAGCATGCGATACACGCCGAGCAAAGTTTGCCCGGGCGTGTCCATCAAAGCCAAGACGCAGTTGTATAAAATGTGTTCAAGACGGGGACCCCAAAACTCTTTCCACAAATGACGGAAAACGGAAATAAGCGATGAGGCGACGAGTTGTTTTTCCTCGTCGCCCTTCGCTTCAAGTATGTTGATAGCGACAGGGTGCTCGGTGTCCGCAGGATTGAAATAGACAACTTCGTTTGTCCGCGTTTTCGGTATGAAGTTTAATATGTCCTCCACCAAGTCGCCGTGAGGATCAATAAGAGCGACGCCGTGATTCAGACGCAGGTCTTGAATGACCATGTTTTTGATAAGAGTGGATTTGCCCGTGCCGGTCTTGCCGATGATATAAACATGATGGCGTCGGTCTTTGGGTCTTATTCCGAACGCACGACGCTGTTCTCTAAAAGTAGTTTCGCCGAGCGATTCTATTTCGTCCAAATGATGTTCGTCCAAAGAATAAAGTTGTTTTCCGTAGCTTTCATAAAGACAAAAGGGCGATTGCTCGCCCTTTTGCCGTGTGCCCTAACTTATTAAATCGTGTCCATTCCGTCCTCAATCAATCGGGGAAAGATTGTTTGAAGGTCGGGACCGGCTTTTGTATTTCCCCAAGCCGTCCCGCCCGCGACATCCTTTGTGCAGGAGAAGCGAGGGTAATGAAACTTAAAAGAGTTATACAACATTAGAGATACGAAAGTCAAGATTTGCGCCCTCGGAGGGAATCGAACCCCCAACCTTGACGATAGAAGCGTCTTGCTCTGTCCATTGAGCTACGAGGGCAAAAATAAAGAAGCGCAAAATTGTATTGTTTTATGGGTAATAAAAATCGGTTTTTAATATTCTTCCAAGCGATTCAACGCTACCGGTACTCGCCCATGTCGGTATCCCAATATAGCAATCATCTTTAATAAGAATGGCCGCACCACCGGAGTTACCATGATCAATTTTCGCATCCGTCACGTAATAGTCATTCTCAATTCCCGCAATAATCCCCTTTGTAACGGTGATTCCATTTTGACTTCCGATAGTTGGATAACCCAAAACAATTAATTCATCACCAATACGAACTCTCGATACAGAGCATAGATTTAACGCCGCTTTGGCGGCTGCAGCGAACAATCCGTTTTTGTCACGCAAAATATTCGCGCGACCAAGTTTTATATACGCCACATCTCTACTATTCGAATCAACCAAAAAGGGATCGCCGTAAAGAAATTTAAGCGGATTAGTCTCCATAGAACTAATATCCCCGAACCCCACTAAGAGTAAACCGCAACTGTCTGCCGTCCTACCATAAGAATCGGTTATGACGTGTTTGTTTGTCACGGCCACAAAGCCATAGTCGGCAATGGTGGTCAAGAGGGCAGACCCTCCCACTAATGTTAGCGGTTGTTCGTTAGAGCTACTCCAATAGCAGGTAACTCGAACCACTCTGTTTTGCCACTCGGCAACTATGGTTGAGTAGTCCGCATTGTCGCTTTTTGGAATTTCTTGCGGAGCTTCCTTAATAACGGTTTGAGGAGTTGGAAGCGGCGGTGTTAGAGTGTCTATGAAAATGATTAGACCACCTAAAAAGAGAATTCCCATCGCTATTCCTAATGTCCGTAAAAATCTTTTTTCGGTGGACTCCATTGACAAAATTAAACAATGGCTTGTTTATTCTGTCAATGTTTTCGGTTCTCTGAAACTTTCCGATTTAACGATTACTCATAAAATACTATCTTAAAAAACCAGTTCAGTGTAAACGCAAAAAAGGGAGCCAACCCCGTTTCCGGAGCCGGCTCCCTTTCTGTTACGCGGGAAGCTTCTCGACCTGCTTCTCGTAAAAGAGGAAGATATTCTTGAGTCGTTTTTCAACGACTTCTCCCGTCTTTTCATCCTTCTTCTCAACGATGATGAAGGATTTAATGGCTTTCTCGCCCTTGCGGACGACATAGCCATTATCGCCCCACGCTTTGAAAGTGAGGCAATTCGTCCTCGGATCGTAACGCTTGGCCTCTTCGGCTCCCCAGCGTTCCGCGATTTGACCGCGAACGAGGTCGGACGTTTTCTCTGAACCCGTCCAGTTAGATATGATTTGTTTAATCATGTTTTTATTTAACTGGCGGCTATTTATGTTGTTTGGCATCGCCGCCTTATCTGCCATCGACCGAAGCAGGAGAAAGCGGCTGATAGCTTGCGCCAGTCAAGGTGGAGACTTTGTACTACCTTTACGGGCGATAAGCTGACGCTAAAATTAAGAGACACTGATGGCAATAAGGAAAATGTGAAAAGCCCCGCGTAGGGCGGGGCTTTTTTGAAATGGCGGACGAAGCCGTCCGTCCTTGCTCTTTCGCCTTTGGCGAATGAGTTTTGAAAACACGCCACAATCGTATTGCGGGGTGCTTTCAAAAGGCGGTAAGGATTCGGACGCCATAACGCCGAAAATTCCTGAAAAAACTTTACTCGGAGAGAAAAGGTTTTTGAGGAAAGCGACCGAGAAAAAAGAGCAGAAAATCAAGCCAGAAAATTACAGTATGTCGCAGACATTCTGTAATAGCGATTAAGCGGTTTCGGGTGAGATTTTCGTCAAGCGAGTTTTTTCAAGGGAGAGGTTTTCGGCGGGCGGGCGGTTATCTTGGTTTTCCTCCCTTGCCGCCGGAAGATTGAGAAGCGAAGTAATTGGTCAGTCCGACAATTTGTGCGTCTACTTCCTCCGGTGTTCTTGTGCCGGAAAGCCATAAACGCGCTTCGTCGTCGTTAGTAATGTAATACGCTTCGGTGATGGTAGAAACAAGATTTTTATATACTGTCATCCCATAGCCGCCGTTCAACATTCCTTCCGGTTTATTGGTAAGAGGGAGCAATGAATCGTAAAGGGCTTTAGCCAACGGCTTGTCCGAGTTCTGGGTGTAAATAGTGAGCGTGCCGTCATGTGTCGGGTCGGTGCTCCCGTTGTGGTGAACTGATACCAAGACATCGCACTTTCTGTTGTCTGCCCCAACAACGCCATCCACATCAAGCTCGGCGCATTTCGTTACTGCGTCGTTCACTCTATCCCGCCGCGTTGAGAAACGCTCGGTGACCACCACATACGCGCCGTTAGAAATTTCCAACTTTGTTTTTAACGCTTGGACTACATCCCAGTTTACCTCCGCCTCTGTTACGGGCGTGCCGTCAGATTTCAGCACTCTCTCATTTACCGCACCGTCCGTATCGCCGTGTCCGGCGTCAAGCGCGATGATTTTTCCCGCCAGTGGGTTTATTTCAGCTACGGCAACAAGGTTGCCGGTTGTGATAACAACCGCAAGAGCTAAAGTTAAAAAGGTTATTTTTTTCATAAGATTATTTGTTTATAATTAAAGTTTTTATGGTCTCGACCTTAAAGAATTTATAATACCCTCATTATATCCGTATTATTGAAACAGTCCAATTAACGCCTCGGCTCTCTGAAACTCTCCGATTCGTCGGCTCTGGTGAGCTTGTCCCGCCGTGCCTTGTATTCTTCCTCGATCTTCTTCCTTTCGCAAAGATAGTTTTTGCCTATCTCGCAGGCGGCAACTTCTTTGACGAATTGCTCCTCGTCCGTTTCCGCCAATTCGTGCGGAGGAAGAAGGTCGAGCGTCCGCACGGCAATCACCCCGCCGTCAATTTTGTTTTTTATGACGCACCCGCGACGCGGCAATTCTTGAAGTGCTTGAATATATCGCTCCCAGCCGGGCGGGTCGTTGTAAATTGAGGCGAGTGATTCTTTCGCCAAAATGTTGGAGTCGTCGCGCGATATTCTGAAATACGCTTGAAGCCCGCAGTTGGAAAGAATGGAAGCCCGCAGGGTGGCGGGCAGTTGGGCGAGGTTTTGATGAGCCAACAACAACGCGAGCCGATACTTGCGAGCTTCACCGAGCATACTGATAAAATTCTCTGTCGCAAAGTTTTGGAACTCGTCTATGTATAAATAAAACTTCTGCCGTTGAAGCTCCGGCGTGTCGGTGCGGGAGAACGCCGCCGCCTGTATTTTGGCGAGCATAAGCGACCCCAAAAGATCGGCGTTGCCTTTCAACCTGCCCTTGTCCAGTTTAACGAGGAGAATTTTCCCCTCGTCCATTACGTCCCGCAGGTTGAAAGAGCTTTTGGGCGAGGAGAGCATTTGCCGGATATTGTCGTCAAATAAAAAGGCGTTCACTTTATTCAAAGTGGATTCCATCCACTCGTCTTGCGTAGTTCGCCGCAAAGAATTAAACCGCTCAAAATACTGGCGGCTGACGCCGTGATTAACTTTTTCCAAAATCTTGCGACGCACTTCGGCGTTGGTAAGAAACAAAGGCAACTCGGCGAGCGTGAGGTCGTTTTCAATAAGGGCGATAAGGGAGTTTTTTAATAAGTCCTCCATTCTCGCGCCCCAAGCGTCCTTCCATATTTTCTTGAACGCTTCCGTAAGCTCGGAGGCAACGGAGGCGGCGGATTCTCCTTTGGTTATTTCAAGCGGATTGAAGGCGACAGTATATTTCGGGTCAGTGGGATCAATCAGGACAACACGCTCTTGAAGCTGTTCGGCCGCGTGCTTTTTCAAAACGTAGAGATAGCCCTTGATGTCTTCCGTCAGGTCGCCGTGCGGGTCAAGCACCCCGAAGCCCAAGCCGTTTTCTATGTCCTGCTTGGCGAGCGTTTCCAAAAATTTAGTTTTGCCGCTACCGGAAGCCCCGATGACGTAAAAATGCGTGTCGCGGTGTTCTTGGGACACGCCTTTTAGTTGATGGACTTCGCGGTTGTCCGTTTCGTCCTTGCCCGCCGCCCAACCCAAAGCCAGCTCGTCGGGGTTCGGCGAGCGGGAGCGTAAAAGCGGCTCTTGGTTTTCTTCATTAGCCCAAATCGGCAAAACTTTCGGCTTGCTGAAAACAAGCCGTAGCCATTTTTGGAAATTGCTTTCCATAACTACGAAAGATTAAGGAAGCCCTGCGTGTGCTTGTCCACTTTGGAGAAATCCAGTTTGAGGTCGTTCATCATTTCCTCCAGCGCGGCCAAGACGACATTGTGGGCGACGGTAATGTATGTGCCGAGTTCTTCCTTGTCGTCCATCGTCATATCCTCCGGCCGGACGCGAATCGGCACGGGCTTACCGGCCATCTTTTCGTTTAGCCGCTGGGCGAGCATTTTACCGAGCGTCTTGGAGAGCATTTGAGGTGCTCTCAATGCGCGGGGCATGGCGTCCCTGTCCGCTTTGTTTATGGCCCGCAACTTTCCCATAATTCTCCCCGGCAAGGCGACAGTAAGATACCACGACACCTTAAGCTGTCCCGCGCGGTCAATCGCGCCGATAAACATCTCGTAGTCGGGGTAGCGTTGGTGACGCATAGTAACAAACTCGTATCTCTTGTCGCCCAAGGTGTAATTTGACTGGCCCAAAGACGCCTCTTTGCGGGCAAAGACCACATCCGGCAAGTTTTGGGCCTGAAGTTTGGCGGTGATGGATTTCAGGAGTTCCTCGCCTTTGCCGCCCATACCGAGTATGATTTGCGACCACTCCTCCACGATGTTGTTTTCGTTAATGACCGATGTTCCTTTGCCGAGACCTCCCGCTTTGGCGTTCAAACTGAAAAGAGGCGGAATCTTCTTTTTCCGCCGCAGGTAGATATAGCCCACGAAGGCGATAACGACAATCCAAAAAATTAAAGTTCCCATAATATAAGATTTTATTAAACAACTGCTTAATTAAAGCCGTTTCGACTGACGGCTATTTACTTAATTTTACCAGAAAACTATGCGGTTATATCCTCGTAAAACGGATTGGTTTGCGGTGGAATAGTTGGCGCATATGCTTTTGAAGCAGGATTTTCTGAACCCGCGCTACTAAAAAATCCGATTACAATATATATGATTATTGGAAATAACTTTTGCTTCCAAACCATTCTGTTTTCTAAATCCATTATAACACTCTACTCTAAAATAGAGTGAGGAATTTCGTCCTTGGGCGATTTCCATATCGTTTGGAGAATCGTCTTTGGTGTAGCCGTATTATATCGCGTTTCGGAAGCGAATAAAAACATTAAACTTCCTTCTCCTCGCGGGTCGCCGCCCTTTCCAGCGTTCCGTAAACTGTCGCTCCGTCGTTCCGACGGGGCGATAGTGAGGACGCGGAAACGGGCAAGACGGAGTTTCTTTTTCAACCTCTCGTCGCTTCGCCACGACCAATATGTTTTTAATTTATTTACAAACCTTTCCGCCGTCATCGTGCCTCTGTCGGCTTCAAGAAAAAAGTTGATAACATCATCTTTATCTTCCAGCGTAAAAAATGCGTCCGGCACTAACGAGGGATTTTCGCCGTGGACATGACGCAAGGTTTCTTTTAAGTCGTAACCTTGCGACCAGCGAGTAATTTTAACCCCGTGAGTTTTCGCCGCCAGCGTAAGGCAAACTCGGAATTGAGAAATCATCAAGGCGTGAGCCATAAGAGGGAGCGTTCGCTCAACTTCTTTGACGCGGCGATAAATCCCTTCGCGCTCCTCCGCGTCTTTTGACAGTTGCTCCGCTCCTTTGCGTCCCAAGGAGTAAACCATGTGCGACGAGGTAAGGCGTGCGGAGCTTTGACTGACTGGTCGGTCAAGAAAGCCGTGATGGTAGAGGCGGCTCAATCGCTCCATCAGGTTGCGGCGGCTTCCCTCGTGAAGCGTCAAAATCTGCTCGGTGTTTAGAAAACGAAACTCGGCCACATTGCGGAGGAGCGCGATGTCGCGGGGCTGGAGCTTGAGGGGGTCGGCGACCACTGCTCGTTCAAATTGTTTAAGACGTGGTTTTGACATAGAAGCGTTATATTGTCATTATACGCCCTCCGACCCCCTCTAACGAGGCCTTCTTCCTTCCGTCCTTCCTTTTTACCCGTCTTCACCCCCCCCACGACGAGCAAAAAGAAATAGCGGGACGGAAGGAGAAGGCCGAGCCACCAGACGCGACCCCGCGACTTGCGGAGCGACGAGCGAAGCGAGGAGCGGAGCAACCCTTTCCGTAGTGAAGTCGGACTTTGATTTTGCGAGGAGTGAGGGGAAAGAAGCGAGTGTTTAAGCGTGATATTGCGAAATCTGCCCCTTCAAGCCGCGACCGAGCGAATGAAGGGGTGCATGAAGGGGTAAATCGCTGGTCAGGGTCAGGATTTTTTGCTAAAGTAAGTCCAACCGGTGTTGTAAATAGCCACCAGAGAAAAAGCACTCTTGCCCCGTTTACTGAGCAAAGGCGAAGTTGTGCGGGGTCACTGATAATGAAGAGGTCCCTGGTTCGAATCCAGGCACACCCACCAACCCAAATTTGGTACGGGGCGCGGTAATGAGAAGGTCGATGGTTCAAATCCATCGCCGCCCACCAGTGGAATGTACTTCACCCCGTTAGAAGCAGGATGCCCTGCGGTCTCTGCCGCAGGGATGAATGCCCAATTCTCAACAGCGAACACGGGGTTTAATGCCCTGTGTGAGCTTCTAACGGGGTTCACTGACTTGCCCCGTAGAAGAATATCAGTTCGTTCTTCGGGGGTAATGAAGAAACCCAGTAGCAGTCCTCCTCTGGAGGACGCTACGGGGCATGGGGGGTCTCCCGACGTTCATCGGGACACACCCGCCATAAGATACAACCAAACTGCCAATCGGGCAGTTTTTTGTTTTTCTCAGAAGGAGTACTATTAAAATGTGATAAATAAAAATTAAATCTTATTAATCTATGCAACCTCTTGAATTAGAAAGCCATATTAAAAATGAATTAACTCGCGGCCTTGGTCAGTCCGGCATAAAGCAGGGACTACTAACTGCTGGTTGGCCAGTTGAACAAATAGACGAGGCTTTTAATAAAATAGTTAATCCTCAAATCGTGCCGTCCTTGGGTTCAGCTAGAATATTACCCTCAAGCGGCGGGCATTTTGATGCTGTTAAAATTTTTAAACGGTTTTCCGGTATTAATAAAAAATGGTGGTTAATGGCAATTATCAGTGTTTGTTTATTTTTAGTGGCCGGTGGCGCCTGGGCTTATTACTATTATTATTGGACAGCGCCGGAAAGAGTCGTTAGCAAAAGTTTGATTAGTATGGGAGAGATTAAGACTTTTCATTTAAGCAGCACCGTCAGTACCAAATTTAATCTGAGCGGTGCGGCCCAAGATCAGCTATCGCTATTACAATTGCCCAATGATTCTAGTTCAGTTAATTTAAGTATCAAGTTCGACCTTACTCAAGATAAAACAGACCAGGCAAACAGCCAAGTTGATGGAAAATTGTGGTTGAGCCTAAGCGAGGGCGAGCGACCTATGTTATTGGGTCTGCAATATATTAAAAAAGATAAAGAAAATTATTTACAATTGCTAGACGTTCCTAGCTTAGGCTTTTTAGACTTAAGTTCGTTAAAGAACCAGTGGGTTAAATTCTCCCAAGAACAATTAGCCGACTCACCATTACTATCTGGTAAAATACCTGATTATAAAAAAATTCAAACTATCAGCCAGGAACAAAAAGACAAGTTGAAACAGATATTTGCAGAAACCAAACCTATTAAATTTAACCAGCGCTATGGCAGTGAAAACATTAATGGTTTAGCTTCCTACCATTATGGTTTTATTATTGAGCCTAAGGCGATAATAGATTTTTTACAACAAGCCGGGCCAGTGATTTTAGGGGAAGCTTATAATAAAGAGCAAATGGACCAATTAAAAAAGCTAGATAGCGATTATAATGAACCGTTAACAGGAGAAATCTGGGTAGGAAAAAGCGACTATATAGCCAGGCGTTTTAAAATAGTAATTCCCCAATTAAACAATAAAGGTGACAAATCAGATAGCATAACTATAGTTATTAATTTAGATAAGATAAACGAACCAGTTAAAGTTGACGTACCACAGGAAGTTGCCGACCTTAATCAAATGCTGGCTGGTTTTATGGGCGGTATATCAAAAGAAGTAACTAAGGATAATTTAGCTATAAATGATAGTGATAATGATGGGTTAAGTGATAAAGAGGAAGAATTTTATGGTACTGATAAAAATAATCCCGACACGGATGGTGATGGGTATAAAGACGGCGATGAGGTTAAAAATGGTTACAATCCATTGGGGGCGGGTAAATTAATCATGCCCAAATACCAAACAGTAAAATAACCTTATAGTTTAATAATCCTCTGATTATTGTTTTTGGCGTGCTTGAAATTTATTATTTTAGTAAGGCGTGGCAGTTGTTTAATTTTTTCCGCCCATTCAATCGCCACCACGCAATCGGGCCGGCCCAAATATTCATCTAAGCCGATTTTACTTAATTCAATGCCAGCGACGCGATAGCAATCCACATGAATAAATAGTTTAATGGTTTTGTGTTAAGTTAACATTTTTTGCTATAATATACAATATGAAAGAAGAGTTTAGCAACGAAGAACTGTTTGATGGAAACGATGAGATAATTAGTTCTCACTTTAATTATCTAGATAAGCCAGAATTTAAGGAAAACAAGGAACGTTTTATCATTAGTAAGGGTGAATGGCTTGGGCGTGAATTAGAGCAGTTCAAAGTTTCAGAGGATAATATCGGTCGTTATGAAGAAGGCCTTGCTAAGCTATTATTAGTCGGTAGTGAAGATTTTCATATAAAGGAGCAGTATCCAGATCTATATAATCGGCAATTCTATAGTTACAAGTCCCTAAGGCATTACTACAGCCCTACCGAGCTTCTGGCGTTGAAAGAACGTTTTTCCATGACGAATAATAAGGAACATTTTTTGGACCAAGAGATAACTGAGCGACTGGCGTGGGAGGAAAATCGTATACAGGAGCTGGTTGATAAACCAGAAACTCGAGCGCTAGTGGCACGGCATCATCAAGTCGCCCGTGAGGTGTTGGTTGAGTTTGGCGTTGAGCCGCCTTCCGAGCAGTTTAAGGTGACATTTCTTGGCCCGCTGAATCTGGATTACTACGATTTTGTCGTTTCGAAGGAAGTATCTGCGGGTGGTCCGAGTCATACGGCGGGGGTATACAATTTTCGTCTTCATAATGTAATGATTGGCGTGAATGATTTAACGACAACTAATACCTTAGAGCGCAATAATTTACTCTCTCACGAGCTCATGCATGCATTATCTCTTCATAAAGTTATCAAAGATGATCCCAAAATTGATCCTCTTTATTGGGAATCTTGTTTAATAGGGAAGATGGGGGTAGCTTCACAAAATTATATGAGAGGGGATAAACATATTTCACTCAAAGCGCTGAACGAGAGTATAACAGAGATTCTATCTCGTATGGTTGAACTACGTTTAGGTAAGAAGCCCCCTGCCCTAGCGCGTGGTCCTTACGGTAAAGTTAACGAAGTTACAGTTGAGATTATTAACGCCATTAATGATTTACCGCTAGATCCTACCTCGGAGGAGTGTTTGGCTAATCTTCTGGACAATAAGGATACTTTCCGTCCTCTAGTTGAAGCGAATTTTACCCAACACGGTTTACTGCACCTCAACCGTTTGATGACAGAAAAGATTGGTCCGGGTGTACTGGCAACGGTTGATAAATTAGGTTTTCTAGGTTCAAAAACAATTGACTATATTAGACAAACAAAAAAAGCAAAGAAAAGTTAGTTCAGTTAATTTTTCGTATTATAATATTATTATTTTCTGCCAGTTACTGCCATTAGTGAGATTTTTAAACTAGAACTTTTTTTACTTTTTTGACCAAATTTTATTTTTCGTCCGCCAGCCCTGCGATCGTAGGCTAGTAAAATTTTATGGGTGTGGCGCGGTAGTTGTTTAATTTTTTCCGCCCATTCAATCGCCACCACGCAATCGGGCCGGCCCAAATAATCATCTAAACCGATTTTACTTAATTCAATACCAGCGACACGATAACAATCCACATGAATAAATAGTTTAATGGCTTTGTGTTTGGTTACAGGATAAACTTTGAGCAGTACGAAAGTCGGGCTGGTAATTGGTTGTTTTACGCCCAAGCCCTTGGCTAAACCCTTGACAAAAGTGGTTTTACCGCTACCCAGGTCTCCAATTAAGGCAAGAACCTCGCCGCTTTTTAGTTGTTTGGCCAGCCTGAAGCCTAGTGCCATGGTTTGCTTGGCTGAAGCGGTAGAGATTGATTTAGGCATAGTTCTTGATTGATATTTTACCTTTTAATTTGATTATTGGGTAGCCGATCGGTAGTTGGGGTGAGAAAAATATTTGGCGCCATAACAAAAACTTCCTCCCAAGCCATAGGCCGGGGGAGGAAGTTTAGTGTTAGCCAGAATTTATTGAGTGGCGCCAGTTGTTGGCTCGGGAGTAGGAATGACTGGGGTAGTGGTTGGTACGTTTGGCTGTACCACGATAGTACTCGCCTGTTCGCGGGCGGCAACTAAAGCTTCACGAGCAGCCTTGACCGCGGCTTGGCGTGTCTCCTTGGCTGCCTTAACAGCTGTTTTATAATCTTGATTGGCTTTTTGCACAGCCGCGGTGTAGGTTTCGGTAGCGGAACCGATAGCCTCACGTTTGGATTTAAGCGTGGCTAAGTGGGCTTCGTTTTTAGCCTTCACTACCTCCCGTGCCAGCTTGGCTTTCTCGCGCGCCTCTTCACGCACCTGTTTAGCCCTCTCTCTAGCTTCTTCTAAGGCTTGCTTGGCTTTTTCGCGCGCTTCCTCACGAGCTTGTTTAGCCTTTTCTCTGGCTTCTTCTTGGGCTTTTTTGGCGTCTTCACGTACCTGCTCCAGGGCACTATTAGTGTTAGTGTTAGTGGCCCCAGTGTCTTGAGCTAAGACTGGGATAATAGTACCTAATAACAAAGCCGCGCCGACGGCTAGTGTTAGCGTACGTTTGATAGAGTTTTGCATATGAGATAGTTAATGATTAGTAAGATTAATAGTTAATCGTATCCTAATTGTATAGGTAGGAACCATTTATGGCGATTTTTTGCCCCAATTTTTCGGTTTCTTTGCCGCTGCGTGTTTGTACCGTATTCTTGATTCTTAATTCTTTATTCATAATTCTATGTCTAATTCCACAATTCCCAATTAGCTTGGGCGGTCAGATTTTTCCAACTTGATTTGTATTTACTTAAATTTTTACCGTTATTGGAAATAACATAAGCCGCCAAAGCTATCATCGCCGCGTTGTCGCCGGTATATTTTAGTTCGGGGAACAATAAATTAATCGGCCCCTGCAGTTTTTTGGTTGTTTGTAAAAATGTTTCGCGCAAATATCGGTTGGCCGAAACCCCGCCACTCACCATAATAGTTTTGGCTTTATAAGCTTGAGCCGCTCTGATAGTTTTACCTATTAAAACATCAGTCACCGCTTGTTGGAAAGAGGCGCATAAGTTAGCTGTTAGCTGATGGCTAATGGCTAAGGGTGGGTATTTTTTAAGCGTATACAGCACGGCGGTTTTAAGCCCGGAAAAACTAAAGTCATAGTTTTTATGGCTTAGCATTGGTCGGGGAAAGGCAAAAGCCTGACTGTTGCCAAATTCAGCTAATCGGCCCACCTCGGGACCGCCCGGATAGGGGAGTTTTAGCATTTTAGCCACTTTGTCAAAAGCTTCGCCCGCCGCGTCATCAAGGGTATGGCCTAACAGTTGCCACTGACTAAGTGATTTCATTAAATACAGTTCAGTGTGTCCGCCTGATACGATTAATGCCACCGCCGGCCAAATTGCTTTATAAAAAACCTTTGGCCATAAACCCGGCGTTAAAAATGGACTGACTAAATGTCCGGTCATATGATTAACCGGTATTAATGGTTTACGCCAAGCATAAGCTAAAGTTTTAGCCGTTTCCACTCCGATTTGCAGGGCAGTAATTAAACCCGGCCCGCCCGTTACGGCGAGAGCATTAATTTGACCAGTGTTTATTTGCGATTGTTTTAAGGTTTGATTTAACAGTGGAATAATTACTTCGGTATGTCGCCGCGCCGCCAACTCCGGCACGACCCCGCCGTAAGGAGCGTGTAATTTGATTTGGGAAGATGTGTTTATAGCCCGTAAAGCCAGATTTTTACGATCAATTTTAAGTACCGCCACTGAGGTTTCATCGCACGAAGTTTCAATCGCGAGTATATTCATGATTTGACAAAAATTATGAACGGTTTAAAATTCTAAATCTAAATTGGTCTTTGTTACTTTTTTAAAAAAGTTTTAATCGCAGGGGGTAGAGGACTCCGAGTTGCGATGCCCGTCCTCTACCCCCTGCACCCCCACTTCTGGCACGCCATGAAAGGGAGAGTAGCCATACATAGCTCAGCAACTACGGTGTTCGTTGTTTATCAGACGGGTACACAAACTGCTACAACATATGTTAGTTTATTCTTCAGGCGGGTGCCGCAGTGCTAGCTGAACCTTCGGCATAGCGGCAAAAAGATATAAAACGAATTTTAATTTGGCTAAACTAAAAAGTTTTGACTTTTGAACTTTGACTTTTGAGTTTCCTCTATAGTCTACCAGTTTATCATTAGTCTTGCTATACTTTAAGGTGGTTTAGTTTATAATCAATTACCTATGAGACTTGCTAAATTAAATATAGTTTTTATAATAATCATTTTATTCTTCGGGCTACTTGCGCCGGTCGCCCGCGCGCAGGATTTGGTAATTAGCAAAGTCTCGGTTAAAGCCAAAGGCCAGGTTTTACCAGAGGCCGCCATAATCATAAGTTGGTATACGAATGTAATCTCGGCCGGCCGGATTGACTATGGTTTGACGGAAAGTTACGGAGCTTATCTGGCTTCTTCTAAGGCCACAGATACTTATAATGAAATAGAACTGCCCAATCTTAAAAGTGAAACTGTTTATCATTATAAAATAACCGTTAATACGGCTGATGGTTTGTTGGCGGAATCATTTGACCAAACTTTTAAAACACCTAAGTACACCGATAATATCGCTCCGGAACTAAGCGAAGTCAATGTAACTTACAGCGGCGCTACTTATTTTATTTTGACTTGGAAAACCAATAAAGCGATTGATGGCGACGTGGAATATTCCACGGATAATTTATTTAAGCGCTACAGTCGCGCGGGCGGAGGTGGCAAGGTGCTTACGCACGAGGCAGTGGTTAAAGGTTTAAAGAATAACAGCGTTTACTATTATCGCATTAAGAGTCGCAACAGTGATCGTAAGGAATGGATAAATGAGAATTATTCAGTTACTACGGCGCCTGACGCCAGCGGGGATAAAGAGAATTTGGTTTTGAACTTAATTTCACCGGTTTCAATTTACGACCCGGTGGTTGGCAGCAACAGCGTGACCGTGACCTGGCATAGTTCGCGCCCGGCTCGCGGCAATGTAGAATATTGGGCTGACCAAAAATACGCCCGCCGCACTAAAATCAATGAGACTGGCTTTTACAACCTGGACCACAGTTTGACTTTGGCTGACCTTAAGGCCGGCACACGTTATAAGTTTAAAATAAATTCTACTGACGTTTTAGGTAAATCAGCTAAAACCGAAGAGGCGGTTTTTGTAACCAAGTTTTTGAGCGGCGAAGTGCCAACAGCTCAATCAGGCTGCAACAGCAGCGGAATTTATGGCGGACTGTGCCGCAATTTAAATTCAGAAAAAACCTTGGCCGTGAATCTTAGGGCATTTTTAAATAATATATTTTCCGGCAAGGTTCCCTTGTCGGCCTATACTAACTGGTTTACTCTGGTAAAAGCTTATGTTTATGGCGGTTATCCGCCGGAGGCCATTATACAGGCGGTTAAGTTTGGCGGCAAAACTGTGCATCCGGCTATTCCGTGGAGTGTGTGGAAGGAGTCGGATGATTATAAGAATTACATTAGCCGCTAGACAGTTATTAATTGTCAGTTGTTGGGCGCTCGGTCAGAGTGGCTTTTAGCATTATTTCCCGCCCGGCGCGGAGCACCTTAAGCGTAATTTGATCGCCGGGTTTGTATTTTGTTATTAGGCCGCTTAATGATTTGTTGGCAGTTAAAATTTCGTTATTGATAGCCAGTATAATATCGCCAGGCTGGATGTCGGCGGCGGCGGCCGGACTGCCGGGTACAACACCAGTGCCGCCAGTTAGATTGGGCAGTAGCACAAAGGCCCCTTGATAAATGCGCAAATTATTGGCCCGGGCCAAGTTTTTGTTCAGCATGACGTAACGTACGCCCAAATAGCTATGCACAATACGACCATGTTGCAAAAAATTATTGACTGTTTGCTGAATTATATTGATTGGAATGGCAAAACCCAAAGCTTCGCCCGCTCGGTTAATAGCGGTATTCATACCAATAACTCCGCCTTGCATATTAACCAGCGGTCCGCCGGAATTGCCCGGGTTAATAGAGGCGTCAGTTTGAATGGCATTTTCAATAGTTTCGCTGATGCCACCGCCCGTAGCGGAAATAGTACGGCCAATACCGCTGACAATGCCGCGAGTTACGGTATTGCGGAATTCGGCCAGCACGTTGCCAATAGCGATAACGGTTTGGCCGATTCTTATTTTATCGGAATTACCTAATTTGGCCGGCGTAAAACCGTTGCCTTCAATTTTTACAATGGCAATATCATAAACCGGATCGCGCGCTAAGACCGAGGCCACGTATTCTTTGCCGGCGCTGGTAATAACAGTGTAATCAACATTATCATTAGCCACGACATGTTTGTTGGTAACAATATAGCCGTCAGTTGAAATAAAAAAACCAGTACCGCCACCAACGTCCTGCACCGAGGTAGTGCCAAAAATATCGGTTAATTTTTGGCTTACTATGATATTGACCACTGCGGGTAGGGTGTTTTCGTAAGCTTTGATAACAGCTTCTTCTTCGGGCACAACTATATTGGTGACGACCGGTACAGATGGTTTAGTAGTTTTTGACTTGGTTGGACTAGCAGCCAAGGCTAAGCTGGGCACTAGCAGGCTGACTAGTAATAGAATAATTATTTTTTTCATAGGTGTAAGATATTAAGACAGCCGTACCAATTGATACAGCCGCCTATTATTATATCAAACTGTTTAGGTTAGGTCGAAGCGGCGCTTAATTGCTTAACTTCTTTCAGATTTTTTATATGATAACGTAGCGGGGTTTTAAGCACGTAGGTCAGTAACGAATTCCACAAAATTATTTTTAGCTAGCCACCTCCACAACACATCAGCCGAGCGTCCTTCCTGAATTTTACCGGCGACTAATTTCTCAAAAATTTCGTGGGCCGAAAGTATTATGGTCTCAATATCGCCTTGTTCGTGCTCCTCTAGATTTTGTTTTCCTAGCTTGGCATTTTTTACCAGGTAGTAATGAAGATCCCATTCAACCGAGGCGCCAGCTTTAGAAATACCAACTTGAGAAATGTCCCCAGTCAACACTCCCGCCTCTTCCCGGCCTTCTTTAACCGCAGCTAGCTTCGCTGCCGCACTAATATCGCCGCCCTTACTGCGGAATTGATTGTATTCTTCCAAGTTATCAAAAACCTTGCCACCGGGTAGACGATAATCAAACCCTTCCGCTTCTCGGCGCAGCTCTTTGGTCATGAGGAGCCCTTTTTGTCCGTCTTTTTCAGTTTCAATAATAAGACGCACACCGGGCGCACGTACTGCGGCCTCAAACATAACTCCAGGTTTGCCTTCCCACCTTATTACTTCAAATATCTTGCCTTGGTAGACAATTGCAAACTTCGGTTTCGTCGCTAATTGTTTTGGATTTGATTGTTGCTCCATGGTACTAAGGTTTTATATATTAAACTTCATAGAAGTGAATGTTGGCTTTCTGTGGCGCAATGAATTTGAAAAGTACCTGCAAACTGGCCAGTAAAAATAAGGTGAATAGTTTTGTATGTTTCATAACTTAATCATTCTAAGATTTAATTATTTTTTTAAGTTCAGTTAGATTTTTTATAGTATACTGTGGAATTTCTAAGTGTGACCGCGCGGGGAATTGATTGTAGCGGCCACGTTGTCGTTGCAATAATACGCTGATGGCGCCGAGCTGATTTGCCCAGCGGATGTCTTTGTCCAGCCGGTCGCCGATTACTATAATTTGTTTGGCCGGAAGTTTGAGTTTTTTAATGCCGGCGTGCAGCGGTTGGGAGGTAAATTTATTTTTGCCGACAGCTTCGCTGATAATGATGACTTGGAAATATTTAGCCAGCTTTAATTTTTTAATAATGGCTTGTTCGCGTTTTACTGTACCGTCTATTATTACGCCGATTTTTAAATGTTTCTTTTGCAACCGGTCAAGGGCAATTTTGGCATCGGCAAATAAACGGCAGTTTTTTATAAAAACCCGGTCCAGCTCATCCAGCCAGCGCTGCTGTTCTTTGGGTGAGAGTTTAAGTTTTTGCGATTCTAAGTAGGTTAGTAAAATTATCTTTGTCCAATTGTGGATTAGCGGGTTTTGAAAATACCGTTTTTTAGTCTCTTGGCGGGCTGCAGTGTAATCTTTTTGAAATTTGTCATAACTTAGCCGTGGTTTAAGCTTTTTAACCAACTTAAAAGCGGCGGCTCCTATGGCTTTGTTCGCCGCTTTAACGTTTATCAGGGTGTCGCGAAAATCAAACAAAACTCCTTTTATCATACTGATTACACAATCAACGGAATTTGCGGCAGGTCGGTCTTTTTGCCGGTGATAAGGCTTTCAATGCGGTAGGTGCCGTGCGATGGCGCTTCAACATAGCCGTTCCAGGCGGTGCGGGCCAAGCCGCCGGAGTCAACCCAGTCAAACAGCCATTCGTTGGTGTAACGCGGGTCGTTTTGAGTAATGCCGCCGGCCACGGTCTTGAGCCAGAGGCGGTTAAATTGCTCTTGTGAGCCAATGGGCGGAGCAATAATAATTGGGAGCCCTAAGCCGGTATAAAAGGAAAGTTCCGACGGCTTGGTCCACAAAATGTCGGTATCAGCGATAATTTTACTGAATTGAACAAAATATTCGGCTCGAGTTTCGTTATGAATGATATCAATGTATTTACCCAAGTATTTATTAAGTTTTAAGTCTTTAACCGTTTGGCGGTAATAGCGCATAGTTTCATGATGCGTACCGACAATTAAATTAAGTTTAATTTTTCCCTGACTGATTTTAACCGCTAAACTTTCGGTAATTTGCACGCCTAAATCTTTTTGCGCGCCCGCGCCGCCAATGGCAAAAGTCAGGGTTAGGGGACGCTTATGGTTAATGGAGCGCCAACGCGCCCCTAAACGTCTGGCTAAGGCTCGGTCATATTTACTGCAAAAAACACCTTTGGGGTCTAGATTTTTTATTCGTCGCGCCAAATTGTGGCGCAATATCGGCGAGTTGGTGCCGCCAATAAGCTCCTTGGGCAGGGGGAATCCGGTTAAGAAAATATTGGCCTCTCGTACGCCATACAGTTTTAACCGTTCCACCACTCGTCCGTTGGGGGCCAGGTATTTTATCCGGCTTTGTTTGGGGTTAAGCGGCGCCCAGGTGCGGCTGCAGTCAGCATCACAAACAACACAGTAAATATCTTCGGGATAGCCGGCCTCCTCGGCCATAAAAGCGGCTTGAAAGAAAGTAGCCACCAGCGGCAAAGGGCGACGACGCATCAAATCTATCAGATGCTTGCCCAGCCCTTTTTTAATTAAATCATAGCTTTGTTTAAGTTGTATGGTAGGGGCGGATAAATCGCGCCGCGGATAAAATGGTTCAATTTGTTGAAAGCGGTCCATCACCTCAAAAATCAAATCGCCGATTACCGGTAAACTTTTTAAACGCGATACTTTTTCATAAATTTCGCGCGAGCTACGCCAATAAGCGCGTTCCTGGCGCGGTATGCCACGGTAATTATTAGCAATCAGAACTGGGCCATAAGCCAGTTCCTTGAGGGCATAAGCGGCTCGTTCGTGGCCGTAGCCCATGTCAACCGCCACGACCCAAGCTTGGGAGGGATATTTTTTATTCATACTTTATTTATTATAGCAGAAAGCATTGTTTAAGATAACTAAGTTGATTCTTGGCGCCTACGGTTATCAAACCCTTGACGTAAATCAAGTACCATGTTAGTTTAATTGGATAAAATCGGTCTTTTAATTAACGCGACAAAATATGCCGCTAAAATAATCACTAAAAACAAGGAGTTAATAATGATTGCTGGCTCTAATCCAACAAAGTCTGATGTTACAATTGAAACCGCTTATCTGATATTGGGCCCTATCTTGGGGGCTTTTACAATTAAAAACTTAAAAGATCTAAAACTTTTAAGCAACAGTTTAGGTGATGATGGGTATGTCTTAATGACTTTGGAAAAGAATTTGTCATTTAACGATGAGTTGAAAAACTCCGCTGCTGCTATTAAAACAAAAGTTTTAAACGATAATGGCATCGTTAAGATAATTGGCACTAATATTATTTCTGTGGTCCAAACCGTAACAGCCGCCAAGAGTAGAGTTTAGAGTTTAGTATTTCCCTTTTTTATGGCCCTTTTAATCTTCAATTAAGAATGATTAGGGGGCTTTATTTTTTAGGCGAAAAGTGTTAAGGTGAAAGTCGCTTGCGGTGTAAATTTACCTAATTATATAGCCAGTGGAGAGATCGCCTACCGCCGCCTCTGGCGGGGTAAAGTGGTCTAGTTTACCCCGCAGAATGCGGGGTGTGTCTGTTTGGCCCGCTGACGTCACCGCATGGCGGGACCCTGTATGCGGGAGGATGCCGCTTAGCGGTAGAAAGCAACTTATGTTTTACGTTTATATTTTAAAAGGCTTAAGCAGTGGCCGTTACTACATTGGTTCTGCTGTAGATATTGACGTTCGACTGACACAGCATAACCGAGGTACAGTTCGCTCAACAAAGCCTTATCGGCCATGGAGGCTTATTTTCAAGAGAGTTTTCCTAATAGGTCTGAAGCGTATCGTCGGGAAAGAGAAATTAAATCCTATAAGGGGGGAATACAATTTAAAATACTCATGGGCGAGAATCTTGCCCAGAGCGGAGAGGTCGCATAGTGGTCTAGTGCACCGTCTTGGAAAGGCGGCATACCGCAAGGTATCGCGGGTTCAAATCCCGCCCTCTCCGCTCTGGGTGGGATAGATGAGTAGGATAAGGTAGGGTTTCCCGCCAAGCGGGACCCCGCTCTGCGGTGGCGAATCTTTACCCCGTAGTGAATTTACAGTTCTACTGCGGGGCCTTCCTCTCCGCACAGGGAAATATAGTGCGTCCTCCGATGGAGCCCAATACTCGGCCTCATACGGAGTCATCGGACCGATGGAACTCGGGATGGGCCGCAAGGCACCACGGGACAGATTGCCCCTTCCGCGGATTAATATTTTAATTAGGTGTTATGCAAAAGGAAATAGAAACCAGGTTTTTGGATATAAATAAAGATGAACTGGTCAAAAAACTCGTTTCGCTCGGGGCGATTAATAAAGGTGAAGAAAAATTGGCAGAAATAATTTTCCACGACAAAGAAGGATTGTGGAAGGGAAAGGGTAAGTTTGTGCGGCTACGCCAAACCAAAAATAAAGTTAAGCTGACTTATAAAGAGAATGTGGGGCAAACAGTGGACAGCGCGCAAGAAATTGAATTGGAAGTATCGGATTTTAATGAATGTTCGGAATTTTTAATAAGTACTGGATTAAAAGCGATAAGACGATTAGAGAAGTATCGGCATACCTTTAAGCTGGGCGACGTAACTATTGATATTGACACCTGGCCTAAGATTCCTGTTTATGCGGAAATGGAAGGACCGGCGGTGGAATCTTTGAAAAACGTTTGCCATCAACTCGGCCTTGATTGGGAAAAAAGATTTGACGGCGATGCACGGGAAGTCTTTAGGCACTACGGCTATAATCTGGATAACATCACTGTAGTTACTTTTAGCGAGTTTAAATAAAAGTTATAATATAGTAAGGATATAACAATTTTAGAAGAATAATTTTTAACATTACAAATATGTCTATGGAAAAATACGAACCACCGCCAGAAGAAATCAATCAGGCCGAAGCAATGATGACAAATAAGGAGAGGGCGATGGGCGAACAGCGGGTAAAAGAATTGCAAAAAAGGGACTTTGAAATTGCCTTAAACGAGGTGTGTAAAAGACTCCCCGAACTCTCGGAAAAAATTAAAACCTCGCTTGAGACTCCACAGCTAGGTGAGCATCATAATGAAGGCCCTAGAATGGATTCTCATCTTTCTTTGATATTAGCAACTCTAGAGTCAATGAAAGATGGACAATTTCACGAATCACTCAAGGAAGTGAGTTTAAGGGAAGCAATGGCGGGTATCGCTGTGAGGCGAGAAGGGAATAATCCGGAAAAAACTGCCGTTAATCCCGCTCTCATTGATTATACTTTTCTTCACGATGTCGCTAAGCCCGATTGTCTGACTCTAAAAATTGAAGCTGAGAAAAAAGGAATTGAAATTACTTGGGAACAATGGAAAGATATTGAGAAAAATGGCCTTCCTTACCAACACGAGGGTAAACTGATCACCTCAATTTCTTACTTTCATTCAAGTGAAGGAGCAAATGGCCAACACGGGAACAAGGCCGCCGAGATGTTGAAAGACAAGGGGATACCACCCGAAATTATTACGGCCATAAGCAAACACGAGGTGGCTTACCAATTTGGCAAAATAAACGCGGCGACTTATGAAGGACATTTTGTAAAGCCGGGGTTTTCTGAAAATCAGCAAAAGTTTATTTTGGTTGCATCTTACATTGATACAATAGCTTCGCTTGGACCAGACGGCAAACCTAATTTAAGTAACTTTGCTAATCTAGCCAAGTCGCGTGACAATTTTTTACTTATTAAACAATATACGGATAAAGGCACTACTTTTAGAGAAAACGAGTTAACCGCTTTAAAAAAACAAGATAAGGTTCTAACCGCCGAGGACATTGAAAAAATTATACCTCGCGAGGAAAAGTATAATCTTCTGACTCTTGGAGAGAAACTTGATACTCTAATTTCCACTGGGCAAATATCCGCCGAAGAAAAAGAACAAATTCTTTCTATTGTTTCTTCCCAACCGAAAGAACTAGGAAAGAAATTCGGTCCGAAAATGCAATTGATTAAACCTTTATTGGAGCAAGCAAAAGAGTAAAATTATAATTAACATTAACCATAAAAAGTGGCGTATCAGCGTTAGTTGACACAAGTTCCGTAGGCGCGAAAAGTGAAGTCCCGCCGTCCTGCTCGTTCAGAGTAGAACCCCGCAAATAAATTATTTCTCTATAGTGTAACATTAGATAGTACCTGTTCAATTTTACCAAAATTAAGGAAAGGTAGGGCCAATTTATAAGTAAATGTATAAATCAATGAAAGTATTTTTATTTGGCGGCGCTGAGCCCAGGCAGGTAGCGCGGGAATTAAAACTTATTGAAAAAGTTATAAAACGCTTGGGGGTAAAACAAGTCCTTCATATTCCTTTTGCCCGCACGCAAACCCAAGAAATAGAATGGAGTGGAGATTGGTTCCATAGGCATATTCATTTGCCGGGAATAAATTATCTTAATGCTGCCAATAAATCCGATATTAACAAGGCTCGTTCGCCGTTAGTTTTCATAAGCGGTGGCAGCGAGCATGTTAATCTAATTAAGAAAATTAAATCAAATTCTCGGTTATTAAATTTGATTAAAAATGCTTCTTATATTATTGGTGAATCAGCCGGTGCTATGGTTTTGGGAACGTATTTTAGGTCAGGCCGCCGTGACGGCCCGCGTCGGCTCCTTAGGGGTCTTGGGATTATAAAAAATACAATAATAGAGCCACACTATACGGAAAAAAAAAGACAAACGATGCTTGTTCAAGAAATGAAACAAGCTAAGGCGCGTTATGGTATAGGAATTGATAGCCTGACGGCGATAGAATTTGAGCTTGATAAATTTCCCAAAGAGTATAAAAAAATCGGGTCAGGCTCTATTGAAATTAAAATTATCTAACTGCGGTCCTTCGGCCCAAATACCCTTCAATAGACTGATAGACTAAGCTCTCTAAACCCCTTACAATACCTATGAAGCGGTGATACCTATCATATTCACATATCGCTCTAAGAATAGTATATAATTTAATTCATCCGTTGTTTATGGCCTCGTCTGATGTTATTCAACAAATCAAAGCCCGCTTGGATATTATAGATGTGGTGGGTGAATATGTGCGCCTAAAGCAAGCTGGTCAAAATTGGAAGGGATTGTGCCCGTTTCATAATGAAAAAACGCCGTCTTTTATGGTGTCGCGTGAACGCCAGATTTGGCATTGTTTTGGCTGCAATAGCGGCGGTGATATTTTTGAATTTATACAGCGCTTAGAGAGTATGGATTTTCCCGAGGCGCTGGAAATGCTGGCGCGGCGGGCGCAAGTTACTTTGGACAAAGTCAGTCCAGCTGAATCAAGCCAGCGTTTGCGTTTACTGCACGCTTTGGAAAAGGCGCAAATGTTTTTTCAGGAGCAGCTTCTTAAATCGTCGTTGGCCCAAACTGTCCGGGCCTATTTGCGGGAGCGTCAAATAACTGACGACAGTATAAATACTTTCGGCATTGGTTATAGCTTGCCGGAATGGGATAAATTAAGTAATTATTTGCGCCAACAAGGTTTTACCATTAACGAATTAGTCGCGGCTGGTTTGGCCCTCAAGAGTGAGCGGGGGCCGGGTATATATGATCGGTTTCGCGAACGCTTAATGTTCCCGATAGCTGACGCGCAAAACCGCATAGTTGGTTTTGGCGGTCGTGTTCTGACAGCGGAGGCTAAGGAGGCTAAATATATTAATTCACCCCAAGGGCCGGCCTATAATAAAAGTTTTTTGGTTTATAACCTTAATCGCGCCAAGAGCTATATAAAAGAGGCAGGCTACGCGGTTTTGGTGGAGGGTTATATGGATGTTATCGGCGTCTGGCAAGCTGGCACCAAGAATGTAGTGGCGACATCAGGCACGGCCTTAACACCGGACCAAATTAAATTAATCAAACGCTATACTAATGAAATTAGAATTGCCTTTGATGCTGACTTGGCGGGTCGGAGCGCTTCCGAGCGCGGTATTGATTTAGCGTTGCAAGCAGAAATGGAGGTTAAAGTTATAATTTTGCCGTTCGGCAAAGATCCTGACGAATGCGCCCGTCAAGATACTGCCGCCTGGCAGGCGGCCGTTGCCCAAGCCTTGCCCATAGTTGATTATGCGTTTAAGACTGTTTTAAAAGAGGTTGATGTGGCCACGCGCGAAGGCAAGAAAGTAGCGGCTAATCGTTTGCTTAAAGCTATCAGTAAACTACCTGATCCGGTGGAGCAAGATTATTATTTAAAACAATTGGCGCGCGTCATAAGTACGGATGAGCTAGCTTTGCGGCAAAAATTTGCCCAACTAACTCCGACCAAAAATACGGCAGTTGAATCAGCCGCCACGCCTTTGCCTAATATTGACCGGCCACGCTTAATGTCCGAACGGTTATTGGCCTTGCTGATTAAGTTTAAGCGGGATTGGAATGAGTTAATGGCTAATTTACCTTTTGAAATGTTAGCCGGAAAGGATTTGTCCGAACTTTACAAACGACTAATGATTTATTATAATAAAGTTCAGGATTTTGATATTGATGAGTTTCGCAGTGAATTATGGGCGGAGGCGGATTTAGTCCGTCAGTTTGATGCTTTAGGTATGATGGGTGAGCGCGATTTTGCCGATTATGACGAGACCGCGGCAGTTAAAGAAGCGCAAAATTTACTCATTCAGCTTAGACGGCATTATTTTAGTAATGAGCTTAAACAGCTTAGTTTGTCTATTAAGGATGCGGAAAAACGGGGGAGCCAGGAAGAGCTCGCCAGTTTGTTAGATCATTTTAATAAAATTAGTCAGCAATTATCCAACTCGCAAAATTAATTATGGTAAAAAAGAAATCGGCCGCTAAAGCTAAGATTAGCCGCCCGCCTGCCAGAACCAAGCCCAAGGCCGGCCTTAAGCCAAAAGTTAAGCGGTTTACTAAGCTAACTGGCAAGGTCAAAGTTAAGGGCAAGACTGCCAAAGC
The DNA here is from genome assembly GCA_041645215.1 of Patescibacteria group bacterium. GTDB lineage: Bacteria > Patescibacteriota > Patescibacteriia > Veblenbacterales > UBA10138 > JACRFM01. The sequence continues at coordinate 35,962 of JBAZQK010000004.1, read as the reverse complement.
TAAGAAGTCAGCGGTTAAAAAAGTTAAAAGCCGGTTCCAAGCCAAACCGTTGATACTGGAGCCGAACGAGGACGAAATTTTTGGTCTTATAAAAAAAAGCCGAACGCGCGGTTTTGTAACCGAAGACGAGGCTTTAGCCGTCTTTCCCGAGGTGGAGGAATATATTGACCGCTACGATATTTTTTTGGATGATTTGGATAAGCAGGGTATTCAGGTATTGGAAACCGAGGGCAGTATTTTGGATATGGCCGAAAAAAAGGAGGGTATTTTTAAACGAGCCGGGCTTTCCAATGATAAAAAACCTTATGATCTTTCGGAAATTTCGACCGACTCCATACAAATGTATTTACGGGAAATTGGTAAGGTGCCGTTGTTAAAAGCCGACGAGGAAATTGTCTTGGCCAAGCGTAAGGAGCGCGGCGACCAAGAGGCCAAACGACGCTTGATTGAATCAAACTTGCGTTTGGTGGTATCAATTGCCAAAAAATTCACTGGTAAATCATTATCGTTGCTGGATTTAATTCAGGAGGGTAATATCGGCATGTTCCGAGCGGTGGAAAAGTTTGATTATCGCAAGGGCTACAAATTTTCGACTTACGCCACCTGGTGGATTCGTCAGGCGATTACGCGCGCTTTGGCCGACCAATCGCGCACGATTCGCATTCCCGTGCATATGGTAGAAACCATTAACCGTTTTCAGCAGATTGAACGCCAATTAATTCAGGATTTGGGGCGCCAGCCGTTGCCCGAGGAAATTGCCGCGGAAATGGGCGAGCCGATAGAAAAGATTCATCATATTATAAAAATTTCCCAGGAAACTATTAGTTTAGAAACATCAGTCGGCGAGGACGACGAAGATTCCACCTTGGGTGATTTTATTGAGGACATTAAGACAGTGTCGCCCGACCGCGTGGCGGCGATGCAGCTGTTGCGCGACCATGTTAAGGCGATCGTGCAGGAATTGACGCCGCGCGAGCAGAAGATTTTGGAAATGCGGTTTGGTTTGCATGACGGCGTGTCGCACACTTTGGAAGAGGTGGGGCAGGAATTCGGCGTGACGCGCGAACGCATTCGGCAGATTGAGGCTAAGGCCTTGGAGCGCATTCAGGATCATTTTGATATGCGCAAGCTGAAAGACTACTAGTTAATGACAAATTTTTAATTTCAAATGTCAAATCAATGACTAAATGACTAAATGTCAAAATTTGAAATTAGGAATTTGGGTTTGATTTGTAATTTTAACTTTTGATTTTAATATATGAAGTTAGGAGAATTTCCAGCGCAGGACATTAGAGATATGTATACGCGTGTTGGTAATCAAGCAGAAGTTATATTATCTCCTGAAGCAGAATCATTGGCCGATTTTCATGCTTTTCTGGAAAAAAATTTTAAACCTGGCGAGGTTGAGTCATTGGAGGTTTTTCAAGAAGAGATGAGCCGAAATAAAAACCCGGATTCAAAAACTCGTTTCATCTGTACTTTGCTGAAAGATCCTCTTGATAATAAGTTTGTCAGCGGAGCTTATGGTTCGGTTCAGGATGGCATTTTGGCCATACGTTTTACCTTAACCGAAGCAAAACTTTATCTTGGCTATCCTGTTTCTAAACAAGAGAAAAAGCCGGGATTTAAGGGATTCAGAGGCTATCGCGGGACTGGCCTAAGTCAGAGAGTTGATGAGCTTCTTTTGGGAGTGGCGCGAGAACAGCAAGAGTTAATGCATCCAGGGAAAAAATTGGAAGTATTGGTTGGCGAAGCAGTTGATCAGTCCGAGGCCTATTGGAATGGTTTTGAAATAGAGCCTGGAAACGGCATGCGAAGGCTTTATAAACCGGGTAATGGTGAGCAAGTATATTACCGTTTGCCACCCCTAGAATGGAATGCTGACGGCACGCCATTTGATAATCGGGTGGTAAAAGAAAATTTGCAAATTGCGGTGGCGGGCAGTCCTAAGCAAATTTCCGTAGAGAAATTGGCGCAAGTTTTAAAAAGTTGGTGGGACAGTTGGTATATTCGTCGGCGCGAAAGGTTTCAAGACGATAAAGCCTGGGAAAAACATAAAAATACCGTCAGAATGATTTTAGAGGATGAAATTATTAAGCCAATTAAGAATTATGAGGTTTTAGATCTTTTGTCGCGTGATGAGCGTGAGAAAAATAATTAATTATTAGTGAATATAATTTATTGACAAAATAAACCCCCCTAGACAGCACCAAATGATTAAAGAGATGGTTTTGATTTTCTGACTCGCGTATGTTATTATTTTATTATTGAGGTTTCGTAAGTTGAAAGACTACTAGAAGTTAATTTCTAATTCCTAATTCCTAAATCCTAATTTCTTCCACCATAGGCCGACCCGCTTCGGGCGGGAAATAATTCCCAATCTACCAAGCCCAAAATTAACATATAAACATTAAATTGATTACTGAATAGATTTATATTTTGGGATTTGGTATTTATTTAGCCTGCCCGCCGCTAGCCTTACCTGATTAACTAGTAGCTCTTTGAATTACAGTACTTATATTCATAGTTAGATTATCTTTCAGGACTTTAGCTTTGGCAGGCGGGGATTTAAGTTTTAAGATTTAGGATTTTTAATGGATTATTCTTAATTCATCATTCATAATTCGTAATTCTAATTTTCTATGCCTACTCAAGCTGATTTCCTAAAAGAGCCAATTGAACATATTGATTTTACCAAAATTGACCCGTCGTATTTAGTGCCGGCCATGAGCAAAATGTCATTTTCCTCACGCGACCTAGCCCGGGCGGCGGAAATTTACAAGATGATGCTGGCGGAAAAAGGCGGTACGGTTATTTTAACGTTGGCCGGTTCCACCAGCGCGGCTGGTTGTATGCAGGTTTACGTTGATTTGGTGAAAAATCACATGGTAGATGTGATTGTGGCCACTGGCGCCTCCATCGTGGATATGGATTTTTTTGAAGCACTGGGGTTTAAACATTATCAAGGCACGCCGTTTGTTGACGACAATCTGATGCGCGACTTGCACATTGACCGCATCTACGACACTTTTATTAATGAGGATGAACTTAAAGAGTGTGACAGCGCGGTGGCTAAAATTGCCGACAGTCTGGAAGCTAAACCATATTCATCTCGTGAATTTATCCGGGAGATGGGTAAATTCTTGAAAAATGGCGGAGCTAAAAAACCGGATTCATTAGTCCAAGTTGCTTACGAGCAGGGTGTGCCGATTTTCTGTCCGGCTTTTTCCGATTCGTCAGCCGGTTTTGGTTTGGTTTATCACCAGTATCATCATCCTGAAAAACACGTGGCGATTGATTCAGTCAAAGATTTTTTGGAACTAACTAAAATTAAAATGGCCGCGCCCTTAACCGGTTTACTAATGATTGGCGGCGGTGTGCCTAAGAATTTTGCCCAGGACACAGTGGTGGCTGCCGAAGTCTTAGGGCACGAAGTACCTATGCACAAGTACGCAGTGCAGCTGACGGTGGCGGATGTGCGCGATGGCGCTTGTTCCAGTTCTACTTTGAAAGAGGCGAGTTCCTGGGGGAAAGTGGAAACCACTTACGAACAAATGGTGTATGCCGAAGCCACCCTGACCTTACCTTTAATTGCGGCGTACGCCTATCACTCAGGCGTGTGGAAAGAGCGTACAGCCAAACGTTGGACTGACTTTTTGGATAAGGCATAGTTATTAAATTTTGCCTAACTAAAGAACCGTTCCGATGTACATCGGGACGGTTCTTTATTGGTTTTAAATTTGCAGGTAAAGCAGTAGTGAAATTATTAAAAGAATAATGTAGACCAGGGCCGTATGGAAATAAAACATTACCCTTAAAGTCTGGCTGAATAGTTTTTCATGAGCCGGGAGCTGAGGAGAAGAAAATCCTACCGGTAAGACCCCTTGGTTAAAGAGTAATTGCAGAGCCGTAGCTATTTGGTCACGCCGCGTTTTATAATTCTCGCGGAATGATTTGTTAATAGCGTCGAGCAGCCAGAAGATAATTACCGCCACCATGCTTAAAAGCACCACTTCCTGGCGTTTGGTCTGAAACGACCAACCCAGCGTGGCTATCCACAAGGTTATAGTCCAAGTTCTGATGTGGTCCAAAGACGCGTCGTATTTGTCTATTTGTTCCTGGCATAGCCTGAATTCGGCCAGGGCCATTTCGTTTTGGGTATTTTTATCAGGATTGCTCATAATGATTTTACTTTATTCGGCGTAGCGGCGGGTAAGACCCTCTTTCAATCGGAGTTTTTAATTCTTTATTCTTGAGTTACGGTAATTTTTACCCCATCGTCCGTAAAACCCAATACAAAAGATTTCATTTCATCACTACCTTCAGGAATACCGCGGACCGCATATTCATCAGGATTGCTTGGGTTTCTGTATTCGCATTGGACTTTACGAAAAATTTTACCATTAACTTCAATTAACGGGTCAATGTTGTAAAATTTACCGTCCTCCATTTTGGGTGGCTTGTCATTCTCGTAATGGCGTTCGCTCATAAGGATATGGTATCAAATAATTTTTATTTCTTCAAGGGTGTTTTACCAGCCATACCCTTGTCAGGCGGGAAAGAATAGTTTAGTATACAAGAGCATTTCCTTTTAAGGAGATGCTCTTTTGCAGGCGATCTTTAATAATCCGGGGTAGCTCAGCGGTACCTGCCTGCCGGTAGGCAGGGAGTAGGTGTATAATTGAGTTGTGCCTATATATTCAATTTATGTAATTCAAAGTTCAATTGATCGTCGATTATACGTTGGGATGTCCCAAAATATTAAACAGCGGTTGCATGAACATAATAACAAAAGAGTTTTTTCAACTAAAGGTTACTATCCGTGGGTGTTGGTTTATTCGGAAAGAGTAGGTAGTAGAAATGATGCCAGGAAAAGGGAGAAGTATTTTAAATCAGGTAGCGGTAAAGAATATTTAAGAAGTTTATTAAAACAAAAGTCATTTAACTTTCCGGGGTAGCTCAGTGGTAGAGCAGGTGCCTGTTAAGCACTTGGTCGTGGGTTCGAGTCCCACCCCCGGAGCCAAATTGTATGTTGTGAGTTTATTGCCTCGGCGCTTCGCGCCTCGGCAGGCAGGTTGTATAGTATTTGCCAAGATTTTTTGGGTTCAATCGCCACCTTTTGCGAAAGCAAAACGCGGTTCGAGCCAATCCTTTTGAGAAAATCCCGTCCCGCGACGGGATTTTCTTGCAAAGCGACAATTTTGGCTTGTTGAGCCGCTAAAATGAATTGTCTGGCCGGTTCGAGCCAATGATTGCCGTTTCGCTCAAAATCCTTTGATTTTTCGGAAAACTCGCTTTTTTCGTTGATGATTTTTTCCTTTTTAGCGGTGTATTCCTCGCGAGAAATTGTGCCGTCCAAATGTGCGTCCAAAAGTAGGTCGAGCTTTCCTTCAAGTTCTTTTATTTTGTCTTTAAGATTTTGAGCGAAAACGGCTCCGCTTTGGGCGGCTTCCGCTTCTTCTTTATTCATCTCGCTTAACATCCACTCCGCCCAAGCGGAAGACAAAGAAACTTTTTGAATCTCGTCTTTAATCTGGCTTGCCAAAACTTCCTCGCGAATATATTTTTGCGAACATTTTTTATCCCGCTTTTTGGTGCAACGATAATAGTTATGTCCTTTTTGCGTTTCGGAAGTGATGGCGCACCCGCACTCACCGCAAACGAGCATATTTCTAAATGGATATTCTTTTTGGCTTGGTTTTTTCGGGCGCGAACGATCCGCCATTACTTTTTGGCACGCTTCAAAAAGTTTCTTTGGAATCATTGGCTCATGCTTTCCGTCATACATTTCGCCGTTATATTTGAAAACGCCGTAATAAAAAGAATTTGAAAGTATGCTTTGGATATTTGAAACGGAAAGCATATTTTTCTTTCGGCTCAACAAGCCAGCGGAAGTTATTAACTTCCGCACATCTTTCAGAGAATAATTGCCAGTTGCGTAAAGTTCAAAAATTTTCTTGACGAGGCGAAATCTCTCTGGGTCTTTATACATTGTGTGCTTTAGCAAATCGTTCAAATAGCCGAGCGGAGCATAGCCGGGCAATTCGCCTCGGCGCAATTTTTGACGCAACCCTCTTTTGGTATTCTCTGAAAGATTATCCACAAAATATTTGGATTGCCCAAAAGCGATATTCAACATAAATTTGCCTTGCGGGGTCGGCTCAAACCAAAATGTCGGGGATTTTAGCGCCTTGATTTTTCCGGTATCAATCAGAAAAATAACTCGTCCGCCGTCTATGCTATTTCTTGCCAATCTATCGGGGTGCCACGCTAAAATCCCTTCGGCTTCGCCGCTTTCCATTCGTTTGAGCATATCGTTGAAAATCGGTCTGCCCGGCTCTTTGGCAGTTTGCGATTCTCGAAAAGTCGCGGCGATCAAAAGATTTTCCCGCAAGGCAAATTCTTTCAATTCCGTTTCCTGCGCTTCCAACGACAAAACTTGTCTGTCGTCCTCGTCTGTTGATTTTCTAATGTATAAAAAATATTTCATATCGTTTTTGGGCTATTAAAAATTATCGCTTTGCTTTCCGCCTTTGGCGGAAATAAAAGGATTGGCTCATAAACTTCGTTTATCCGTTGCTTTGCAACGGCGAACCGCGTTTTGCTTTCGCAAAAGGTGGCGATTGAACCCAAAAAATCTTGGCAAATACTATACAACCTGCCTGCCGAGGCGCGAAGCGCCGAGGCAATAAACTCACAACATACAATTTGGCTCCGAACGCTGAACGAAATCCGAACTTTTTTTAGCGAAAATCCGAACGCTGAATTTTGAAAAACTTTTAAGCTCGGGCGGGCAAAAAGGAAGGGGGTTGGGGGGAAGGAATTTTTGCCCGTCCTCGCTTTTCCGCCGCCGCCGAATTTCGTATTTCGCTTTGCGAAATGCGCCGCCAATACAGTTGCGCTTGACCCACCCTGCCCATTCGCGCGCAACATCAAGGAACTCCCTAATTTCGTTTGACTAAATTGTAAAAATTTCATATACTAACTAGTGATAAGTTATGATCATGGTTATCTACTAACTATCGTAGTAAAACTATACGAATATGTCAAACGAAAAATCCACAATCGCCGAGAATATAAAGAAATTCCGAAATAAGCTCGGTATTTCTCAAGATGTCTTATCAAAAAAGGCAAATTTGGCTTTTCATACTATCGCTAAAATTGAAGCGGGCTCGACACCCAACCCTACTATTGATACAGTCAAAAAAATTGCGGACGCGCTCGGCGTTTCGCTTGATAATTTAATGAAATAAAACATATGACTCAATATTGGTTAGATTTATTCACTCCTGAAACCTGGGAGGAAGCAAAAAAGAATAATTTTAAATTAAGTGGGTTTCGCGAAAATAGATGGCATTTAACCCAGCAAATTAAACCCGGAGATTTTTTAGTTTGTTATATAACAGGAGAAATGCGTTTTTCGGGCATCTTAAAAGTAATCTCAAAACCGTATTTTAGCCATGAGGCATCAAAGAAAGTTTGGAGAGGCGGACCATTCCCATGCTTAATGGATATTGAGCCGGTAATAACTTTAGATCTTTTGCATAGCGTTCCAGCAGATCGGATCGTTTCTGAATTAACGATAGCCAAAAAATGGGGAGGGATCAGACGAGGGTCCCCGAATAGGTTAAACGAGGAAGATGGCAACACGATTAAAAATCTTTTGGAGGGCTCTCAAAAAGATAAAAAGGAATACCCGTTATCCGAAAAGAGACTTATGAAAATTAAGAAATCGTATATAATTACTGACAAAATGATTCAGAAAAAGAAAGATACAAAAATTAAAACAAGAAAAAACGACAAACAAACGGAAGATAATTTAGAAAATTCTGATGTAAAAAGTGGGAACAATATGAAGTATAATACCATTAGTTATAATAGGCAAAAAATCGATAAATTGGATTTTCGTGCTGTCGATATAGAGCTAAGGGCTATTTTATATGATGGTGAGGAAAAATATAAGATACCGAGATATCAAAGACCATATTCGTGGACCAATGATCAAGTTTCCGATTTGTGGGGTGATTTGATTAGTGGAGAGAGCACTTTTTTAGGATCTTTTGTCTTCAACTATGAAAGATACGATGAAGACGGTTTTGTTGAGGTTATAGACGGTCAGCAAAGGTTAATAACATTAACCATATTGATGGCCGTTATTAGAGATAAATACAAAGAATTAGATCAAACTGAAAAATCGATTCTTACGCAAAGTATAATAGCACGCAAAGATCCTGTTACTGCGAAACAAGAAAACAGATTAAAGTGCGGAGATTCGTTGAACAACTTTTTTACGGAACATATCCAGAAGCAAGATTCTAATATTCTAGCCTCTAAGCCAAAAACAAAAGAGGAAAAATTAATAAAATCTAATTATGAGTTTATCCGAGACAAAATAAGCGAAGATCTTAATCAATTTAATTTAGAAGATAAAGTTAAATGTTTAGACGATTTTAAAGCAAGAATATTTAGTTTAAAAATAATTTTAATAAAGATAGAAAATGAAGAAGACGCATATTCTATATTTGAAACCGTCAACGCACGCGGAGCAGACCTAACAGCGGCTGATTTATTAAAGAACTATCTTTTTGGTAAGTTGCCGAAAACTCCTGGGGGAGAAGATGTTGCGAAGGATATTTGGAGTAACATTGAGAATAACGTTGAAAGCGCAAGAGGACCATTGAATGTTTCAAAATTTATTAGATATTTTTGGCTTTCGAGATATTCTTTTGTTCCAGAAAAGAAACTTTACAAAGAAATAAAAAACGAAGTTAAGGGCGATCCAAGGGCGTTCTTGCAAGAATTACAGAAGGCTTCTGGATTTTATTATAAAATTGCTAATGATTCAATAAGTCCCGAAGATTGGTTAGAGGATTTTCAAGAAAAGAAAACAGCTCAGAAAATTAACGAGGCCATGGCCGGATTAAGGATCATGGGGATAACTCAATGTTATTCGTTGGTGCTATGTTTATTGATGAATAAAGACAAGATTGAGTATGATTTCAGCGAAATTTTTAAAGTAATTGAAAGGTACCATTTTGCATATTCTGCCGTTTGCAAATTATCTGGGAACGTTGTAGAAAGGGTTTATTTCAACGCTGCGAAGGAGGTCAGAAAAGCTATAGAGAATTCTAGTAGCAAGGAAAATATAATCAAAAATGTACAAAGAGCATTATCGCAGTTCGAAAAAAACCTTTCTTATCCGAATAAGTCATTATTTAAAGAGAAGTTTTTAGAAATTGAGTACAGAAATTATCAACTTGTTCTTTACATTCTCTCCAATATAGAAAAGGCATTATCTGCAACCGAAGAGAAAACTTTAAATTTTACAAAGGTTAATATCGAACATGTTTTACCGCAGGATCCCTCTCAATGGTCGCTAACTAAAAAAGAAATAAAGAATTATGTTAATATGTTAGGCAACTTAACATTAATAGCTAAAAAAATAAATGGTTTAGTTGGAAATAAAAAGTTGCAAGAAAAAGTTGGTGAATTTAGGAGGTCTGATTTAGAAATTAATAAAAAGTTAATCAAAGAATTTGAAAAACTTAATTATAAATGGGGCGAGAAAGAAATAAGAGAAAGACAAGAAGAACTTGCGGATTTGGCCTATGACGTTGTTTGGAAATTTCATAAGAATTAAAAAGAATGAATTTTTAAATTTATAGGCGGCGCGCCAACGAAGTTGGCACGAAATTCGGCGGCGGCGGAAAAGCGAGGACGGGCAAAAATTCCTTCCCCCCAACCCCCTTCCTTTTTGCCCGCCCGAGCTTAAAAGTTTTTCAAAATTCAGCGTTCGGATTTTCGCTAAAAAAAGTTCGGATTTCGTTCAGCGTTCGGAGCCAAGTTTCTATGTGTAGCTCAATGGCCTGCCCCACTCATCCCACCCTTCGGGTGGATTACATTGGCACCTGTCCTTTTTTTACCTCAAACGCTCTAAAATCAACACTTTTAAATTTAGATATTACTTCTCTAGTTCACTGCTCTGTAAGGTTGAATCCTTAACTAATTCAGTTAATAGGTCGTTTATGTTTTTCATGGATTTGCATGTCTAGTTAATTTTGTAAGCGCTACTGATAATAGCGTCAAAACTGTTAATTCTACTTACTGCTGTATGGGGCAGAAGTTTGTAGATCCACTTCTTTTTAGTCGCTCCTGAAGTGATCTTGCACCATTCTTCTGCCTGTTTTGCCTTCTCCAAAACCTCTGGGTCTTTCATATCTAACTTGCTTATAATTAAAGGACTAACTTTTCGAAAGTAGCCTTTCGTATAACTCCTCATATTCCCATACCATTCGTTTTACTGTGAAATTTTTCTCAACATGCTTGCGGCAGTTATCTCGCATCTTTTTATATTCTTCTTCGGGCATTGAGTATATCTTTTCAACCGCTTCACATAATCCCTCTATTCCTGTTTTTTTAATAGTCCAGTTTCCTCGTTTATCAGCATTCGAAGAGTTAATAATGAAACCCGTTTCACCGTCTTTGATGATTTCAGGTATCGAGCCTCTGGCATATGCTACAACTGGTGTGCCACAGCTCATCGATTCTATGAGAACGAGTCCAAATGCCTCTTCATATTGAACAGGGAAGAGAAATAGTTTACTTGCTTGAAAATGATTTACCAACTGAGATCTTTCTTTATCTGCGATAAAAGAAATCGGCAAGGGATGATTATTAGAATTAATCTTTGCAACAACTTTTTCCTGTAACCAACCATGATGTTCTTTTTTAGTAATTCCAAACAGTTTAGCTTCTTTTTTAATCCTATTTGCTACTTCTACTGCTATTTCTATGCCTTTTTCAGGAATTGCCCTGCCAGCCCACATGATCGTTTCTCCACCTTCCGAATTAAATTTGAATGTTTCAGTATCTATTCCGTGATAAATTGTTGCTACATAATTCAAATCAGGCAATATCTTTCTTTGGGCATTGCTAACAGAGACAAAGAAAACATTTTTATTTTGCTTGAACAAAGAGAAATATTTTCTTGTAAATTCCGCATCTATTATATGATGTAAGGTAATCAAAATAGGTTTTTTAACAAAAGGGACGAAGGGAAGCACAATATCCCCATCGCCAATATTAATATGGTAAAGATCAAAGTTATCTTGCTCAGATATCGCCTTGGAGATAAGGGCTAACTCAAAAATAATATGTTTGCCGTTTAAAATAACATTTTTGTCTGAGAAAGAAGGATTAGAGTCGATACTTTCAATCTTTACTGGTAGTCGGGATGCACCTGAAGCAAAAGCGGTTATGTCTAAATTCTTGTTTTTGGCATACTTAACTAAGTTATTTATCAGGATATAAGAAAATATCTCCGTTCCTTTTTTGGTTTTTTTATCGATATTAAAGTAATTTGAACATACTATGGCAATTCTCATAATAGAAATTGTGATACTTATCCTAAATTCACCATCGTTTTTAAAAACTCTGCTGACCAGCGATAGGCATTATGATTTTTTACCGTTTCCCGTAATTTTTTCATGCGCTTTGTTTGCTCGGAAGGAGGCATTTCTAAAGCAGTATGGATAGCTTCAGCGGTCTGTTCTCCGTTATAAGGATTAACAATTAAAGCATCTTTTAACTCTCTTGAAGCGCCTGTAAATTGACTTAGAATAAGAACGCCCTTCTCGTCGCTTCTGCTGGCAACAAACTCTTTGGCGACCAGATTCATTCCATCATGAAGAGAGGTTACTAAGCAAAAATCAGCCAGTTTATAAAATTGGTTGATTTCTTCATGGTCATGATGTCTTTCTATCAAAAAGATTGGTTTCCAACCTTTAGCGCTAAATAGTGTGTTTATTCGCTCAACTTCCTTTTCTACTTCTTGGGCAAACTCTCGATATTTCTTTATTTTACTTCTTGAGGGTGCGGCAATCTGAATAAAAGTAAAATGACCTTGGTAAGAAGGATACTTCTTTAGAAAAATTTCGATTGCCTTCAGGCGTTCAAGGATTCCTTTGGTATAGTCTAATCGGTCGACTCCAACGCCAACGAGTTTTGTAGCAACGCCCAAATTTTTTAAGAGTTTTTGACTATTATATTTTTCTTCCTTATCTCTTGCTTGATATTCGTAGCCGTTGGAAAAAGCAATACTGATAGGAAATGGTTTAATAAAAGACACATGTTCGTTTCGAGTAACGGTAAATTGTTCAAAATCAATTAAAGACTCAAGTTCTCTCCCGACAGTTTCAATAAAATTGTTACAGTGAAGTTGCGTATGAAATCCTACAAGATCCGCGCCCAACATTCCGTCTAAAATCTCTTTCTTCCAGGGACAGATGCTAAAAGATTCTGCACTTACCCAAGGGACATGCCAAAACAAACCTATTGTCGCATCAGGTCTACTTCTTTTTATCATTCTCGGCAGTAATGCAAAATGAAAGTCTTGAATGAAGATAATCGGTTTTTGTAAGTTTCTTATTTCCGAAAGCACGGCTTGAGCAAATTTGCCGTTTACCTTTTTATATTCTTCCCAATCTTCTTTCCTGAAAATCGGTCGGGTATGTGCTATGTGGCATAATGCCCATAATCCCTCATTGGAAAAACCATAATAATGTCCTTTTTCTTCTTCCTCTGTCAACCAAACCCGCTTGAGGGTATATTTAGGTTCATCAGGTGGAACTTGCAGTCTATTGTCTTTATCAACCACGAGCCTATCGGCATCTCCACTTCCATGGGCAATCCATGTCCCTCCGCAAGCCCGCATTACAGGTTCTATGGCGGTGACCATACCACTTGCAGGAAAATAATAATTTATCTTATTGCCAACTTTGGTATGTATATAAGGCTCTCTGTTGGACACGACAACAATTGTCCTATCTTCAAGAGTGTTTTTGACGAATTGTTTTAATCTTTCAGCTGTCCAGGGAGAATCTAATCTTTCCAAATTTACCTTTGCTTCCTCACTTGCCGCAAGCCTTGCTTCTAAAAGGCTTCTCCTGATACCTGAGATTTCTTTTGTAAGAGGCTGTAGAAATAAGGAGTTTGATAACTGTTTATTTGTGTTATCATTTCCTGCTCTTACAGATTTTAACGACTCCGCAAGGCTTCTGATTGGAGCAAAGATCAACCATCTGATAAGAAGAAGTAACGCTATTACAAGAAGCGAGGTTTGTAAGAATAATCTTGTTAAGTTGTTTTTCCATATTTCTGTAAGCCTTCCGTCAATATAACCTGCATTTTGAACAATCATTACCGCACCAACAACACTGTCTTTATCGTGTAGAGGCATGGCGAAAAGATAGTAATTTTTATCATTCAAATTTGAAAAATCCCCGTTTGCTTTGTCCGCATCCATAACCTCTGTTACAATTTGTTGCGAAGCAGATAGCTCTTTTGGTAAATCAGATGATATGGCTACGATGTTATCTTTATTATCGTAAATCGCCATCCCCGCAAATCTTTCACGGTTGGCAAATTTTTCAACGAGTGTTTGGAGATAATCGTTCGATTTGTTTATAAAATTTGGTTCGATTGTTTCCCGAAGACTTCTGGCGAGTAAATCGGAACGGTATTGCAAATCAAGGGCTAACCTCTGTTGTTCCTGATTGGCTTGATTATAAGTAAAAACAACGGCAATAAGACCAATTGCTAAAAAAATGATCAAGACAGCAAAAATAATATGCCTCATAACACCAGATTATACCAAATTTAAGGCTTCTCTTCTTGTTTCTTTGAGCTTAATAATCTGATAAACTATACTTAAACCTAAAATGAAAATGGTTTACCCTTTATATAAAAGAGTTAGTCTGAGGATTAGATTACGGCTAAGAGTTGCTGAGTTTGTTTCAGGGTAAACTCTGGGTATTCAAGCTCGGTTGCCCAGTCAGTTGTTCTATAATCATATCATCGTTCGAGCAATAATACAATCACTCACCATCAAGGTGGGTGATTTTATTATTGTTTTTTTAGGGGGAGCGAGTGAACTGCTTCACTCGCGTTGGGACGAGAACGCCGGAGCAATGTCCGCCCAAGGCGGACTGCGAGGCGGTGGCTAACCCGAGGAGTCCTCCTAAGGAGGACGACGATATGTAAGAGTTAAGTGGTAGAGTCCGTCCGCGGTCCGCCCTGGCGGATGGGGTAGTTTATCCGCCGGTGGCGGAAGTCCACCCCCGAAGCCATACCAAAAATCCCCAATAGATATTGGGGATTTTTGTATAGGACAAATGAAGGTTAGAACCTAATGATTATATAATGTATAATAAATTTATGAAAAAGTATAAATTAGGATTTATTGGGCTAGGCCAGATGGGTAAATATATGGCCAAAAATCTCATTAAAAATGGCTATAAAATTACTGGTTATAATCGCTCCAAAGAAGTACTAGATGAATTGGAAAAATCTGGTTTAGGTGTTGCTAAAAAACCAATACAAGTAGCCTTGGAAAGTGAGATTGTAATTTTAATGTTACCTAGCTCAAAAGAAACTAAGCAAGTTATGTTTGGTAAAGATGGATTACTCGCAGGCCTAAAGAGAGGGCAGATTGTAATTGACATGAGCACTTCTAATCCAATGGAAAGCCTGAAAATAATGAGGATATTAAAAAAGAAAGGAGTTGTTATGTTAGATGCTCCAGTATCGAGAGGGCAGAAGGCGGCAGTAAAAGGTACTTTGTCAATTATGGTAGGGGGCGACAAAAAAGCTTTTCAAAAATGTTTACCAATTTTTAAATCTATGGGTACATTTGTTATACATCTGGGGTCTTTTGGTTCAGGTCTATATGTTAAAGCACTTAATAATTTTATTTTTGCCATGAATTTATTAGCCAGTACTCAAGGTTTAATAATCCTGAAGAAAAACAATATAGATTTACGTAAAGCTGTTGAAGTAATATCCGAAAGTTCTGGGAATAATAGCGCCTTAAGTATTTCCATTAAAAGTAGGTTGGGTAAAAAACATCCCAGTATAGGTTTCTATCTTAAGTACATGGCTAAAGATATGAATATCTTTAATGAAATTGTTAAAAATCAAAAAGTAGATAATGTTTTGGCTAAACCAGTTTTAGATTTTTTTAATAAGATGGCTAAAAAATACGGAAACGAAGATGCAATGTATATTTTTGAACATTTTATATTAAAAGAAAAATAATTTTTTTATTTTATTTTGTGAATGCGTGGAACTCGAACGGGGGAACGTCAGACGAGTCGGGCACGAGCGGGGAGTATTTTCCTTTGTTAGTATTTTCTGTTATACTTAAAGAATAATCAAGTAATTGAAATATATATATGGCAAAAAGAAGAAAAGCAGTCGGTAAGGGCAAAAAATCACATTCTCACAAAACCAAGAAGCGATTGGAAATAAAGCGTCTGATGCTGGAAGCCAGGGCCAGTAAGAGAAAGAAAAAGTAAAATTTATAACGATACTTTAAGCAGCCAATTTTTTGGTTCGCGGTTTTTTGTTTTGCTTTGTAAGTGTGTGGCACTCGAACAAGGAACGTTTGACGTTCCACCCCCGCCTGCCTGCCTGACGGCAGTGAGCCAAACAAAACAACTTGTTTATTCGGAAGGGTTGTTTTGTTTATAATAAGCGTGCCAGCGGTGATTTGCGGTATAATGAAAAGATAAATTTATGTTAATCAAAATCGGACAAATTTGGTACGGGTTCTATTTCTGTTTATCAAAGCTTTAAATGCGTCTTATCAAAATAAGACAAAAAATTAGAATGTTTAAACGAGTAGATTTAAATCGCTCGTTTTTATTTGTCTGAAACATTTATTATCACAAGCTAACATGTACTAAGAGAAACAAGAGCCTCTTTTTTATCTGTCCCTTGATTAGTATTAATAAATTGACATATTTTTAACTATATATTAAGATTTAAAGAATTCAAAACTGAATTCAAAATTGTCCTTTAATAACAATAACAAAAAAGGAGAGTAAGCCATGAAGAAATTCATAAGAAACGCCGTATTGGTCATAATCGGCCTATTCCTCCTGTTTCTTTTACTTACAGGCGGAAACTTATTATTTTTTTGGAGTATATTTAATTGGATTCAAGGTGGAGTCCGCGGTATCACCGGCTTGGATGTCCAGTTAAGCAAGGCGCTTGCCGCCTTACTCTTAGCTGTTCTAGTCATGCTGCCTTTCGGTCGCATGGCCTTAGCCTTCACCCCTTTGCCGGAAAAGAAAAAGAGTCTTTATCGCGCGCTCGTTTTCGGCGGAATCGCTGTTTTCTTCCTGTTTGCCTATCTGGCTTCCAAAAACACCTTTTTCGATCCGGAAACCGGTAAACCCGTCAAGTATTACAGTCAGCTACCCAATGGCGAATACAAGTTTTACTCCGAACCCGGCTTTGATCCATTCACCGGTGACTCGCTCAAAAAAGTTACTCCTGAAGTCAGTATGAAAAGCAATGGACTTTGGCCCGAGAACAATTCGCCTTTTGATCCGGAAACTGGAGAAGCGATACAATATTACAGTCAGCTGCCCAATGGCGAATACAAATTTTACCTTCAACCCGGCTTTGATCCTTTGACCGGCGAACCGGTAAAGAAGGTGACTCGGGAAATAATTTTGAAAAGCAAAGGACTTTGGCCGACTGAAGATTATGATTTTGATCCGAAAACTGGCGAACCGCTGAAATATTACAGCCAGTGGCCGGATGGACAGTATAAGTTCTATTCTGGACCAGGTTATGATCCTGTTACTGGTGATGTTCTTAAAAAGGTGAGTAGGGAGGTTGTCTTAAAAAGCAAAGGTTTGTGGCCGACTGAAGTACCTGCTTCCGAACCACCAAAAGAAAAAGCCGTAGATAAAAGATATAAAGAGAATCAGGATATATCTGCGGAAACTCAAGCGTCTCAGCCTTCCACCGTTCCTAAACAGGAGGAAATTACAGCTCCTACGACTTTAAAAAACAATGAAGAACCACCCACTATTTCTAGGTCGTATCCGCTCAAAGGTAAGGTCAGATTCTATAATGAAACCAACTTTGCTTTTAAGATATATAATTCATCTGGAAGGTTAGTTCTCACTGTCCGCCCGCGTGGGATAAGAAGGGTACTGCTAGCAGTGGGAGAATATTATCAACAAGGAGGCGGCCGGACCAGGAAATTTACAGTCAAAGAAGGAGAATTAGTAAGAGTCAATTCTTTCAATATCAACTAACGATTAAGGAGGATACAATGCCGAATATAGTAATATATGGAGTAATTATCGCCCTGTTGGTTGGAATAGTAGGCTACCGCTATTTTAAAGATAAAGGTAAAAATGCCAATCAGGGTTTCGCCTGGGGATTTCTTTCAACCCTGGCGGTCACTGCTACAGCCGCGGTGATATACTTTTTCAAAAAGAAAAAGGCTCGTTAACAAACGAGCTGACAAATTGTTCAAGCCAGCAATTCTTAGGAAGCGCTGGTTTTTATTATAATTAATACTCGGACAACCGTTGGTTATTAGTGCTATAATATAAGAACCTAAAATTTATGTTAAGCAAAATTGGACAAAATCTTTCCAAGTTTCACGACCAGCTAAGGCTGACCAAGGATAAAAAATTCATACCTTTGGTAAAAATTTTGCCAGAGTGGTTGACACCGAATCAGGTAACTATATTTCGCAGCGTGATATTACTGGTTTGGTTGCCCTGGGCGATATTTAAACCAAGCTTAATTCAGGTTTTGGTCTTCGGCTTGGTTTATTTTTTGGATTTGCTGGATGGGGCGATGGCGCGTTTAAAAAACAAAGTTACATACTTCGGAGGTTATCTTGACCACTGGAGTGATAAATTCAGCAATATTGCCATATTAATAGTTCTTTATGGTCTTACCGGCTATCAGTTTAACTTTTTCCTGTTTTTTATCTGGTGGGATGTAATTATGGCCGTATGGTTGGCGCTGGAAAGTTATTTGGCTCGGCCGACAATTTCTTATGTTAGAGTGCCACTGGAGTTGGTGGTTAAAATTATACTTTGGTTGTTCTTATTGTTTAAGGTTTTTCCAATTATTTTGTAAACCCCGTTAGAAACTCACACGGGGCATTAAACACCGTGTTCGCTAAAACCGACCGGCATTCATCCCCGCGGCAAGCCGCGGGGCATTCTGTTTCTAACGGGGTAAATAATAAAACACCCAGCTGGTTAGTCAGCTGGGTGTTTTGTGACAGCAACTTAATACCAGTTCGGCACTTTCAGAATAGATTGCATGGCAATTTCATTAGGAAAGGTTTTTGTCTGGCCGCTTGGGAAAGTGAGTTCTACGGAATCTTTTAGGAATTTAACTGTCAGTTTCTGGCTTTGACAACGGTTCTCAATCATTTTTCTGGCTTTGGAGCTAAGTTCCCAGGTTTCTTTATTTAATTTCAGTTTTCCTTCTGGGTCAACTACTAAATCACTTTTTTCTTTATCTGTATCTGTGGTCGGTTTGTCTATTGAGGTTTCTCTAAGTCCATTAAGCATATATTTAAAGGCTAAGAGTTAATTGCTTGTGTCATAATATTATACCACCTTAGATGTTTTTTGATTAATCTGGTTAGTCTATAAGGTATTTTGCTGATTTAGCGTATAATAAAAAGGGCCTAGGGAAAATTATTTCGATGAACAATTGGTCGGAGGTATTATAATTTATGTTACTTAAATTAATAATCGTTTTTATTTCCGGTTTGGTGATTGGTTCGGTGGCGGAGTTTATTTATAAGTCAGTTGAAAGACATAAACTAATACGGCCACGGTTGGTTAATGTGCAGATGTATGCTGCCACGGCGGTATTTTTATGGTTTTTACATTTTTACGGTTTGGCCTTAATATACCAAGTATTGTTAATCATCGTCTTCACCACCGGGATGGAATTGGCCGTGGCTGTTTATTTATTAAAACATAATTTAAAATTAGATTGGGACTATTCTGGTTGTTGGTTAAATTATAAAGGTTTGATTTGTTTTAAGTTTTCTCTGCTCTGGCTACTGCTGTCGCTACTGGTTTATTATACGCTTATACCATTGGTAATTAATTTGCATATTTAAACTCCAATTTATGAAAAAATCATTCAACCTCTTAGGTGGTTTGTTGCTGGTGCCCGCAACGGCCTATGGGGCGGCGCTAGCGGCCGAAGCCAAACTGGGAACATTTGTGGATTTTAAGACTTTGGCCCTGGCCGCTGGCGTGGCCGTGGTGGTAGTGGCGATATTACATTTTATTATAAAGTTGCCAAAATTCTGGGCTGGTGCCATTGTGATTGGTATTCTAATCTCGCCTTATGTGCAATTTTTAGTTGGCAAAATAAATATCTTTCTAACCGATCCGCCCAACCTCAGGCCTTCGGTCAGCGTGCCTGAAATTAGGGTGGAGATGGGTGATCTAATTTTTGTAAACGACCAAAATCAGGAGATGGTGGTTCTACCGGCCAGCGGCGTTAAAACTTTGTACCCAGGGAAAAATATGGTTAATTTAGGGCAGCTTAACATTCCGGCCGGCACTTATAAATCCGGCAAAATGAGCATTAAAAATGTGGAGGTAG
This sequence comes from Patescibacteria group bacterium, assembly GCA_041645215.1. GTDB lineage: Bacteria > Patescibacteriota > Patescibacteriia > Veblenbacterales > UBA10138 > JACRFM01. Next base: position 16,510 of record JBAZQK010000004.1, on the reverse strand, counting down.
ATATTAATGTGGATTTGGCCAAGGAGGCGGAACTAGCCTATATTCAGTTTGAGAAGATGTTTAAACCGTTGATACCGGCGGATATTCCTGCCGCCGCTTTAGCGCAGTTGCCCAACGAGAGCGATATTAAGGCGCGCATTGAGGCCGGTATGAAGGATTATATCAATCGCCAGGTCATCGAACCGTATTTGCCAAGTTTTATTAAAATTAAATCATTTGCCAATGATGGCCGGGTTATTAGAATGACCTTGGCCGCCCGGATTGACTTGCCGCCATTGCCGCTCGCTTTTCCTTATCCCACTGGCACGGGCGGACCAGACATTGTTTTGGATATAACATTGAATGAAATAGGTTTGCCCACTGGTATTATTCCAATTATTAAACTTCCACCCGGTGCGCCCCAAATAAATATTCCTGACCTGACGCCCAAACTGGGTGACGTTAAAATTCCTAATGATTTTGGCGTGCCCCAGACTGTGCTTAATCAGATTAAAGCCGAAGTTGACGCCGTTGCTACCAAAGGCGAAACTTTACGGAAACAATTAGAAAATAATAAGCCCTTGAATTAATTGCCTGGTTCATGGCTTCGCTTTTGTATGATAAATTACCTAAATATTAATTTGCTATGACTCAAATAATTGCCTTTGCGCTGGTGAATGGCTTTAGTCTTCTTTTAGGAGCCGCCTGTGGTGTTTATAGCCGCTGGGAGCAGAGGACTATCGCGGCTTTTATGGCTTTTGGCGCCGGGGCGCTGATTTGCGCGCTAACCTTTGGTTTGATGGACGAAGCTTTCTTAAGCGGCGGTTTTGACGCGGTTATAATCGGGTTTCTGGCTGGCGGCTTAATATATATCGGCAGCGATTATTTGGTGCACTACCTGGGTGGTCGCAAGCATAAACGCCATCAATTCAAAATTACGCCACGCGAACCTAGTGGATTTATGATAACCTTAGGTTCAATGTTAGACGGTATTCCTGAATCAATAGCCCTCGGTATAACCTTATTTGCCCAGCCAAATATTGGCTTGATGATGCTGGCGGCTATTGCCATTTCTAACTTTCCCGAAGGTGTAGCTTCAGCCAGTGGCTTGAAAAAAGCCGGCTTTAAGCCAGGCAAAATCTTTGTCACTTGGCTTGCCGCCAGCTTGTTCATCACTTTGATAACGATATTTAGTTATTTATTTTTACACGATTTAAGTCCAAACACTATCGGTATTTTGGAATCATTAGCGGCCGGCGCTATCCTGGCTATGCTGGCGGCTAACATGATGCCGGAAGCTTATGAAGAGGGCGGGTTTACCATTAGCGCCTTAACGGTTTTTGGTTTTTTGGTGGCTTTTGTGGTATCACGGCTGTAAAATTATAATGATTAATTTATTAATTCTTAATTATAAAAAATATGAAAGGTTATGTAATTAATTTGAATATTTAATAGTTTAATTTATGAAAAAATCACTTAACATATTGGGCGGTCTGTTACTGGTACCCATAACGGCCAATGTTGGGAACATTTGTGGATTTTAAGACTTTAGCCATATATTTCACCACAATCCTGATTCTAATATCCTCCACGATGCGGAGCCAAGGACTTTTGTCCACCATTTTTATCGTTACGCACGTGAGTTCTTTGTTTCCAGGCTATAGTGATGTCTGGGAGTAAATTTGAATCATCGCTCATTAAAAAAATTGCTGCCGAGCTAAATCGACAGCAACTATGCATGCTGATGTTTGGGTTCAATGCCCTTCAAGTGTCCAAACCATTGTCCTTGTTCCATCGACTATTTGGACCAAGCGTACTAACCCCACGTGCCTGAGGTACCACATATCCTCAGTGAACGATTTGTTTAAGTAATCAGCCTTGATGTTTTTTGATTTTCCGTAATCGTTTTCACTATCCTCGCCTACCAGACGCCTAAAATGCAGGGCAGTTGAACCGGCAAAATCCTCTGGTCCGATAAATACTAGACGATCGGGACTATTCTTTCCCAAACTAATACTAGTATTCGGACGACCACCAAAGAATTTAATTCCTAATGAATAGCCGGGCTCTGCACCCCATCCACCCCAACTGCCTATCCGCGGCGCACCCGGGCCCATAGGGTCATACAAAACCACTTCGGTAACTTGAAACCGGCCAGATGCTGGGCGGGCCCAGTAAATACCTTCATTATATTCCGGCCAGCCGTAGATACGTAAATCATCGCGTAACACTTTTAATCTCACACCGATTGGGAATTGCAACGGTCCTTGTTTTGACGCCGAGCTATCAATTTGAAGAACTAACCAGAGGTCGTCATTTTTGTCTCGGCTGTATAATATGCCGCGTGTTAAGTAGGAAATAGCATTTTTTCCTATTGGCCAGCTAACTACTTCATATTGCAATGGGCTCATTTCTTTGTTCTCGGCCAATTTAATATTGTATTTCCATTTTTTGCCGATGACCATGGGAAAGTATTCTTCTGGTTCCCCATATTTAGTAGTTATGTTTGACTGCTCTGAGTTAGGAGGATTGGTTTTGTCCTTTTCGCTCTGACAGGAGATAGCGATAAACAAAATAAAACCGACAAGTAGAATTTTAAGGGTTTTCATTTTTACCTCTTTTTTTGTTTGTTGGGTACTTTTGTGGTCTTCATAAAGACCTTACAATAAAAGAAATAATGAGTCAATAGGAAGCTATGCTGGTGCTGGGGTGTGGGGTACTTAGGCTAAGGCTGCAGCCTTAGCTATCACTCCAGTTTTAATGTCCCTGCCTGCCGTCAGGCAGGCACCACGACCCGGAGCTATAATTTTAAGGCCATCCAGTATTTGAGTAATCTATATTCGATAGCAAACTTATAACAGCGTGATGGCTGGGGAGCCATTCGACAGGCCCATGGCTTTGTGCCATGGGCCTGTCGAATTTTAAAAACAATGAGCCTGGCGAATGGTTTTGGTTTAATGTGTCCTGAGCTTGTCGAAGTGACCCCCGGGGCCAGTTAAATCACCTGATTGAATCTGATATTTTTACTTTACGTAAGTAAACACGGACTGTGATATAATTTGTATATGAAACTCGCAGTATTATTTTGGTTTTATCAAAAATCAGACATATGTAAAAATCGTCTGGAGCTTATTAAGAGATACAATCCGAGACTACCCATCTACGGACTTTATGGTGGCACAAAAAAAGAAGTTTCTAAGTACAGAAAATTGCTTGTACCTCTTTTGAACGATTTTTATGTTAGTTCAAAACATGCTAAATCAACTGCGTGGAAATGGATCCATGGTGACCTAATGATTCTTGACTGGTATAAAAAACAAGGGAGACGACTTAAGTGGGACAGTATTGTTGTAATTCAATGGGATGCCTTAGTCCTTGGCTCAATAAAGAAGCAGTTTCCTGGTTTAAAAAATGATCAGTTATTCATATCGGGAACTCGTATATTAGATAAAAATATAGAGGTACGTTGGAACTGGACTAAACCTCAAAGTAAACGGCGGAATGACTATGTTGCTTTTAAGAAATATTTAGAGCAAAAGTATGGATATAAAGGAAGACTGCTATGCAGTTTGTTTATACTTCAAATTTTACCGCGAAGCTTCTTTAGGAAGTGGCAAGAAATACCTAATAAAGAGAGAGGAATGCTAGAATATAAAATTCCAACGTATGCAAAGATATTTGGCACACCAATCTATAAAAGAAATTTAGGCGTTTGGTGGTTTGACAGTCGGGGGAAACGAGGTGAAACTCCATTAAATGCACGTGGTGTTGAAATCAAGAAATCACTAATTTTGTCAGAGTTAAAAAGAAAAAACGGATTCAGAATATTCCATCCATATAACCGTATTTGGCCGTAATTTTAGTTCTAATTTCCTCCCCACTCAAGGCAGGCAAGCACAACAGCGAGCCAGTGTGTACAGTACAAACCGACGTGAAAGCGTTGGGTTGGTGTTTTATTTTTTAATTATATGGTATAATGGATATATATTTCCTGCCTTTATCCGCCTTCGTCCCGCCGTGGCGGGACGAAGAAATGAAGGATGTTACTGGCGTCCTTCGACAATCTCAGGATGGTGAGCATAGTCGAACCATAAACCCGTAGAAGCTTCATTTAATATGGTTTTTAAAAAGTCGATAGTATTTTAATCTTAAATTTTAAAAATAACTTATGTGTAAATTATCATCTTTTGCCAGGAAATTTAATATTATCTTGGCATTATTAGTCGTTTGGCTGGTAGCCATGCCGGCCCAAGCTTTTTATCTGGAAGTGCCGAGCTATTTTAAAGACGCCTGGAAAGTGAGCCGACAAAAAGTTTTGGGTGAACAAACACCCTTGCCACAACCGCCAGCAGGAATGCAACCTAACACCTCGGGACAAACTTGCAATATTAACGGCCAAGAAATGCCCGGGCCGTGCAGTAATTATAACCAAGGCCCCATGAGTCCGGGGGGCGAAAGTTTTGGTCCAAGCGGAGCGCCAGCTGGGCCGAGTGAAGAAGACATGATGAAAAGAGAACAAGAAAACAGAAACCGGCAGTTATCAGACATGAAGCGCGGCTTAAATCAAATGGGTCTTAATTTAACCAGGCTGGAGCGCATGTTCCAAAGTGCGGAAAAGAAAGGCATTAACATTCCCACGGAAGTAAAAGACAAACTAACCAAAGTTAAAGAAACAATAAAATCTGTTAAAGTCGCCCAAAGTACGGATGAAATGGGGGACATTGATATGGAAGGATTAAACGAAGAGATGCGGTCACTAGAAGAAGCGCGCCAGGAATATGTTGAGGCCGCCCAACGGATTAATGATATTAAACGCAATATGCGTGGTCTGGAACGGGATGTGAAAATGTTTGAAAAGCAGATTGCTACCCTGAAAAGACAAAAAATAGGCGTTCCAATCCAGGTGACTGACAACCTTGATAAATTAAAAGCTGTTATTGCTATTATTAACAACGCCAAAACCTGGACCGAAATTGAAAACGCCGGACTTGATCAAATCCAGGAATTTATGGACAATTTGCAACAAAGCCGTCAACAGTTGGAAATGTTTGTTCGCTGGCCGCAGACCCTGAGGGATATGGACAGACAGTTAAAACAACTGACTAGCGCGCTCAAGCGCAGTAAAAGTATTGTGGACCGCCTGCAAAAAAAAGGCATTGACCTGACTTCGCTTTATACTGACTTTGAGGCGGCGGTTAATAAATTAAAAGCCGTCAGAGATGAAGCTGTCAATAAAATCCAAATCGGTGATGCTGAAATTGCTCAAGGTATTTTTGAATCGCTGCCGGATGACTTTTTTGGTCAAATGGAAGATGTCTGGCAAAACCAACGAGTCATTCAAACAATGAGCAATTTGGGCCAATTTACCAGAGAATTTAAGCAAGGCATCAACCAAGCGCAACTGCAAATCAATAGATTAAAGCGGCAAAAAATTGACACGGCGGGATTAGAGGATCTGTTTAATCAGTCCAAAGCCAAGGGTAATGAAATTTTAGAATTAGTCAAAGTCAAGCCAATTGATGAAGAGGCAATCACCTCGGGTTTGATGGAAATGCAAGAGTTAAGGAATGATTTTGACAACAACATGCAGGAGTTAACGGGTAAAAAAGATGTGATGCCTTGGGAAAATGGGTTACAACAATTTAACCCGCCCAGTTTAAATTTCGACATCAATAAATTTGTGCCGTCGCCCAAGCCAGCTCCAGCCGAAACCATGCCGGCAGAGGGAATTAAGCCTTAGTTATCACTTCCGCCGGCGCCCCGCCGATTCGGCGGGGCGGCGCCCGAGCAAAGTTGTGGCATTTTAAACACCTGAAGATTTCTACAACCGGAGGTGTTTATTCTTCTGCGCCCCGTCCAAGCGGGGCTGCGCCAGCATACCCTCCCTTTTGTACATCGGCAGGGAGTTTCATTTCACTTTGTGGATTATTGAATTCAAATGGCCGAACAATATGTTTAATCAATCTCTTTATTATTCTCCTCCGCTGTCAATACCTCGTCGGTTTGCCCCGTTAGAAAGTTGTTTTTAAGTTTGTTTTTAATATCTCATTTTGAGATTCCTCGGTGCAAAGCTTTCTAACGGGGCTGGCTGTGAGGTAGTTCATTTCTATGATCTAATTCGTGCGTCTGCCCGCCTTTGGAGGGAATAGGCGAATAGTAACAATTTAACACAAAATTTGATGGCGCGAGATGTATAAAAAAATATAACCTTTAGGTAATAAAGCAAGAGGTTAAAACACAACTCATTCTAGCGCAGCGTCCAGAGGATCACCCCGATGTACATCAAAGGTGAGTGAATTGGTCCGCTGGCGCCTTTGTACCAGAGCAAAGTTCGGGACCAAGGCTGACGCTGGCCGCATGCCGTAACACATATTGTGCGGCCGCACAATATGTGTTACGGTTCGCCCCGCAGGAGCGTTGGGACAGGTACCACGGCTTTAGCTGGGGGGTTCTATTTTAATTATTCGATACTCGATTCTTTTATCCGCCTCCGCCCCGCTTAGCGGGGCTTCGTCAGAATAACCTCCGGATTCCGCCAGCCGGCGGACAGCGGGAGGGAGTTCCATTTATCATAATACCGCGCCCGCTTGCTACGGGATTAAAATCAGAATATGAGCCCAGAGCCTGCTCTGGGGGGTTAATACTATTTATTTTATTGGGTGAGGCTATTGGTTTTAAAAAGTTGAACCATACTTTTGATTGTCCATCCTATCTTTTCCATGATCTAATTCGCGCGCCCGCCCCTGCCTGCCGGTCACACCCCGCTATAGGCGAGGTTCCGTCGCAGCGGGACCGTGGGCAGGCAGGTTTGGAGGAAATAGGCGAATAGTAAGAATTTGGTATAAAATTTAGCGGCGGAGTTGGGCAAGTTGAGACATTAAAAATAAGTCTTGCTACTCTATTCCTTCACATAATATTTCCTGGCGATTTACCCCGTTACACCCAGAATGCCCCGCCGATTCGGCGGGGATGAACCCCGTTGGAAGCAATCCCAATGGCTGTCGGGATACTCCACCACTGGTGGAGACTTCTAACGGGGTGAATGGGAAATTAAAAATCTTCCCCAAAAATGCCCCGCCGATTCGGCGGGGTGTAACGGGGTTTACTATTATTCAACTTGTTGCTGGTCCAATTACCATTTCTTATTTTCACAAAGGCAACTTTGCGCGGTTATATTGCCCCCACTGGTAACTTATATTCCTGAGCGCCAGCCTTCATAAAATAAGTTCGAGTATCATCCATTATTTGGAGCCAAATAAAAAATCGTGAGCCACTATGGTTGGCGGTTTTATATGGGTTTTAAAATTTGTTTCCAATAGCAATAAATATATAGCCCTTTACACTATTGTTAGATTATGGTACATTGAGTTTGCGAAAAAGCCTAAACGGGAGATTGGTCGAGTTTCCGCTCTGAGGCTCAAATTAGCACATAATTCATAATTTTAAATATTACTATGAATGGATCGATTAAGCGTCTGACTGACAAGGGTTTTGGTTTCATTACCCCCGAAGGTCAAGACAAGGACTTGTTTTTTCACTCGTCCGCTCTCGTTGATGTAACTTTTGACGAGCTTCATGTTGACGACAAAGTATCGTTTGATACTGAGCAGGCTGAAAAAGGCCCGCGCGCCGTCAATGTTCGCCGCATCTAACGGTAAACTTAAACACCCCGACAGGTTCGGGGTGTTTTTGTTTGCCTTGTCGCCCGGGAAGCCGCCCAAGCAATAAAAGTTTAATGGCAGTTAAGGCGGCTGGTTTAGAGCAATTAAGATGTGCTAAGGTAGAATTTATCTAATATTTAAAAATAATAATGTATGAGAATTGCCGTGGTGGGTGGCGGAGCGGCTGGTATGATGTGTGCCGCCGCTATTAACGAGCTTAACCCCAAGATAGAAATTTTTTTGTTGGAAAAAAACGACTCGCTGGGTAAAAAAGTAATTATTTCCGGCGGCGGGCGCTGTAATGTCACCACTGGCTTTACTGATATAAAAGTCGTGCTTAGCAAATATCCCCGCGGTGGTAAATTTTTAAATTCAGCCATGCATCGTTTTCCGCCGGCCGCAGTCAAGGCTTGGTTTGCCAATCATAATGTACCGCTTAAATGCGAGGCGGACGGTCGTTTGTTTCCTTTATCTAACAAAGGCGAGGAGGTGGTTAAGGTTTTTGAGAATATTTTTGCATTACATAAAACTACCTTACTTTTTAAGCATACCGTCAAGCATATTGCCAAAACTGCCCAGGGGTTTAGGGTTGATTTTGCCACTCAACCGTCGCTGGCAGTAGACAGGGTCGTGTTGGCCTTAGGTGGCCAAGCCCGGCGTTACACCGGATCAACTGGCGATGGCTATAGTTTGGCCGAGCAGCTGGGGCATCATATTACGCCACTCGCGCCCAGTCTTAATGCTTTTACTACTCAGGAGCAGTGGCCGGCTCGACTTACTGGCGTGTCGTTGATTAAGGTGAAAATTCAGACTGATACGCCTAAATACCAAGCCGCCTTGGGTCCGTTGGTATTTACTCATTGGGGTATTAGCGGACCGGCGGTATTTGCTCTGTCATCACTAATGGCGTTTGTTGATTATAGCGCCACTAAGCCACTGGCGGTTTATATTGATTTGTTGCCGGATTTAACAGTTGCGACCATGGCGGCAGAATTAAAAAGTCTGGTGTCGGTCAACCCTAAAAAAAGTTTTAAAAATACCTTACATAATTTTGTGCCACTGTCAGTCGCCGAACTAATATGCCGGCAACTTAGTATTCCACCGGAACAGAAAAACGCCGCTATGAGCAAATATGATTTGCACCAGGTTGAGCAACGATTAAAGCATTTGCCACTGAATGTGATTGGTCGCCGGGCCGGGGATGAGTTTGTTACCGCCGGCGGCGTAGAGTTAACCGAGGTTGATCCGCGTACAATGCAATCCAAAGTATGCGCGGGACTTTATTTGGTTGGTGAGATTTTGAATATAGACGGATTTACTGGCGGTTTTAATTTGCAATCAGCTTGGGCAACCGGACAAACGGCCGGCGCCAGCCTGGCGGCTGAATAATTAGGCTTCTTTACCCTTTGTACCAGCCCGCCTTGGGCGGGAGTTTCGCTCCGTGAAACCATTGTACTCCAAGACGCCACGGCTTAAGGGCCGTGGCGTTTCACTACCCTTGATTATTTAGGACTTACGCGCTTGCCGCCTTAGGGGCGGGCGCAGCCCGACCCCGCAAGCGGCTTTGGCCAATTTCTTCGTTAAAACCTCGGCTTTTCGCTCACCGTAGTTTTACTACGGCTTGCTCAAATGCTCGGTTTTGCCTCGAACTTGGCTCAAACGCGTAAGTCCTAATTATTGTCAAAACAGTTCATATAGCGTAATCTGTTATGGTTATGCCAAATAACAGTGTCGTGCTTCGATTTGACGAAGTCGTATTTAATCACGCCGACCACAAACCTATTTTGAATGAGGTTAGTTTTTCAATTCGCACTGGTTCGCGCGTGGCCTTAATGGGCCAGAATGGGGCTGGTAAAACCTCGTTGTTCAAACTTATTTTAGGCGAGCTTACGCCGACTCGCGGCGGTATTTTTATTACACCTAAGAATGCCACTATTGGCATTGCCAAACAGGTCATAGCGCCGAGCCATCTGGATTTAACGCTGCGCGCTTGGTTTGCCACCACTTTTACAGACATACCATATAATTTGGACAAACATATTGGCGACGTGTTACAGGCGGTTAATTTAAAAACCGATTTAACCAAAAAAGTCCGGGCTCATTCCGGCGGCCAACAAGCTCGTTTATTATTGGCCTACGCGCTTATGCAAGATCCGGATATTTTATTGTTGGACGAGCCAACTAACAACCTTGATCAAACCGGCATCAACCACTTGACTGGTTTTTTAATGAGCTATGACAAAACCGTTATTGTTATATCGCACGATGCTGACTTTTTAAACGCTTTTACTGACGGCGTGTTGTATTTGGATATGCATGCGCAAAAGATTGAACAGTATGTGGGCAATTATTTTAACGTGGTTGAGCAGATTGCCAGCCGGATTGAACGGGAGCGCCAATTGAACGCTCGGGCCGAGGCCGACGTAAAAAAGAAAATTGCCCAAGCCGAGGTGTTTGCCCACAAAGGCGGGAAGTTGCGTTCCGTGGCCAAGCGCATGCGTGAATATGCGGCCGATATGGAGGAGGGTATGGTGGAGGTGCGGCGCGAGGATAAAACTATCCGTAATTTTGAAATTTCCACCCAGGAATTTGCTTTTGATTTTAACGGTAAGATTTTGGAAATATTGCAGATTGGTATTATTAAGCAGGGCGAGCCCGTCAGCCAGGCGGTTAATATTGTGCTCCGTCGCGGTTCGCATTTGTTGCTGACTGGCCCCAACGGAATCGGCAAAAGCACTTTTTTAGAGAAAATAGTATTAGGGCAAGCTCAACGGGTAACCATTGGCCAAGACGTGCGGGTTGGTTATTGTCGGCAGGATTTTTCCACGCTTGATTTTAAAAAAACAGCGTACGACAGTTTAGAAGAAGTTATGGAAATAAAAGACGAACATTTATTGCGTTCCACCGCGGCAGGATTTTTACTGGATGGCAAAATTTTGGCGAGTCAAATTAAAAGTTTGTCCGAAGGGCAAAAAGGACTATTGGTGTTTGCCCGCTTAGTTCTATTTAAGCCTGGTTTGCTAATTTTGGACGAGCCGACTAATCACATAAATTGGCGGCACTTGCCGGTAATTGCGCGGGCGTTAAAGGCTTTTGCCGGAGCCATGATTATAGTAAGTCACATTCCGGATTTTGTGGCGCAAGTGCGGATTGATGACACAGTTGATTTAGACAAGTTATAGTTTAGTAGGACTTACGGGTTGGCCGCTTGCAGGGCGGGCGCAGGGACGACCCCGCAAGCGGCTTTGGCCAATTTCTTTGTTAAAACCTCCGCTTTTCGTTCACCGTAGTTTTACTACGGCTCGCTCAAATGCTCGGTTTTGCCTCGAACTTGGCTCAAACCCGTAAGTCCTATTTAGGTTAATTTATCCGCCTTCGCCCCGCTTAGCGGGGCTTCGCCTAAAACCATGGGCGTTTTCGCCTCATGCCATAGGCAGATTCTCACCTCTGTTTCAAAAGGTGTGCGCCCAAGGCCCATCCGCCGCCCTCGGCCCGCCATTCGGCGGAGCCTCGCCTTTGGCGGGGCGTGCCGGCGAGAATCAGCCTCGGGCTGAAGGTAAGGTGGATATCCAGCTATAAATTTGATATCTAAAATCAGCCGATTACAACGGCTGATTTTTAGTACTATCGTTAGCGGCCGCGGTGGTGAAAAGAGCGGCGGTTGGACAGTCGGGCGCCTCGGCCTAAATCCGGCCGGCGGTTAGGCGCTCGTTGGCCGGTGCGCGCTGGCTCTGGTTCAGACGCCAGGCCAGCCAAATGGGGCGAGCGCGAAACCGGCAAAGGTATTTTTATAACATGCTCAATGCTTTTAACGTCCCATTTTTGTTCCGGTGTGGCAAAGGAAATAGCGTGGCCTTTGTGGCCGGCCCGACCGGTTCGGCCGATGCGGTGCACGTAATCTTCCGGATTATCAGGTAAGTCGTAGTTCACAACCAGTTCAATGCCGGTAATGTCGATACCGCGGGCGGCAATATCAGTCGCCACTAACACGCGGTAGATACCAAGTTTAAATCCAGACAAGGCCTCCAGCCGCTGGTTAAGCGAGCGGTTGGAGTGTATTTCCGCCGCCGTAAAGCCGTTATTCCGCAGGGTGTGGGTGATTTGCTTGGCGCCGAATTTAGTGCGGCTGAATATCAGCACACTGCCGCGATACTCTTCTAATAGTTTTTTAAGTAATGAAATTTTGTTGGCTTTAGTTACAAAAAATAATTCATGGCTGACATCGCCGGGTGTGGTGCCGGAGGGCGCCACTTCTACCCGAATCGGCAGTTTCATACAGCTAGTGGCCATATTAATAATGGTTTTAGGCATAGTGGCCGAGAATAGCATGGTTTGCCGATTGGTCGGTACTTGGCGCAAAATATTTTTGATTTGCGGAGCAAACCCCATGTCCAACATATGGTCAGCTTCGTCCAGCACCAGAATACTAACGTTGTGCAGGGTTAAATTTTTTTGGTCCAAATGATCAATCAATCGTCCCGGTGTTGCAATAATAATGTGCGGGTTGCGGCGCAAAGCTCTGACTTGCTTGTTAATGTATTCGCCGCCAATTAGCACGGCCGTTCTCAAGCCGATGCCCTTGCCAATTTTCATTAGACTTTCTTCTATCTGCAAAGCTAATTCGCGGGTTGGCAGTACCACTAGGCCCTGGGCGCCTTTGGTTTGGGCCAAGCGCTGCAACATCGGAATGCCAAAAGCCAAAGTTTTGCCAGTGCCGGTTTGAGCCACACCCATAACATCTTTACCCGTAATTGCGAGCGGAATAGCTTGGAGTTGGATGGGGGTGGGCGTGACGAATTTTAATTTGTCCAAAATTTCAATAAGCTTGGGCGCAATGCCTAAACCGTCAAAACCTTGATTAGCGGGGGAAAAGTCAGTCATAACAATGGTTTTATACTTAGTGTGATTAAGTGTATAGTCTATCAGTTATATTAACATTGGTCTAAGTCGCGTATTCAATCATCTAAAATGACACTGCACGGGGGTACGATTCTGTCATGAGCCAATGACACTGAACGACAACTAGAGAAATATAGTATATAGTATTCCCTAGTGTTATAGTATATAATATTGTTATGGAAATTTATCCGGCCAAATTTAGAACCGTTATCGCGGCTGTAGCGCTGTTTAGCTTTTTTATTGGAGGTTTGCTGGTACACTGTCAAATTATGGCGTCCCACAGTATGACCGGCGATTATGGTTTATATACTGACTCGGCCGTAGTCGCCGTGAGTAATAAGTGCTGCCAATTGCAAAATAATAGCACAGAGTCAGTTTACAATTTACTGACACATAGCGCTCAACCCCGACCGCCGTTGAGGGATTTTGCCATTGTCCTGATGTCCATCGGGGCCGCTTTGGTTGTAACGCTAAGGTTGTACGATCAGGCGGCCGACGGTTTGAAGTTTTACAGCCTTCATCATCCTGATATAAAATTACACAGTTTTTTGAATTTAGCCTTGGCTCAAGGCTTGCTCAACCCGAGAACCTATAGTTTTTTTGCCGCCGGCGTTTAAGCGCTCACCGTTAGTTTAATCTGGCGGGAGCGAAATTAAATCGCTGTTTTTATTATTTAATTTTATTTTATTTATGACAACATCTCCTATTTTGCAAGATTCAAATATTGTTCAATCGTCCTTACCGCCAAAACCCGGTTTATGGACCGGAGCCTCGCCCCAGTTGGCGTTCATAACTGGGCTGATGGCGGGCGTCGCGATTATAAGTTTGATTGGTTTTGCCTTGGCAATTTGGTACAGTTCTTCCGGCCGGTTGGCTCTAAATTCAGCGGCGGCGCCAACCGTAACTCAAGGCGGTGATTCGTCGTCCCCCACGACGGTGCCTAATCAACCTTCCTCCCCCCCGAGCAAGGTTAATGTCCCGGTTAAGGCTGATGACCATATTTTGGGTGATAATAATGCGCCGATTACGCTGGTTGAGTATTCTGACCTGGAGTGTCCTTTTTGTAAACGGTTTCATCCGGTTATGCAACAGATTATGAAGGAGTACCCTGGTCAGGTTCGTTGGGTTTACCGCCACTTTCCGCTTTCGTTCCACGCCAATGCCCAAAAAGAGGCGGAAGCGACCGAGTGCGCTGGGAAACTGGGCGGCAATGACAAGTTTTGGGCTTATACCGACAAAATTTTTGAGCGTACCGCGTCCAACGGTACCGGCTTCGCGCTGGACGCGCTCGTTCCGCTCGCCCAAGAACTTGGCCTACCGGAAGCGAAGTTTAAAACTTGCCTTGATAGCGGCGAATTTACCGCTCATGTTCAAACTGACCTGCAGGAAGGCACGAGTTTTGGCGTAAATGGCACTCCCACTACATTTGTTAACGGTCAACCAGTCGCGGGCGCGGTACCGTATGCCCAACTTAAAGCCGTGATTGATAGTTTATTGAAGTAAATTTAATGGCGGTTAAAATGAAGCTCACTGTCAAATTGGCTGCCCAAGGGTTGCTTACAGTATTTCGCCGTTGGAACTATCTAGCCCTGGCTTCGCTAGTGGCGTTACTATTTTTGTTCCTGGCTATCTGGTTGCCTAATCTGTCATTTCTTGGTTACATTTTGGGATCCAAGGTTTTTAGTCTTGGCGCCAAGCTGACTATTTTGGCGGCCTCTTTTGAGTTTCTACAAACCAATTTTACGTTTGTCACCAGATGGTTGGCGATTATACTTGCCATTTTAACCGGCGTTAATATTGCCTTGCTGGTTTTCTACTTTAAACAGCGTCTGACAGTGGCGCGGTCAGCCGGCGGTACGCTCTTGAGTTTGGTTTTAGGATTAGTGGGTGTAAGTTGCACCGCCTGCGGCTCAATTATACTGTCAGCCATCTTTGGCCTTGGTGTTACTACAAGTTTCCTTATTGTTTTGCCGCTGCGTGGCTTAGAGTTTGGAATTTTAAGTTTCAGCCTGCTCTGGCTATCTATTATTATGGTAGCGCGGAGAATACCAGCGGCTGATAGCTGTAATATAAATAAATCTTTATGACAGAAATTATAACTAAACAGCAACGTCGGGAACTTAATCGTTTAGCTCGCGTCCATGAACAACGGCGCTGGGTTCAGCGGCAGGGGATAAAGCGAAGTTTAAAAATCGTTTTGCCCCTGATGGTCGGGCTGGCTCTTGTGGCGGGGCTGATTATATACTCGTCTAATCAAGAGTCCCCGGCGCCCTCCGACATAATAGCCCGAAATGGCATTCACTGGCACGCCAACCTTGGCATTACCATGAACGGCGCGCCAATCGGTATTCCCCGTGACATCGGTATCGGCGTTACCCATAAGTTCATCCACACGCACGAGGCTGACGGCGTGATCCACATGGAGTTTCCCGGTTTAGTGCGGCAAGATGACATCCAGCTGGGAAAGTTTTTTGAGGCCTGGGGTAAGCCGTTCAATCAGGCCTGCATTCTGGAAACGTGCAGCCAGCCCGGTGGCACCATCAAAATGCTGGTAAACGGTGAACCCAATACGGAATTTGACCGTTACTTAATGAATGATAAAGACAACATAACAATTTCCTATGAAAAATAAAATCGTTGTTATAATGGTGTTGCTTGCCGTGGCCGCGTTCGCGCTTAACGTTGGTGTCTGGTACTGGTGGTTCTCGGTGCGGCCTAATCTTACCCGCTATCAAGTTACTCCCCGAGAGAGCAGTTGGGGCGGACTGTTTACCCCAGCTCTGGCTGCAAAATTTACACAGCTGGCTCGGCATGGTAATTCCTCGTGTTCAGCCGGTTTCCAGCAGGCTGTCAAAGTAGGTTCAACTGGCGGCGAACGCTTGCTTGGTTCATGCTGTAGTCCCATGGATATCCACCGTTACCGTGAGCAAGTTGAGGGCCTAAAACAATACAGTAATATTTCCGAAATTCCACCCGACCCTTATGATATTGATGCCAATCTGGCCCAAACAATGATGGGCTACTACGATATGCAACTTACCCCTGAAGAACAAAAGGCGTATGACTATGCTATGGTTAATTCAAATGAAAAAGGGCCGTGTTGCTGCAAGTGCTGGCGCTGGTATGTCTATGGTGGTCTCGGTAAATTACTAATCCAAAAGTATCACTTCACCGGTGAACAAGTAACTGAAATCTGGAATCTGTCAGATGGTTGCGGTGGCCCCGGTGATCATGTTAATCATTCATAAAAACATGCAAGACGTAGAACAAATTTCTAACAGGCTGAACAATAAAATTATCATCGTCATATTTGTTGCGGTAATATTTTTTGTCGGCTTTTTGTTGTTTCAAAAATCATCACCAGAAACAATGCAAATACCCGAGCAAGAAGTTGCGAACTTCACCACGCTCACCAGCGCGCAATTGGCCACAATGTTGAAACAAAAAGATTTTTTCTTCGTAAATGTCCATATTCCCTATGAAGGAGAAATTAAAAATACCGACGCTTTTATTCCGTATGACAAGATTGAAAATAATCTTGATAAATTGCCGAGCGATCAGAACGCAAAAATTGTGCTATATTGCAAAAGCGGTCGAATGAGTGAGATAGCGGCGCGAGAATTGACGCGACTCGGTTATAAGCAGGTAGCGCACTTGTCCGGCGGCATGATTGATTGGAAAAAAAACGGCTATGAATCCCGTTAGAAATCATGGTTACGGTGCAGTTGGGCTTAAAAAATATAAAACACAGTTGTATAATTATTCACGGAGTTAATTTCGCAGGGCACTGGCCGACCGCGACCTATTTCTAACGGGATGAAATCATTAAAAAATAACTATGCAAAACTATGCAATTTGACTATACCATAACTACAACTAAAGCCTTTGACGGGGCGGTTCAAAGCGTGCAAGATGAAATCGCCAAAGCCGGAATGAGGGTCTTGTATGTTCATGATGTGCAGAAAACTTTA
>JBAZQK010000003.1:0-121063 GCA_041645215.1 Patescibacteria group bacterium | reverse complement strand
CGGTTTAATGAAACACCTGCTTTGGCACAATACCGAGAGGCCCCATTTCGGGCTTAATCTTAAAACGCCGGTCAGCTTTATTATTAATAATAATCCACAGGACTGCAAAATGTATTTGACTAATACACAAAATTGACAAGTTTTGTCTGGTCGCGTATGCTGAATTTAGCGTAAACTTGTTTTGAACGAAGTTCCTAAACCGTCCGCCTTCGTTTCCCAAAAGTGTCACGTCAACGATTATATGGCTAAACTACCACTCAAAATCCAAAGCGCAAAGATTTATTTCTTTAGCTTTGTCGTGCTTTCTTTCAGAAAGCTGATTTGGGATTTGGAGTACCGATAAGACACTACTAAAGAATCAACCCCCAGCGCTTCCAATCGGCTTTCTGTAAAGAGAGCCGATTTTGTTTTTTGCTCCTTACAAATTGATGAATTCTCGAGAGTAGTTTTCTGCTAACGAAAAGTTCGTTAGCAGAAGTCTTGCTCTTTAAAAATCAAAAATTTCAGAAAGGATAAAAACAATGAAAGAAAGTAAAATTCGAGTTGGCATCCGTGGTGTTGCCGGATTGCTTGGTTCTCGTATCGCCGCAGCGATCCAAAGAACCAACGACATTAAATTAGAGGTTGGCGTCGTGTTGCCTGACCGCACGCTCGAAACCCTTCTAAATCGGAGACAGTTTTTGCCGCAGTTTCAATGCGCTCTACCCAAACAGCTTTTCGTGCAGGTTCCCAATCACACGGGGGGCGAGAGTGAAATTGTCCGCCAGCTGAACGCCAGAGGACAGGTTCGCTTTCAAGGCGTTAGTCAGCTTAGCTGGAGAAAAAGTTGTGATGTCATAATTGACAACGCTTATCCAGCGGGCAAGGAAGTGGTAGAAGAACAATATCGCGCATTTCCCGGCATCGTAATTCTTCAAGATGGTGCCGCTCCAGAGGGGCGACTGATAGTACCGCCGTTGACTGCTCCCGATGCTGGTCAAGGAAACAGATACCGGATGGGCGATTGCATCCTGTCGGGACTGGTTCCATTGTTGTACCCACTGCGCGATATTGCCAAGACGGTTCGTGTCCACCTGCTCACGCAGTTTGACGGCAGAGAATCCGACTATCTCATCACGGAACGCGCGCATGCGTTTTATGTCCGCGATGATTTACGAGTGAAGGTGACCAAAGACCTTGGCGTGCTGTTTCCCGATCAAGAAATTGACGTGGAAGCAGTCATCCAAATACCAAGCCTGCTCCACTACCAACTCACCTTGAGTGTCGAATTACGCGAGGCCATAAACCACAACGACCTCCGCTACCGTCTCGGAACGATGCCGCGTGTTCGCCTAGTTCCATCCGGCGTGACTTCGACTTACGATGTCAATCTCGCGCGTTCTTTCAGCGACGAGATTCCACCCATCGTCGTGTTTGAGAGTTCGCTTGAACCTGGCGTGGGCGCGTCGTCGATGGTGCGTATCGTGGCGGCCCTTTATTACCGCACCGCGGCCGTACTGCCTAATCTGGATTCAATCCGTATCCTCGCTCAAGGAATGGACCCAATCGAAGCAATGCGGCAAACAGATAGAGATATGGGGTTTAAAACCTAACCGCAAAGGGCTTGCTCGACTCAAAAAGTCGCGAGCCCCTTTTTTTGTCTGATTTTCAGTTAGGACTTACGCGCTTGCCGCTTTAGGGGCGGGCGCAGCCCGACCCCTCAAGCGGCTTTGGCCAATTTCTTCGTTAAAACCTCGGCTTTTCGCTCACCGTAGTTTTACTACGGCTTGCTCAAATGCTCGGTTTTGCCTCGAACTTGGCTCAAACGCGTAAGTCCTAAATTTGTCCGATTGTCATTTTTATCTGGCTTGCGGTATACTTAATACAGATTATATTTAAGTATAAAAATATGGAAGCAAATACGCCTAGGTCGCCTCGCACCGTTTCCACTATTGGTGGTACTTTAATTTTGGCTTTGCTCGCCTTGGTTGGAATTGTAGTTATCGCTGCCCTGTTGCCTGATCAAAATTTAGCCCCCACGCCATTTATCGCGGTTGCCAGGGAAGAATGGGGGAAAAAGATCGCCGGCGAATGCCAAGTCGGACAAAAATGCACCGGGCCAGTTTTGTCAGCGGTGGATCCGGAAGGCGACCCGGTGGAATTTTATTTTTACGATAAAACTACAAAAAAGGAAATAATTCCGCCGATTAAGACTGAGTCGGGCAATAAAGTTACACCAAATTTTAAGTTTGACCAAAGCGGCGAAAAACGGGTCTACGTGATTGTTCAAGATGGCTCGGGCCATGCCTCGGCGGAGTATCCAATGATTATAAATGTAAGGTGAAGCTTTAAGGTTTTATATAATACCCAACGCTGGCGAACAGTTGTGCACTATCAGGTAGCCCCCGAAAATTTTTGTTTGCTAAAAATTAAAAAGTATGTTATAATAGATATACTTATTTTAATGGTTTAGCTATAAAAAATGGCTTACGCTAATACCGTTTCCAAGCAAAATCAAAAATCATCATTGCCTAATAGTCAATCTGCAACTACTCACCCGGTAGGTTTTAAGCCGTGGTGGGTTTTTTTGTTTGTTGGACTGTTGGCTATTGGTTTTTATTGGCCAAGAATGTTTGTTAAGGCCGCTGTAAGTCCTAATCCTTGTACAACTAATTTAGACTGCGAGATTACTTGGACAATTAGCACGCAAGACCCAGAAGGAGATCCAGTGCGCGCGAGCATAAGTGCCTCGCCCGCTACTTATTATTTTTATGCTCCAAATTGTAATATAACAGGAGGCTCGACTTTAGGAACAGTAAACGTAGGTATTTGCGATACGGGAAATACTAGTGCTACAGGTGCGTTAACTGTTAAGGGTTATTATAAATTTAGCGCTGCTGGCACTTATACATTAAGTATAACTTCTTGTGATAACGCGCAACATTGTACTTCAGATTCAAATACACAAGTCGTTGTATCACCTCCGCCCGGACGAGTAAACTTGACTTCATATCCAGCTAATCCCACCAACAGCACTAGCGCCAATTTTGTTTGGGATCCGGCCACTAACGCCACATCTTATGGTACCTTTTTGGATAGTGGTTCGTATCAAACTTTGACGACTACGTGGCGTTCATTTAGCGGTTTAACTGCCGGCAGTCATACCTTTACTGTCTGTGGCCTAAATTTAGGTGTTAGCGGTCCATGCACTCATTATCCTTGGTTAGTTGATAACATCGCCCCCATCTGTACTGCCTCTTTAGGCGGTACTAACGGCACCGTAGCCTCGGCAGTTTGCTCTGATACTGGCGGCGCTGGTTGCGTGAGCAACCCGCCTAATCAAACCGTCACTGGTTCGGGAGCTTATACCTTTAATGTTACTGACAACGCTGGCAACCCTGGTTCTTGCGCAGTTACAGCTTATGTTCATTACGACTACAGCGCCTGGGGAGTATGCGGCAGTTTTGGCGCGTGGAATCAATCAACTTATACCCGCACGGGCGCGCAAAGCAGAACCATAACCCGAACTTATTATAATACGACCTCACCCGCGGATACGCAAACGCTAAGTCAATCCTGCGGTGAAACTGATAACGCCAGCCCAACGGTTAATAGTTTTGATGTTCAGCCGCGTACCACCAATGGCAGTGTAACCATCACCTTTGCTGGCTCTGATACTGGCGGCACTGTTAATTCCGGGGTTAACCACTATGAAGTTTGGCGAGCGCCGGATTCTGGCGGCGCGCCGGGCGTCTGGTCAGCAATTAAAAATCCTGCTACTTCTGGTTATATTGACCCGCCAACACAGGGCACTTACTGGTACGGAATTCATGTGGTTGATAATTCCGGACGCTATGGCACTGAAAGCGCGCCGATTAAAGTAATTATTGATTTAATTCAGCCTGCTTGCGGTAGTTGGTCGCCATCATCGTCACCCTGGAAGGCGAGTGGAACGCAAAGCTTTATTTTATCGGGCTCGACTGATTTAGGTGGCAGCGGTATTGCCACTTCCGGCGGCTCTTGCACCACCGGTTCAACTAATGGTTCCACTTGTAATGTGGGAATTAGTGATAATGCGGGTAATTCCACAACTTGTACCAGCCCGCCAAATAATGTTGATACAACCGGACCAGCCATTTCCACACTTACGGCAGTTCCCGCCAGTTGGACTACCGGAAGTGTTACAATCAGCGGCAGCCTATCTGACAGCCAATCAGGTTTGTTGGGATATTATTCCCGTTGCACTTCAAGCGCGGCTTACACTTTTACCGCCAGTACCGGCAATATTACTTTTATCTGCAGTAATCAAGCGGTCGGTTCTGGCGGCCAGACAGCTTCGGCTTATGGCGTGGACAATGTCAGTAATGCTGGTGCGTCCGGTTCAGTTAGCTATTATATTGACACCACAGTCCCCAGCCAAGTTACTCTAACCGTCACGCCGGCCTTTACTAATAATTCATTTTCATTGTCTTGGACTAACGCGGTTGATAATGAAAGTGGTATTAAACACTATGAATTATGGCGAGCGCCTGACAGCGGCGGTACGCCCGGCACTTGGAGCCTGGTGAGCAATGTCGGTACAGCCACTAGCGCCACTGATAATCCAACCACTGGTATTTATTGGTATGGGGTGCACGCGGTTAACAATGTTAATTTATATTCCACGGAAAGTTCGGCGCAAAAAGGAACTAAAGATACCACGGCCCCCAACCAAGCAAGCTGCAGTCCGGGCAGTGGCTCATATTCTCCCAGTGTGACGGTTAATTGTTCGGCTGGGGCTGATCAAGGTTCGCCCCAGACTAGCGTCGCCACCCGTCACACCGTTAATGGCACTAATCCGACTTGCGCTTCAGCTAACTTTGTTAATTCCACGACTTACTATTCTGATACCACTGTCAAAATTATAACTTGCGATTCTGCCGGCAACGCCAGCAGCTTAAAAACTTATAATTATAATATTTCCGGCACCAATCCGATAAGTTTCAGTTTTACGCCGACATCGTCCAGCGGTTGGAAAGCAGCGGTCACTTCAGTCACCTTGGGAGTTTCATCAGCCAACGGTATAACTTCGGCCCGTTACAATTGGGATAACGCCGCCGGCCCGTCGACTGGCACGGTGTACACTAATGGTGCGGTTATTTCATCGCCCGTTGGCAGTCATTATCTTTACACCTGGGCCCAAGACAGCGTTAACCAAACTAATACTGCTGGCCCGATCGGCCTTTATCAATATGACAATCAAGGGCCATCCACCCCTAGTCTGTCGGCAGCTCCCGTCAGTTGGACTACCGGCAGTGTTACTATCAGCGGCAGCATGTCGGACAGCCAATCAGGTTTGTTGGGATATTATTCCCGTTGTACCACAAGCGCGGCTTACACTTTTACACCCAGCACCACTGGCAATATTACTTTTATCTGCAATAATCAAGCGGTCGGTTCTGGCGGCCAGACAGCTTCGGCTTATGGTGTGGACAATGTCAATAATAATGGTGCGTCCGGTTTAGTTAGCTATTACATTGACACCACTCCGCCCAGCCAAGTTACTCTAACCGTCACGCCGGCCTTTACTAATAATTCATTTTCATTGTCTTGGACTAACGCGGTTGATAATGAAAGTGGGTTGGCGCGTTATGAAATTTGGCGGGCGCCGGATTCTAGCGGCGCGCCGGGCGTCTGGTTAATAATTAATAATAATGCCACTTCACCCTCGTTAGATACTCCCGCATCAGGAGGTAAATATTATTATGGTATTCATGCTGTTAATAATGTGAATCTTTATTCTACTGAAAATCCTAGTCAGCCCTGGGGTGTCAAGGATATTACCCCGCCCACTTGCACCGCTTCTTTAGGCGGTACCAACGGCACCGTAGCCTCGGCAGTTTGCTCTGATACTGGCGGCGCTGGTTGTACAGGGAATCCATCTAATCAAACCGTCACTGGTTCGGGGGCTTATACCTTTAATGTTACTGACAACGCTGGCAACCCTGGTTCTTGCGCAGTTACAGCTTATGTTCATTATGATTACAGCGCTTGGGGAGTATGCGGCAGTTTTGGCGCGTGGAATCAATCAACTTATACCCGCACTGGCGCGCAAAACCGGACCATAACCCGAACTTATTATAATACGACCTCACCCGCGGATACGCAAACGCTAAGTCAATCCTGCGGTGAAACTGATAACGCTAACCCAACGGTTAATAGTTTTGATGTTCAGCCGCGTACAACCAATGGCAGTGTAACCATCACCTTTGCTGGCTCTGATACTGGCGGCGCTGTTAATTCCGGGGTTAACCACTATGAAGTTTGGCGCGCGCCGGATAATGGCGGCAGTCCCGGTTCTTGGTCAGTTATTATCAACCCAGCCACAACTGGAGTTAGTAATAATCCCGCCGGAGGAATTTATTGGTACGGAATTCATGTGGTTGATAATTCCGGACGCTATGGCACTGAAAGTGGAGCAATAAAAGTAGTGAATGATACCACCGGTGTTCAATTTCCCAATAAATATATTTTTACTAAATCATTAACAACCGGGCAGTTAGAATGGGTGAGCGGCACCGGCATAACCAATTTGCTGCGCCCCAGTTTTAAGGCAACCATTAACAGTCTGGCCGGCATACAAAATTGTTTGGTTTATCTTGATAATCAACTGATGCAGACATTTGGTCAAGTTACTCAATTTCAGGTTGATAATACTACTAAATTACTGGCTAATGGCTCTCATATCGTTCGTCTGGCTTGTACTGATAATGCCAATAATATTACAGATGATTCAAGCTGGACATTCACCGTGAATAATAAAGAGCCGGCCAAACCTAACCTTAGGTAATATTAAGGGAATGTGAAAGTTAGGATTTATTTAAAAAACCGCCAAGTTATATTAGTAATATTCGGTTTGGTGTTAATAGTTGCGGGCCTATTAGCAACCAAATTTTTTTATGTTTACGTGGGTGAAGCCGACATTTCTTATGTGCCCCCCAGAGTTGAGCAGCCGGTTGCTTTACATAAGCCAGTTTACCTGCGAACCGGTGAGGTGATTTTTATAAAAGGCCAAGGTTTTGATTTTAGAACCGCTAGGCTTGATGGGTCGGATAAGGAGAATATAAAAGTAATAGTCGGCCCGACCACGGCCATTATTGAGATTCAGGTTCCTAATTTTATAACCAGAGAGCTGGATGAAATTTTGCAAAATGGCGGACAAGTTATAAAAAGAGTCCCGGTTGAGTTTTCAAAAATACAGGCCGGCCAAACCGTATCAGTGCTATCTTTAGTTGATATGCGCGATTTAAAAGAAATAAACGCCAGCCGCGTAGAATATCAAAAATTTTTTGACCCGCCTATTAAATAAATATGAATGATTATAAGAAAAAATTGGTATTAATTGGGGCGGCTGTTGGTTTAGGAATAGTTGGCTGGGTTAATAACGCGTCGGCGCAAACGCCATCGTGTGTTGGTTATTCCGGATTAGTAAATACGTCTTGCGAGTTGTACGCGCGCGCCGATGACCCGGAAAATGACCCAATTTATTATATTTATAGTTGGGGCGATGGCTCAGTTGATACCAGAGTGCCAGCTAGCGGCACAGTGGCGTCGGGCACAGAGGTAGCGGCTAGTCATACTTGGGCGAGCGCCGGGACATTTACCATTCGCGTTTATGCTTATGACGAAGCCGGACATCAGTCAACTGCCTCTGATCCAGTAGTAGTCATTATCACAGCTGACTCCACCGGCCCCACTCTTGACTACACTCCCAATGGTTCGGGTGGTTGGCAAGCCAGCGCTACCAGCATTACTTTGTCGGTTACTGACCCGCAAGGTGTTTCTTCCGCTCGCTACAATTGGGACGCCGCGGCCAGTGAAACCGTGGGTACGGTTTATACCAATAACACAGTGATATCATCGCCAGCTGGTTCGCACACCTTGTACCTGTGGGCTAAAGACAACCTTAATAACTCTTCCACCAAAGGGCCTTCGCTAGCTTATCAATACGACAACACTAATCCGACAGCGCCAGGTCAGCCGACCTGCACGCCCAACCCTAACAACACCGGCGCTCATTCTTGCACCTGGACCGCGTCCACTGATACTCAATCCGGTTTAGCCGGTTACCTGGTTTATCAGTCTTTAAATGGCGGCGCTTTCCAAGTGGCTTCTCCGCCCAGTACCGCGACTAACTCTTGGTCGCCGGCGCCCGCTTTGGCAAGTGGCACTTATCAATATCAAGTTTACGCTTATGATAATGTGGGCAGATTGTCTGCTGTCAGTCCGGTGTCAGCCAATGTGGTGGTGGACAAGACCGCGCCTAATGCCCCGACCTGCAACCCCGGTACCGGCACATACAGTTCAGCCCAAAGTGTTTCCTGCAGTGCCACTGACGCTGGTTCTCCCGCCACTACCGTTACAGTGCGTTACACTTCCGCGCCCACGTTGCCCAGCGACCCCACTTGCGCCTCACCGGCCTTTACTAACCCGACTAGTATTTCCACCACCACGACTCTGAAAGTGATTGCTTGCGATGCTGCTGCCAACTTTAGCGCCGTGACAACTTATACTTATCAGTTTGATTCCACTGGCCCCACTCTTGACTACACCCCCAATGGCTCTGGTGGTTGGCAAGCCAGCGCTACCAGCATTACTTTGTCGGTTACTGACCCGCAAGGCGTTGCGCAAGCTCGCTACAATTGGGACGCCGCGGCCAGTGAAACCGTGGGTACGGTTTATACCAATAACACAGTGATATCATCGCCAGCTGGTTCGCACACTTTATATTTGTGGGCTAAAGACACATTGAATAACTCTTCCACCAAAGGGCCTTCGTTAGCTTATCAATACGACAACACTAATCCCACTATCCCGGGCCAGCCGGCCTGCAGTCCTAACCCCAACAACACCGGCGCTCATTCTTGCACCTGGACCGCGTCCACTGATACTCAATCCGGTTTAGCCGGTTACCTGGTTTATCAGTCTTTAAATGGCGGCGCTTTCCAAGTGGCTTCTCCGCCCAGTACCGCGACTAACTCTTGGTCGCCGGCGCCCGCTTTGGCAAGTGGCACTTATCAATATCAAGTTTACGCTTATGATAATGTGGGCAGATTGTCTGCTGTCAGTCCGGTGTCAGCCAATGTGGTGGTGGACAAGACCGCGCCTAATGCCCCGACCTGCAACCCCGGTACCGGCACATACAGTTCAGCCCAAAGTGTTTCCTGCAGTGCCACTGACGCTGGTTCTCCCGCCACTACCGTTACAGTGCGTTACACTTCCGCGCCCACGTTGCCCAGCGACCCCACTTGCGCCTCACCAGCTTTCACTAACCCGACTAGTATTTCCACCACCACGACTCTGAAAGTGATGGCTTGCGACGGGGCCGGAAATAATAGCGCGGTGGTGACATACACTTATACTTTTGACTCCACCGGCCCCACTCTTGACTACACTCCCAATGGTTCTGGTGGTTGGCAAGCAATTGCTACTGCCATTACTTTGACTGTATCCGATCCGCAAGGCGTTGCGCAAGCTCGCTACAATTGGGACGCCGCGGCCAGTGAAACCGTGGGTACGGTTTATACCAATAACACAGTGATATCATCGCCAGCTGGCTCGCACGTTTTATATTTGTGGGCTAAAGACACATTGAATAACTCTTCCACCAAAGGGCCTTCGTTAGCTTATCAATACGACAACACTAATCCCACTATCCCGGGCCAACC
Organism: Patescibacteria group bacterium; assembly: GCA_041645215.1. Classification (GTDB taxonomy): domain Bacteria; phylum Patescibacteriota; class Patescibacteriia; order Veblenbacterales; family UBA10138; genus JACRFM01. The sequence goes on along the minus strand of JBAZQK010000003.1, from coordinate 111,377 downwards.
GGCCTGCAGTCCTAACCCCAACAACACCGGCGCTCATTCTTGCACCTGGACCGCGTCCACTGATACCCAATCCGGTTTAGCCGGCTACCTGGTTTATCAATCTTTAAATGGCGGCGCTTTCCAAGTGGCTTCTCCGCCCAGTACCGCGACTAACTCTTGGTCGCCGGCGCCGGCTTTGGCCAGCGGCACTTATCAATATCAAGTTTACGCTTATGATAATGTGGGCCGATTGTCTGCTGTCAGTCCGGTGTCAGCCAATGTGGTGGTGGACAAGACCGCGCCTAACGCCCCGACCTGCAACCCCGGTACCGGCACATACAGTTCAGCCCAAAGTGTTTCCTGCAGTGCCACTGACGCTGGTTCTCCCACCACTACCGTGACAGTGCGTTATACTTCCGCGCCCACGCCGCCCAGCGACCCCACTTGCGCCTCACCGGCTTTCACTAACCCGACTAATATTTCCACCACCACGACTCTGAAAGTGATTGCTTGCGACGGGGCCGGAAATAATAGCGGAGTTACAACCTATAATTACACTATTATCATTAATCCGCCGCCGCAAATTCCTTATAATCCAGCGCCAGCCGACGGCGGTTACGTTTCGGTAACGCCGGTTTTTTCTTGGTACGGCGGTGATTCTGACAGTGTCACTTATAAAGTATTTATTTCGCCTGACGCCACCATTAATGATCCGGCTGATTATGACGGTTCAATTACCGTAATCGGCGGCAGTCAATTTATTTCCTATGGCCCGCCGCAGAGCAAAGTATTAACCCCCGGCACTGAATATTGGTGGCAAGTGTGGGCTGACGATACGCCCACTGGGCAACCAACTTACCCGGAGCGGCCGATTAGAAGTCCGATTCGGAGTTTTACTGTTAATAATGTGCCGCAGACAACCAGCGGTGGAATCAATCCTACGACAGTGAATAAACAAGCTACCGTAAGTTGGCAAGCTAGCGATAATAATAATGACCAAGCATTAACCTTTGACCTCTATTACAATACCAGCCCTAATAGTCTGGTCGGAGCCACAAAAGTTAACAGCCTGCCGCTTACGACCAGCGGTAATTGCAGCGGCGTCGCCAACAGCAGCGGCTGGAATTGCTCTTATGTTTGGGACACGAGCTGTGTGCCAGCGGCGACTAATTTATATTTAGTAGTGGTGGTGTCTGATGGCTACGATGCCGTGGTTGGCGGCGATTCCAGCACTTTTGCGATTGACCACACTGATATTAAGCAGTTTCCCACGAGCGGTTTTGGTACGGCCAACGACAATGAAGTTATAAATATGACAATTGACCAGGGTTCAATTGATAATTCAATATTACCGCCGCAGGTCATATTTCAGGGTATGTGCGGGAACCCCAAAACCAAGAATCCGTCAGTGCAAGCCAATGCGGCCGCTGAAGCTAAATATAGCGGCAGCTTGGACAATGGTGAATTTAGTCCGGCCGTTCCATTGAGCGGTTTATTGCCGGCCGCCGACAATACATTAACTTTTAAAGTTGGCGGCTGTAGAAAAACCGGTTATCAAATAACTTATAATTTAGTAACTTCTTGCAATCGGCCTTATTTGGCCACGCAAAACGGTGATATTTATTCCAGCGGCAATGTGCGGGCCGAGCATAGTCCGCCCAGTGGAAGTTTTAACAGCCAGTATTTAATTTTAGGCGGCGGCACCAACACGCAATTAAAAGTAATAGAGAATTTTATCGCGCCGCAAGTGGATTACATCAGGCCAAATTTTGGGGCAGTGCCTTATCCCACTATTTCCACATCCGACCGGCCGCAGGATGGAACCTTTGATTATTACAGTTTAATTCATAAAGCCAACGGTTCGCTGGTAGCCAACGGGGATACTGACATTTACGGTTACACCGTTAAGGTCTGGGGTTCTCTCGGGCAGACGACGGCGGCCAGTGACAGCCTAAATCAAGGCGGCAATGATCGTCTAAACCGGCGAGTTTATTATTTTAAAGGTAATTTAGATATTGACGAGCCGATTACATTTAAAAATGGTTCGGGGAGTCAGGGCGGAGCGGGTCTTATAATTGTGGACGGAAATTTAACCTTTAACGCTGATTCAAGTTATGAGGCCGGGCCGTATCAAGGCAGTATTAGCAATATCGCCTCGGTTGGTTGGCTGGTGCGGGGGAGCGTTACGGTTGCCAGCAGTGTCGCCCGCACCGTCGGCGCGATTTATGTCGCTGGCGACCAGTCGGGCGGCGGAATGTTTGACACCGGTAGCGGCAGCGGGCAGTTAAATATTTATGGGCCATTGATTGCTAAGAAAATTAACTGGCAAAGGACTTATAGCGCCAATAATGAACCAGCGGAAAAAGTGATTATGGATGGCCGAATAATTGTTAACACTCCGCCGGGCTTTGCCAATTTGTTGCGCACCTTGCCGGCTTGGCTGTTTAACATACCATAGTTTACCCCGTTACACCCAGAATGCCCCGTTAGAAGTAATCCCAATGGCTATCGGGATACTCCACCACCGGTGGAGACTTCTAACAGAGTGAATGGGAAATTAAAAATCTTCCCCCAAAATGCCCCGTCCTTCAGGACGGGGTGTAACGGGGTTTACAAAGCCCTTGCCGAATGCTCTAGACGATGTATAAAAGGGGCGGGACGCGGCCTGCCCCACTTAGCGCGGCCTGCCCACCTTGGGCGGGGGTGGCGTTATAGAGCTTCACTAACAAACTATTTTGTGCTATAATATATTGGTTGATAAGTTTCATAATAAAGCTTAATGGTATCAATTATAAACAAAAATTTGCGAATCGTTTATGAGTTTTTTTAGTTCATGGGGCAGAAAAAAATCCTACTTGGGAGTTGATATTGGCACCGCCAGCATTAAAATGGTGGAGTTGGAAGCTGGGGCCAATCGCACACCGCGGCTGGTAACTTACGGACGGGCGGAAAATACTAAGGATTTCACGAAAGTTGATTCCGAACAGGATATTGGCCGCATTGTGGCGACGATCAAGGAAGTTGCTAAGAGAGCTAATATAAAGGCCAAGCGCACGGTTTCAGCCCTACCGACATTTGTGGTTTTTAGTTCAGTTATAAGTTTGCCGGCAATGTCGCAAAAAGAGTTGGGTTCAGCGGTGGCTTGGGAGGCGCGCAAATTCGTGCCCCTGCCAATCAACGAGATGACTTTAGATTGGAAAATTCTTAATGATGAACAAGGCGATAAGGCCGACACTAACAGTAATAATATACGAGTTTTATTGACGGCGGCGCCGCAGAATGTGGTAAAAAGATATTTGGATATTTTTCGTCGCGCCGGCTTAGATTTGTTGAGTTTGGAAACCGAGGCTTTTGCTTTGGAAAGAAGTTTATTGGGCGGAGCCAAAACCAATGTAATGATTGTTGATTTGGGAGCTGTCGGAACGGATATTTGCGTGATTGAACAGGGCATTCCGATTTTAAATCGAAGCATTGATGTTGGCGGATTCACCTTAACCAAGGCTATCGCGCGCAGTCTGAACATAGATATTAAGCGCGCCGAGCAGTTTAAGCGAGATATCGGTTTAAATATTTCCAGCGGCGGCAGCGGCAGTATTCCCCAGACGATAGAAACATCAATTGGGCCGATTATAAATGAAATTAAATATACTTTTAACCTTTATCAAGGTCAGTCGCCCCACGGGATTGAAAAGATTATTTTGACGGGCGGTTCGTCGTTTTTACCGCATTTGACCGATTATTTGGAGAGCATTTTCCAGTTGCGAGTTTATATTGGCGATCCCTGGGCGCGGATAAGCTATCCGCTGGATATGAAGCCGATTCTTGACGAAATTGGTCCGCAATTTTCCAGCGCCATTGGTTTAGCCATGCGTGAAATTATTTAAATTTATGTTTGACGATATCAATTTACTGCCCAATGACTTGCGGGAACGGGAGCGCAAAATAAAGCAGGCGATTACACCATCCGCCTCCCCTACGGAGTATTCAAAACCGAAATTTAAGGCGGTGGAGCCGTCAGGCGGTAAAGCGCTGACGTGGTGGCAAAGGCTGCTCCAGCGGTGGATTAAAAAAGCTAGGCCAATTCAACCGGTGTTCGGCCCAACCAACCAAGCTAGCGCTAAAATCGCCAAAGAGGCGGAGGTAGTGGCAACGGCTAAATCAGCGGCCGCGGCGGTGGAGCCGATTAAAACTAGTTTGGCCGCCCCGGCCTTGGGCGCGCGCCCTGATAATGAGGGTGATAAGGCTAACGGCTCGTTTAAATCACCCGAACCGATACCGGCCTACCAGAATAGTCAGAACCATTATGTTGCCAAAGGCGTTCCGTCGGATAAAATTAAAGGGGAGGCAGTTGCCAAAGTTGATGGCTCGCTCCCTAAGTTAGTTGGTCGGTCAACTTTGTCAATTCCGCCAGTTTTGCCCGGACTTAGTCAGCCGGCCGCCGCCGGCGCCGCCGGCAGCGAGCTGGTTGATGTTAACCTGATACCGTTTAGTCAACGGGTTCAGCCATCAGGTCCGGCCAAGCGGTTGGTGGCGGCGGTTTGGTTGGCCAGTTTGGCGGCGGTGGCAGTGGTTTATGGCCTGTCTAATTTTTATCTTTTGCAAAGACAGTCAGCTTTTGACAAAGCCCAAACTGACATTAATGCCCGGCAGCAGCAATTGGAAAATTTGCGCCAGCAGTCGGAAACTAATCTGTCGTTGGGTACAAGGTTGCAGACGGTCAGCGATTTGTTAGCGGTCAAGAAAAGTTGGTTGCCCTTATTTAATTGGTTGGAAAAGAATTCAGTCGTAGCGGTTTATTTTACTTCCTTCGCCGCTGACAGCTCGGGCAAGTTGGCCTTGCAGGGCCGGGGTGAAAATTATACCGAGGTTATGCGGCAGATGCGGGCCTTTGAGTTGGCGCCCGAAGTCTTGGATGTTCAGGTGAGCAACTTGCAGCAGATTAGCGGCGCGGGCGGTGAGGCGGCCGGCGTGGCCTTTTCCCTAGCGTTAACTTTTAAACCGGTAATTTTTAATCCCGCGCCAGTTAATCCATAATTTTATGGCCTTACCACGCAATGACTCCTCACCCCGGTTGAATTTTTGGGTCCAACAGCGTTGGTTATTGGCGGGCGCCGGCGCTCTGGTTATTTTGCTGTTTGGCTGGCTGGCGGTCTGGCGGCCCTTAGAGCAGAAAATGTCCGTCGTGCCTCCCCTGGAATCATTCAATGGTCCGCGTCAGCGGGTGGAGAATGATATAGCGACTCTGACGGAGATTAATAAGCAAATATCGCTTGTAAATCAAGACCAGACGGAGCGGCTTAAAATAACTTTGCCAGTAGGGCAGGATTTGCCCAATTTAGTCGCCCAGTTGGAGGGGATTGCCAAAAAAAATCAGATTGATATCGCGGCTATCAGCTTTGTAAACAATAGCGATATCAGCGGCGGCGCTGCAATTACCCGTGACAGGGGTCCGAAACTGTTGAATATTAATTTGACGTTGGCCAGTGGCAGTTACACTCAACTTAAAACTTTCATCGCCGATGTGGAGAATAGTTTGCGTTTACTCTCGGTCACCGGGGTGGCTTTTAATTACGGCAGTGGCAGCGCCAGCGAGTCCCGACGAGGTTATATTATAAACTTAGCCAGTCCTTATTTACCGGCCAATTAATATTGTTGCTTTATGCTAGCCCGAAAAAAATTAAGCCGCCAGAAAGTTGCCATTTTGTCTGGCACGATTGCGTTGGTTTGGATTATAATAGGAGGGTTGCTGTATGTGAATTTTGGATCTAAGCCGCTCCCGGCGCCGCCACTGGTCGGGTTGGGTAACAAAGTTGGTTCAATGCCGCTGCCCAATGCCGGCAACAATGCCGTAGCGGGGTCAACCGTTAAGTTACCCACTGATTTGCTGGATAATCCGCAATTCAAGAATTTGCAAATTTTCGGTGAAGTGCCGCTGCGAACCAAAGAACTGGGCCGGCTTAACCCGTTTGAGCCCTTGGTTAATTTGAATTCGCTCATTAAAAAAAAATAATTTATTAACTTAATTAATCTAAACCCTATGCCTAAATTACAAAGAGGTTTTACGTTAGTGGAGTTGTTGGTAGTCATATCTATCATTGCTCTTTTATCAACTTTGGCGGTCGTGGCCTTAAACGCGGCGCGGCAGAAATCTCGTGATTCCAAACGCGTGGCCGAGATGAAACAGTTGCAAACCGCTATTGAATTATTTAATGATAAAAATCCCGCCCTTGGTTATAAACCTTCTGGCTGCGCGGCTATTGACACCGCGGTGTCGGCTTGTACCGGTACCGGGGCCGCCGGTTTGGCTGATTTTATGATAAACATTGGCGGCCTTAATGACCCCTTAGGAACCGCGCTCTGCACTTCTTCCAGCTCGGCTGTCTGCAATTACGCTTTTACGACCGCGGCTAGCGTCACAAATTATACGGTGACCTTTTATTTGGAAGGTACCACTGCCGGTTTGGCTGCCGGTCTTCACATTTTGACGCCGTCCGGTATTCAATAACGAACTCGCACCACTTCATGCCTAAAAGAAAAAACAGCCCCACCTTAATTGATATATTATTGGCCCGTGAGTTAATTAGCTCGGAGCAGGCCAAGTCTTTGGTTCGTGAAGCTCAAGCCGCTGGTCAGCCGCTTGAAGACATTTTGCTGAAACGCGACTTGATAGCCAGTAAGGACTTGTATTCAGCCAAAAGCGAGCTTTATAATATGCCCTATGTTGATTTGACCGACCGGAATATTCCGTTGGACGTGATTAAACTTATACCGCAGGAGATTGCCGAGAATTATCAAATTGTTTTGTTTGAGCGTAACGAGAGGGAAGTATCGGTCGCGCTGGTTAACCCCGGCAACTATAAGGCGATTGAGGCGATTGAATTTATCGCCCGTGAGCACAATTGGAAGGTTCATTATTTTGTTACCAGTCAGGATTCTTTCATTAATGGAATCAAACGCTATGGCAGTTTAAAAAGCGAGGTTAAAGCGGCGCTAACCCTGGCCGAGGATAAATTTCAGGGCAAAAATGAATTACAGCCGTCTGACGCCGAGAGCGAAGATTCCGGCAAACTGGAAGAGGTGGTAAAGGCGGCGCCGGTGGCTAAGATGGTGGCGGTTATTTTACGGCACGCCGTGGAAGGCGGCGCTTCGGATATTCATATTGAACCAATGGAGGGGGATAGCCGGGTCCGCTTCCGGGTTGATGGCATTTTGCATACTTCCATAGTTTTGCCGCGTTACATCCACTCCGCCATTATATCGCGCGTTAAGATTTTGGCTAATATGAGAATTGATGAAACCAGGACGCCGCAGGACGGACGCATTAGAGTTATCGTGTCGGGTCGGCCGATTGATTTACGGGTCTCGACGATGCCGCTGTTAAGCAGCGAGAAAGTGGTGATGCGTATTTTGGATGTTTCAACCGGCCTTAAGACTTTGGAAGAATTGGGTTTTTGGGGCAACACCCTAAAATTGATTCAGGAAGGTTTAAAAAAGGCGCAGGGGATGTTTTTGGTTACCGGCCCGACCGGTTCGGGTAAATCAACCACCTTGTACGCGGCGCTTAATATTTTGAACGAGGAAGGCGTCAATATTATTACTTTGGAAGACCCGATTGAATATTATTTGTTGGGAGTTAACCAGTCGCAGGTCAATCCGGATGCCGGCTATACTTTTGCGTCGGGGTTGCGTTCCATTTTACGGCAGGACCCGGATATCATTTTGGTCGGTGAAATTCGTGATACCGAAACGGCCGAGTTGGCCATTCACGCCGCCTTAACCGGACATGTTATGTTGTCCACTCTGCACACTAATGATGCCTTTGGCGCCATAACTCGTTTGGTTGATATGCATATTGAGCCTTTTCTGCTGGCGTCAACTCTCAATATTGTGGTCGCACAGCGATTAGTGCGAAAAGTTTGCCGTTTTTGCTCCCAGGAAGTAAAAGTGCCAGACAATTTGTTGGCCCAGATGAAAGCCGAGTTAAATTTATTGCCGGCTGATGTCAAAGCTACGGTCCTGAATGACAAATGGGTGTTTAAACGAGGCGCCGGCTGTAATCGCTGTGACTTTACCGGTTATCACGGCCGTACCGTGATTGCCGAATCTTTGGCTAATACGCCTCAATTGCAGGCGATACTTTCCGTGGGGCCCAATTACCAGGCGATCAGGGACGAGGCGCATCGTCAAGGAATGGTATCAATGAAACAAGACGGACTGTTAAAGGTTTTACAAGGTCTGACAACCTTGGAGGAGGTATTAACCGCCACTAATGATTAAATATTATTAGGACTTACGCCTTTGCCACTAAATAAAGACTTTTTCGTTCCGTCATTCTGATCCTGACTGGTCCTGAAAGTCAATATTATATGTCAACCAATAAAATTATAGTTTTGGTAGAGGATGATGAATTTTTACGGCGATTGTACCAAACTAAGCTTACTAATGAGGGTTTTACGGTTAAGGTGGCGGAAGATGGTGAACGGGCGGTTAGTTTGATAAAAGATGCAATGCCAGCCGTGGTCTTGCTGGATATTGGTTTGCCTAAAAAAGACGGTTTTACAGTATTAGCCGAACTTAAAGCCGAGGTGTTGACTCAAAACATTCCGGTGATTATGCTTACTAACTCTCATATTCAAGCTGATGTGGCTCGCGCCCATGAATTGGGCGCGGCGGCTTACTTAATTAAGGCCCATTTTTTACCGTCGGAGGTGGTAGCTAAGGTAAAATCGTTGATAGAGTAGAAGGAACACTTAAACACTTAAACACTTTATCACTTAAGCACTGGAACAAAAGAACATTTAAACATTATTTATGGGCAATAATAATTAATGCAAAATGTAAAAATCAAAATGGAAAATGACAAATTAAAATTTAAAAATGAATTTAAACAACGGCTTTATAAATTTACTCTAAGTTTAATTAAATTCATTGATTCATTGCCTAAAGGAGTTGTGAGTGAAGTGATTGGTAAACAGTTATTACGGAGCGGTACTAGCATATTAGCCAATTATATAGAAGCCAACTCGGCTAGCTCCAAGAAGGATTTTATTAATTTTTTCACTTATTCATTAAAATCAGCTAATGAATCAAAAGTCTGGCTAACACTTCTAAGAGACACTAATAAAGGCAATAAACAAGAAGTTAACCGTCTTTTGGCTGAATTAATAGAATTAGCTAATATTTTAGCTTCCAGTATATTGACTCTCAAGAATAAAAAATAATTTTAATCTTTGATATTTACATTTTAAATTTCCTATTATGTCAGCTACCGAAGTTGCGATTTTTCAAAAAATACTGACTAATTTGGCTGCGCAAGCGGTGTCAGATTTATATTTACGCGCCGGTTCCCAGCCGGTGGCGCGCCGCGACGGCGAGTTGTCGGTTGAAAGCGACGAGGCGACTGTTTCCGCTGATTTTTTAGAGGCGATACTGGCTTATTTACTGACACCCCAGCAACGTCAAATTTTGGAACAGCAAAAACAAATAACCATTGGTTATAATTTTGCCAACCGTTTACGCCTGCGGGTGTCGGTTTTTTATCAGCATGGTTTACCGGAATTAACTATGCGTTTTATCGGCAGTTCGGTTAAAACAACAGTTGATTTAGGTTTGCCGCCGGCGTTGGCCAAATTAACCAGCCGTCAGCATGGTTTAATTTTGATAACCGGGCCGTTCGGTTCCGGTCGGAGCACGACGGTGGCCAGTCTGCTGTCAGTAATTAACCATCGCCAGGCGCGTCACATTGTAACCATTGAAGAACCGATTGAATACGCTTTATTAGCTGATAAAAGCCTGTTAGATCAAAGAGAAGTGGGCCAGGACGTTAATAGTTGGGAAGAGGCGGTTAGCGACTTGCCGAATGAGGATTGCGATGTGATAGCGTTGTCGCGTTTGCCGAGCGGCCAGATAATCAATCAGGCGATTGATTTGGCCTTAGGCGGCAAGTTAGTTTTGGCGGTAACCGAGTCAGATTCGTCAGTTAAAACTATCGAACGTTTGCTTGGGCAATATAAACCGGATGATCAGGACAGTGCGCGGACCAGGCTGGCCGACGCTTTGTTGGCTATATCTTTTCAGCAATTAATTCCGCGCGTCGGCGGCGGCCGGGTATTGGTGCCGGAATTATTGCTTAACACCCCGCCGGTAAAATCAATTATTCAAGAAGGTAAATATTACCGCCTTAATAATTTATTGCAGACATCGCGCGCCGAGGGTATGATGCCGTTTGATTTTGCCTTGGCCCAACTTACCCAAACCGGTGAAATTATGCAGGAAATAGCAATCAAGTACGCGCACGATTTGGAATTGTTTAAAGCTTTACTCCAGCGCTCTTAATTTATGCCATTTTTTGATTATCACGCCAAAGATTATAAAGGCCAAGATCAATCGGGAGTAGTGGAAGCCGCTTCGGAAAGTCTGGCGTTGGAAGTTTTGGCGGAAAAGCAGTTAACGCCGGTGTCGGTGGAAGCGCGCGCGGCCGGCAGTTTTTTGCAGGCGTCACTTAAACTTTTTAACCGCATCAAGTCAAAAGACCTGGTAATATTTTCCCGCCAGTTAGCCGTTATGGCCTCGGCATCCGTGCCGTTGTTGGAAAGTTTGCACATTTTAGTTAAACAAACGGAGAATGATACTTTGCGCGTGATAGTTTCGGATGTGGCTGATGAGGTGGAAGGCGGCGCCAAATTGTCCGGCGCCTTGGCTAAGTATCCCGAGGCCTTTTCCGGATTTTACGTGAATATGATTAAATCCGGCGAAACTTCGGGCAAATTGGAGGAATCGTTAAATTATTTGGCGGATGAGGCGGAAAAGAATCACGACTTGACGAGTAAAATTCACGGCGCCATGATTTACCCGGCTTTTATTGTTGGCGGCTTGATTATTGTTGGTTTCGTAATGATGGTTTTTGTTTTGCCAAAACTGATTACGATTTTACAGGACACCAATACTAAATTGCCGTTTACGACCCGATTGCTTATTGGCACCAGTAATATTATGCAGAATTATTGGTGGTTGATAATATTAATTGTAATGGGGGTGATTGGCGGCATCAGAGTTTTTGTTCGGACCGAGGTTGGCAGATTGCTGTGGCATCGCTGGCAATTGAAAATTCCCATTTTTGGCCGGATTTACCGGCAAATTTATTTGGTCCGTTTTGCCCGGTCGCTGGCGACTTTGTTGCAGGGCGGCGTGCCGCTAACCAAAAGCTTGGAGGTGGTGTCGGGGGTGGTGGGCAATTCGGTTTTTCAAGATTTGATTAAGCGCACGATTCATGAGGTGGAGGAGGGCAATTCAGTGTCCACGGTTTTTTTGCAGTCGGAGGTGATGCCGGTGATGGTTTCGCAGATGATGGTGGTGGGCGAGAAAACCGGCCGGCTGGAAGAAATTTTGCAGCGCTTGGCGGCGTTTTACAGTCGGGAGGTGGAAAATTTGGTGAGCAATTTGTCTACTTTGGTTGAGCCGCTGATAATGGTGGTTTTGGGTGTGGCGGTGGGGGTTATGGTGTCGGCGATAATTTTGCCGCTGTATAATTTGGCCGGCAGTTTTTAACTACCTTGAATTACGAAATAACCTTTCGCTTTCCGCCGGCCGGCGGAATCGGCTGAAGGATCTCGAGATCCTTCATTCCGCTATCGCTCCACTCAGGATGACACACGCGCTATAGTGAGGCTAGCCACTCTGTCATTCTGAACCTACTTCCATTTGTCATTCTGAAGCGAAGCTGAAGAATCTCAATTTCGTAATTTAAATAGGTAGTCTCGGGCTATTGGACGCTAGCCAGAAAATATGCTATACTAACTATGTTATTTTTGTCCTTGGGTTCTAAACTTTGATTACTATGAGTATAGCGCGCAAGGAATTTGTGCAAAAAAGGAAGGAGGTGAGACAATGACAAATCAAAAAGGTTTCACTTTAGTTGAACTCTTGGTTGTAATCGCTATTATTGCCATTTTGTCAACCTTGGCGGTAGTGGCTCTTAACAGCGCTCGTCTGAAGTCGCGCGATGCTAAGCGGGTGAGTGATGTTAAGCAGATACAAACCGCTTTGGAGCTTTATTATGGCGATCAGAATCTGTATCCATCCGGCACTATTGCTGCCAATGCTCAAGCCGGAACTTTGGGCGACGCTAACCATTTGACCTTAAGCGCCACCAATGGCTTTAACGCCACGGCCGCTGGAACGGTTTATATGGGGAGAGTGCCTTCTAACCCGTCACCGGGCGGAGCCGCTTATACTTACGCCTCGGCCGATGGTACATCCTATTCAATTACTTTTACTCTGGAAGGCGCTACCGGTGGTCTAGCCGCTGGCGCGCGAACTGCCACGCCGAGCGGAATTCAATAATACTGTAGGATTTACGCACTTGACACAGAATGTGGTATTTTTGCAGCCGTCATTCTGTCCGCCACTGGCGGATCAGAATCTAACCTTGGCTAACATTAGTCCTTGATAGAGATCCTGAATCGAGTTCAGGATGACGAAGTGCGTAGGTCCTATACTGATTTAATTTAGAGAACAAGTCCTCCTAAAAAGGGCTTGTTCTTTGCTTATATAGGACTTACGCGTTTATCACCTTTCGCCAAAATACCCCGCCGAATCGGCGGGGCGTGCTGGCTGAAGCGGGACAAGCCACCGCCGTTGGCGGGTCAAGGTGCTTGAATTTATTAAGGTAATTATGCTACTCTTTGATATAGACTTTAGTTATTAATCATTAACTTGTTGATTATATGACCAAGTTTAAACTGTTTAGATATTGGCGCCAAAGCGCCGTTGGTTTAGCTATAATCTTGTCTTTGGCTATTACTTCCCAGTATGCCTTGGCAGAATTGACTTTTTCCAGCTTTAATATTAATTCCCAAGGCAACCTTACCCTGACCTTTGACGGCACCACCATTGATACCAACAAAACCACTTTGGGCGTAACCGACCCCACAGCCAGCCGAACTATCACCCTGCAGGATAACAGCGGCCTAGTGCCTTTGGCCACTGCGGCTAATACCTTATTCTTTACGACTACGGCTAACACCAGCCTGATTTTACCCACCTCTGGCACCTTGGCTACTTTAGCTGGTACCGAAACCTTGCTCAATAAAACCCTGTCCACCGGCTCTACTTGGCAAGGTAATGTGGTGGGGGTTGCTTATGGCGGCACAGGCGTGTCCACCCTGACTGGACTAATCAAGGGTAATGGTGCATCGGCCTTTTCGGCCGCTACGGCTGGAACGGATTATTCAGCTGGAACTTCCGCGCTCGCTACTGGTATTTTAAAATCAACCACTACTACCGGCGCTTTGACAATCGCCGTGGCTGGAGATTTCCCAACCTTAAACCAGAACACGACTGGCAGCGCGGCGACTTTAACCACCACCAGAGCCATCAATGGGGTTAATTTTGATGGTTCGGGCGCTATAACTGTACCGGTGAATAATGCTGACGATATCACTACCGCCGCCACCATGTATCCTTTGTGGACAGCCACGGCTGGCGGTAATTACGCGGCTAAAGTTTCTACTACCAAACTGTCATTCAATCCTGCCACTGGACTTTTAACCGCTACCGGCTTTTCTGGTCCACTCACCGGTAATGTGACTGGCAATGTAACTGGTTCGTCTGGCTCTACCACTGGCAATGCCGCCACCGTCACCGGACTGGCAGTCACGGCTGGCAAAACATTAACCATTTCCAATACTCTCACTCTGGCGGGAACAGATGCATCAACTCTAAACATCGGAACTGGTGGAACATTAGGCACAGCTGCTTATACCGCTTCAAGTGCTTATGAAGTGCCTTTAACTTTTTCAACTGGTCTTACTCGTTCAGTAAATACCATTACAGTCAATACTTCGCAAAACATTACTGCACTTTCTAACCTTACGACTAATGGTTTTGTAAAAACAGGTGGCGGAATTGGAACATTATCTATTGATACCACAGCTTACGCACCTTTGGCTTCTCCTACTTTTACCGGCACAGTCATTATACCTACACCATTCACCATTGGAGCAATTTCAATGACTGCTACAGGCACAGAATTAAATTATGTAGCGGGAGTAACTTCAGCGATACAAACTCAAATAAACGCTAAAGGTGTAGGTGATATGGTTCTTGCATCTGCCCAAACAAACTCTGGTATCAAAACTTTCTTAAATACGACAATGAAATTAAGAAATGTTGCCAATACTTTTGATGGTTATTTTGTAAATACAAATACTGCTGATAGAATTTATACACTCCCCGACAGGGCATTAACTTTAGACAACATCACAACCGCTTCTACGACCAATGGAACGGGTTTCTTAAAAGGCAATGGAACAGTAATTTCATTTGATAATTCAACTTATTTAACATCAGTTGGAACAGGAACTATAAACGAACTGACTTATTGGTCTGGGGCAAATACTCTTGGTTCTCTCGCAACAGCTACTTACCCATCTCTTACCGAACTTTCCTATGTCAAAGGTGTAACTTCAGCTATCCAAACTCAACTTAATGCCAAAGGTGTAGGCGATATGGTATTAGCTTCTGCCCAAACAAACTCTGGTATCAAAACTTTCTTAAATACAACCATGAAATTAAGAAATGTTGCCAATACTTTTGATGGATATTTTGTAAATACCAATACAGCCGATAGAATTTACACCTTAAAAGATGCCGCTGGAACACTAGCATTCACTTCTGACATTACAGGCACAAACTCTGGCACAAATACAGGCGACCAAACTATAACATTATCTGGAGATGTTTCAGGAACAGGAACCGGTGCTATAACCACCGCTATCGGAGCTTTAAAAGTTACCAATGCAATGATTGCGGCTGGAACTATTGACCTTGCGGCAAAGGTAACTGGAATATTACCAACTGCTAATGGTGGAACAGGTATAGCGTTCTTTACTGCCGCAGGCCCGACAGTAGCCAGAGTTTACACTTTCCCTGATGCTGCTGCTACTATCTTAACATCTAATGCTTTAATAACCTTAGCTCAAGGTGGCACGGGCGCAAACTTAACCGCTTCTAATGGCGGAATTTTATATTCCACCGCTTCAGCCGGCGCTATATTATCGGGCACAGCTACAGCCGGACAAATTTTGCGTTCCGGCGCTTCAGCCGCCCCGACTTGGTCCACCGCCACCTATCCCGCCACCGCCGGCACCTCCGGCAATGTGCTTACTTCTGATGGGACGAATTTTGTGAGCCAAGTTCCTGTATCAAAAACAGCGTTTTCAACGGAGTTTTCGACTTCTGCACGATTTGAGCTTGTCAGTGTTGGCAGTGGTACTACATCATTTGGCTCATATGGAGTTTCAGTCAACACCGGTGCTACGATTACAAGTTCTCAAAGTATACGAGTTAATTTTCAGACTACAAACGCAAAATTATTCGCAGGTAGTCCAATATATTCAGTTCTTGTTAATGCCGCCGCAATTGATGCTTCGAATGGAGCGGCATCGACTTTCTTCGGAATTGGACAACCAACGGTTAATGGTAGTGGACATACTTATACAGATGCTCATATTGGCTTCAAGATTATCAAAAGTGGCGGGGTAGTTAATCTTTATGCAACTCAAGCAGATGGAACGACAGAAAATGCGTCGGCATCTCTTACAACGCTAGCTGGCTCTGAGTTCCTTGATTTAATTTTTGTGGTAAACGGGACAACAAGTGTAGATTATTATTGGAGGAAAAACGGTGGAGCACTTTCGGCGGCTACGAATCTTACCGCAAATTTACCGACTGCTATCGAGGGTAAACTACAATGGTCGGTATCGAATAATGACACTGCGGTTATATTTAGAATTGAGTTGGTAGGATCTAACTATCAACGATAGATAAAGTGTAGCAAGGACTGTCCTGTCCTTGCTACAAGTTAACATAGAAAGGGGGTCAGGTACTCTTTCTTTCTTTCCCGTACCAGGCGATTTTTCTTAATGTTTTAATTCACTAAAAATAATACAATCCCTAACCCTCTTGTCAGGGGGCCTTGTCCACTAACTCCACATATGCAAAGATAGTAGACAAAATATAATAATTTTGTAAACGAGGTTTGACTTTTGATTTTTGGATATGGTATAGTGTCACTATGAATGCAGTTACTATTCCTAAAGAACTTGCTCAAAAAGGAGATCTTGTGGTTATTCCCCGTGAGGAATATGAGGCGTTTTCCCATTGGAAGAGAACAGTAAAAGTTCGCGCCGAAGACAATTGGTTTTGGACACCAGAGTGGCAGCAAAAAGAAGCCGAAGCTGATGTCGCCATAAAGGCGCGCAAAGTCTACGGCCCATTCAGAGATGCCAAAACGCTTATCGCCGCGCTTCGCGGTAAGGGAAAAAGATAATGCAGTTTTTCTTCACTGAATCGTTCAAGAAGGATTATCAGATACTGCCGATTGAGGTCCGGAGAGCGCTCGACAAGGTGCTTAAATTTTTAATTGTAAACCCTCGTCACTCTTCGCTTCATGTGAAGAAATTGCCTGGCACTTCGATTTGGTATGCGCGTATAACGCGAGCGTATCGTTTCACCTTTCAATATTGGGAAACTTTGATCGTTCTTCGCCGTGTCGGCACACACGATATTCTTGATAAAGAGCGAGCGAAGTGATATGTGATCTAAGTCCTGCTCTGTAGGGACTATTACTAGTTTTTTTGTTGTATTGTATTATAATAAATGATATGGTAAGCGATAAAAGACTCAATGAGATAAAAAAGAAAATTGAACCGGTATTTAAGAAATATCCGATTTCTTATGCGGGTGTTTTTGGGTCGTTCGCGCGAGGTGAAGAAAAATCTGAAAGCGACATTGATATTATGATTCGTTTGAAGCAAAATAGCGCCTTTTCTTTATTTGATCTTATTGGTGTTGAGCGCGAACTTGAAGAAAAAGTTGGCCGTAAGGTAGATTTAGCCACCGAAAAAAACATTGGACGTTATATTAAAAGTTCAGTGTTTAACGATTTAAAGCCTATTTATGAAGATTAACATCAGAGTATTGCATATACGCGATGCCATAAAAAGAATACAAAAAGCGACAAAAGATGTAAGTTGTGTTGATTTGTCTCATAATGATGTACTTTTACGCGCTGTTGTTTATGATGTTATGGTTATTGGTGAAGCATCTAAAAATCTGCCTGACGATCTTACGACAACATATTCTGATATTCCGTGGAAAAATATAGCTGGCACTAGAGATAAGCTTGTGCATGATTATTTTGATATTGATGTAGATATTATTTGGAATATCATTACTCACGAGTTGCCAAAATTGAAGATTGCCATAGATGATTATATTTCTAAAAATCCTGAACTTACCATACCCTAAATTAGTGATAACATATACACTCCTCGCGACAGGCAACTTTTTCTTAATGTTTTAATTCACTAAAAATAATACAACCCCCAACCCTCCTCCCAAGGAGGACGAAGGCTGGATGAGCCCGTGGAGGCTTCATTTTTTAATCAACACCAATTTTCCAAACGTTCTTTTCTAAAAAAGCCTCAATAGTCTGTCGATTAGCTTTATTTATAAGATTTGAATGTGAAAGCTTGTTACTTTTTGCATACTCAACAAGCAGAATAATTTTTTTGTCTTCCAAGTATGCTAATCTTTTATAATAACTGTTAGTAAGCGCTTTCCCTACCATTTCTTCCATAACAGTAGTTATGTTTTTTTTATCAAATTCTTTGAAAGCTTCATAATATTTTTTTCTATCAATAAATTTTATATTTATTGGAACAAATCCTTCTCTTATAAGCAGGTAATTATTTATTACTCTTCCGATACGACCGTTGCCATCAACAAATGGATGGATGTGTTCAAAAGTAAGGTGCAAGCGCGCAATACGTTTAATAATATTTTCATGGCTTGTAGCATTGTATTCTGTCAGCATTTTTTCAAGTCTTGTTAGAACTTCTTTTGGAGCTGGTGCAATGTAATTAGCTACTCGAACATATTCATTATCTTTTCTGAATCTTCCAGCAACATCATTGCGTATATTTGAAATCAACATTTTATGAAGCGATAAAATAACATCAAGAGTAAGTTCTTGTTCTTTGGCTTTTTTATCTATATATGATACAACTCTTGCTAAATTTTTTGTTTCAAATATTTCTCGCTCAGTGATATATCTATCAAGATCAATTTGAAGAAGTATTTTTTCAGTTTCTTCAAGAGTAAGAGTGTTGTTTTCTATAGCATTTGAGTTATATACTTGCTCGGCAACTTCAGTTTCAGCAATAAGTTTAATAAGCGCCTCTTTTCCCGTAGATGCTTTATAATATCTTTCACGTAAAGAATTTATTTTATTGAAAACATTAAGTATTTTAGTCATATACCACTATTATATTCTTTTTTCACTGTTTTGTCAACATAATCGTGAAAAACTACAAAAATAACTCTCCATTCACGAAATAAATGGGGACAGAAATGGGTAAATGAGGTAAATGGGGGTCAGGAGCCTTTCTTTATTCCCCGCAACAGGCAGATTTTTTTTAGTGTTTTAATTCACTCTATCCTAGAACAGGAAAAAGGTATCAGGAACCTTTTAATTGAATTACGCAAGAACCGTTCTTTAAGCGATTTCCTAAATTAATTTATATTTTTAGGTACCGTGTACTCCGGCCACGCCCGATACGTTTCACTTTTCCGAGTTCAACCAAACTATTAAGCGCTTGACGAACTGTACCCAATGCGATACCGGTTGCTTTTACGATCTCACCCGGTGCGGCCTCTCCGACACTTAAAACATACTTCCATACTTCGTATTGCTTGGGAGACAGCATATCCTCAACTTTTTCTTCTTTTAGATACGAAAGAGCCTTTGCCGCTTGTTCTCTGACTACCGAAAGAAAGAAATTGAGCCACGGTGCGATGGTATCGTGATCAGTCTTGAATGTCTCTTGAGATTTGCGGAGAGCAATATAGTATTCGTCCTTGCGGCGCTCAATAATTTGTTCATGCGAGACGTACTGTACAAACTGGTAACCAAATCGCAGTAAAAGTAAATTTGAAAGGACGCGCGAAAGACGCCCATTACCATCTTCAAACGGGTGAATTTTCAAAAACTCTACAATAAAATTTGCGATAATTAGAAGATGATGAAAGCGGTTTTTTTCGAGCGCATCATCAGTCCACTCAACAAGTTCCTGCATTTCCTTTGGCGTAAGGTACGCCGGGGTGGTCTCGAACATGATTTGCGCCACTTTGCCGTCCGGTCCCGGTACACCAACTGTGTTCTCTTTCTTTTTATAACCACCACGATGCGTATCGTCTTTGTGGGAGTATTTAAGAAGTTGATTATGAAGCGAAGTGATAACACTCTCCCGAAGCGGCAAGGTTTGGAAACTATCAAAAACATTCTGAAGCGTTTCAAGATATCCCTGAACTTCCTGCGAGTCACGATCAGCAAACTTTGAGACTGCAAGGCCGCGCATGACCTTCTCGACTTCCTCGTCGGTCAGTTTTGCGCCCTCAATACGAGTCGAAGCACCGGCAGAGGTGATTAGTGTTGATCTCTTAAGGTTAATAATGGCCTGAGGCGTCATTCTTAAGCCCCCTTTGAACTCGCCGCGAATACCATCAATCTCAGCCAAAAGAGTCACGATATGCGGATCGGGATTTTTTATGCGATGATCAAATTTTCGGAAAATGTCGTCCATAAGTTTTATTAAAAATTAACGCTATACTGTATATAGTGGATTATAACAGATTATAGCGGCAAATGTAATATATGCACAAAAAGAGATGTCAAGGAAAAAAGGAAAAAGGTGTCAGGAGCCTTTTAGTTGGATCTCGCAAGAACCGTAGCTTGGACATCCGATATTTTTAAGTCGGAAAAAGGTCTTGCCTTAAAAGAGCTTAAAGCAAGTCCTTGAATTTTGTAACTTTATAAAGTTTTCACTGTTTTGACTAACTTTATAAAGTTTGATAATATCTATATATGAATACACAGCAAAAACTTAAAATTATTCAAAAAAGACTTGGATTAACTCAGACTAAATTGGCAGAAAAGTTTGGAGTTTCTTTTGTTGCCTTTAATAATTGGTGGACAGGAAAATCTGTTCCTCATAAAAAAAAGGAATCAATTATAAATGATTTATTTTTAGAGGTTACTGGGCAAAAAATCATTTCAGATGATAAGCTTACAGCCAAAAAACAGATTTTAAAGAAAAAATCATCTAAATACAAAAGTATTATTAATGAAATTTTAAATAATCAAGATATTCTCGATGAATTTATTTTAAAACTTACTTATCATAGCAATAGCATTGAAGGAAATACCCTTACTGAACTAGATACAGCTGCTGTTCTTTTTGAAAATGTAGCTCTACCAAATAAAAGTCTAGTTGAACAGTTAGAAGCAAAAAATCATCAAACCGCCCTAAATTACTTATTTAATTACCTAGCTAAAAAAGGGAAAATTAACGAAAATTTAATACTGAAATTGCATAGTATTCTTATGAATGGAATTCGTGGAGATGCGGGAATGTATCGTAATCATGCAGTTAGAATTGTGGGTGTTAGCTTGCCAACAGCTAATTATATACGGATACCAGATTTGATGAAGTCAATTATTCTTGATGCAGAAAAAACAAAAAAAGATATTGTGAATATTTCAGCTAATGTTCATAGTCGCTTTGAACAAATTCATCCATTCTCTGATGGGAATGGTCGGGTGGGACGTTTGCTTATGAACGCTATGCTTTTGAAAGCTAATTTAGCGCCGGCGATTATTCATCAACAGCAAAAACAGCTTTATTATACTTATCTTTATAAAGCTCAAACTAAAGATGACCAAAGTCAACTCGAAGATTTTATTTGCGATGTTATTCTTAGCGGCTTTAATGTTTTAGAACGCATTAATGAATAAATAAGTCTCACGAGGACCGTTTTTCTTAATGTTTTAATTCATTCTATCCCAGAGGGAAAAAGGTGTCAGGTAAAAACTAAATAGCCACTTCAGGGATTTATGTCCGGTCACCGCACCTACTATTAAAAAAAATTTTAATTTTGCGGGATGCCGCTATGGCGGCACCGGACATAAATCCCGTAACTACTAACAGCGAATTGAAAAAGGGTCAGGTACCTTTAATTTAAAAGTATAATATAAAAAAAGGGGGTCAGATTAATGTTTTGCAAGACGCCACCGCCGGCCAAATCCGCCGTAGTTCGCCGCCGCGGACGAAGGCTGGATGAGATCGTGGAGTTTTATCCTAACCCAGCCGGCAACTTGGCCAAGTCGCCTGAAAATGATATTCTAAAGTTATGGAATTGCTTATATTAGCGATTTTCGGTTTGATAGTGGGCAGTTTTCTCAATGTGGTGATTTGGCGTTTGTCGGCTGGAGAAAAACTAACCGGTCGGTCGCGCTGTCGGCACTGCCGCCAGCAGTTATATTGGTATCACAATATACCACTAGTATCATTTTTTTATTTGCGCTCGCGGTGCGCGTTTTGCCGCCAACCAATTTCCTGGCAGTACCCGTTGGTTGAGGCGGTAACCGCCGCCTGGTTTGCGCTGGGCGCGGCGCTAATTCCCGGCGGCCAATGGCTAATGCTGTTGACTTATTTGGTGTTGGTCAGTTATTTAATAGTTTTATTTGTGTTTGATTGGCAATATATGATATTGCCGGACAGTTTAACTTTGAGCGGTACAGTGGTGCTGTTAATTTTAAATTTACTAATAGGGCGGAGCTGGTTGGACTTGGCGGTCGGCGCGGCCGTGGGAGCCGGCTGGTTCGCACTGCAATATTATTGGTCGCGCGGTCGCTGGGTGGGGGCGGGGGATATCAGGTTTGGCTTGTTAATGGGAGTGGCCTTAGGTTGGCGTTACACTATTATGGCTTTAATAATAGCTTATTGGTCAGGCGCGGTCGTGGCGCTGGTAATGTTGGCTCTTAAACGGGCGCGGCGGGATACGCAACTGCCATTTGGAACATTTTTGGCAGTTGCCACTTGGTTAGTTTTTGTCGGGGGCAGTTTAATTTGGCAGTGGTATGGCGCTTGGCTCGGATTATAAAATTATGTCAGTTGTTAAACCAATAACTCGATTCGGCTTTACCACCGTTGATTTGTTAGTAGCGATTAGTATTTTTGTGATTATCGCCAGTATAATGATAGCTAATTTTAGGCAGGGCTCACAGCAGGACCAGTTGCGTCAAGCCGGCTTTCTGGTCGCTTCGGTATTAGAGCAGGCCCAGGCTCAAGCGTTGGCCGGCACGACCGTTAATATTGGCGGCAGTACGTTTGTTCCCAGCGGCGGCTATGGCGTATATTTTGATTTAAGCAGCCCCAATCAACTAATTTTGTTTCCCGACCTTAACAGCAACGGTTTATTTGATAGCGCCAATGAAATCATTTCCGGTTGGACTTACAACTTGCCGGCCAATGTAACTATAAATACTTTAACCCCGGTGTTGCCCGCCGTGGCTTTTAGTTTTCGACCACCCTTGGGTGATCGTTACATTAACGGTTCTCTAAACGGCGGCGGCTGGGGCGGCTCTTTGCAGGTCGGGTTGCGCCATAGCCGCAGTGGAAATTTAATTAATGTGACAGTTAACGCTATTTCGGGGCAGATTAACGTTCAATAATTATGGTTAGAATCAATTGGCGTTGCGTAAAAGGCCAAGGTTTGCTGGAAACGATTGTCGCGATTGCGGTTATTTTGAGCGGAGTTATTGGGGTGATGAGTTTGACGATTTCAAATTTGGCCGCCGGCACCGAGAATCAAAATCGGTTAACCGCCCTTAATTTAGCTCGCGAAGCGGTTGAGGCGGCGCGGGCGATTCGTGATAACGCTTGGTTAGCCGGCGCCACTGTGCCGTGGTACCAATGCGTGTCAAGTGGTGTGAATTGTCTGGGTTATACTGCCAACGGCGCTGATATTACCGCCGTCCCAATCCTTGATCCAAGTTCGCTTGGTTGGTCTATGTATTTTTCGCCCAATGATCAAACTAATCCGTCAGCCGCGATTTACCGCGACCAGAATTCGTTATACCGCCAATCCGGCACCGTGCCGATTAGCGGGGCCAGTTCCACAATTTGGCGTCGTTTATTATGGCTTTATCCAATTTGCCGCAATCAGGCCGCTCAAACTGAAACCAGTTCAGGTACCGGTTGCGGCGGCAGCGAGGCGCAAGTGGGAATTAGAGTGGTAGTTGAGGTTAAGTGGGATGAACGCAATAACAGCCATAGCTTAAAGATTGAGGATTTTTTATATAATTGGCGATATGCGACTATACCAAGCGCGCCCCAAAATTAGAGAAGGTTGGCGGCCGGCTTTCACCACCATGGAAATGATCGTGGCGTTGGCTGTTTTTTCGCTGGTGATGGTGGCGGCGACTGATATTTTTTTTACGGCGACGCGCGCCCATCGCAAATTAGTTGCCAGCCAATCAGTTCAGCGTGACATGAGATTTGCCGTTGATACCATGGTGCAGCAAATGCGCCAGGATTCAATTGATTATGATTATTATGTTAGCAACAACCTAAGTTTAAAAACGGGCAGTCAGGTGCAAGCCGCTTCGATATTAGCCTTGCGTGATCCGGCCGGCGGCGCGGTCCGTTGGCGAGTCGCGGACGTGGGGGGCGGTGTTTTACAATTGCAGGTTAGCCGGGGCGAGGTTGATAACTGGCAATCTTTGCTGTCGGATAATATAAAACTAAACTTGGTCCAGTTTTATATCGTGCCTGATACTGATCCGTTCGCGTTGTCAGCGGCGGCGCCCAATGAGCAGCCGCGCCTTACAATTGTAATAAGCGCCCAGGCACTGCCCAATTCGCCGCTTGACGCGCCAGTCAGTTTTTTCTTGCAAACTTCAGTCGTTAGCCGAATTTACCGTCGCTAATCTATGTTTTATACAAGAGAAAAAAATGAATTCTCCCGGTGGCAAGACCACCGGGTATCCTCTATTTTAGGATTCATCACCCGTAGCCTTTTTTACCTACTCCCCTCGTCCCGCTTCAGCCAGCACGCCCCGCCAAAGGCGAGGCTCCGCCGAATGGCAGGCCGAGGGTGGCTGATTCGCCTTTGGCGGAAAAACTACAGCCCCATCATCCTCGCCATTCATCCTTTGCGGCCTGGAGACCGCAGGGTATTGGGGGCGAAGGGTGATAATCAGGGGATGGTATTGCTATTGGCGTTGTTGGCTTTGGCGACGATTTTGGTTACCAGTTTGACAGTCGGCAGTTTGGTCATGCGCCAGTTGCGCCTTACAACTTCGGCCGATCGGGCAGTGGTGGCTTATTATGCCGCCGAAAGCGGTTTGGAGCAGGGTTTGTATTTATGGCGACAGGAAGGGTTAAAGGGCAGTCAGTTGACGGTTTCCTCATCCAGCCCGGTCAGTTTGATTAGCAGTCAAGGGCAGTGGTGGCGCGACAGCCAGGAAACCCAATCAACTCTTATAACTACTTTAAAACCGGACGAAGTTAAACAAATTGATTTGTTTGACCCCGCCGCTTCACTGGACGACAGTCCAAAGGCAAAATCATTAAAAATAAGTTGGGATCCAACCGCAACCGCCTGTGTTAATCAAGGACAGGAGTGGTTGGAACTATCCTGGTCATCGTGGGGCGGAGCGGCGTCGGATTTTGACGTTCAGCGGCGTTATATTAATCACAGTCAAATTGCCGCCAGTCCCGGTCAAGCCGTCATTATTAATATCAATAACGTGGGCCAGCCGAATTATGTCAATTACCGTTTGCGGTTAAAAGCTTTATACGGCGGTATTTGTAATTTGCAGTTAACTGCTTACAGCGAGACTGATGGTAACGGCAGTGTGTATGCTTTGCCCGCCCGTATCACAATTTCAACTACGGGTCAGCAAGCTGATACGCGTCAGGCCTTGTCTATTACCGTGCCGCAGTTCGCCCCGTCGTCTGATGTTTTTGATTATACGATTTTTTCGCAGTGTTCAATTCTCAAAGGTAATATTAGCGAAACTTGTCCTTAGATTATTTCCGGTATGAATAAAGCCGCCGCCGCCGAACGGATAAAAAAATTACGAAGCGAAATTAATCGTCATCGCTATCTTTACCATGTGTTGGATAAATCAGAAATATCGGACGCCGCCTTGGATTCTTTAAAGCATGAGTTGTGGCAGTTGGAGCAGAAATTTCCTGATTTAATAACAGCTGATTCACCCACCCAACGGGTTGGCGGCCAGCCGGCCAAGGGTTTTAAGAAAGTTCACCATCGTCAACCGATTTTATCAATTGAGGATGCTTTTACGTTAGCTGAAATTGAGGCCTGGCAAACTCGTAATGCCAAAATACTGGGCGCGTCCGTAAAAGGTTATTTTGGCGAATTGAAAATGGATGGTTTGGCCATAGTGTTAAGGTATGAGAATGGCCTGTTTAAGTATGGGCTAACGCGGGGCGACGGTTTAATTGGCGAAGACGTTACTCATAATTTAAAAACCGTTGAAAGTATCCCCTTGCGCTTAGAAAATGTTAATTACCAATTACCTAAGGTAATTGATGTCCGCGGCGAAATTGTCATTACGTTACGGGAATTACAGCGCCTAAACCAAAGGCAAGTCGCTCGGGGTTTGGCGGCGTTTGCCAATCCGCGCAATTTGGCCGCCGGGACGATACGCCAGCTTGACCCTAAAATAACAGCCGGGCGGCCAATGGATTTTTACGCCTTTGAGATTTTATCTGATTTGAATCAGACTACCCATGCCGCCGCGCATCAAATTTTGCGCCAGTTAGGCTTTAAAACTAACCCGTATTCAAGCGAACTGGCTAATTTAACGGCGGTTGATGAATATTTAAAATTATGGCAGGAGCGGCGTAAAACCTTGCCTTACCAAATTGACGGCGTGGTTTTGGTGGTTAATGATATTGGACAGGAGAGAATTTTAGGCAGCGTCGGCAAGGCTGATCGATGGATGATAGCTTTTAAGTTTCCGGCCGAGCAAGCCACCACTAAAATTAAGGATATTGTTATTCAAGTCGGTCGCACCGGAGTCTTAACCCCGGTAGCTATTTTAGAACCGGTGCGGGTGGCCGGAACTACCGTGTCCCGCGCCACCTTGCATAATCAAGACGAGATTAAACGTTTAGATGTTAGAGTCGGTGACACTGTTATTATTGCCAAAGCCGGTGACATTATTCCGGATATTGTCAAGGTTTTGCCGAAACTTCGTTCGGGTCAAGAAAAAGTTTTTACTATGCCCAAAATATGTCCGGCTTGCGGCGCCGCGGTAGCCAAGCGTCCGGAAGAAGTGGCCTGGTATTGCCTTAATCCGCAATGCGGGGCTCGTCAACGTGAGCAGTTATACCATTTTGTCTCGCGCTTGGCCTGGGCGATAGACGGGGTGGGGCCTAAAATCATTGACCAGTTGTTAGACCGCGGTTTAATTAAGGATGGGGCGGATTTATTTAGGCTGACCGTTGGTGATTTAGCACCCTTGCCGGGTTGGGGCGCCAAAGCGGCGGACAATTTACTTAAAGCTGTCGGCGCGGTTAAGAAAATTACCCTGGCGAGATTTATTAACGCCTTGGGCATTAGGCATGTTGGCAGTGAGACCGCTATTTTGTTAGCGCGACATTTTGGCACGTTGCCAAATTTACAATCGGCCGCGATGGCCCAGCTGGCTAAAATTGACGGCGTGGGCGCGGTGGTCGCGGCCAGCTTTCATAAATTTTTTAGCGACCATAAAAATCAAAAATTTATTGCCAAGTTATTAAACGCCGGCGTAGTAATAACAAGCGAGCCTAAACCCTTGGGCAAATTAACCGGACAAACTTTGGTTATTACCGGAAGTTTAACGGGTTTTAGTCGCCGGCAGGCTCAAGCCGCGGCGCGGGCGGCCGGCGGCCGAGTGGCCGCGACGATTAGCCGGAAAACTAATTGGTTGGTCGCCGGGGCTAAGCCGGGCAGTAAATTAGACAAAGCTAAAAAACTGGGAGTTAAAATAATTAACGAGGAAGAGTTCAGAAGGTTAGTTTAACAGTATCATTCTTTGAAACCATCTCTTTATAAAGTTTAATGAATTTGTAAAATCTTAAATCCTAATGTTTTTAAGTCAAAAGTTAAAGGTCAAAACGCAAAACTATCGTACCTACGGTAGATCTCCCGAAGGGAGACAAGTTAAAACGCAAAAGTTCCTATAAGTTTTAAGCTTTGCGTTGCGGTTTTTACTTTTGATATTTGACTTTTGAGTTGTTAATTGGCTACAGAGTATTATTATAAATTTAAAATTATAAATTATTCAGGATTTTATTCGTGATTCGTGATTCGCAATTCTCTATTCTAAATCTTTTGGCGTAGTCGCGGGTTTATTGTATACTTTAATTTATGAGTTTATCTAAGGCCGACATACTTCATTTAGCTAAGTTAGCTCGACTGGAGTTAAGTGAATCCGAAGTTGATAACTTCACCATTCAATTGGACGAAGTTTTGCATTATTTAGATAAATTAGCCGAACTTAAGAATTTATCAGTTAGCGTATTCACGGCGCCAACTGTTTTATGCCCAAGGGCTGATAAAATGGCGGATTATCCCGGCGGCAGCGATATTATAAAATTAGCGCCCCGGCGAGCCGGTAATTTATTAGAAGTTCCGCCGATTTTTTCAGCTGCTGAAAGTCCTCTCGCTGTCCGCCGGCGGGCGGAGGCGGCAGGGTATTCTGAAAAAGTCCCTCCCGAAGTACAGCGGGAGAGTATTCTGACGCCGGACGATAAATAGGCTTATGAAGTGGAATGATTTGACAATTGCCAGTTTACAGCAAGGTTATAAGGACCGATTGTTTTCAGTAACCGAAGTGGTAAAAGATTATTTAAATCGTCTTGATAAGCTGGAACCAAAACTTAAAGCTTTTTTGGCAGTTCAGCCGGAGACCGCTTTAGCTCGTGCCACTGAACTTGATCGGGCTTGGGCGGGCGGTAAGGCCATTGGACCATTGGGCGGAGTGCCGGTAGCCGTTAAAGATGTCATTATTACTAAGGGGTTAACGACCACCGCCGCTTCCCGCAGCTTGGCTCATTATGTGCCGCCTTATCAGTCAACCGTGGTGTCAAAAATATTGTCAGCCGGCGCCATCATATTAGGAAAAACTAATTGCGATGAATTCGCCATGGGCGCGTCTACTGAAAATTCGGGATTTTATCCGACTTTTAATCCCTGGGACACAACTCGAGTTCCCGGCGGCTCATCCGGCGGTTCAGCGGCCGCGGTCGCGGCTGGCCAAGCTATGGTTGCCCTAGGAACTGACACCGGCGGTTCAATCCGTCAGCCGGCCGCTTTTTGCGGCGTGGTCGGGATAAAGCCGACCTATGGACGGGTGTCGCGTTATGGTTTAATCGCGATGGCATCGTCGCTTGATCAGGCTGGTCCGTTGGCGCGTAATGTCGGCGATGCCGCTCGAGTCTTGACGGTGATGGCCGGCGCTGATGAGTATGATGCTACCGCCAGTCAAACCCCGGTGCCTGATTACGCGGCGGAGTTAGGCGAATCGGTAAAAAATTTACGCGTCGGCGTGCCCCAGGAATTTTTTGCGGAAGGCATAAATAAACCAGTGGCGCAAACCGTTCGTGACGCCATTGATGTGCTTACCGGTTTAGGCGCTAAAGTGTCGGCTGTCAGTATTCCGAGTATGGCTTACGCCTTGGCGGCTTATTATGTAATGGCGCCGGCTGAAGTCAGCGCCAATTTAGCGCGTTATGACGGCCTTCGTTTTGGCGAGCAGATCGCTGGTCATAATTTAATGGAAGTTTATACTAAAACTCGCGGTCAGCTTTTTGGCAATGAGGTTAAGCGCCGGATTATGCTCGGCACCTATGTTTTAAGTTCGGGTTATTATGAGGCTTATTACCGTCAAGCGCTAAAAGTAAAAGAACTATTAAAAGCTGATTTAACTCGGGTGTGGCGCGAATTTGACATGTTGGCGACTCCGACCACTCCGACCGTAGCCTTTCCGTTCGGCAGTCGGATCAATGATCCGTTAGCCATGTACTTGGCGGATGTTTATACAGTGCCGGCTAATATCGCCGGTTTGCCGGCGGTGTCAGTTCCCTGTGGTTTTGTTGATAAAATGCCGGTCGGTTTGCAATTAATCGGCTCTGTCTGGTCAGAAGGAATGATTTTACGAATGGCTTACGCTTATGAGCAGGCGACCACTTGGCATAATTATAAGCCGTCTATTAGTGAGTAGCTTATGGATAAGATATTAGAACTGTTAATTAATTACAGTTACTTGGTGCTGTTTTTAGGCGCCGTGGTGGAGGGTGAAATTTTTCCCTTGCTGGCCGGATTTTTAGTATCAATGTCATTAATGAATCTGCCGCTGGCTTTGGTTGTTACATTTTTAGGTTCAGTAATTGGCGATTGGTTGTGGTTTTTAGCCGGCCGTCGTTTTGGACGAAAATTAATTGACCGCTGGGGTCGTTTTTTATGGCTTAAGCCGAGTAAGTTGGCGTGGCTGGAAAACCATTTTGCCAAAAACGGTAAGACTACTTTGTTTATGACCAAGTTTATTTATAGTTTTGGGCATTCTTCCATAATTGTGGCGGGGATTGCCAAAATGCCAACGGCTGATTTTATCAAGGTGGATTTAATTGCCAGCTTGTTATGGTCGGTGTTGTTTGTGGGGTTGGGCAAGCTGTTAGGCCACAGTTTTGGCCTGTTGCGAATTGTGGTGCAGGACCTGCCCTATGTCGCCGTAGTCTTGATTTTGCTGTTGATTGGTGTTCAGATTTTGATAAGCAAAAAGATTACCAAGTTAAATTAATTAGAGATGGTTTCAAAACCCTTTTCGTGGCGAAAGCTATGATTTTTAAACGAGACCAGGAAGATGAGCAAAATGCCCGGAAACGTAGCAGTAGCTACGATGAGGACATTTTGGGAAATCTGACGCAGTCGCAGTCAAAAAACAGAGATTGTAGCAGAAATAGGGTTTTGAAACCATCTCTTTATGACTTTGGCGCTGACGGCGGCAGTGTGCTAGAATATTAAGTATTATTAATAACCTTTAATTGTTAACAAATATGTCAGACGAAATCAAACCTAATTTATTTGCGGGGGCGTCACCGAAGTTGACTTTTATAATGGGCGTGGCGACCGGCGTGGCCGTGGTTAGTCTAATTGGTTTTGTGGTTGCCTTGGCAACTTCAGGTGGTAGTGAGGGCTGGTTTAAGTTGGGTCAAAAAGGTGACGGTTCCAAAGTAGCGGCGGTTAACAATAATAGTGGCAATAATAATGGCAATCAGCCGGCTCCTAATCAGCCGCCGGCCAAAGTTAATGTTCCAATAAAGGACAGTGATTATATACGCGGCGACCAGAATGCCCCGGTAACTTTGGTAGAATATTCCGATTTGGAATGTCCTTTCTGTCAACGTTTCCATCCGGTTATGGAGCAAGTTATGCAACAATATGCCGGCAAAGTTCGTTGGGTTTATCGCCATTTCCCGTTGTCGTTCCATGCTAACGCCCAGAAAGAGGCGGAAGCGTCCGAGTGCGTGGGAAAGCTTGGCGGCCGTGATAAGTATTGGCAATATATTGATAAGATTTTTGAGCGTACTACCGCTAACGGTACTGGGTTTGCTCTGGCTGATTTGCCCAAATTAGCCAAAGAAGTGGGGGTTAATGAATCTAAGTTCAAAACCTGTTTGGATAGCGGCGAGATGGCGGCCAAAGTCCAAAATGACATAAAAGAAGGGACGAGTTACGGCGTTAGTGGCACACCAACCACTTTTGTTAATGGTACGCCGGTTGAAGGCGCCGTACCATTTGAACAAATCAAACCGATTATTGAGGCGGCTTTGGCCGGTGAATAATTTTAGGACTTTCGCGTTTGACCCATAAGCTGTCATTCTGACCCGCTGTCCGCCGGCCGGCGGACAGCGGGAGGGAGTTTCATAATTAAAAGCTATGTCTATGTCCAAATCGCTTTATATTGGCGTTGGCGCGGCCGCCGTCGCGGTGGTAGTGGCGGGTTTATTGATTTGGCAGTCGCAAACTAAGCCGTTTTACCCCAATATTAATTCGCCGCGGCCGGCGCTGGGCAGCGACAGCGCCAAAGTAACCGTGGAGGAATTTTCTGATTTTCAGTGTCCGGCTTGTAAGGCCGCCGAGACTACTGTTAAAGAGGCGTTGAACACGTTTGGCGACCGCATAAAATTCGTTTATAAGCATTATCCGTTGGTAACAATCCATACTCACGCTTTTCCAGCCGCCCAGGCCGCCGAGTGCGCCAATGACCAGGAAAAATTTTGGCTCTATCACAATACTTTGTTTGACCAGCAACCAGCTTTATCCCGCAGTAACCTTATCAAGTACGCCCAGGACTTGAGTTTGGATATGACCAAGTTTACCGCCTGCCTGCTAAGCGGGGCCAAAGCGAGTGTGGTGCGGGACGATATGCGCGAAGGCGACAAGCGCGGTGTGAATAGTACGCCAACTTTTTTTATCAATGGCGAAAAGGTTGATGACTGGACAAAGTTGAAGGAATTAATTCAGGCTAAATTGATTGGGGGATAAATAGTTGGCAGTCAAAGTCGGTCCCACTATCCAGCCGGGCGGATTTTTTATTTGGGTTAAATGATGTAGAATATAAATACAGTTTAAAATTTAAAAATCTCCGCCCAAGGCGGATCTGCCTCGGGCACGAAAAGTGTAAATGTAATTTTGATTTTTGATATTTGCATTTTGATTTGTATTTATGTTTCTCCACACTTATTTACCATCATCGGTCTTTTTTACTCTTGGTCCTTTGTCTTTTCATTGGTATGGCTTGTTAATGGCAGTGGCGGTGGGCGCGGGTTATTGGTTAGTGCGGCGCCGTTTAAAAAAATTAAACATCAATGTTAATTTGTTGGAGGGCTTAATAATTTGGCTGGTGGTCGGCGGATTAATTGGGGCGCGCTTGGTGGATGTATTTGTTTTTGAATGGTGGTATTTTAAAGATCATCTGTCCAGTGTTCTGGCAATATGGCAAGGGGGATTATCTTGGCACGGCGGACTAATCGGCGGCGGTGCGGCGCTTTATTGGTGGTGTAAAAAAAATCAACAGCCGCTTGGGCAATGGTTGGATGTATTGGCGCCGTCGTTGGCCCTGGGGCAGGCGATTGGCCGTTGGGGTAATTATTTTAACCAGGAACTTTTTGGTTTACCCACCAGCTTGCCGTGGGGCATTCCGATAAGTTACCAGTTTCGACCCTTGGATTATTTGAATCAGGTTTATTTTCATCCGGTTTTTTTGTACGAGTCTATTGGTCTGGTACTTATTTTTGTTTATTTATGGAAACGCCGACCGGTTTTATCCGGCAGTTTACTGGCCGAGTATTTGGTTTTGAGCGGTATTTTAAGGCTAGCGCTGGAAGGGTTGCGGATTGATGAACAACTGCTTATTTTTGGTTTAAGGACCGGCATTTGGTTTGCCGTTTTGGCGATTGCCGCCGGCGCTGGTCTGTGGTTTTACTGGCGTCGCCAGCGGGAATGAAATACAAGAGGCCCTTTGTATTAACCATTTTGGCGGACTTAGCCCCGCGTCCACGGGGCGGTTTGTGCGGGGACGGCTGGTGGTTAAGGATAAGCAGGTACAAATCGCTCCCAACCCCCCAGCTTGAAAGCAAATTTAATCTGTGTTAATCTGTCAAAGCGTAAATTGAGTACTGTGGGCTCGTAGTGTAGCGGTTAACACGTCTCCCTGTCACGGAGAAGATCGCCGGTTCGAATCCGGTCGAGCCCGCACTGAATATAAGTCTCCCGGCTTGCCCCGTAATACTAGCGCCAGCTAGTTAGGCGGGGTCACGGAGAACCCCGTAGTAGAGCACAGCTCACTACGGGGTAAAGATCGTTCCGCCGCGGCGGGATCGAGCCCGCCAAGAGGATTAATTTTTTATCCTCCTTTGTCTGCATACCCCGTAGCTTCCAGCCTTCGTCCCGTTTAGCGGGATGCGGTCGGGAGTTTCATAAAATAAGACCCAGCTACTTAGCTGGGTCTTATTTGTATTTTAAAAACGTTCCGGTTAGTTGACCCACGTATCCCATGACATTACGGCCGGCCTACTCCGCCGTAGTCCTCCCAAGGCGAACGAAGGCTGGATGAGGTTGTGGAGCTTCACTTAGCTAACTATATCAGGATGGTTTGGCGATTTCAAGGGTAAATAAAGAGCAAATTTTTTACCTCTTAACCCTTGTGTTTATTTGGATTACAGTATAAAATAGTACTGGAAGTTAGTTTAAACCTAACATCCAGTAAAAAATGGATAAAAAACCCAAAAAAGGCGAATTTTTAGAGGTCTTGTTAAGATCCAATAAAACCATCTTTTCAACAAAAGATGTAACTTTGTTATGGGGTGGTGAGAACGAGAACGCGGCTCGAGTGCGATTAAATTCTTATGTAAAATCCGGAAAGTTGATTCGGGTTCGTCGCGGCTTGTATGCTAAAGATAAAAAATACAGTCGTTTTGATTTAGCGACGCGAATATATACTCCGTCATATATCAGTTTTGAAACTGTTTTAACCCGAGCCGGAATTAACTTTCAGTACTACGAAACGATTTTTGTCGCTTCCTATGTAACCCGAGACATCACCGTTGATGGACATACTATTTCTTTTGTAAAAATGAAAGATTATGTCTTAAGCAACACCACCGGCATTGAGCATAAAGACGGTTATTCAATTGCTACCAAGGAAAGGGCTTTTTTGGACAGGATTTACGTAAGCAAGGACTATCATTTTGATCACTTGGATTCATTGGACTGGGATAGGGTGTTTCAAATATTACCCATCTATCACCATAAAAATATGGTGAAGAAGGTTAATAGGTATTTTGAGCATTATAAGAGTTCATCCCGTTAGATATTTATGTACTACACATATGTTCTTAGAATTAAAAAAGATAGTAAATTATACACTGGTTATACCGATGATCTAAAGAATAGATTGAAGTTGCATAACGATGGAAGGGAGGGTATCCACAAAGAACCGTTTGCCGTTGGCATTGGTTTATTACGAAGCCTGTCTAAATCAACAAGCTGCCACTCATGGAGAAAAATATCTTAAAGCCGCGTGGGGCAAGCGTTATGTTAAACAAAGACTGAAGAATTATCTAATGGGACAAGCAACTATATGATGTTAGATGCCTCAATACATAAAAAAATACAATTGCAGATCCTTAAGGATATTTATTCTGATACTGCGCTTGCCTCCCATCTGGGGTTTAAGGGCGGCACCGCCGCATTTATGATCTATGACCTCAATCGAATTTCAGTAGACCTTGATTTTGATCTTTTAGATGAAGCTAAAGAAACCCACGTATTCGAAAAGATACAAAAAATTGCGAGAAACTATGGAGAAATAAAGGAATCGCGGATAAAACGTTTTAACCTTATTATCGTCCTCTCCTACGATCCAAAAGCCCAAAACATAAAAATCGAGGTAAATCGCCGAGACTTTGGATCTCAATATGAACTCAAAATAATGCTCGGCATTTCTATGCTGGTTATGGTTCAGGAAGATATGTTTGCCAATAAACTCACGGCTATGTATGAACGAGTCGGCAAAACCAGCCGTGATATTTTTGATGTGTATTTTTTTGCAAAAAATAATTGGCCGATCAATAAAAAGATTGTGGAAAAAAGATTAAACATGTCTTTCCGAGATGTCTTAGTCAAGTGTATTTATTTGCTGGAAAAGATGAATAATCGGCATATTCTCGATGGTCTCGGCGACTTGTTGACTGAAAGTCAGAAAGACTGGGCCCGCGCAAAACTTAGGACCGAAACAATATTCTTGCTTAGGTTAGCGCTGGATAATGAGAAATAGCCATAAAATATAAAGACCGACTTAATGTTTATCCACCTTCGCCCCGCTTAGCGGGGCTTCGCTTAAAACCCCGACGTTCATTGAGGGGTGGATGTCACCTTGGGGGTGATGACCTCTGCCTACCACCGGCCGGCGTCGGGGCCAAAGGCAGTACGGATAATAGACGAGATATGTTTTTTTGCATGTAGGCTTTGGGCGGACTGGGGCACGAGAGATTAGGCTTTATAACCCGCCGTAGTCCGCCTTGGGAGGACGAAGGTGGGTAGCGGAAGATACCCCGGGCGCCACAGTGGAATACCCCACGTTCCTGTCCCATCAGCTCGAGGAGCTTCATATTTATGAAATTTAATGAACTTCAAAAAAAGATTATTGACGCCACCGGTGGCGCGTATTTAATTTCAGCTCCGGTTGGCACCGGTAAAACAACTGTACTTGCTGAACGTGTAATGACAGCCCTTGATTCTGGTATTAAACCCGAAGAAATTCTTTGTTTAACTTTTACTAACCGCGCCGCGGAGGAAATGGCCGAAAGAATTAAAAAGAGAATAGGTAAAAAAGAAATTTTCGATGGCTTAACCTTAAAGACCTTTCACGGTTTTTGCGCTTATTTCATTAAAGTTGAAGCTAAACAAATTGGTATTCCTGCCGATTTTGTTATTTTTGACGATACTGACCAACTAGAGTCTATAAAAAATATTCTTGAACGTTATCCTGAGATTTCGTCCGCTTACATAAATGATAACCGACGAATATTTGATCTAGTTGAGCAATTGTATGATTATCGTCTAAATCTTGTGGAGAGAGAGATTGGTTGCAATTTAAAGCCAATTGTCTTGGATGAAGTATTAATTAAAATTGGCGAGCAGTATATTTCAGCCTTACGCGAACAAAATGCCCTCGATTTTAATGAGTTGGTTATTGTTACTTTAAAAACTTTGTATACCAATGAGAAGGTAAAAAATAAATGGTCAAAACGATATAGATTCATTCAGTTGGATGAGTTTCAGGATACGCACCTTTCTGAATATTTGGTGGTTAAAGAGTTGGCAAAAGTTCATAAAAACATCGCTCTTATTGGCGATCTTGATCAAACAATTTACGGTTGGCGTGGTTCGGAACCATATTTAATAACTAAAATTTTTCGCAGTCATTTCGCTCCCGTTCAGGAGCTGCATTTGGAAATTAATTATCGTTTTAGCGCGCCCATCTTAAATGCCGTTAAGTCATTTTTAACCAGTTTACAAAAGTCAGCTACCAAGAAAATCATATCTCTGCGGCCAGAGTCTGGCAATAGTAAATGCATTGAATTATTTGGCGGTCATAATCTGCACGAAGAGGTTGATTGGGTTATTGAAAATATAAATAATCTTCGAGACGCCGAATCTGGAGCAAAAATCGCGGTGCTTACTAGGGCTAATTATTTAATTAGCCAAATAGCGGAAGTTTTTGAAGCTAAAAATATTGCCCATATTACCGTGGATAAGTATGATTTTTTTCGCAGGCAAGAAGTAAAAGATGTATATGCCTATCTAAAAGTTATTTTTAATAAATTTGATTTAGAGAGCACCTCTCGTTTGGTTTTAAGGCCTACGCGCAATATTGGTACTGCGACTTTAAAAGCTATTCGTGAACGTGGCGCAACTGTTGGTTTGAAAGTTTCTGATTTCCTTAATTTTAGAAGTTATCGTTTTGATGAGCCGTTTAGTAATCTGATTAGTAGACATAATAAAGGCAGAATCGTTGTACTTGATATTGAAACCACTGGTACTAATGTGTTAAAAGATGAGATTATTCAAATATACGCCAGCGAAGTTATTAACGGTAAACCGGCTGGGGATTTTCATTATCACCTTAAGAATACAATCCCTGTGAGTTTTTCCGAAGAGGTGCATGGTATTACTGATGAGTTTTTGCAAAGTGATGGTCGCGATCCTAAAGAGGTGCTACTGGAATTAAAGCGGTTTATTGGCGAGGATATAGTGGTTGGCCACAACATTACATTTGATATTTCTATGATTATAGAGAACGGCAAGCGTCAGGGAATTCAGTTTGATATTATAGAATATTATGATACTTTGGATTTGGCTAAAAGATTTATAGAATCAGAAAATTATAAATTAAGTACTTTGGCCACCAAGCTTAATTTAGCCACCGCTACTCATGATGCTAAAGACGACGTCGCGGCAACCGTTGGTTTATTAGGTGTTTTAGTTAATAAACTTAAGGAACATCAGGATCAGCGCGCCAAACTCTTTAAAGAATTTTTTAAAAAATTTATCCAACTTAGCTCTTTGATTGGGAATTGGGAAAAATTAGTAAAAGAAAAACGGCCGGCCGACGCGCTTCGCTATATCTGGGAGAATTCTGGATTAAAGAATTATTATGAAACGGATGCGGCTAAAGAACAACGCTTTAAATCAATTGAAACGCTTATTACTATATTCAAAGAACGAGATGATTTAGAGCGTCCGGCTGATATAGTTATCCGAGAATTGATTCATTATTCTTCTCTTGTTAAGGATATACATTTTTTGGGTTTAGATCAGGGTAAAATTCCCATTGTAACCGTGCATCAAGTCAAGGGCTTGGAGTTTGATTATGTTTTTATTGTTGGAATGAATGAATCTAAATTCCCTGTATACAAAGCAAGTGATCTTGAGGAAGAAAAACGGCTCTTTTATGTGGCGATGACGCGTGCTAAAAGTAAAGTATTTATTTCTTACAGTAGTTTTGATTCATATAATCGGCCAATGAGCCGTAGTTCATTTGTTAATTATATTGATTCTAAATATATCAAGGTTATTGCGTGATTATTATCAGATTGTGAGGTTGATTAAGTAGTCTTTTAAGATTTATGATACAAGAAGAAACGTATGAAATGCTAAAGATGGGTTAAAAAAACTGTTAAA
This sequence comes from Patescibacteria group bacterium, assembly GCA_041645215.1. Lineage (GTDB taxonomy): Bacteria > Patescibacteriota > Patescibacteriia > Veblenbacterales > UBA10138 > JACRFM01. Next base: position 73,730 of record JBAZQK010000003.1, on the reverse strand, counting down.
AAAAACTTGACATGAGTACCATTTTTAAGTATAATTATAATATGCTTATAAAAGATTTTCCAGGTGGAGATAAACTTGAGGGCCTTATAAACAATCAAGTCGGATCTAATCCTGGTAATAATGAAGTACCGCCAAAAGAACAAGGTAATTCGCCAAATCCACCAGAAGGCAAGTTGGATGGTTCTGTTAGTAGTAATGAAGTTAAAATCAACAACCAGACAAATTCAAACAATGAATTAAACTCCGGTTCAAAAGAGTTTTCTGACAAATCAACAGAAAACCAAGCAGGCCGTAAACCTGACGGTCATTTTTTTGAACTTAATAATTTTAAAAGTTCGGATTATTTTTATTCTGATGATGAAATAAGAGTGCCACACAAGCGGAGCGCAGAGGATGAGTCAAAAGTTAAACAAACAGTTTATGACAGACTGGCCGAACAATTAAAAAGCGGGGAGTTGTCTGGGGAAGATTTACAAGCCTTGGCTAAAAATCCAGAATTTGACGCGCGATTATCTGCCGGACTTTTTAATAGCAAAAAGAAACAGGTTGATGGTAAAAAATCACCAGTTAACGACAACAAATCACAAGGCCACGATTTTAATAATTTAATACGTGGTTATATCCGTGTGGTTGCCGGGATGTTGCTAGGTGATATTAAGTCAGGCAAATTAATAATTGAAAACTTAAATTTGCCTTTGGTTAAAAAAGAAGCCGACAAACCTAAATCATTACGTGATGGTGAGATTTATGGTTTTTTATGCCAAATGTATGTTAAGGGGATGACGCGTGAACAAATGAAAGCTGAATTTTTTGGCAAACCAGAAGACGTCAAATTAGCGCCCGAAGCCAAGGCTTATATGGCAGACCCTCACTGGCAGACAACCTTGAAGTTATTTTTGCGTGATTTGAATCCGGCGGAGGCGGAATTTTTAGCCGAAGATGAGGTCAGTTTGATTGATAAAGGTGACAAAACCCTAGAGGATAGCCTTAGAAATGGAAAATTTGAAAAAGTTGATATGCGGGCTAAAAAAGAAAATCCAGCCGCGCGAATTTTATCTAAAATCTTGCCAGCCCAATTGGGCAGCTTTAAGAAAACCAGCGAGTTGGCAAAGGCTAATTTTAAGTTGGACGAAAAATTAGACCAAGCTGATTGGACCGAAGTCAGTAAAGCTTTGGTAGAAGGTTTAAAAAGCGTGTGGCAGGATTTTTATTACAGCGGCCGCTGGTTGTATGGTAAAGAAAATCCCGGCGATAAAGAAAATAAATATTACTTAAGCAAAGATGCTGATACAGACGCGGCGGCGGCTTTGTATTTTTTCCAAAAAGCCGGTTTGGATAAGGCCCTTAACGCTACAGCCTTGCCTCATGGTGTGGACTTACCTCCCGGGGTGGTGGTGGATATGGGTTATACTTCAGGCCTAAAGTTTAAGGTCAATACAGCTGGTCAAACTACCATCATAGCAGATAATCATCAACGCGAGCGTGGTTTTAAAACCTCGACCGCTTTGGTACTTTTTAATATTTTGAATGACAGCGGACTGTTTAGCCGTCAAGCCAAAGCTGAAACTGACCCGGCCAAAAAATTTAATCCGGAAATCGGCCACGCCCTGGCCCAAATAACCGTGGATGACGATAATGCCGGTATGATAAATAACGTTAATCAGTTTTTGTCCAGCAAGTCAACCTTACGCGGTTTGCATCGCACCATGAAAATTGATGATATTTATGAATTTCTAAACAGTAAATTAAATCCAGTACCTGGCAATGCAGAGGAAAAAGGTGATAATAAAAAGCTGTGGCGCTGGCACGAAGGCGATTATCAAAAAGTTTTGGATACTCCCTTAACACGAGAAGAGTTAACTGAATATGACTTATATAGGCAATCAACTAATCAAAATTTCAGCATAGTTCAAGCCGCCGAGTGGTTTTATAAAAAGAATGGTCAGGAGAATAAGTCTGTTAAAAAAACTGATGAGGAATTAATTAAAGCAGGCACTTTAATTACTACGGAAATAAATGGCCAACCCATGCGCTGGGTAGTGAATTTGATTGGCTTTGATGGGGAAAAAAGACTCAAGGCTGGCCATGACGCTATTAAAGTAAATGGTTTTGACGGGTTAATCAGTTATAACCCAGGACGGATGAGTTTTATGGTTAATACTGTAAACGATAGTGTGGATTTGAGTAAAATTTTAAATCTTAAACAAGGCGTGCCGGTGCGCGGGGCGATGTGGGTTAAACCACTGGATGGTACGCCGCTTGAAGTCAGTCTTAAAGATATTTTAGACCAACTGGCGCCCAGTTACGTGCCGCAAGGCAAGGTTAAAGATTATTTGGAAAAAGGCGGATTAATAAAACCAACGCCTGGTAAAGTGGTAGAAGCAGAAAAACCAACAGTTGAAGAGCCAAAGAAAAAACTAGGCAGAGTGGAACCGGTGTTTGTTAAAACTATTCCTGCTCAGCCGGTTCAAGTGGACACAACTCCACCGCCAGAAGATAAGAAACAAGTTGTTGCTGTGGATAAGGTGGTGGCGGAGGTATTTGAATATAATGGTCTGAAATTTAGCCGTGAGCTTTCGGCAACAGAGAAAGAAATTGCTAAATTAACGAATTTAGAAAAAGTCTTGGAGCAGAATCTCCCGAGATTTAACGAAGCAGCTCTGGCGGCAATTAATAAATCACCGGCTGAATACGTGGCGGCCGGTGAAACCAGTGAGCAGGCGGTTACCAGAATAGTTGAACAATGGAAAATAATCTACCGAGAAAAAGAATGTAGAAAGTTTGGGTTGCCAGTCATAGAGAGTAGTGGTTAGTTTTAGGATTGACAAGCGATGATTTCTGCATTATAATAGTATGTTAAAATTACTACCGAGAACTAATCAATGATTTATGGTAAAATCAGCCAAAAAATCAGCTGACAAAAATGTTGCGCAGATGCTGAAGGATGATTTGTGGGATAGTTTTAGTTTGCAAGCCTTATCGCCAGATGATAAGGCTGTTTTACTGGAGGAACTTTGCAATACCGTAGAACAACGTTGGCTTAGGCGAATTGCGCAACGCTTGGCGCAAATTCCAGAACTTGACCAAACTAAATTGTTGCAATCCGGCATAGACGAAAAGTTGGAGGTTCTTAACCAATATATTCCGGAAAGTTTGGAGATGCTTTTAGAAGAAGTCGAGATTTTGAAAATGGAATTAAGCGGCTTGGTTTCGGCTCGCGCCGCTTAATTATTTTTAAATAGTATATGGTCAATATGAATGTCCCGCCACCGCCCCATCTTAAGACGCCTAATCCTTGGGAAAATATTCCTGAAGGTAAACGCGTTTTAAGTGCTGATGATATTAAGAAGTTGGAAGCGTTGCGAGATAAAAAAATTGAAGACTGGACCGCCGAGGATAAGCAATTTTATAATGAACGCTATCAAGGCACGGCGTCAGCCATAGCTCCGGAGAAAGAAGTGATTGAACGCGATTTAAAAACGCAAAAAATCCATCAACTACGCCAGTCCTTGACTGAGTTTAATCAAGCGCGGGAAAAATATGCCGCCCTGGAGGACAAGAAGACCAAGACGGGTTTAAGGGATGAATACGCGGTGGCTAAAAAGTTTTATGAAACCAAGCGAGCTGACTATAATAAAAACAGCATTCGCCGGTTTTTGTATGAAGATTCGCGCCTGGAGCGCACTCTGGCGCTGGGCATTAACCCTGATTTATTTAAACAGTGGGTGGCTAAACAACCCGCGGGAAGTTTTCAGGAAGACTTAACGGAAAGTCTGCCAGATGGCACTCAAAAAGTTCTAGGTAAAATTTTTGATTATGATAAAGCGGTAGCGGCTTATCAAGAAACCCAGGAATATTCAGACCTGCAGCAGCGGCATAAAGTCTGGGAAAAAGTGAAACAAGGTTATAAGTGGCTGGGTGACCAAAATCTTGAAAAATGGACAGGCCATCAGGCTAAAACCAAATTTGGCAAGTTTTTAATGCGTACGGTTTCGGCCAGAACATTAATCGGGGTGGGTTTGTTTGGTGCCGGCGTGGGCGCGGCTACTATGGGAGCCGGTTTAACTTCGGCCGGCCTGTTAGGATTTAGGCGTATCTTTAGCGGGGCGTCTTCGGCTATTGGTGTGCACGAAGGTACCAAAGGCTTGAGTGAACATTGGGCCAAAACCAAAGGCAAGGAGAGCGAATTAAAGGCTGAAGAAATAGTTAATTTAAGTAAAGATGAATTAAGATTGCGTTTGCAGCATTTTGAATTGTCAGCCAGAAAAAAACACGAAGATGTTAGTAAGAATGAAGCTTACCAGGCATTAAAGGAACAATATAAAGAGAGGTTGGAGACAGAAATAAAACAAGGCAAGGTTACCGATGAGGTAATAAAGGCGGAAATTGAGGAATTAGATGAAACTTTTGCTTCAGTTAAAGCCCAGGCCAGAAATAAAGCTGTGGCGCGAGCTACTCTGTCAGCCGCTTTTGGAGTAGCGGTCGGCGCTGGTTTACTTGGTAAAATAATTGGCAAGGGTGTGCAGGAGGTGACTGGTTCTGGAAATGTAGGTGCCAGTGGTTTAACCCAGGAGCAATTACTACAATATGGCCAGGAAATTGATCGTTTGTCGGCTAAATTTTTTGGCAAGATTCCCAATGTGTCAAACTGGCCAGCCGGACAAGTTAGTGGTTTGGTTGATTATTTGCATAATTTGGAACATAGTTTCGGCGGCGTTAAGGCCAGTGGTCAATGGGGGCCGGACGAATGGCGGGCTTTTATGAGCGAGTACCAGGATATGTTTGCTGGCCAAAAAGTTCCTTCAGCCGAGGAAATTAGCGCGCACTTGGCTAAAGATTCAGTTATCACGACTGTGGCTGAAGGCCAGGGCATTGAAACCAAGGGCATTCAACAAATTATGGATGACCCGCGCAAATTTGGTTATGCCGGTGATTTGCAAGATATCAAAGCAGTTAAATCTTTTGCCGGTAAATTAGCTCATGAAGCGGCCTTAAATACTCAAGTTGGCGATAAGGCTGTGGCTGGAGTTACTTCTGGCGGCCAGGCTTATGATTTGCGTCTTAAATCCGGCGCCATCGGCGATAAGGTTTTATTAGAACAAGGCAGTGACGGTAAATGGCATTATAAATTTGGCGAAGGCTTGGCTAAGGAAGATTTGTATCAACATGTGGCTAAGGGAAGTGGTGGCGCGGGTGTAGATATTCCATCAGTTCAGCCTAAAGTTGATGTTAATCCGTTATTGAATAACAAATGGGAAGTGTTTAGTTCACTCGATGGCAGCGAGCATTCGCGTTACACTATGGTGCATTACGATAGCGACCTACCCGATGGAACCGAACATTTTTCTAATTCTGATTTGCGTATGTGGGCCGGAGAGACCAAGTTAGGCGACAGCCCTTTTACCGGCAGGTTGAGTTATGCGACTTTGTTGGATAGGCAGAATAATTCGGTTGATACCGTACGGTTTTTAGCTGACGACCACCGTAGTGTGACACAACAATTAGTTGACGCTCATAATAAATTTGCCGTGATAGATAAAAATTTAACAGTTATTTCTGACAACTTGCCCCGTTCCGGCGATAAGTTACCTCTAGGCTACCAAGCGGAAATGGCCCGCTGGGCCGGGGTGGATTTATTAAGCAAGGGCAATTTAACCGCGGCCCAAACTGAAAACTTAAGCGTTATAGATAAAGTCGTTAATGGCCGGGCTGGTTATTTCCACGAAACTGACTTTAAGGATTTTCTAAAAGAAAATTATAAATCATTGTCTTCAACCGAAGCTGGTATGGATTACGCGGCGTTTAAATCTTTGCGTAATCAGGGTTTTGCCAATATCAATATGGCGGATGTTCATACTTATGCCAATAAGCCGAACAGCTGGCTGGAACTGGTTCACGACGGTAAGGCTAGTATGCCGGGTGGTTTTAAAGCTGATGTGGTGGGCGGCGAGTTAGTTACTAATCTTAAATCACCGTTGTCGGGTGAACAGTTAAACGCGCCCCTAGCCAAGGATCAGTTTAGTATGCAGGCGTTAAGCAGTTCGCTCAACAAATTAACCGGCCAGTATGCCCAGGAGTACGCTTTATATAATGGGATTAAATCAACCGTCGGCGAGAATAACGCTGATTATATTTTAAGCTTAAAGTGCGGTGATGCTACCGAAAGTAATATTATAGACCACACCAGCAAGCTATTTGGCTTATCCGACGGCGGCGGTGACAAGGTTTATGAGTATTTGCATAAAACCTTAGGCGCTGATTATACTGGTAAATCCGGCACCGTGGGCGAGGAGTTAAGTAGGGTAACTGGTACTAAGGGTATAGCAAGTCAAAGCCAAGTATTGGAGGGTTCTAAATTGGCTGGGCAAAAAGCAGGTACAGAATTATCTCAAAATTTAGAAACCGTCCCGACTCATAAAGAAATTTCAGTTAATGGTGGTAAATTGATTATGGATTATGATAATAAGGGAAACCTTAAAACAACTTTTAATGGAATGATGCAAGGTGGAGTTTTTACTAAAGACTTGCAAGAAGTTGCCTTGGCGGATAAGTTTATGGAGGTTATACATCAAAGAGGAAGTAATGGTGTGTTTATTCATAAGGATCCAGGTTTTTTAAGTCAACAAGTTCAAATGACAGCCAGGGTTTTACATAATGACTTAAAGATTCATGAATCTTTGGTTAAGAGTGGTCATTTAGAAGAGGCTAAAATTTACGGTGAATATATAAAACATCAAGTTGTATTAGCTGATAAATCTTATGGAAAAGGAATTTTTGAAGAAGCTAAAATTGAGGCTCAATTGAATGCCAATAATAAAGCAGGTGCTGAATATTTAGCAGCTAAGAATAAGGCTAATCTTCTTGAAGAAGATGATGCTAAGTTTCAGGCTAAATTAAGAGCTAATAAGTTAATTGAACAGGATAAAGATTTTTTGAACAAAAAAAAGTAGAGCCGGTGTTCAGGCTCTACAAATAGTTGTGACAAGCAGCGTGTTAGCCGTTGTCTTGTAATTGTTTTTTTGATGTTTCCAGATTATTAATTTTGACTTCAAGATTATTGATCTGTTCTTTTAGATCATCAATTTTGTTGCTGAGTTTGCTTAATTGTTCAGCTGTGGCATTTGGGTCTGAGTTTAATTTTCTTAGTTCAGCCATAAATACCTGATATTTAGCAAACATAGTTTGCTGATCGCCTGCAAGTAATTTGATTTGCTTGTCAATTTCGGTTAACTTATTAGATATGTTTTTCAATGTGCCGGTATTTTGATTAACTGTTTTGTTTATACCAGTGAGAAGTGTATTCTGATTTGTAACTTGCTCACCGACAATATTTACAGCATTGACAATATTTTTACCACCAGTTTTACCATTTTTATCATGCTGACTTAAACTGTCTTGCAGATTAGCTATTGAGATATTTGCGTTATCAACCTTTTTTTCAATTTTTGCCAACTGTTCGTCATTATTACTGCCGCTAGATAATAGGTAATATCCGCCAATTAGTAGAGCTATCGCCAATATTGCATAGAGTAGATATCTTAACCAATCATGATTTGTGCGTTGGTTATTAGGATCGTCTGCAAATGTGACAGTAGATACAATGTTTAGAGGAACCCGTTGTGGTTGTGGTGTAACTTGTACGTTTTCAGTTGTTGTGACTGTTCTGCCGTTGTTTCTTCTATTGCGAAAATATAGAGCAACAACGCCAATTACTACTAATACAATTCCGATTACGATGTAAGGATTCATTTTATTCTCCGATATTTGTTAATATTGTTTTATTATTCTCAGAAAAAATACGAGGCAGATAATGACAGTGATAATGCCACTGATGTTTTGTTAGAGTTTACTAAGGAGTTTTTTGGTAAACTCACCATTGTTCCATAGCCAATGCCAGAACTGAATTCAATGCTGAAATTTTTTACTGGATCAAAGACTATTGATCCGCCGCCAGTAACAGTAACCATCTTATGCGGCAAATCTGTCTCTCCAACTAAATTTTCAGCACTGAATGTGGTTTCAAGATTAAGACGGAATTTGATATCTGATTCAGGGTGGCTTATCAATTTTGAAAGTTGGATAAAGCCTCCGCGGGATTCATATGTACCCCAAGCAACTGATCGCCCGAAGAAACCCAGACGAAGTTTCATTTTATTAAGCGGAAAACTGAAGTATGCGCTTGGGCCATGATGAGATTCTGGCCCCACAACCCCGAAATATCCAACATAAACCCTTACGGCTTTGTTAGTGGTTGTTTCTTGGCCAAATGTTTGGCCAGAGAATGCTATCAATATGATAGCCACGAAGATTAATGTTAATTTTTTCAACTTTGACTCCTATTTCCCCAACCGGCAGAAGGTCGGGTTTTGAATTTCATCGCTCCGGCTGCCGGGCATTTGTAAGAAGCTGTTTTCGCGTGAACAGCTAGAATATGCCCCTGGAGCGATTAGCTACAATAAAATAATGTAGCTAGTTTATTTACTACTATTTAGTTATTGTCATCCTGAGCGGAGCGAAGGATCGGGGGGAACCCAAATAAGAGATTCTTCACTTTGTTCAGAATGACAAATACTGTGGTTTTTAAGGTTCGCGAGTAAAAAACTATAACGTATCATCATAGCAAAACTGCAGGATTTGTCAAGCCCATAGCGTTCAATTAGCTTAGCTGGGAGTAGATTAGCTTAGTCGAGAGCAGAGGAGTATAATAAGCTAGCCCTAGTTTAGGCCTTATTTAAGCCATATTCCTCTCCAACCCCTTGACAAAATCAAATTTAAGGAGTATATTAAATAGTTAAAAAAGTAGAAAAATAATCAAAAATAAAAACAACCCAAAGGGATTAAAATGAAAAAGCTAATTAAAAAATTGCTTTCTATGGTTCTTTTTCTCGTTGTAATGTTTTTCACGTTGGATATGCTAATTATTATTAGAAACAACGTGAGTGATTCTCCAGCAAATCAGGTAGTTGTTCCTTGGCCATCTCTGCTGGACCTAATTGGTCTTCCCACTATTTTTGATTGGTTTATTCTTTTGGTTATCATTGCCTGTTTATATCCGGTAACTCGCGGGTTGATACTAGAAGGATTATCCAGCTGGGCGTGGTTATTGTCACGTCTATTTGATATGCTTATGTACATTTTCGGTGGGTTGGTTATAATTTTTTATTCGTTTGCTTGGCTAAGTAAGCGGATAAAGAATCTTTTAACCAAGACAAAAGAAACAGCCAAGGAAGCTCAAAAAGACAAAAACAATTATTTAGTCACTCTAAAAACAGTTTTTCAAAATTTATAGTTTAAGTTGTTCACAAAAATTTGAAGCCGCACCGTTTGTTAATTACTCTGGTCGTGGCTTCTTTTATTTGTCTTAAATTTACCAGTGGAGTTGTAGGTTTTTATAATCTATTTACACTACAGGGATTTTTGTCCAGCTGGACAAAAATCCCCGTAGGTGACGAGCGTTAGTTAAATGTTTTTTCTCTGGGTAATAAAATTCCCTCCAACCATAAGGGCCAGAGGGTAGCAAATTTGTCGGAATTATTTTGTGTTTTCAAATTTTACGTCCGGTTTTTATTTATCCAAACCAGCTATTTCTGCCGGTAATTATGGTAAGAGCAACCAATCCGGTAAATAGTGTCAACGCGCCGATTATGAGTAAAACAATTTTTACAGTTCGGTTTTGAAGTAATGCCCGAAGTATATCTTTAATGCTGATTTTTGAGACAGTTTTTCTACCCGCCAAATCGTCCAGGTAATCTTGCTCTTCAAGTATGATGTTTAATCGCCTGTTTTTGTCTTCTTCGTTAACCTTAGGAGTATCCATAATATATAATTCGTCTAATTCTTCTTCATCAGATGTGGGAGGAGGGGAGCTAGATAAATCTTCCGCCGCTGCCAGAGTTGTGGAATTTACGGCTGTGTTTTTGTCAGTTGTTGACTCTTCATCCTCTTCATTTTGAAGATTGTAGCTACAATATGGTTGGAATTTGATTCGGTGTCTTTTATTCCACCATATTAGTAGGAACATAGCCAGACCGTAGGCCAGTAATGTTGCAGGTATGAATGATAATTCCATGGTTATCTCACTTGTTATTTTTGTTTTTTAAAATTTCGTCCGGGTTGCCGTCAAAAGGTTCATCACCTTTTTGGGCGAACAATTTGTTTATTAAACTAAATTTGTTTTTAGGCTTGGGGCGGGGCTGACGGCACGCCTTGATACATATTATTAGTACAGCTGCCGAGCTTATTATAATAGCCGTCGTAACCAACAGGCCAATATAAAGCAAATATTTCATTGTTAAATTTCCTTTTTCTTTTGCTACTATCTTGGTTAATAAACAGTTTTTTGTCAATATTAATAGTAGTTATCCTTTTATCCTATTTCTATTTATCAACTGCTTCGCTGCTCGCGAGCAGCGAAGCAGTTGAATATTAAGGGCGGGCGGGGTATAATAGAAGGGCTAGTTAATAGTATTAATCAGTGAATTTATGGCTAGAACATTCAAATATAAAAATTTAGGTAAAAATGAAGAGGAAGCTTTATTGTTAGGTTTTTTCCGTTCACTGGGAACTATGCGCGGGTTTAGCGAGTCGGCTGAAGTTTTTCGCGATCTTTTAACCCGCGCTGAATTGACCATGTTGGCCAAGCGGCTAAAAGTCGCCAAACTATTATTAGCCGGAGTGGGTTATCGTGAGATAATGAAGCAGGTTAAAGTAAGTAGCAGCACAATAGCTAAAATTAATCTGTGGTTAGAGGAGGCGGGCAGTGGATTTAGACTTATGTTTGAGCGGGGCCGCAATACTCCTGTGTCAGATAAAGTTAACACTTATGGTTTAATGTCCAGTTTGAAACGTCGCGCGCCGATGAATTTTTGGCCTGAAATATTACTTGATGATATTATTAAAATGCTTGATAGCAAAAAGCGTAAACAACTGTATAGTGTTTTAAAAACTATGCAACGTAAAGGCAAGTTGGATAAAGATTTAAGTCGTTTAATTTTAAATTAATAAATTAGCATTTCATCTGCTTCGCTGCTCGCGAGCAGCGAAGCAGATGAAAGTAGGAATTATTTATGGGTAGGTTGGCAGATAACAAGCGTGTCCTGCACGATTACGCTATCCTGGAGAAATTCGAGGCTGGTTTAGTGCTGACTGGGGCGGAGGTTAAGTCGGCCAAGGGCGGGCGAATCAATCTGCACGGCTCGTTTGTTATACCTAAAATGGGCGAGCTGTGGCTGACTGGCGTTAATATTGCGCCTTATTTACCAGCCAAAACAACCCAGGCCAGTTATGACCCGGCTCGCGACCGCAAGCTGTTGCTTAAATTTAGTGAGTTGTCTCATTTATTCGGCAAAATTAAGGAAAAAGGCTTGACACTAGTACCACTTTCTGTTTATACTAGGCACAGGTTAATTAAGGTTGAAATCGGTCTGGCGCGCGGTAAAACCAAACATGACAAGCGCGAGACTTTAAAAAAACGCGAACTTAATCGCGAGATTAGAAGTTCTTTAAGAATCAAAGGGTAAACACTCACCATTGTTATGACCATTAGCTATAAGCTAATGGCTAACGATGGGGGGTGTTTATAATTCGATAGTTCTTTAACTTAAGTTTAGCAGGTCGAAGCCGCAGTCTTCGTAAAAAAGCTGCACCTACACAAATGCTAATACATTTGTTAGCAAGGTTCGTTCCGCCTTGGCGGGATTGAGCTTTGCCCCAGCCTTGGCCTAATATTGGTCAGAGCCGTTCCCTTAAGTGACACTCGATAACTTATACGGAACGTCATTTATCGAGTCTCGCGCTGTTAAGCTGTCCTATTTATAGCGACGAGTAATTATAGGACAACCCGCACGCCAACTTTTGTGCCGCTTGATTGGCGCGTCGGTAATTAGCGGGCACTGAGCCTGGAGCCAAATTTAGGTTTAATTAACTAGACACGGGTGTAACCCCCGTCACCTCCACCATGTAAAGCTCATCCGCCGCGGCGGATTCGCATAACTTTGTGAAAAATTATTATAGCCTGTCATCCTGAAGCCGATGGACATCGGCTTCAGGATGACACATTCTATTTACTAATCATTAGTTACAATCATTTGCGTTACGATAATAGAAACCGACCACGCTATCGCGTGAATCAATATATTCGTTTACCCGAAGTTCAGGTCATAGATGATACTGGAAAAATACTCGGCGTTATGCCGACCTCACAAGCTTTGTTGCTCGCCCACGAAAAGGGCTTGGATTTAGTAGAGGTTAATCCCACTCAACGTCCGTCCATAACCAAAATTATGGATTTTGGGCAATTTAAATATAAGCAGCAAAAAATTGCGCAAGCCCAAAAGGTAAAGGCCAAAAAAATTGAAGTTAAGGGCGTGCGGATTTCTTTTAAAATTGGCGAGCATGATCGCAATGTCAGGCTTAAACAGGCGCAAAAGTTTTTGAGCGAAGGCCATAAGGTGCGTCTGGAAATGGTTTTGCGCGGCCGCGAGCGAGCTCACGCCGATATCGCGGTTGAGGGATTTAACAAATTTATTAATGATTTGGGCGAGGGTGTTTTTGTGGAAGTGCCAATTGGTCGTCAGGGTGGTCGAATGAGTATGCAAATTGGCAAAAAGAAAATTGAGCCGAGTAAGGCTAAGGTTCAGCCAGTAGTGTAATTAAATTTAGGACTTACGCGATTCAGGCTTTTTGTGTCATTCTGATCCCGCCAGCGGCGGGAGAAGAATCTCATTCGAAAATCGCTTAGATATAAGCCGAGATCCTTCAGCCGATGGACATCAGCTTCAGGATGACGGCAAACGCGTAAGTCCTAAAATTATAAATTTATTGATTATTTATTGTTATGAAAGTTAAGACTCACAAAGCTACCGCCAAACGGTTTCGCATAACTGCCAAAGGTAAGTTAATGAAGCGCACCGCCGGCCAAGACCATTTTAACTCCCGCGAGGCTTCAGTAGTCACGCGGCGCAAGCGGCGTGATGTGGAAATCGCCAAGGTTAATGCGCCAGCGATTCGTAAATTATTGCCGAACCGGTAATTTTATCCGCCTTCGTTCACCGATGTTGAGGACTTCGTCCCGCCGGCGGCAGGACTACGACGGATGAAACGCATTCTTATAAATAACCTCCCGATTCCGCCAGTCGGCGGACATCAGGAGAGAGAGCTTCATTATTAATGTTATTAGGTAAATAATATGGCCAGAGTTAAACGAGGCGTAATGCATTTAAAGCGCCGCAAGAATTTGTTAAAGAGAACCAAGGGTTATCGCTGGGGTCGTAAGAGCAAAATAACGCTCGCTAAACCAGCGGCGCGTAAGGCCGGAGTGTATGCCTTTGCTCATCGGCGCGACAAAAAAGGCGCTTTCCGCCGAATGTGGCAGATTCAGTTGAATGCCGCGACGCGCGAATATGGTTTAAGCTACAGTCGGTTTATTGATTTGTTAAAAAAGGCCAAGATTGAGCTGGACCGTAAGGTGTTGTCGCAGTTGGCGCGGGAGTACCCGGCCGTGTTCCAAAAGTTGGTAGAGGCAATAAAGCCCAAAGTATAAATATACTGTAACATTGAGTTATTAAAACACTTAAAAACATCCTCCCCAGAGGGTGTTTTTGGTACTGCATTGTTCTTTTAGGTATAATGGACATTTTTAGTTGCTACTTACGCGGTCTTAGTCGATTTTTTGAGCTTGTTTTAGCGGTTCTATAGGTAATTTATTAAGCAAAATTCGTTGGGTCGTAATACAGATGTAAGTCTATAGCTAGTATTAGCCCTAAAAGGTAATTTTCAGCAACTAATTTTGTCCATTAAGCCAGTTTTTCTGTTGCACTGTATTTGTCGCGGCCGCTACAACTACTGTACGGCGGGATAAGCGCGAAGGGGTAAATAAGCGAGTTGGTTTGGTCGGTGGTTTGTCTATCACTGATTTTTTCTTGACATTGGTATTGTCTGGGTGTAAGTTGAAGCCGGCTAAAATAGCCAAAAATAAATAAAGCCGGCCCCAGAGCGGGTGGGCGAAATACGTAAAATAAATAAAGGAGTTTAACAATCGTGGTACACTTAAATTTAGTTAAACCGGAATTGGATAAGGATATTCAAACCATTACCAGCCAGCTTGAGAGCTTGTCAGGTACAGAATCAGTATCTCAGGTAAACATTGTTGTAAGGTCTGGTTATCCGTTAAGTTTGCTTTGGGAACTTAAGAAAGCTGTTCATGAAGCAAAATGGCATTCAATTGACGCCAAACTCATTCAGCGTATTATTGAGTTGCTAGTTTCGTGGGGTGGAGTTGATGACAATGACCAACAAGCAGTAGGTATTGATCCAAGGCAAATAAAAATCTCACGTGCGGCCCGGTCTACACTATGTAGTTTAGTGGATTCGGAGGATAGTATTTTTACCAGGGCAAATGGTTCGGTTGTTGATGCTGTTGGTCTGGCATTAGGATTCTTTACACACCTACGGAATATACCAGAAAAAGATCCAGACTTGCGTAACGCCATAAATTTTGCCTTGAGTTTATATGGTGCCTTTTGGCTTAATCTTGAAGATGGGGGCTATGTTAGGCAGAATATGGTGTTAATTACAAATAATCCTAAAAGTATAAAAGTGGCAACATTGAAAGATCTCTCGGTAAAAGCTCTTGTGCATCTAGGGAATAGTGATGTATTTATGCCTTCATTGCTTGGATATATAGAGATACTTGGTATACTCCTGCCTTATGCTTTAGGGAAAGTTAAGATTCGTCATACTGAAGATAAGGTAGAATGTCAGGATTTAATTACAGCCCTTAAGCGGTGTGAGCTTTATACACAGCAGCACAAATTAGCGCATACTTGTATAGTTCTTGAAGCATCTGGCCGAAAGATCTCTAAATAAAATATCAAATACATTAATTAATAAACAGATTTTGTAAAACTAGCCGGTTCTTTTTTTAAGGACCGGCTTTTTAATTACAAAATTTTCCTGTATACTGAAATACATGCTTAGTTTAAAGATTCAGGCCGAATTGGCGCGAGCCGCGGCCAAACATTATAGTTTAAAACCGGACGAGGTTGAGGTGTTATTAACGCGCGATTTGGCGCACGGTGATTACAGCAGTAATGTTGCGTTGCGGGTAGCCAGCCAGTGGGGGGTTACGCCGTCAGCGGCGGCCGCCACCATAGTTGATGAATTAAACGAATCCCAGGCGTTAAAAAATTTGGTGGCGCGAGTGGAGGTGGCGGGGCCTGGTTTTATAAATTTTTGGTTGACCACGGAGGCGGTTTTTAAGACCGTGGGCTTAGGCCTGAAAATTAAGAACTGGGATATTTGGCGCCACCAAAAAGTAATTGTTGAATATTCGTCACCCAATATTGCCAAACCAATGCACATTGGCCATATTCGTTCCACTATTATCGGTCAAGCTTTGTCCAATATATATGAGGCGTTGGGGGCCAAGGTTATCAGAATGAATCATTTGGGCGATTGGGGAACCCAGTTTGGCAAACTTATCGCGGCCTATAAATTGTGGGGCAATAAAGCGGCCATACGCAAAAGTCCGATTGAGGAAATGCTCAAATTATACGTGCGGTTTCACGAGGTGATGACAGAGCAACCGGACTTGGAAAAAATGGGACAGGCTGAATTTTTAAAACTGGAGAAAGGCGACAAGGAAAATCGCCGTTTGTGGAATTGGTTTAAAGCCGAGTCTTGGCGGGAGTTTGCCGGGCTGTACCAGCGTCTTAAAGTTAAGTTTAACCGCATAATCGGGGAAAGTTTTTATGAGCCAAGGCTGTCGTCGGTCGTGGCTGATTTATTAAAACGGAAACTGGCAATTAAAAATGATGATGGTTCAATTGTGGTTCATTTAGCAGCGGCCAATTTACCGCCCTGCTTAATTCAAAAATCGGACGGTGGTTCGCTTTATGCCACGCGCGACTTGGCCGCTATTCAATACCGGGCCAAGCATTTTAAACCCAATTTGATAATGTACCTAGTTGGTAATGAACAAGCGCTGCACTTTGAACAGGTATTCGCGACCGCGGGTTTAGCCGGCTATAGCAAAGGAATTAAACTTGAACATATTAAATTTGGAACAATTTTAGGTGAGGACGGTCATAGAATGGCCACGCGCCAAGGCCGGATTATTCGTTTGGAGGAAGTTTTGGATAAGGCTAATAATTTAGCGCTGGAGATAGTTAATAAGAAAAATTCCAAGTTCAGCTTAAAACAAAAAAGTGGCGTAGCCGAGGCGGTGGGCGTGGGCGCGGTTAAATATAATGATTTAGCGCAAAATCGTTTGACTGATATTACGTTTAACTGGAATAAAATGTTGAGCGTGGAGGGTAACAGCGGACCTTATTTGCAATATACTTACGCGCGACTCAAAAGTATTTTGCGCAAGTTTAAGAGCGAGCTTAAGGTTAAGGGCCCGACCGTAAAATTAACCGCCGAGTTGCTGGGCGCGGCCAGTAAAGAAGATTTGAAACTGTGGCGTATGATTGTAAGGTATCCGGAGAGTGTGTGGCGCGCCGGCCAGGAGAATGGTCCGCATTTGTTGGCTTTATATTTATACGAGTTGTCATTAATGGTGAATTCGTTTTACCAAAGTATGCCAGTGCTAAAAGCCGGCGCGGCCGAAAAAGTGTTGCGTTTAAAAATAGTTGAGCAAGCGGCGCAAGTTTTAAAACATGGTTTGGGAATTTTAGGGATTGAAGTGCTGGAAGAAATGTGAGCGTTCTATAAATTAAAATTATCTTTTTGGCTGTTGTTATTAGAGCGCGAGACCCCGCACTTAAAGCGACCAGCAATAAATTTGGATTATGGTAGAAATTGGTAGCTTTATAGTGCGTGGGTAGGTAGAATTTTTAATTTCTAATATCTAATATCTAATTTCTAATAAATAAATAACTGCCGCGAGAGTTGGAGCTCTTGGCAGCAGTTTTGATCTAAAAAATTTAGTCCGGAGTTATTTAAATTTCTCTGCCTTAAGACACAGAGTTTGTTTTTTAATGAATAAAACATTCTTGTTTTTGACCAGTAAGTGAACTTTTTTGTTCACTTGGTCAACACAGCATATTTTGTCAGCTTCCATTTTAATGAAGATACACATATCGTTCATTAATAAGCTTTCTTTTTCGCCCAGGTTAATCATTTCAGAATAACCATGCAGAAAGCGTTTTTGTTTTGCTGGTGTTTGGGTTGGCGTTGCCATTGTTACCTCGTTGTTAGTTTTTTATAGTGGAATGGTTAATTTAAGCTCTGTTTTCTCGTTTAAATGCGTAAAACCTAAATTACCAGTAGATTCTTTTAATTTAGGTCCTAGTTCAGCCAGCAAGGCAGTAATTGTTTGAATAATATTACGATTAGAATTTTCAAATTCCAAACCTAAGGTAGCTTGGTGTTCATTTTGTGTAATTGTCATTTTGGTTTTGATGTCAAAATTTCCTGCTTGATTAAAGCGTTGCAACAAATAGATTCCCGTTGGGCCAATTGCGAGTACATTATTGTCAATCTGAATCAAAATTTCCATGCTTGATAAAATGTTTTTTGCCTCCTCTGTTAGAGGGATTGAGTCTAATGAATCTAATATTTTAATGATGCGATTTTGATTTTTGGTCATTTTTTGCCTTTTAGATTTGTTTGTAATTTTGTTATACCTTAGTTCATTAGGTTACTAAAGTCAACTTGCGGGTATAGAGAAAAATCATTATAATAATGGCATGATAAAGTTTTCTGAACTGGAGGACAAAATCCTAGCTTCTTGGAAAGAACATAAAATTTTTGCCAAGACCCTGGCCAAGCCGGCCCCACAGGGCAAGTTTGTTTTTTTTGAAGGGCCGCCGACAGCCAATGGCAAGCCGGGCTTGCATCACGTGCTAGCGCGGGCGTTTAAGGATTTAATTCCGCGTTACAAAACCATGCGGGGATTT
Organism: Patescibacteria group bacterium; assembly: GCA_041645215.1. Lineage (GTDB taxonomy): Bacteria > Patescibacteriota > Patescibacteriia > Veblenbacterales > UBA10138 > JACRFM01. Next base: position 55,830 of record JBAZQK010000003.1, on the reverse strand, counting down.
AAGGTTGACCGTAAAGCCGGTTGGGATACCCAAGGGTTACCCGTGGAACTGCAGGTTGAGAAAGAGTTGAAGTTTAAAGGCAAGTCAGACATAGAACAGTACGGGGTGGAGGAGTTTAATAGTAAATGCAAGGCCGCCGTCTGGAAATATCAAAATGAGTGGGAAAAATTAACCGAACGCATTGGCTATTGGCTGGATTTGGAAAAGCCCTATATTACTTATCAGCCTTATTACATTGAAAGTTTGTGGTGGATTTTTAAGCAAATCTGGCGTACGTGGGTTAGCCAGTCAGACAGTCAGCCAGTCATGGAGCCAGAGAATGAATTTAGAGTCAGTGATGAATGTCCGGGTGAGGGCTGGCAAAGAATGTTGTACCAAGATTATAAAGTGGTGCCGCATTGTCCGCGTTGCGGTACGGCCCTATCCAGCCACGAAGTGGCCCAAGGGTATAAAGAAATTACTGAACCGTCAGTTTATATTAAGTTCAAAGTCAAAAGTCAAAAGTCTCCGCCCAAGGCGGATCCGCCTCCCTCGGCCCGCCACCTGGCGGAGCCTCGCCTTTGGCGGGGCGTGCTGGCGGAAAAAGTCAAAATTGAAAATAATACATATATTTTGTCTTGGACGACTACACCTTGGACTTTACCGGGGAATGTAGCGCTCGCAATTGGTGCTGATATTGATTACCTAATGTTAGAGGTTGAAACGTCAGATGTTTCTGATATACAAAAAGGTGAAGTATTTATATTGGCCCGTTCCGCATTTACGAATGTTTTTGAGAGTACTTTAGGTTATAGTCCTCACCCACACGAAGATGATTTGACATGGGGTAGTACTAATTTTAAGGGGAAAGGTAATGTTTTATTTAAAAACATACGGCTATTGAGAGGTAGTGAGTTAGTTGGTTTAGAATATGAACCGTTATTCGACATCAAACCGCTCCAGAACGAAAAATCACACCGCGTGTATGCCGCGGATTTCGTCACCACTATGGATGGCACCGGCGTGGTACACACGGCCGTAATGTACGGCGAGGACGATTTTAATTTAGGCGGTCAAGTCGGCTTGCCCAAGTTTCATACGGTTGACGAGAATGGTTATTTTACCAAAGATGTTGCCAAATGGGCTGGTAAGTTTGTTAAGGATAAAGAAGTGGAGCAAGGAATCGTGGAGGATTTAAAAGAGCGCGGTTTGTTGTTTAAGCAAGAAATGTACACTCATGATTATCCTTATTGTTGGCGTTGCGATACGCCGCTTCTGTATTATGCCAAACTATCGTGGTTTATAAAAATGTCAGCTTTGCGGGAGGATTTAAAAGCGGCTAACGAGATAATCAATTGGTATCCCGAGCATATTAAGCAAGGTCGGTTTGGCGAATGGCTGGACGGGGTAAAAGATTGGGCCATTTCGCGCGAGCGCTATTGGGGTACGCCATTACCCATATGGATATGTGGAGACTGCAGCAATCAGATATGCGTTGGCAGTTTTCAGGAGTTGTCTGATTTAGCCAACGAAAGTCAAAAGTCAAAAATCTCCGCCCAAGGCGGATCCGCCTCCCTCGGCCCGCCATTCGGCGGAGCCTCGTCTTTGGCAGGGCGTGCTGGCGGAAAAAGTCAAAATTTTGATCCGCACCGGCCTTATGTTGACGAGATTGTTTTGGCTTGTAAGTGTGGCGGGGAAATGCGGCGCGTGCCGGAGGTGGCTGATTGTTGGTTTGACAGTGGCAGTATGCCGTTTGCCCAGTGGGGTTATCCGGCGACTGCGGGTAGCGCCCAGCAATTGCCAGACCATTATCCGGCTGAATTTATTGCTGAAGCCATAGATCAAACCCGCGGTTGGTTTTACACTCTGCTGGCGGTGGCGACTTTGCTTAAAAAAGCCGGCGCCATCGGCGAGATTCCGCCTTACCGGAATGTTATTTGTTTGGGGCATATAAACGACAAATATGGCCAAAAAATGTCTAAATCCAAGGGCAATATTATTGACCCCTGGGAAATTATCAATCAATACGGGACTGATGCTTTGCGGTTTTATTTTTATACGGCTAGCCAGCCGGGCGAACCTAAGAATTTTGACCCCAAAGATGTTGAGGCCGTGGTAAAAAAAACATTTTTGATTTTAATGAATGTGGTGATGTTTTATGAATTGTACCGTGTACCAGTCGCTCGCCCAAAGGCGAGCGACGGTACACGGCAAGTGCCGCAAGTTACTCATGTATTAGATAGGTGGATATTGGCAATGTGGTATAAATTATTGGACGAAGTAACAGAATATCTAGAAAACTATAAGGTGACAGAAGCGGGACGGAAGATAGAGGAGTTTATTACTGATTTATCGGTTTGGTATGTGCGCCGCAGCCGCGATAGATTTAAACAAGAGAATAGAAAAATGGAAGCCCTAAATACCTTACGACATGTTTTACTTAATTTATCAAAAATAATGTCTCCTTTTGTACCTTTTTTGTCAGAGCATATTTATCGTCGGGTTGGAGGAGAATTAGAGTCGGTGCATTTAGCAGAATGGCCATCTTTGTATGCCGATAATGACGATCCAGAACTTTTGATTAAGATGTCAAAACTAAGACAAGTAGTAGAAACGGTTTTAGCTCAGCGGGCGGCAGCTAAAATAAAAGTTCGTCAGGCTTTGCGGGTGGTTACCGTGAAGGGTTTGATTTTGGCCGAGGAAATGAAGGCAATTTTGGCCGATGAAATAAATGTATTAGAAGTAGTTTGCGAGGAAGCAGGGGAATTGTCGGTAGTTTTAAATACAGAAATTGATGATGAGCTAAAAGCGCTCGGTTTAATACGCGAATTTTCGCGGCAGGTAAATGCCTTGCGCAAGCAGCGGGGGTTAACGATTAACGATCGGATTATGTTGAAAGTTGGAGCTACTGAAAAAATAGCCGCCATACTTTTTAATCACCGTGATAATTTACTCAAATCCACTTTGTCTAAGGAAATTAATATCAGCCAAGAGGAGTATGATAACAAGCTGGAAATAGAAGGCGAGGCAGTGAGTGTGGAAATATCCTAGTTAGGACTTACGCGCTTGCCGCTTGCAGGGCGGGCGCAGGGACGACCCCTCAAGCGGCTTTGGCCAATTTCTTCGTTAAACCCTCCGCTTTTCGTTCACCGTAGTTTTACTACGGCTCGCTCAAATGCTCGGTTTTGCCTCGAACTTGGCTCAAACGCGTAAGTTCTACTAGTCTTAAAATTCATTTTAGATTGTCATTCTGAAGGAACCCCGCCGCCAGGCGGGGTGAGGGAAGAATCTGGATTCTTCACGGAGTTTACACTGAGCACAGCGAATGTGTTCAGAATGACGAGGGGGCTTTAGACTGACAGGTAAATATTTTGTTCTAAAATATGACCAATGATAATAAGCTTTACGACGTTATAGTCATCGGCGCCGGACCGGCGGGCGGACAGTGCGCGCGTGAGTTGGCTAAGGCGGGTAGAAAGGTTATTTTACTAGAACATTCGCAGGAGATTGGTCAGCCGAATTATTCCACGGCTGGTACGCCGCGCGAAACTATTGAGGAATTTGATTTACCAGCCAAAGTTCTTTCCGCCACTTGGAATCGGATTTATTTTGCCTCCACCCATGAAGTGGCCGAATGGACTTATCCCGAGACGCGCGGTTATGTGTTTGATTTTGCGGCGCTTAAAAAGTTTTTGGCTGAAGACGCGGCGCGTCACGGTGCCGATACGATGGTGGGAGCGGCGGCCACGGAGTTTATTAAAGAGGGCAGTAATATCGTTGGCCTAAAATATAAGGGCATATTTGGCGAAGGTGAGTTGCGAGCCAAATATATTGTGGACGCCACCGGGCACTGGGGGTTTGCTAATTCTTTTTTAAAGTTAAACCAAACACAATCTGATGATTTAGCTAGCGCCCTTGAACTGCAATTGTCTGGTATGCCGAGTGGTTTTGAAAAAACAGTAGCCTTGTATTTTGGCAAGGTAGCACCACAAGGCTATGCTTGGATATTTCCCATGGAGGAGAGTCGGGCATGTAAGATAGGCATCGGGTCATGGGGTAGACTGCCAAACAATACTGAATTAAAGCAGTTGCTTAGGAGTTTTATGGGCAAATTTGATGTCTCTAATCATTTAGAGCCAATAGAAATTCACGGTGGTGGTGGTTTTATTTCGCCCGGTGTTAAATATCACGCCTATAAAAATATTATTATGATTGGAGATGCGGCTTCTCAAGTTAATCCCTTAGCATTTGAAGGTATTAGGCATGCTTTTAAAACAAGTCAATTAGCCGCAAAATGTATTGATCAAGCATTGAAGAGTAGTACCGATATTGTTAGTTTAGAGCAAAAGTATGAAAACGAATGGCGTAATTTGTTTGGTTGGCGATGGAATATTTCATATCGTATTGGTAAGGCGCTTTATCGTAAATTTACAGATGAGGATCTTGATAAGTTGATGTATAGATTTCAAAGTGTGGATCCAGCGGATGCTTTTGAGGTATTTTTTAACTACCGTTATGAATTAATATATAAATATCCTAAATTGGCGTTGTTGTTTGCCAAGTATTTATCATTTTAATTTTTTTGTTTAATATGCAATATGCCTATATTATTGGGTGCGGTCTGCTTTTGGTGCCATGGCTTATAATATTCGTTCGACGAGTGGACCTGAGAAAGGAAATGATTTGGGCTGGTATAATCGGTAGCTTGTTAGCCATAACGGATTTTTTATATGTTCCTGAATATTGGAGGCCACCGACGATATTTAATCTTGTTAATAAAGTAGGTTTTTCAATTGAGGATCTTGTGTTTGGATTTTTGGGTGGTGGTTTAGCTTCGGTAATATTTGAATTTATAGAACAGCGAAAGTTAAAGAGGCAATTATTTAATCGTCGCTATCCACATTACTTAGCTTTAATTATATTTGCATTGTTTTATGTATTTTTAGAATTTATTTATCCCAATAAAACCATTTACAATGTTTCGGTTTCTATGTTAATTGGTGCTACGATGATGGCGTTCTATCGCAGAGATTTAATACAGCAAATGATTTTTAGTGGCATATTTTTTTGTATTATATACAGTTTCCTTTTTGTACTTTTTAATTTATTCTTTCCGACTTTTATCAGTAGTTTTTATACTTTGCGTAATTTTATAGGCTTGAATTTATGGGGTGTTCCTATTGAGGAAGTGATGTTTTCTTTTGCTGTTGGAGTGTTCTGGTCGATTATTTATGAATTTACAAAAGGCTATAAAACCAAAGTAATGCACGGCTTTTTTAAATAATTTATGTCCACTTATTTAACCCATGGTTTTGTTTTGCGCGTTAGTTCTTATCGTGATAATGACCGATTGTACACGGTGTATTCGCGCGAGTACGGCAAATTTAAGGCGGTGGCGGCCGGCAGCCAAAAAATCGGTTCTAAATTGGCGCCGCATTTGTTACCATTTGCGACCATAGATATTATGGCGGCCCGCGGCCGTACGATTGATCGTTTGGCCTCGGCCAATGTCAGAAAAGTGTATTTAAAACCGCCTTATCATTTACCAACCATTATATTGGCCAGTAGTTTTTTGGAAATAGTTGACACTTTAACTCGCGACGGCCAGACCGATTATAGGTTATTTGATTTGTTGGACAGTTATCTAAGTGAGTTGGCCGCGTTGTTGTCAATTAATGATAAATTCTGGCGCGAGCAAGCGCGTACTAAATTGATGCAATTTATAATTGAGGTTTTACATTTGACCGGCTTGATGGTTTACCTGAATAAATGCGATATTTGCGGACAAGTTTTAAACGGTGAAATTAATTTTAGCTGGACGCGACACGGTTTTTTACATAAAGAATGCACCCTCGCCGCCGATTCAACCGTGGTATTGCCCAATGAAGTTAGGGAGTGGCTGAGCCAGCTTTATCCGCCGGCGCAAAAGACTGTCCGCTCAAGGCGGATGGATGATGCGCCAAGTGGCGACGCCGGCCGGATAAACCCGTGGAGGCTTTATTATCAACCGGCCAACTTGGCGCCATTTATCCCCAATGTCGGATTAGTCTTTTTAACTGATTATTTGCGCGGCCAGACCGGTCAGGAGCTAAGGGCTCTCAAAGTCCTTAAGAGTGTACTATAATGTAATTGGTATGCCCAGTAATACAACTTGGCTAGCACTCGCCCAGCACCAGAGCAAGCACGGTACCCTCGCATCGCCACGGGAACACATTACTTACCAATAATGGATAGCAATAATATCAGTACTTCCTATATAGCTCTTGGTTCTGGGCTCGCCCTAACCACCAGCTATTATAACTTTATGTCTTATCTAAAATTATTTAATCATTTATTCTTGTCTAGTCACGCTCGTGCTGAGGTGGTTAAGCCAAGTTGACCCCGTAGAGTTACGGCGGACAATCAATATTTATGAAAATCGCAAATTACTTACAATTAATCCGGACATTACGGTTGATCGATGTATCCGCCGTGATTCTACGGGGTTGATATACTGGGTATGCCCAGTAATACAACTTGGCTAGCACTCGCCCTAACCACCAGCTATTATAACTTTATGTCTTATCTAAAATTATTTAATCATTTATTCTTGTCTAGTCACGCTCGTGCTGAGGTGGTTAAGCCAAGTTGATATACTGGGTATGCCCAGTAATACAACTTGGCTAGCACTCGCCCTAACCACCAGCTATTATAACTTTATGTCTTATCTAAAATTATTTAATCATTTATTCTTGTCTAGTCACGTTCGTGCTGAGGTGGTTAAGCCAAGTTGATATACTGGGTATGAAAAAAAGCCAAGTTAATGATATTACCATTAGTTACAATGATGCCGACGATTCTCCGTCGTCATCTAATAATTTAACTAATTCCAACGCCACACCCAAATGGGATGAAATCTATCGCCAACAGGCGGTGGCTGATTTGTCAAAATTGATAGCCGGTTCGCGCCGCCACCGTCGTTGGGGTTATATTATGTCAGCACTGGTTTTTCTTATAATTGGCGCGATTGGCAGTTGGTTGTGGTTGGGGCGGAATCCGGCGAGGTTTGGCGAAGAGGCCGTGCAGTTTAAATTAACAGCGCCCAGCGAGTTGCCGTCTGGCCAGGTGGTGGAATACACCCTGTCCTATGCCAATAATCAGGCGATTGGCTTAAAACAGGTTGAAATAAATTTACGTTATCCCGACGGTTTTACTTTTGCGGACGCCAGTTTACAGCCTGACAACCAGGAGACAACGCGTTTTATTATTCCCGGCGTTGGTCCTAATCAAGTTGGCGCATTAACCATACGCGGTCAGCTGATTGGCGACCTTAATGACGATAAGAAAATTTCGGCTTTGGTGGTTTATGAGCCCAACAACATCAAAGCTCAATTTACTAAAACTTTAAGTTTTAGCACCAAGCTGGTAGCCTCGGCCATTAATTTAGATTTGGCCGGCTTAGCTAAGGTGGCGGTTGATCAGCCGGTTACGTTAGCGGTTAAGTATCATAATAGTTCAACGGCTAAGTTAGTCGGGTTGCGGTTGCGGCTTAATCTGCCCGGCGGTTTTGATTTGGAAGTGCCGTCGTTAGAGGCTGAAAGTGGACAAAACAATGTTTGGCGGTTGAGAGACCTTGAGCCGCAGGGCGATGGCAAGTTTGAACTCAAAGGAAAATTTTCTTCAGCCAGTCAGGTTGGCGACCAGTCACTCGGTGTGGCGATTGGTTTTTGGGGCGGAACCGATAAGGTGTTTTCGGTGCAAGAGGAAAAGGTTTGGCAGGTAGCGGTATTAGGTTCGCAATTAAGTCTTAATCTGACGGCTAATGATGTCAGTTTAAAAAGTCAGGCGACGCTCGGACAGGAAATAAAATACGAATTAGCCGTTGTTAATAACGGCGATTTGTCTTACAGCGATTTTAAACTTAAAGTCCAGTTGTCAACCGTTTATTTAGATTGGTCAAGTTGGCGGGACGATTTTGGCGGACAGTTGGATAAGACCGCCGGTACGATTACTTGGTCGGGCGACTCCGTACCATTTTTAAAAATCGTTCAATCTAAATCGCGCGTTACTTTGACTTGGCGAATTAATACGGTAACTAGTCTGCCGCGGGGAGCCAAATCACCTGTTAGTTTTATGACTCAAGTGACGGGCGAGGCTAAGCAGGTGATTGACAACAATTTACAAACGATAAGTCTGCAATCAAATCAAATAGAAACCAAATTTAGTTCGCTGATGTCGTTGGCGGTTGAGGGCCGGTATTATACTGATCAGTTGGTTAAGCTGGGGTCAGGTCCTTTGCCGCCGCGGGTTGGGCAAACCACTACTTACATCGTATTCTGGCAGTTGGGCAATACGCTTAATGATTTGGAAAACATGGAAGTAACGGCCACTTTGCCAGCGGGGGTTAATTGGACCGGGCAAACGACGGTTTCGGCTGGTCAAGCCGTAACTTATAATTCCAACACGCGTGAGGTTAGTTGGCGGCTAAATCGTTTGCCCGCCGGGGCGGGCATAACTTTTACCAAGCCCGAAGCTTGGTTTGAGCTGGCGGTAACGCCGGAGGAGAGCGATGCTGATAAAATTTTGGTGCTGACCAAAACCACCACCGCCACGGCTCGTGATTCAGTATCCGGCGCTGATTTAATTGCCACCGCTAAATTTGTTACTACCGAGTTAGACGATGATTTGGGGGCGCAGGGCAAGGGCGTGGTGGTTAGATAATGTAAAATTGAAAAATCAAAATGCAAAATTACAATATGGAAAATCAAAGCTCAAAAGTCAAAAATCAAAAGTACAAGTCCCGCCTGCCCAAGCTTGAGCGGGGCCTGCCAAAGCCGCTGTCTTAAATACGCTCGGGCTATAAACCTGCCCGCCATTCGGCGGGGCGTGCTGGCGGAAGGTATTAGGATTTAAGATTTGGAATTTTTATAATTTTGCTTTGTCATTTTTCATTTTGATATTTTCATTTTGATTTATTTATGTTATTGATTTGGAAACAGACCGGCCAGTTGATTTTTGAATTTTTGGCTGATGTTGTTCGTTTTCCGTGGTGGTGGTATGGCGGCGGTTTAAAGCAGCTGGCGGCGTGGTCAGGGCGCGCCTGGGCCAACACGCGGGCTCGCGTGGGTTTGGGTATATTTGTTAAATATTTTTTTAAACCAATGTATCAGGATTATTCCTGGCAAGGGCGTATTATCAGTCTGGTAATGCGCTCAATTTTGCTAATAGTTAAATTGGTTCATCTGCTAGTGGCTGGTGTGGTCTATTTAATTCCGATTTTGTTGTGGCTGGTAATTTTACCCTTAAGTTTGTTAATTATTTTTAGCAATTAATCGTGCCTGAATTCATTTGGCTCAGTAGTTATAGTAGACAGGATTTAAACTTTCGCCATTGGCGTATGTTTGCTTATCGTTTGCTGGCGCAGGTTAGTTTATGGTTAACCTTGTTGACAGGAGCAGTCGGCGTCGTTTCAGTGTGGGAGGCGCCGGCCGTTATAGCTTTGGATATTTTTTTGCCGCCTCATCCCGGAGCTAAGGCCTGGTGGCTTAGTATAATTTTAGCTGGTTACACTTGGTACCGATTTGATCGGGAAAAATACTGGTACAAAGTGCCGGCGCGCGACCAGGCAACCGTCGTAATAGAGGAGTACTTAAGTGAAGATATTTGGCGGGTATTGGAACAGGCTTATCACTATGCTGAACGAGTGGCCCATACCGAGGTCAGCCCAACTCATTTAATGGCCGCGGCTTTAAAAAATCGTACGGTGGTAGGGGTCTTGGTCAGATTAGGCGTTGATATTAGTCGATTAATTCGGCTTTTACAACAGTCTTTGGCTAATGAAGAACAGGGCTGGCACGCAAAATTATCCGGCGATAGCATAAAAGTTTTTCAACGGGCCGCGGAGTTGGCGTGGCAGCGTCAGACTAAGCATTTGGAACTAACCGAGCTGCTAGTGGCTTTGAGTGCAAGCGATTCGCGGCTTAAAGACATTATGGAGGAGTTAGATATTAATTCAGGAGCGGTGGCGAACGTAACCGCCTGGTTAACCTGGCGCCGTAAAATTATCAGCCAGCGGCATCACTGGTTGCGCCGCGCCCAGTACCGTCCGCGCCACGCTTTGGACAGAGCTTATGTGGCAGTGGAGACGCCGTTTTTGTCCAAGGTGGCGCGTGATTTGACCGCTGACGCCGCTCGCGGATACTTAGGACCTTGTTTGGCTCGTGAATCAGAGTTAGAACAAATTTATGACATTATTCAAGGCGGTCAAGGCGGCGTTGTGCTGGTGGGCGAGAGCGGCGTCGGCAAAAATAAGATTTTGGAAGGATTAGCGCAGGCGATGGCGGCCGATGAGGTGCCGAAAATAATTAAGGATAAGCGGCTTTATGCGTTGTCACTGCCTCGGCTTTTGAGCGGGGCTACGCCGGCGGAGGCCAGCGGTCGCTGGTGGCGGGCTTTAACCGAGGCGATACGAGCCGGCAACATTGTGCTGGCAATTGATGGTATAGAAAAATTATCAGGTGATGCCAGCGGAGCAAATGAACTTAGCTTGCGCGATATTCTGGCTAACACCATCAGCGAGTACCACCTGATCGTATTGGCCACGGCCACGCCGTCAGCCTGGCGTAATTTGCAGGAAACTTCTCCGCTCGGTCAGGCCTTGCAAGCGGTGGAGATTAAAGAGCTTGATACTGACGGCGCGATTCAGGTTTTAGAATCCTATATTCCTCGTCTGGAATATAAACACCGCGTATTTTTTAGCTATGCCGCGCTGGAAAAAACCGTTGTCTTGTCGCGCCGTTATATGCCCGACCGTTATTTGCCGGCTAAGGCCATTGATTTACTGGATGAGTTGGCGGTTTATGTGCGCGAGCATAAAGGTAAGAATGCGCTGGTAACGGCGGAGGATGTGGCGCAGTTGGTAGCGGGAAAAGTGCACGTGCCGCTTACTCAAGTAACCGAGGCCGAGAGCGAAAAATTGCTTAATTTGGAACAAGTTTTACACCGGCGGATTATTGGTCAGGATGAGGCGGTTAAGCTGGTGGCCGAGGCACTGCGTCGGGCGCGCGTTAATTTGCGCGACCAAAAGCGGCCGGTGGCCTCGTTCCTGTTTTTAGGTCCGACCGGTGTTGGCAAAACCGAGTTGGCCAAAGTGGTGGCCAGCGAGTATTTTGGCGGTGAGGATAAAATGATTCGCCTTGATATGTCGGAATACCAAACCGATGATAGTGTTTATCGTTTGCTGGGCGCGCCGGCCAGTAGTCACGAACACGGCTTGCTTACCGAAAGCGTGCGCCGTAGTCCCTACAGCCTGATACTGCTTGACGAAATTGAAAAAGCTCATCCGGATATTTTAAACGTATTTTTGCAAATTTTAGATGACGGCCGCGCCACCGATGCCAGCGGTCGGACGGTTGATTTTACCAACACGATAATTATCGCCACTTCCAACGCCGGCACCCAATTTATTCAGGAAAGTCTGCGTAATCAAGTGCCAATTGAATATATTCGCCGCACTCTTATAGAAAGCGGTTTAAAACAGTATTTTCATCCGGAATTTTTAAATCGCTTTGATGGAATTGTGGTTTTCAAACCACTGTTATTGAATGAGATTGAGCAGGTGGCTGGTTTGCTGGTGGGTAAATTAGCCCAAGAGCTGGAAGCAAGAGGTATTCACTTGCAGGCCTCGCTGGCGGCGGTTAAGGAACTGGCGGCCAAGGGTTTTGACCCGTTATACGGGGCGCGACCGTTAAAGCGCGCCATTCAGGATAATGTGGACAGCGCTTTGGCTAAATATCTTTTAACTGGCAAGCTTAGCCGGCGTGATGTGGTGGTGCTGGAGCCGGGTGGGGCGATTCGGGTGGAGAAGGCGAGGAAGTTGTGAAGTTCATTATGGAAAGGGTTTATAATTTTAAAATTAAAGCCAATAATCCAAAACGTCAGTGGTTAGAGAAGGATTATCCAGGATTCCTGCACACAATTTTTATGCAGGGAATACACGCCGGTGTTTTTGAAATGAAAAAGCTCTGGCCTTTTGGCTTCCGACATGGCTACTCGTTCAATGGTGGCGGGCGGTTGGATTGGTTTTGGGATTTACGGGATTTAGTTAGGGCGAGAAACCTGTTGCTGTTGAGTTGTAAAAAGAGTTTATCATTTTTCTTGCACATTTATAATCGTTGGTGCAAGGATTATAAAATTGCCATACTTGTTTTAGATAAGGCGCTTAGAGTTAATTATAGTAAACTCTCTGACCAACAACTCTTTGACCTGTACGAGAAAGTTTACCAGGCGAATATTAGACAGGGTGCCAGTGGATATATGGCGGATACCTTTTTAGCCAGCGGCCAGAGCGACTGGTTTATGGAATTGATTAACCAAGAAACCGGAAGAAACGACGATAGGCTAGTGAGTATGTTAGCTAGACCAGTCATACCTTCATATAATAATGAGGCTTTAAGGGCTTTAAAGATGATAGCAAGGAGAGTTGGCAGTCTACCTAGAAGCGTTAATAACCCAACCCAATTCTTGGCCTACTTGCAAGGTCAGCCGCGTTACCTGGTGATGTTTCAACGTCATTGTAATAGATACTATTGGGTGGAGAATAATTACTTTGCTAAGGTTTTGAATTGGCAGTACTTTGCTAAACAGGCCTACCATTTTGTTAAAAATCGTGATTTTACGGTAGAAAATTTTGAAATGACAAAAAATAAAAAGAGATTGATACTTCGCCGTTTACACAATCGGTATCTAGCTCGAGTGGTTCGTATGTCGGAGTTAGCTACGCATATGCAAGATTATCGTAAAATGACATTGGTGCGTTTTTCTCATTTTTTAGATTTGATATTTAATGAGATGTCGCGGAGGACTGATTTATCGATTGATGACTTCCGTAACGTCATAGAGCCTGAAATGTATGATGTATTTATTAAACGTAGTTATGATAAGAGTAAGTTAAGGGCTCGTGCAGTTAAAAATTTTTGCTTTGGTGTAAATCGGGTTTATGGAGTTTATGAAGGTAATGATTTAAAAAAGTACGTTAATGAATCCGAATTTAAAGATAAACCGCATGAGCAGCGCATCATTCGCGGCGTAGCCGCTTGCCCAGGGCTAGTGGTTGGCTTAGTTAGGATTGTCAAAGACACTAAACGAGCCGTGTTTAGAAATGGAGAGATTTTGGTTACTAATAACACAACACCCGAGTTTGTTCCATTTATGAAACGAGCTCGAGCCATTATCACAGAGCAGGGTGGTATTACTACTCATGCGGCTATTATCTCACGAGAGCTTAAAGTACCGTGTATCATCGGCACGGGAGTTGCTACCAAGGTCTTAAGGGATGGTGACAGGGTGGAAGTCGATGCTTTTAAAGGTATTATAAGAAGATTGTAGTCTGAACGCTTAATGGTTATGAATGTTGTTGGTTTGGTTTACGCCATTGGCGCGGCGGTGACTTGGGAGTTGGTTTACATAGTTAACCAGAAAGTACTAACCTTCATCTCGCTACCGGTTTTTGTTTGGCATCTCTATAGTTACGGCGGTTATCTCACCGTTCATATTACTTAGGAACTATTCGCTCGAATAGTAGAGTAAAAGACTGTGATTAGTGATGTTGGCTCAGTGATAGAATTATGGAGCTTTATATTTGCCAAAAGTGTTAGAATTTATTAAAGTAAGGGAGTTATGCCAACTGAAACCAATGAGCCAAATAAATTGGATAAACTTATTGCCCTGTGTAAACAGCGGGGTATTATTTATCCCGGCAGTGAGATTTACGGCGGCTTGGCCAATAGCTGGCATTTTGGCCCTTATGGCGCCATGTTGAAAAATAAGATTCGCCAAGCCTGGCTTAAGCATTTTGTATTCAGTCGCAGCGATATGGTGATGCTGGACAGCGCCGTAATTATGAACCCAAAAATTTGGGAAGCGTCCGGACATTTGCAGAATTTTACTGACTCGCTGGTAGATTGTAAAAAATGCCAAAAACGGTTTCGGGCCGATCACTTATTAGAGGCCAAGTCGCTGGAACCGGGCTACAGCAAGGAAAAACCGATTGATTTGTCACAAGCGCGTTGTCCGGAGTGCGGCGGCGAATTAACCGACGTGCGGCAGTTTAATTTGATGTTTAAAACTCATATTGGTCCGGTGGAGCAGGAGGAAGCTGAAGTTTATTTGCGGCCGGAAATGGCTGGTATGTTTATTGATTTTAAAATTATTCAACAAGCCGCCAGAAGGAAGTTACCATTTGGTATTGCCCAAATCGGCAAAGCTTTTCGCAACGAAATTACGCCCGGTAATTGGATATTCCGGACGCGTGAATTTGAGTTAATGGAGCTGGAATATTTTGTGCATCCCAACGAGTGGCCTAAAGCTTTTACTATGTGGTTAGAGTCTATGAAAGCCTGGCTTAAGTCCTTGGGTGTTAAAGATTCAAATTTAGTGTTTCAGGAAATTGGCGATGGCGAGCGAGCTCATTATTCTAAGCGGACTGTAGACATCGAATACCAGTACCCATTTGGACAAAAAGAGCTTTATGGTTTGGCTTACCGTACCGATTACGATTTAACACAGCAGGCCAAATTCTCGGGTCAGGATTTAAGTTATACCGATCCGGTAACGGGGGAAACTTTTGTGCCTCACGTGGTTGAGCCGTCAATGGGTTTGGAGCGAACTTTATTGGTCGTTTTGCTGGAGGCTTACCACGAGGAGGAGGCGCCAACCGCTAAAGCCGGCGAAACTGAGATGCGGGTAGTATTAAAATTACCCAAACATTTGGCTCCGGTAGAAGTGGCCGTGCTGCCATTATCCAAGAACGAACAGTTAAGTGAACTGTCGCAAACAGTGGCCGAACTTTTACGCGCCCAATTTATTGTTGAATATGATGCCACGCAATCAATCGGCCGCCGTTATCGGCGTCAAGACGAAATTGGCACGCCTTATTGCGTGACCATTGATTTTGATACGGCCCAAGATAACGCTGTTACCGTGCGCGACCGTGACACCATGAAGCAGGAACGAGTATCAATTCCCGAGCTGATGGCTTATTTAACCGCTAAGTTTTAATGAGATGGCCAAACGTTTACAGGTTAACCGCCTCAAAAACGGTTTACCATTTTTAAAAATACCAGTCGCGGGAACACCCTCCGCCAGTTTGTTGGCTTTGGCTCGGGTGGGTTCGCGGTTGGAAACTGCCAACCAGCAGGGCTTGTCTCATTTTTTGGAGCATATGTTGTTTAAGGGTACGCGCCGTTGGCCGACCGCCAAGGAACTGACTCAGGTTTTGGACGGTGTCGGCGCGGAGTACAATGCCTACACCACCAAAGAATATACCGGTTACTACATTAAAGTGGCCGCGGAGTATTTACCGCTGGCCGCTCAAGTAATGCAGGAAATGCTGTGGCACTCCCGGTTAGATTCTGCTGAAATGGATAAAGAAAAAAAGGTTATCATTGAGGAAATAAATATGTATGAGGATAACCCGCTAATGTGCATTGGCGATGTGCTGGAAGGCGAACTTTATAAGGGTTCAACCTTAGGCAATTTAATTAGCGGGACGCGTCAAACGGTTAGCGCCTTAACCCATCGGCAGCTGCGGACTTTTTGGGAAAAATACTACCATCCGCGCAACATGGTGGTAGCGGTGGCTGGCAAAATTAAGGCCGGCGCCGAGACGGCGATTAGGCAGTTATTTGGCGAGAGCCGACCGGCGGGACACAGAGGTAAATTTGTCAAATTTATTCCCCGAATCACCAGTCCGCGGGCGGCCTTAAAGTTTAAAGATACCGAACAGGTGCAGTTAGCCATTGCTTTTCCCAGTTTCGGCCGGGGCCATAAGGCCCTGCCGGTTCTGCGGCTGTTGTCGGTTATATTAGGGGGTAATATGAGCTCGCGGCTGTTTGTCCGGCTGCGCGAAAAAGAAGGTTTGTGTTATTCGGTGCGCAGCGGTCTTGACCAGTATGACGGCACCGGATTATTGGCAGTCCAGGCCGGTTTGGACAAAACCAGGTTACATCTGGCGATTAAGCTAATTCGTGAAGAATTGGCAAAAATTATGAATGACGGCGTTACTCAAGATGAACTTAACCGGGCAAAGGAGTATACTAAAGGTAGCTTAACGTTGTCGCTGGAGGATTCTCTGGCGCAGGCGGAGTGGGCGTCTAAGCACTTTTTTTTGGAATCAAGCCTGGAGTCAAGCCGTGATTATTTGCACCGTATGAGCGCCGTTACCCTGGCTGATATCAAACTGGTTGCCCGCCGGGTGTTCGGCCAAAACCAGGCGACTTTAGCGCTAGTCGGTCCGTTTAAAAAAGCTAAACCGTTTTTACAGTTACTTTCTTAATCATTTAACCTTCTACGCCTATGGCACAGGACAAACCGGTATATTCGCTTGATATTTCATTTTCGGTTTTGCTTAAAATAATTTTGGCGCTGGCGGTGGTTTACTTTGCCTATTCCATTTTGGATATTTTGGTCATTTTGCTGGTGGCCATTATTTTAGCTACCGCCATCGCGCCGTCGGTTGATTGGCTGCAGCGTTATCATTTGCCGAGGTCGGTTTCGCTGGTCATAATTTATTTGTTGTTGTTTTTGGCGATCACGGTGGTTATTGCCGTGATGGCGCCGCCGCTGGCTAATCAGGCGGCTGGATTGGCTAACAGCCTGCCTTACTATTATGACAAACTGTTGTACGGCGTGGCCGGCGCCGGCGGACCTTTTCAGGATAAAGCGGCCGCGGCTTTGCAGCAGGCTCTGCAGTCGTTGGGCTCCGGTTTGGCAGCCGCCACCGGCTCGGTGTTGGCCAGCTTGGCTAAAATTTTCGGCGGCATATTGCAGTTTATTCTGACTTTGGTTATTACTTTTTATTTAATAGCTGATGAAAACGGCTTAAAGCGGTTTGCTTTGTCGCTGACTCCAAACAACCAACAGGACTATATTGAAAATTTATTCGTTCGCGTACAAACCAAAATGGGTTCCTGGCTGCGGGGACAGTTGCTGTTAATGTTGGTGATTGGATTTATGGTTTATATCGGTTTGTTTGCCCTTAGTATGCCTTATGCCTTGGTTTTGGCATTGTGGGCCGGCTTAACCGAAGTTGTACCGTACGCCGGCCCGGTATTGGGCGCCATCCCGGCGATTTTGTTAGCGTTGTCAATATCGCCCTTAACCGCCTTGCTGGTATTGGTCCTGTATGTGCTGATTCAGCAGTTGGAAAACAATATTATTGTGCCGATGATAATGAAAAAGTCGGTAGGGTTAAATCCGATTGTGTCTATTATTGCCGTCATGGTTGGTTACAACATCGACGGCATCGTCGGCGCTTTGATTGCTATTCCCGTGGCGACGATTTTGGCTTTAATATTGTCTGATATTGTTGATAAACGCCGGCGCCTCACCGAAAATCAGGAAGTTGGCTAAATTTTGTTATGACGGGCGAGCTTTATGTGGTGGCAACTCCGATTGGTAATTTGGATGATATTACTTTACGAGCTTTAAAAGTTTTAAACCAGGTTGACGCGGTTGTCTGTGAAGATACCCGCGTAACGCAAAAATTGCTGCAGCGTCACGGCTTGCGTAAGCCATTGCTAAGCTACCATCACCATTCTTCCGCCGCTCAAGCTGACAAGTTGATTGGCCGGCTGTTGGCGGGCGAGTCGCTGGCCTATGTGTCCGATGCCGGTACGCCGGGAGTGTCTGATCCGGGCGGCAAATTAGTGGCCGCGGCCGCGGCCAATAATATTAAAGTTGTGCCTATACCCGGCGCGACAGCCGTGGCGGCTGTTTTGTCAGTGGCCGGCATCCCAACCCAGGAATTTGTTTTTTTGGGTTATCCGCCGCATAAAAAGGGGAGACAAAAGTTTTTTACGGAATTAATTCAACTTACGCGGCCGGTGGTTTTTTACGAATCAACCCATCGCATAAAAAAAACTTTGGCTGAACTTGATAAATTAATACCAGGCCGCAACCTGATTGTCGGTCGTGAATTAACTAAGATTTTTGAAACTATTTATCGGGGTACCGCGGCAGATATAATAAAGCTATTAGCCGAGTCATCTATTAAAGGTGAGTTTGTGGTGGTGGTAAGCCGACAGAACTAGATAATGAGGCTTATAACTCTGGCCCACTATATTAGGACTTACGCGCTTGCCGCTTTAGGGGCGGGCGCAGCCCGACCCCTCAAGCGGCTTTGGCCAATTTCTTCGTTAAAACCTCTGCTTTTCGCTCACCGTAGTTTTACTACGGCTTGCTCAAATGCTCGGTTTTGCCTCGAACTTGGCTCAAACGCGTAAGTCCTATATATAAAAAATACCCGGTACTGCCAAAATTAAAAAAGCAATGTCCGGGAGCCACTTTTCAGTGAATGGTTTTAAATTTAGACCAACGCCCTTATGCATTAGGTTTCTTGCCCCAGATTGCCCGGGGGTATCGGGGTATGAGCCGTCCCTGATTAAGAAAGCCTAAGCCTAATTAGGAGGGTATTATTTAGGGTTAGGACGTTGGTCAATTTGTATTTTTTTTGGTAAACTGAATAATAACAGATTGTTTATTTTATGTCAAAGTTCTACATCACGACCCCGATTTATTACATCAATGATAAGCCTCACATTGGCCATGCTTACACTACTTTGGTAGCCGATGTTTTGGCGCGGTGGCATCGCCAGCAAGGTGATGCTGTTTTTTTCTTAACCGGTACTGACGAGCACGGCGCCAAAGTGCAGGAGTCGGCCGCCGCCGCCGGCCTTGCCCCGCCGGAGTTTGCTGATAAAAATGTGGACAAATTCAAACAGGCCTGGCAGTCTTTGGGTATAAAGTATGATTATTTTATTCGGACATCGGATGAACGGCATGAAGCGGTGGTTAAAGATTTAATGCGGCAAATTTATGAGAGCGATTATATTTATGAAGGTCTGTATGAGGGTTTGTATTGCGTGGGCTGTGAGCGGTTTTTACAGCCCGATGATTTAGTGAACGGCAAGTGTCCGCTTCATCCCCACCAGCTGCCGGTTCAGCAAAAAGAAAAGAATTATTTTTTCAAATTGTCATCCTTCCGCGATAAATTATTGGCGGCTTTGGAAAATGACAAGTACAAAATCGTTCCGGCGACGCGCCGCAATGAAGTTGTAGGCAAACTTAAAAAAGGGTTGGCTGATATTTCAATTTCCCGCGCTGGCGTATCATGGGGAGTGCAGGTGCCGTGGGATAAAGCGCAAACCATTTATGTTTGGGTAGACGCGTTAATAAATTATTATTCGGCCACGCAATTTGAAAATAAGGGGAAAGATTTTTGGCCCGCCAATGTTCATTTAATGGCTAAGGATATATTATGGTTCCATGCCGTAATTTGGCCGGCCCTTTTACTGGCCGCTGAACTGCCGTTGCCGCAAACCATCGCTTGCCACGGATTCTTCACGATTGACGGGCAAAAAATGTCTAAATCATTGGGTAATGTAATAGACCCGAACGATTTGGTAAAAGAATTTGGCGTTGACGCGGCGCGTTATCTTTTGTTGTCGCAGATTCCGTTTAATAGTGACGGCGATATTTCCTGGGAGCGTTTTCGTGAGCGTTACGAAAGCGACCTAGCCAATGGCTTGGGTAATACCTTTTCGCGGGTTACCAACATGATAGAAAAGTTTGGTCAAGGCCGTTTTAACCAAGCTCAAGGGGTGAATCAGTTTACCTCAATTACAGCTTCGGCTGTTGCTTCGGCTTTGCGTAATTTCCAGTTTGATTCGGCTTTGCTCGCGATTTTCAATGTGGTTAGTTCAATTGACGAAGAGATAGAAAGAACTAAACCTTGGCAAATGGCTAAAGACAGCAAGGAAAGCGCGATTGGGCCACTGTTGGATAAGTGGGGTACGATGTTATTGGATGTTGCTATGTATTTAAAACCTTTTATGCCAGCTACGGCTAAAAAAATGGAAGATGCCTTGCGAACCGAAAAAATCACCAAAGCCGAGCCTTTATTTCCTAGGCTTAATTAGACATTAAGATTTAAAATTAAAAATTTAATCCATATGACTCTTTTAGACCTTTTACTTATTCTAACTTTGTTCGGTTTTATTTGGTTTGGTATTTGGTTTGGCGCTATTCATATGCTCGGCGGTTTAATTGGCACTGTCCTGGGCGCTTATACGGCCGGACAGTTCACCTTACCCATAACTTTGTGGTTGGCCAATTCATTTGGTTTAGGCAGTTTGTGGATTAAGTTAGCAGTTTTCATTTTACTGTTTGTGATTACTAATCGCATAGTTGGTTTTATTTTTTATTTAATTGATAGGATTTTTAAATTTGTCTCGGTTATACCGTTTCTTAAAACTATTAATCGTTTGGCCGGGGCGGTATTTGGCTTATTGGAGGGTATGCTGGTAATTGGGTTAACGCTTTATTTTGCCAGTCACTTACAACTGCCGTTGTTGTTCCAAATGGCCATTGCCTCGTCCAGCGTGGCCGCTAAACTGATTGGTTTTGCCGAGATTTTGGTACCATTGTTACCAGACATTATAAGGCAGGCCAAGTCTTATATTCCGGGAATAAATTTGCCAATACCGAATTAAATTCAAAATTTAAAAACCTGCCCGCCGCAAGCCTTACCTGATAGATAGATTGACGCCAAACTTCAGCACTTTAATTTATAGCCAGAGCGTGTTTGGCACAGCGGCTTTGGCAGGCGGGTCAAAATGTCGTGCCTGCGGCAGATCGCCCAAAGGGCGACAAAATTATCATCGCTTTGCGAGATCCCGTCATGGCTTCGCCAGATCTCTCATAGCGATGACAAAGTGAAAATGTAAAATTTTTTAATTTTGGACTGCCATTTTAATTTTTGATTTTTAAATTTTGATTTTTCTATGATTGACACTCATTGCCACCTTAACTTTCGCGCTTTTAAAAATGATTTGACAGTTGTAATGTCTCGAGCGGAGCAGGCCGGAGTTAGTAAAATTATCAATGTCGGCAGTCAGTACAGCACGAGTCAGCGGGCAGTTGAGTTGGCTAAAAAGTATAATAATTTGTACGCGGCGGTTGGTTTACACCCGATTCATCTTTATGAAATGGAGGTGGACGAGGGTGAGGATCATTTTGCTACCCGCGCCGAAGTTTTTGATTATGCTAAATACAGCGAGCTGGCTAAGACTGATTCAAAAGTAGTGGCGATTGGCGAGTGCGGCTTGGATTATTTTCATATACCGCCGGACAAAACCGTAGCTGAAGTTAAGACCGCCCAAATAGAATTATTTAAGCAGCAAATTAAACTGGCCACGGATTTAAATTTACCCATGATTTTTCATTGCCGCGAGGCTTATGAAGATTTACTTGAAGTTTTGCAGGCGGAAATTAAGCAGGGGAGATTACCCAAGGGCGGCGTAGTTCACTGCTTTTTGGGCAATCGCGAGCAAGCCCAGGCGTTTTTGGATTTAGGGTTCTTGCTATCTTTCACTGGTATTATCACTTTTAAGAACGTTAAACCGGAATTGGTAGAGGTAATAAAACAAACACCGCTTGATAAGATTATGATTGAAACCGACGCGCCTTATTTGGCGCCGCAATTATACCGCGGTCAGCGCAACGAGCCGGCTTTTGTAGTGGAAGTGGCTAAAAAAATCGCTGACATAAAAGGTATTAGTTTGGAGCAGGTTGATACGGTGACAACCAGCAACGCCAAGCGGTTATTTAAATTGCCGCTATAATGTTTAGTTAACAGATGACTCGTGGTACAATAAAGGTATGACTATAGAATACATTATAATTTTGGCCGTTATTATAGCTGGTTTTGTAGCTATATTTTTATTGATTAAGTCACGCTTCAAGGGAAGTGCCAGCCCGGATAATGGCAGCCTGCTTTTACTGCAAAATCAGCTAAATGAATTAACCCGTACTCTGGACAGCAAACTGGGCGAGTCCACCCGGGTTTTGCAGGCGCAGTTTGGCGAATCAGCCAAAATTATCCGCGATGTAACAGAAAAATTAACTAAGTTAGACGAAACCAATCGGCAGGTGGTTAATTTTGCCGACCAGTTGCAAAGTTTGCAGGACATTTTAAAAAATCCCAAGCAACGCGGTATTTTGGGTGAATATTATTTGGAAACTTTATTGAAAAACGTTTTACCCGTCGGCAGTTATCAAATGCAGTATGCATTTCGCGACGGCACTATCGTGGACGCGGTAGTTTTTGTTAAAGACAAAATAATCCCGATTGATTCCAAATTCAGTTTGGAAAATTATAATCGTTTAGCGGAAGAGCGCGATCCGGTTGAACGGGAACGTTTGGAAAAACTGTTTAAGGCTGATTTAAAAAATCGGATTGACGAAACCTCCAAGTATGTTAAGCCGGAGGAAAACACGATGGATTTTGCGTTTATGTTTATACCGCACGAGGCGATTTATTATGATTTGTTGGTGGCGCAAGTGGGAGCGGTAAAAGTTAACACCCGTGATTTGGTTGAATACGCTTTTAGGGAAAAACACGTCATTATAGTATCGCCGACGTCTTTTTTGGCTTATTTGCAAACCGTGTTGCAGGGTTTGCGGGCGTTGCAGATAGAAGAATCGGCTAAGGAGATTCGCAAGAATGTGGAAACCTTGGCTAAGCATTTATTATCTTATGATGAATACATGAAAAAGTTAGGCAGTAATCTGGGTACAACCGTGAATTCTTACAATTCGGCTTACGGTGAACTTAAAAAGATTGATAAGGATGTTTTAAGAATTTCGGGCGAGGCTATTGGTATAGAAGTAGCCTTATTAGATAAACCAAAAGAACAGTAGAAATAGAATTACGAATCAAGAATTAAGAATTGAGAAATAAAATATAAAGATGGAATCAGGAAAAATCTAAACTCTAAATCTTAAATCCTAAAAAATCACAATTCAAAAACCACAAAAAGTAAGTCTTGGATTACGTCATTTAGTTTTAATTTGATATTAGGTATTAGGTATTAGGTATTGGGTATTACTTAGCCTGCCCGCCGCTCGCCTTGTCTGATTGACTGGTAACTATCTAATTGCAACACTTATATTTAGTTAAATTATCTTCCAGGACTTTAGCTTTGGCAGGCGGGGATTTATCATCGCTATGCGAGATCCCGCGAAGCGGGAGAAATTAGGATTTGAGATTTAGCAAAAGTTAGTCTTGGTCAGTAATATCTTATCATAGGTGAAAACTCAACAAATTGTTTTATGCAGAATTTTGCCATTTTTGCCTTACTTTAGTCAAAAAAATTTTATACCATTGACGCTTTGACCGATACAGGTTATAATAGTTGACCGTAAGTTATTTTTATTGTCCTTCGTCCTCCTTGGGAGGACTTCGGCGGAGTAAGCCACTGCGGTTGGGAGTATCATATGTCAAAAGGAGAATCTATTTTTGTAAATAAACCGCTCCGCAGCGCCTTAAATTTGGCGTGGGAGCTTGGCTATACTATTGCCTTGCCGTTAGTGGCCTTGGCCGTGGGCGGTCGTTTATTGGATAAATATCTAAATACTTCCCCGCTTTGGCTGTTAGTTGGCGTATTGGTATCAATCGTGGTAACTATATGGCTAATTTATCGCAAGGTTAATGTTGTCCTGGAGCAGACGGTGGCGGAAATAGAACAGGATAAAGCCGAGGCCGCTAAGTTAAAAACCGATAACCCGGAAACGCCGCCGGACTCTTAAGTTAATAAAAAAAGTATGAACATATCTTTAGCCGCTGAAACAATCTTCCATATCGGAAATTTTGCCGTAACGAATTCTTTGTTGGTGGCCTTGCTAGTGGCTGGGGGGTTTATAGTATTAGCGGTTGTGTTTCGCAGCCGCCAATTAACCAGTGTGCCGCGCGGGCTGCAAAATGTTTTAGAAACCATTGTGGAAGGGGCGCTTGATTTTATCACCAGCATTACCGGTAACCGCGAACAGGCTAATAAATTTTTTGCCCTGGTGGTTACAATTTTCTTTTTTGTTTTATTCTCTAACTGGTTCGGCTTGTTGCCGGGGGTTGGTTCAATCGGTCTTAACGAAGTTGAGGAGGGGCGTACGGTGCTGGTGCCGTTCTTTCGTTCCGCTTCTGCCGATTTAAACGGCACCTTAGCGATCGCGTTGGTTTCGGTTATCGGCACGCAGATATTTGGTATCGCGACCATCGGTATTTTTAAACACGCCGCCAAGTACATTAATTTCCGCAGTCCGGTAATGTTTTTTGTGGGAATTTTGGAGGCCGTCAGCGAGCTGGCCAGAGTGATATCATTTTCCTTCCGTTTATTCGGTAATGTTTTTGCCGGCGAAGTTTTACTGATTGTGGTGTTATTCCTGGTGCCCTTTATTGCCCCGTTGCCGTTTTTGTTTTTGGAGGTTTTTGTCGGCATTGTCCAAGCTTTGGTATTTGCTTTGTTAACATTGGTTTTTTTAACCATGGCGGTGACTGATCATTCCGCCGCGCATTAGGTGGTTGCTAGCAGCGGCTTAGGGAGTAAGAAGCTGCTACTAATCACTTAATTATCCAGGTTTATTTGACGGCCTTAAATAAAAAATTTCGCCGTCGCAAGTAAATTTGGCAAGAGGAGTATATTAATATGGCAGGAGAAAACGAGGTTGTACAGGCTATCGGCATCACACCGGAGGTAATAAAGAGCATTGCCGCCGGCGCCACGATTGCCATTGGCGGAATTTTTCCAGCGTTGGCAATCGGCAAATTGGCCGCCAAGTCGGTTGAGGCTATCGGGCGTAATCCGGAGGCCGCTTCCAAGGTGCAGACGGCGATGATTTTAGCCATTGCGTTTTGTGAAGCAATCGCTATCTATTCGCTGGTTATGGCTTTAATCATCAAGTTTGTCTAGTAGCTCTTTGTTCCCGGCTTACTGTCTTGGTGAGATGGTAAGCTGGAAGGAGGAGATACGAGAAATGTAAAATGTAAAAATTAAAAATTAAAATGACAATGTAAAATGTCAAAATTACAATTATTTATTTCATTTTTCGTGCCCGAGGTCATCCCTACGAGAGATATCCCGTAGGGACACAGGTCTCCGCCGGCACGCCCCGCCAAAGGCGAGGCTCCGCCGAATGGCGGGCCGAGGGAGGCGGATGGGCCTTGGGCGCACGCCTTTGGTGGAGATTTTTTAATTTTGATTTACTTATTATGGAATTATTAACTAAATTGGGCATAGATTGGAAACTGTTGCTGGCGCAGATGGTGAATTTTTTGATTGTTTTGACGATTTTGTATTATTTTGTTTTTAAGCCGTTGTTAAAATTTTTAGAGGAACGCCGTCAGCGCATCAGCCAAAGCTTGTTCAAGGCCAGCCAAATTGATAAAGAAGTCGCCCAGTTGCAGGTGCGCAAGCAGGAAGTTTTGCTGGCGGCGAAAAAACAGGCGCAAGAGATTATCAAGCAGGCTGAAGCCGAGGCCGAGACTCGCCGGCAGGAAATTTTGGCCCGCGTTCGGGTGGAATCGGAAAAGGTGGTGGATGAGGCCCGCGCCCGCCTGATTACCGAGCAGGAATCCCAATTCCAGGTTTTGCGCCAGCAGGCGGCTAAATTAATAACCCAAGTTTTAGTTAAGTTGGTTGGTAAAATACCAGCCGATCAAGTTGATCAGGTGATGATTGCAGCCGCCGTTAAAGAGGTAACCAAACGCGGCCAATAATATGAAATATTCCGCCCGCACTTACGCTCAAGCCTATTTGTTAGCCGTCGCCGGCAAGTCGGTGACGGAGATTGGCAATATCAGCCGGCGGTTTTGGGAATTGGTTTGGCGGCACAAGCATTTTTCTTGGCGTCAGCCAATTACGGCGGAAATACAAAAATTATGGTTGGAGCATCATAGTTTGACCGCCGTGGATGTCGCTACCGCCCGGCCGCTTACAGAGGCGGTTAGGAAAGAGTTGAGCCAGGCCTTAGCGGAGTTGGTTCAAAAACAGGTTGAACTGGTGAATTCAATTAAACCTCATTTGTTGGGCGGCACGGTTTTAACCATTGGCGACACCAGATTGGACGCTTCATTAAAGGGCAGAATTGACGATTTATACAATCATTTAACCAAATAAATATTAATTATTGAACAAGTATATGAAAGAAGTGACTAAAGATACACTACTCAAGACTTTGGCCAAAGAACTGGAGTCATTTGAGACCCATGTTATAAAAGAGGAGGTTGGCACCGTTATTGAAATCGGCGACGGTATCGCCAAGATTTCCGGCTTAGGCAAGGTTATGGCCTCGGAAATGTTGGCGTTCAATAATGGGACGATGGGGTTGGCCTTAAATTTGGAAGAGAGTCAGATTGGAGCTATGATTTTGGGCGATTATGCGGAGATTGAAGAGGGTAGCATGGTTAAGGCCACGGGCCAGATTTTATCAGTGCCGGTTGGCAAGGCTTTGATTGGGCGAGTTGTTAATCCGCTCGGTGAACCGGTAGACGGTAAAGGGGTGATTAAAGCCAACGAAACTTATCCGGTAGAAAGAATCGCGCCGCGGGTGATTACTCGTAAATCAGTTGATACGCCATTGCAGACCGGTATTAAGGCGGTTGATTCAATGATTCCGATTGGTCGCGGTCAACGCGAATTAATTATCGGCGATCGGCAGACCGGTAAGACAGCGCTAGCCATTGATACGATTATTAATCAAAAAGGGGCCGGTGTAACTTGTGTTTATGTGGCGATTGGACAAAGGGAGTCAAAAGTAGCCCGTTTGGTAGCTAAACTTAAAGAAGCTGGCGCTATGGATTACACGATTGTAGTAGTGGCGGGCGCGTCGGCTTCGGCGGCGTTATCATTCTTAGCTCCTTACAGCGGCGCGGCGATGGGTGAGTATTTTATGGATAAAGGTCAGGATGTGTTGGTAGTTTACGACGACTTGTCCAAGCACGCGGTGGCTTACCGCCAAATTTCTTTGCTGCTTAGGCGGCCGCCCGGTAGGGAAGCTTATCCCGGAGATGTGTTTTATTTGCACTCCCGTTTACTGGAGCGAGCCGCTAAGATGTCAGCTGATTATGGCGGCGGCAGTTTGACCGCTTTGCCGATTATTGAAACGCAGGCTGGCGACGTATCGGCTTACATTCCGACCAACGTAATATCAATTACCGATGGCCAAATTTATTTGGAAAGCGATTTGTTTTATCAGGGTATAAGACCGGCCGTTAACGTTGGTTTGTCAGTTTCGCGGGTGGGTTCGGCGGCCCAGATTAAGGCCATGAAAAAAGTCGCGGGAAAATTACGTCTTGATTTGGCCCAGTATCGCGAGTTAGCGGCCTTTGCCCAATTTGGTTCTGATTTGGACGAAGCCACTCAAAAACAAATTGAGCGCGGTAAACGCACCACGGAAATTTTAAAGCAGGGACAGTACGTGCCAATGGCAGTAGAGAGTCAGGTGGCAATTTTATACGCGGTGGTTAACGGACAGCTTGATGACGTGCCGGTAAATGAAATAAAAAATTGGGAAACCAAGTTCCTGGATTACCTTAGGAATCAGCCGGTCTTAAAAGAGATTAAGGAGAAAAAAGAATTAACCCCTAAAATTGAGGAAGCTTTGCGACAGGTGATTACGGAAGTTAAACAAATGTAAATTAGCAATTAGCTAATAGCAGGTAGCTTATAGCAATATTAGTAAATTCAATCACTTGCCATCAACCTCGTGCATATTGAGAAAGGCGACTCGGGAAAAATAAATTTTTGCATTTTGATTTTTAAATTTTGATTTAATTTTATGCCTCAAGCCACTCGTGAAATTAAACGCCGTATTAGGTCAATCAAAAGTACCAGGCAAATAACCAAAGCCATGGAGTTGGTGTCGTCGGCCAAAATGAGGCGGGCGGTGGCGAATGTATTGGCGGCGCGGACTTACTCCAATTTGGGTTGGGATTTGTTGATGGAGTTGGCGGCGCGGATTGACACCAGTCATCATCCTTTGTTGCACCGGCCCGCTGCCATTAAAAAAATTGGTTTAGTTCTGATTAGCTCTAATCGTGGCTTGTGTGGCGGTTTTAATCATCAGCTGACCAATCGGGTGGCGCGCTTTATTGAACAGCACAAGTTGCAAGACGCACAGCTAGAGGCTGATTTGGTAGCGGTTGGCAAACGTGGCCGAGATATTATGTTTCGTTATGGGCATTCAATTGTGGCGGAGTTTATTAAGCCCGATCTCACCACCAGGATTGAGGAGATAACTCCCATCGCCCAGCTGTTAATAAACGATTATCTTAAGGGTCGCTATGATAAAGTAGTGATGGCTTATACCGATTTTATATCACCAATATCGCAAAAGCCGCGGGTCAAACAACTTTTACCGTTGGAATTAGTGGATGACCCTTATTTGGGCGAGGCGCGAAGGCTGGACTTAACGTCCGGTCGGGCCGAGGCGGGAATTAGTTCGGGGCAGTTTAATTATGAGTATTTGTTTGAGCCAACGGCGTCTAAGGTGTTAGACAATTTATTACCGCGTTTATTAGAGGTTCAAATCTATCAGGCCTTGTTGGAATCAGAGGCTTCGGAGCATTCGGCGCGGATGGTGGCGATGCGCAACGCCTCGGATGCCGCCAAGGATATGATAGATTCGTTAACCTTAGCCTTTAACCAGGCTCGTCAAGCATCTATAACCAGTGAGTTGGCCGACATTACCGGCGGTCGTTTGGCTGTGGGTGGTTAAATTATTTTTTACCCCGTTACACCCAGAATGCCCCGTTAGAAGTAATCCCAATGGCTGTCGGGATACTCCACCACCGGTGGAGACTTCTAACGGGATGAATGGGAAATTAAAAATCTTTCCCCAAAAATGCCCTGTCCTTCAGGACGGGGTGTAACGGGGTTTACTAAGAACCATAGATTATTACCCAGTATAACTACTTACGCTTCCGCTCGCTTTTAACAAAATTAGTAAAACATTAATCAAATTTAAATTATCATTTATTCATTAAACAGTCTTTCAACTCACGCTCGCTAATTTTGTTAGCGAAGTTGATATACTGAGATTAACTAACAACTATTTATGAACAAAGGTAAAGTTACACAAGTTATCGGGCCGGTCGTGGATGTGTTTTTTGCTAAAGATATTCCACCGATTTATCAAGCCTTGCAGGTTAAGATTAGTAATGACGCGCTATTGGTGCTGGAGGTACAGCAACATTTAGGCGCCGGTACGGTGCGTACCGTGGCGATGGGCGCGACGGACGGCTTGGCGCGCGGCGTAGAGGTGGATGATACGGGCCAGCCGATTTCCGTGCCGGTGGGCGAGGAAACCTTGGGCCGAATGCTGGATGTTTTGGGCAATCCATTAGATAATTTGCCGCCGGTCAAATCAAAGCAAACCGCGCCGATTCACCGGCCGTCGCCGAAATTTACCGACCAATCCACCAAGACCGAAGTTTTTGAAACCGGCATTAAAGTAATTGATTTAATCTGTCCGTTTGTTAAAGGTGGTAAGGTTGGTTTGTTCGGCGGCGCCGGTGTGGGTAAAACCGTAATTATTATGGAGCTTATCCGCAACATCGCTTCCGAACACGGCGGATTTTCAGTATTCGCCGGCGTGGGTGAGCGTTCGCGCGAGGGCAATGACCTTTATCACGAAATGAAAACATCGGGCGTACTTAATAAAACCTCTTTAGTTTTTGGACAAATGAATGAACCGCCCGGAGTGCGCGCCCGAATTGGTTTAACCGGCCTTACGATTGCCGAGTACTTCCGCGACCAGGCCAAACAAGATGTCTTACTGTTTATTGATAATATTTTCCGTTTTACTCAAGCTGGCTCGGAAGTTTCGGCGCTGTTAAACCGTATTCCATCGGCCGTTGGTTACCAGCCAACTTTGGCAACTGATATGGGCGAGCTGCAAGAGCGGATTACTTCCACTAAAGATGGTTCAATTACTTCAGTGCAAGCTGTATATGTGCCGGCTGACGATTTGACCGACCCGGCGCCGGCTACTACTTTTGCCCACTTAGATTCAACTGTGGTGTTGTCGCGAGCTTTAACCGAACTTGGTATTTATCCGGCGGTTGATCCGATTGATTCAAACTCCACTATTCTTGACCCGCAGATAGTGGGCCAGGAACATTACGAGGTAGCGCGCGAAGTTCAGCGGGTGTTACAGCGCTACAAAGACCTGCAGGATATTATTGCTATTTTGGGTATGGATGAATTGAGTGAGGAGGATAAGTTAACCGTCGCCCGGGCGCGCAAAATTCAGCGGTTCCTGTCACAGCCGTTTTTTGTGGCCGAGGTCTTTACCGGTATGGCGGGCAAGTATGTGCCGCGCGCGGACACGGTCCGCAGTTTTAGGGAGATATTAGAGGGCAAGCATGACGGTAAGAATGAACAGGCTTTTTATATGAAAGGCAGTATTGAGGAAGTGGTAGGTTAGAATTTAGAAGCAGGAATTAAGAATTAGGCAGTAAATTTTCAATTTCTCCCGCTTTGTCATCGCTTTGTCTCGCTCCGCGAGATCTTGCGTAGCGACGACGAGATCTGGCGAAGCTATGACGGGATCTCGTGATGATAATTTCTAATTAAATTAAGTCATTAAAAATTGATTATAAATTAAGAATTTAAAATTAGATAATTATGTCCAAAACGTTTCATTTTCAAATCGCAACTCCGGAGAGGGTGGTATTCAGCGCGGCGGCGGTAGAGAGCGTAACTTTGCCCACGCAAATGGGTGAGATTACGGTATTGGCCGAGCATATACCATTAGTGGCTAATTTAGTGCCGGGCGAAATAAAAGTTGTGGTCGGCGGCGCCGATGTTACCATGGCGGTTTCCGGCGGTTTTATTAATGTCCAGCCGGGGAAAGTGGTGGTGCTGGCCGATACGGCTGAACACGCGGAGGAGATTAATATTGAGCGAGCCGAGCAGGCGCGTGAGCGGGCCGGGGAGTTGATGCGGCAGCAGCGTACCGCCGAAACAACCGATTACACTGCTTTGGCCGCGCGTTTGGAAAAGGAACTGGCCCGCGTGAAAGTGGCGCGCAAGCATCGTGAGCGCAAAGGCGTTAGTATAAAAGTGGAGGAGTAGATAGTTTACATAATTAATTACGTACCGGCGGCGGGGTGGGGGAGCGAAAAGAAAATCATTCTTAAATCATCATTTTAATTTGCCTAAATGACGAAATGACAAATTTTTACCCTTTTCTACCTGGTCTAATTCGTACGAATGGTACCAAGGATACAAGCAGGTTGCGAATAGGCGAATAGTACAAATACGTATTTAATTATGTAATTAATTACGTACTTGAATTATTGATAACGCCGGGACGCTTTTAAACTGCGACGGATTTTTGTCCTTAAGCCATCTCCCCCTCCCATCATCGCCTCACTACTTTCCTATTTGCCTAAATAGGAAAGTGATGGCAGGTGATGCAGAGGAGATGTTGTAATAGGTAATTTATCCAAGTCGGCCCCGCCCCCGCGTTTTCGTTGGCTGGCGTCTCCGTGCTACACTTAACAATATATATGTCTAAACAGGTGGGTGACGAATTGTTTAAAGATTTGAATGTCGAGCAGCGGGAGGCCGTAACGCACGGGGCGGGACCGTTGTTGATAGTGGCCGGGGCCGGTACTGGTAAAACCACGGTTATAACCAAACGGGTAGCCTGGTTGATAGAGCAAAAATTGGCCGAACCGGAGCAGATTTTGGCGCTGACCTTTACGGACAAGGCCGCTACGGAAATGGAGGAGCGGGTGGATAAGTTATTGCCTATGGGTTATGTCAACACTTGGATATCAACCTTTCACTCTTTTGGCGAGCGGATTTTAAAGGATTATGCCTTGGAAATAGGCTTGCCTAATGATTTTCGCGTGCTAACGCAAACTGAACAATGGATGCTGGTACGGCATAATCTGGACCGGTTTAAGCTTGATTATTACCGTCCCTTAGGCAATCCGACCAAGTTTATTCACGCGCTCATACAGCATTTTTCGCGCGCCAAGGATGAGGCGGTTTGGTCAGAGGATTATTTAAAATACGCCGAGGATAAAAAATTAGATACCGGCGCTGGTGAATTTTTAAAGAAAGGGAAAGTTAAAAGTAAAAGTAAGAGTAAGAGTAAGAGTAAAAAGATTGGAGGTGATAATGAAATTGATGAGGCGGAGAGTGCCCGGCTGTTGGAAGTGGCCGAAGCTTATAATACCTACCAAAAGTTATTACTTGAGCAAGGCGCGCTGGATTTTGGCGATTTAATAAATTATACCCTTAAACTATTGCAGCGCCGACCAAAAATTTTACAGCGTCTGCAGGAGCAGTTTAAGTATATTTTGGTGGACGAGTTTCAGGATACCAATTACGCCCAGTATGAGCTTATTAAGTTATTAGCCGCGCCGGCCAATAACTTAGCAGTGGTGGGGGACGATGATCAATCAGTGTATAAGTTTAGGGGCGCCTCCATCTCCAACATTTTAGAATTCAAACGCGACTATCCCAAGGCCAAGGAGGTGTTTTTAACTACCAATTACCGCAGCCAGCAGAATATTCTTGACACGGCTTATGAATTTATTCAGCTTAATAACCCGTATCGGCTGGAGGTGAAGTTGGCCAAACAAGGCAAAAGTTTGTCCAAAAAGTTAATGGCGGCGCGCGCCGGTTTGGGTGAGATTGGTTATAAATGCTATGGCACGGCTGACGCCGAGGCCGAAGCGGTGATAGATAAAATTGTCTCGTTGCAAAGCCAAACCAATGGGAGCTGGAGCGATTTTGCTATTTTAGTGCGGGCTAATTCATCGGCGCTGTTGTTTTTGCAGGCTTTAAAAAAGCGCCAACTGCCCTTTGACTATGTGGCTAATCGAGGTTTGTACAGTGAGCCGATTATTTTGGATATTATTAATTATTTAAAATTATTAAGTAATTATCACGAGTCAGCCGCCCTTTATCGGGTGCTGGCCATGGAGCCTTTTTTGTTGCCAGCCGGTGATATCGCCGCTCTGGCTTATTACGCTAATCGTAAAACGATATCTTTATTTGAGGCGGTTAAGTTAGCTCGCACGGTTGGAGTGAGCGAAGCTGGCTTAAAGATTATTGAGCGTCTGCTGACTTTATTAGATAAACACACCTCAATGGCGCGCCAGCGTTCAGTGGGCGAAGTTTATGTGCAATTAGTGCAGGATTTGGGAATTAATGAGCGGGTGTCGCATCCGGCTTTGATGCGCGACGCTTCGTATTTAAATACGTTTTATCAGCGTTTACAAAGGTTTGAAAACGAATCGTCGGAACACAATTTAAATCGGTTTATGGATTATTTGGCGCTGGAATTAGAGTCAGGCGAGGAGGGTCAACTGCCGCAAAATTACGACGAAGGGCCGGAAACCGTGAAAGTTATTACCGTGCACTCGGCCAAGGGGTTGGAGTGGAAATATGTATTTTTGGTGCAACTCATTGATCGCCGGTTTCCCTCAACCGAGCGGCGCGATCCGATTGAGCTGCCGCGCGAATTGATTAAGGAAATTTTGCCCGAGGGCGATGTCCATTTGCAGGAGGAGCGGCGGCTGTTTTATGTGGCGATGACGCGCGCCCGCGACGGTTTGTACCTGTCGCGGGCGGAGGATTATTTTGGAAAAACTACTCGCAAACCATCGCGTTTTTTGTATGAACTTGGTTTAGTCAGTGAGGTTGAGAAAAGTAAACCTTTGCAAAAAATTATAAATTCGCCGGCAGTAATTAAGAATGTTTCGTTGGTTTATCCTTTACCTGACACATATTCTTTCAGTTCGGTGTCGGCTTTTCGCAAGTGTCCATTGGAATATAAATATCGTTATTTATTAAAATTGCCGATGCCGGGCGCGGGCAATATGAGTTTTGGCATAACTATTCATAGAACACTGGAGCAATTTTTAAAACTATGGCAGGCCAGATTGCGCAGTCAACAAGGTAGTTTGTTTGTCCAGCCGACTAAAAACAGTTTAACGGCGGCGCCGACCTGGGAAGAGCTAATGAATTTTTACAAAACAGCCTGGCTGGACGATTGGTATGCTGACGCCAGTGACAAGGAAAAGTATAAAAAAATCCGCGGACCAAAGCAGTTAAAAAATTTTTATCAGGAGTTTACTGCTCGTCCGCCGCAATCAAAGTATATTGAACAGTTTTTCAAAATCGCCTTGGGTCAGTACAAGTTTGTCGGCAAAATTGACCGCTTGGACCAAGTTGAAGGCGGACTTGGGATTATTGATTATAAAACCGGCAACGAGCCGAGAAAGGGCTTGGAAAAGGTGGATAAAGACCAGTTGATTATTTACCAAATCGCCGCTGAAGAATTCTTGCGCGAGCGGGTTACTAAGGCGCAATATTGGTACCTGGAACCTAATCAATTTTCTGAAGCCTTTTTAGCTACCCCAGTTGAAATCGCCAAACTTAAGGCCGAATATATAAAAGATATCACTAGCATCATTCAGACGATTGAGAGTAATTCGTTTTTGCAAGCGCATGAGCAAACCCGCCAGCATGATTGTAAATTTTTGGAGTTGGAGTAGTAATGTATAAATGATTTAAACCATATACTATGATTCTAACTATTTTATTTTTCTTAATTTACATTGCTGTTGTTGTAACCATTGGAATTGTATCATCGCGAAAAGAAACCGAAGAAGATTTTATGATTGCCAATAGAAAGGTGTCTGGGGTTCAAGTAGCCGCCACTATGAGTGCTGGCTTTTTTGATGGGGCAGTACTTTCTATTTATTTGGCATATATCTATCAATATGGATTTTCGGCCACGTGGCTCTTTGTTGGTTTAGCGCTTGGATTTATTCTTTTACGCTGGCGCTATGCAAAAATTATAAAACAAAAAGCTGATGAAATGCGGGTTTACACAATGCCAGAATATTTTTACAAAATATTTGGGAGGCATAATGGACTTATGTTTTCCTTCCTGCTGGTGTTTCAATATTTTTTATTAATGATAGTTAACTTTATTATTGCCGGAAAGGTATTATCTCTTATTTTTCCATTACCGTATTATATTTCGGTAATTATTGGTGGCGTAGTTATCCTAACTTATTTGCTATTGGCAGGTTTCAAAGCGGTAATTAAAACTGATTTTTTTCAACTTGTGATAATGTTTGTAATGAGTTTGACCGTTGCTATTTTTCTGTTTGGCAAAACAAGCATTCCGATCTCAGAATTTAACCCGATTGCACTTGGATCTGGCAACCTAATAGGATTTTTATTGCTGGGCAGTATAGGAATTTTAGTTGCACCTGATTTATGGCAACGTATTTTTGCAACCAAAGACGAAGTTAATCTCAAACGTGGTCTTGGATATTCGGCAATAATTTTACCGCTTTTAGCTATTATTATAAGTATTGTTGGTTTAGCAACAAAGCAATTTTTTCCCAACATCATGCCGGAAGACGCGTTAATTACTGGTTTCTCAAAATTATTGCCATTGGGGTTAAAAGAATTTGGCATGGTACTACTCTATGCCGTTGCGCTTTCATCGTCGGATACTATTACTTTTCTGATTTCTTCTATTTTCACGCGCGATTTAAAAAATTATACACAAAAATACAGCGAAGAGTCCATGAGAAAATTGACAAGATTTTTTATGTTACTTTTTGTAGTTGTAACTGTGATTATCGCAATTTTCTACCAAAATATCATTGCTCTCGGATTATCAATGGGAAGTTTGTCTTTAGCCCTGTTTCCGGTTATTCTCGGTTCATTTTATTGGAAACTTAATGAGCGAGCAGTATTTTGGAGCTTACTTTTATCTTTTGTGAGCGTAATTGTGATATTTATTGCTGATAAAGTTAATCCGCAAAACGCAGCAATTTCTTTGCCAGTCGCTTTAATTACGTTGATTATTCTACAAAAAATATTTAATCGAAAGAAATTAACAACCGCATTAAACCAATAAGGAGTCTTGGCTTCGGGGCATTCACTCCGAGTCCCTCGGCTCTACACCAGCATGATTGTAAATTTTTGGAGTTGGAGTAATATGGTCACGATAATTTTTGAATCACACGGCACAACTTTTGACAACGAAGCGGATTTGTCTTCAGGTATTTATGATGTAGCTTTGTCGCCTTTGGGAGAGAGTCAGGCGCGAGAGTTAGGGCAGAGGCATCAGGCCACTGAGCTGGCGGCTATTTTTTGTTCAGATTTACAGCGTTCTTATAAAACTGCCGAGCTGGCTTTTAAAGGGAAAAATATTCCAATCATAAAAGATAATCGGTTAAGGGAATGTGATTACGGAGACTATACTAGACAGCCATATAACCAAGTTAAACCGTTGCGGGGCAATTATATAACACAGCTATTTCCTAATGGTCAAAGTTATGTGCAGTCTTCACAATTGGTAAAGGAATTTTTATTGGATTTATTAAAAGATTATGACGGTAAGCAAGTTATGATAATAGGTCACCGCGCTACGCAGTATGGTTTGGAGTATTGGCTCAAGGGCGTACCCTTAGTTGATGCCGTGACCGCGCCATGGCACTGGCAGCCCGGTTGGGTGTATAGTTTAGATAATATTACTTAGGTCTAATTCCCCGAAGAAGTAGAACTCTACGGGGCGCAGCGTACGAATGGTGGAATAGGTGGAATAGTTGATATTTTTATCTTAATTCATAATTCATAATTCTTAATTCTAGATTCCAATTAACCATGTTTCACCAACTTAAAAAAGTTTTGCTTGACCGGTTGCGTCAACAGGGAATTGGCGAGGCGGTTGAAGCGGCCGCGGTAGTTCAAGTGTTTAAAGACGAGGTGGTAAGGCGTTGGGGCGAGTCAAATCGCAATGCCTTTCGTAAACTGACTTTGCGGGGCAATACTTTAGAAGTGGCGCTTTATTCCAGCGCTTTTGCCAGTGAGTTAAAAATGGCCGAAATGGAGTTGCAAGACGCCTTAACCAGTCATTTTAATGGCAAGGTGTATAGATTGCGTATTTTTGGCTAATATTACACAAAAAATAACCATAATTAAGGTATAAATTAGCACTTGTCGGAACGTGAAAAAAGTGCTACAATTAATAGGTAATATTAAACCTATTTTTTGTTTTATTTAAGCCAAATATGTTACTTAAACACTACCTGGTGTGGATGGTTATTGGGACCTTAATTTCCGGAGTAGCCCTGATTTTAGTTTTGAATTACATTAATCCGGAAGGAGCCGGTCAAATTGGATTAGGGTTATTTTATATTTCAGTTTTTTTAAGTATCGGCGGAACTATGACTTTGCTGGGATTTGTTTGGCGATGGTGGCGCCACCGGGAGGAGGTCTTGTTTCGTCAGGTTGCCGCCTCATTTCGACAAGGGATTTTATTGGCCGTGGTGGTTGCGGTAACGCTGTTGTTGCAAGCCAATCGGCTTCTCACTTGGTGGAATTTATTAGCCTTAGTCGGCGGCTTGTCTTTGTTGGAATATATATTATTAACAGTCAAAAGAACACCGTCTAATTTTAATTAGTAATTATGTTGTTAGTAGATAAGTTTCAGCAATTAAAAGCGCGGGCGTTAGCCGAGTTAAAAGGTTTGTCAGATGTACCAAATTTTGAGTTGATTAAAAATAAATATTTAGGTCGGCGGGGTGAATTAGCCGAACTGCTTAAGAATTTGCGTGATTTGGCGGCTGAGGAAAAACCCATTTTAGGTGCCTTGGCCAATGAGATAAAAACTGAATTGGAATTGGCTTTTGCCAAAATCGAGGAACAGTTTGGAGTTGACTCCGGCGCCAGCGCCAAACTAGACGTTACCATACCGGGCATTAAGCCCGAGCGCGGTACTTATCATCCGGTAATGCAGGTTCAGCGCGAATTGGAGGAATTATTTAAGTCAATGGGTTTTATGGTGCTGGATGGCCCGGAACTGGAAAGTGAATATTACAACTTTGAAGCCTTGAATATTCCGGCCTGGCATCCGGCGCGCGACACCCAAGACACTTTTTATGTTTACCCCCACACCTTTTCTCAAACTGGGGGTGGCAGTAAGGGGTTGGGCGTTGAGTCAGATGTAGCTGATACTTCGGGTTTAATGTTGAAAAAAGGTGGTGGGGTTAAAGGTGGTACGCCGGCTAATCGTTGGTTATTGCGCACGCATACATCACCGGTGCAGGTGAGAGCTTTGGAAAAGTACGGCGCCCCTTTGCGGGCAGTGGTGCCGGGACGAGTATTCCGTTACGAAGCGACTGACGCCTCGCACGAGCATACTTTTTGGCAAATGGAAGGCTTGGTGGTGGATGAAAATATATCAATCAGCCATCTTATTGCCACCATGAAAGAACTGCTTAAAGGTATTTTCCGGCGTGAAGTGGAGGTGCGACTGCGGCCGGGTTATTTTCCGTTTGTGGAGCCGGGATTTGAACTGGATATTAAGTGTTTTATTTGTGCCGGTGTAGGTTGTAGTGTTTGTAAACAGCGCGGCTGGGTGGAGCTGTTGCCTTGCGGTTTGGTGCATCCTAAAGTTTTGCAGTATGGCGGTATCAACCCTAAAAAATATTCCGGCTTTGCTTTTGGGCTCGGCCTGTCGCGTCTCGTAATGATGCGATACAAGATTGATGATATTAGGTTGTTGCTTTCTGGTGATTTAAGATTTTTGAAACAGTTCTAAAAATTTAAAATGTAAACATCTCCGCCAAAGGCGGATCTGCCTCTGGCATGAAAAAATCAAAATGACAATGTAAAATGGTCTCATTATTTTTAAAATTTTGATTTGTAATTTTATAACAGTCTTGAAATAAATTATGAAAGACAATAGATATTTACTTACTATAGCAGCGGTAGCAATTATTTTTACCGTATCAATG
Source organism: Patescibacteria group bacterium (assembly GCA_041645215.1). Lineage (GTDB taxonomy): Bacteria > Patescibacteriota > Patescibacteriia > Veblenbacterales > UBA10138 > JACRFM01. The sequence goes on along the minus strand of JBAZQK010000003.1, from coordinate 17,192 downwards.
TCGGTGTTGTCTTTGATTAAATTACTCGGATTAGCTGATAGTAACTCTATTGTATTACGAATTGTAAATAGAGACATTGTAATTTTGTCATTAGCAGTTTTTTCCATTGTTGTTTATTTATGGAGAAAGGATTAAATACGATAAAATTTTTAAAATTTGGATTTGTAATTTTTAATTTTGATTTTTCAATTTTTAATTTCTGATGAAAGTCTCTTATAACATTTTGAAAAAGTTTGTTACTCCGCCACGGGAAATTTCAGCCAAAGACTTGGCGGAAATTTTAACCATGAGCACCGTGGAAGTGGAGGAGGTGGTTGCCCAATTGGAACAACTCAATAAGGTTGTAGTGGGGCAAGTAAGGGAAATCAATCCTCATCCTAATGCGGATAAGTTGCGTTTGGCCAAGGTTGATACTGGTAAGGAAGTGTGCGAAGTGGTGTGTGGAGGAGTTAATTTGAGAGTTGGTATGAAAGTAGCCTTTGCTAAGGTGGGTGCCCGGGTTAAATGGCACGGCGAAGGTGATTGGGTAACTTTGGAAAAGGCCAAAATTCGCGGCGTAGAATCGCACGGTATGGCTTGCGCGGCCGAAGAACTTGGTATTGAGGACTCCCATGCTCTAGAGCATGGGATCATGGATTTGTCGCATCTTACCGCTGTGCCCGGCACGCCGTTGGCTCAAGCTTTGGGGCAAACTGATATTATTTTGGAAATAGACAATAAATCCATAACGCATCGTCCTGATTTGTGGGGGCATTTGGGTCTGGCGCGCGAACTGGCCGCCATCTGGCGAGTTAAATGCCATGAACCAAAAGCGCCGCCTATTAAGCCGGGTAAGGATATTGACCTTAAAGTTAAAGTTGAGGCCAAAGATAAAGTGGTGCGTTATATGGCGGTAGCGGTTGAGGGTATAAAAGTTGGACCATCGCCGGAGTGGCTGGTTAAAGCCTTGAACAGTTTAGGCGCGCGTTCCATAAACAACATCGTTGATATAACCAATTATGTGTTGTTTGAATTAGGGCAACCACTTCACGCTTTTGATTTAGATAAATTAGCTACACCCGAGATTATTGTCCGCGCCGCCAAGCCAGGGGAGACAATTACCACTTTGGACGGCATAGCGCGTAAACTTAATAAAAATAATTTATTGATTGCTGATATTAAGAAACCGATTGCCCTCGCCGGGATAATGGGTGATGAGTTTAGTGGCGTCAGTGATAGTACGACGCGAATGGTTTTTGAATCAGCCACTTTTGACCCGATTAATATTAGGCAGAGCGAAACCGCTTTGGTTTTGCGTACCGAAGCCAGCATCAGGTTTGAAAAAAGCTTGGATCCGAATTTGGCGGAATTAGCCTTGCGTCGCGCTGTCCAGTTATTAAGCGAAGTTTGTCCGAGTGTTAAAGTGGCGAGCCGAGTGGTAGATGTTTATGTTAAGCCGCTTAAGCCAGCAGCCATTGAATTGCCGCTGGCTTGGCTGAATCGCCGCGTGGGCACGGAATTCAAGTCAAGCGAAGTGAAAGATATTTTGCAGCGTTTAGGTTTCAAAGTTGCTGGTACTGCCAAAACATTTAAAGTCACGCCGCCCACTTGGCGCGCTACGCGCGATATTACTATCCCCGAGGATTTAATAGAAGAAGTCGCCCGTATTCACGGCTATGGCAATATCCCCTTAAGTTTGCCAAAATTCGCCATTAATCCGCCCGAGCGCGACCGGGCGCAAGAATTACGCTGGAAAATTCGGGATTTGTTGGCGCTTTATGGCTGGACAGAAACGTTGAGTTATTCGTTTGTTGAAAAAACCGGAATAGAGTCAGTAGATAAGCAAGCGCTGGAATTGGTTAATCCGGTTGGTAAAAATGAACCTTATTTAAGGCCGTTTTTATTTAATACTTTCTTTTATCAAGTTATAGAAAACACCCGGAGATATCCTGAAAAAGAAATTAAAATGTATGAAATTGGCAGAACTTTTTCTAATAAAAAAGGAACATGGAGCGCTGATAGTTCTGGTGCAACCAAGTTACCAACGCAGGAATATCATTTAGTACTGGGTTGCCGCGGTAAGAATAAGTTAGAAATGTTTAGAGAGTTAAAAGTTACGGTAAAATCAGTTTTTGATTTAATTGGTATAGGAAACGAAACAGATTGGCGCGAAGGAAAAGCCGGAATCGAGGTATATTATGGAAATTTTAAGATTGGTTTATTGCAATTTAATGAAGAAATTGGTAAGCCTTCGGTGGTATCTTACGCTGAACTTTTTATAGACAAAGAAGAATTACGCAAAGAAATAGTAATGCCGACTCATGAATCACCTCCTTTATATCCAGCCATTGATCGGGATTTAACAGTGACTATTTCCAATTATCCGAGTGGTCATGTGAACTGGAAAAATATTCAGGAAGCAGTTTCCCAGATTGATAAACTAATAGAGTCAGTTGATTATGTTGGTTATTTTACGCCTAAGCAGGCGTTGACTCTCCGTCTAACCTTCCGCAGTAGTGAGCGCACTTTAAAGTCGGAAGAAGTTGAAGTGATTGTTAATGAGGTGGTTAAGCAATTGATTAGTAAATTTGATGCGGTTATTAATTCTTAAATTATGACGGAAGGAAGTTTTAAATTGCCCGATAGCGGATTTGATAAGATTCTGCAGCAAGTTAAAGAGAGCCAGGGCGCAAAGGAAAGAATAATACCGCAGTTTGAGTTGGAACAAATTATACAGATTAATAAAAAGTTGGCCGAGTTTGTTGCTTACGATACTAAGTCGCGCAGTTTGCAGTCGGAGCCTGTCAGGACAGAATATCCGCATTATTTGAAAGCGCAAAAGGAACAATTTATTAAGGATAAGGGGCGTAATCCAACATTTGATGAAATGCAGTATTTAAGGGAAGCGGCGCGGGCCGATTTGTTTAAAAAAATTGACAATATAACAAATCCAATTTTGGAAACAGCTGCCTTGTACCTTGATTCTGTGCCGTTATGGGAACATAAATTTTCTACCAACCATGATCATAATCGTCATCCGGCAACAGCCCATAAAGATTCGTTGTATTATGTAACTCCAGCCGGCTTATCGCTGCGGTTAAAACGAACAAACGCCCGTGAAAGAGGTATGGAAAAGGTGGTACAGCCGTTTATGGAACGAATAGTGTTTATGCGTAGTAATATGTCAATTAATAATGGCAAGGCAGATCCAGCTGATATTAGCGATGAGCCAAAAATTGGTTGGTGGGTTCAGGAGTATGCCTCGCAAGAATTCTGGGATATACAGAATATGAAAAAGCCAGTGATAGGGGATTATAAATCAACAGTTGATTTAACATCAGAGAAAGACAATGCCGGTAAAACAATGCTCGTTGAACCGCAAAATGTTGCCGATCATTTTGGTGACCAAGTTAATAATATATTTTTTTAAGAATTAATTTTTTAAATAACTTTATTTAAGTATGGCAAAAACGCAAGTAAAAAAAGAAAAAAAGCCAGCCGCCAAGAAGTCGTCGAGTTACATGGCCGAACAAATCACCGTATTAGAGGGACTGGAGCCGGTACGCAAACGGCCGGCCATGTATATTGGCAACACGGCTAAGGAGGGTTTGCATCATTTGATTTGGGAAGTGGTGGATAACTCAATTGACGAGGCAATGGCCGGTCACGCTATGACCGTACGGGTTGCTCTTTTGCCGGATTCAACCGTTACCGTATCAGACGACGGTCGCGGTATTCCAGTGGATATTCATAAGCAAACTAAGGTTTCGGCTTTGGAAACAGTATTAACCAAGTTGCACGCGGGTGCTAAGTTTGGCGGCGAGGGTTACAAAGTGTCGGGCGGTTTGCACGGTGTGGGTGTTTCGGTGGTTAACGCGCTGTCCACTTGGATGAAAGCTGAAGTTAAGCGTGATGGCAAGTTGTGGGTTCAGGAATATAAACGCGGCAAACCGCAAAGCAAAGTAAAATCAGTAGCGGCTGCTCGCGGCACCGGCACCACCATAACATTCACTCCGGATTCGGAGATTTTTACGGTTATGGAATTTGACTGGCAATATATTCTGGATCATTTGCGCCAGCAAGCTTATTTGACCAAGGGCGTTAAAATTGTCATTAACGACCGCCGCCTTAAGAGCAGTGAAAGTAGTTATACTTTTTATTTTGAAGGCGGTATCGCGTCTTATGTCAGGCACTTAAATCATTTTAATGAGGCTAAACATGATAATGTTTTTTACGTGAACAAAGAGATTGACGCTATTCAGATTGAAGTCGCCTTGCAGTATGTGAATGATTACAAAGAAACGACCTATGCTTTTGCCAATAATATTTTTACGGTTGAAGGCGGTATGCACTTGGTTGGTTTCAAAACCGCCTTAACTCGCACTCTTAATAATTACGCCCGCGGCAAGAATTATTTAAAGGACAAGGACGACAATTTAACCGGTGAAGATACGCGTGAGGGTTTAACCGCGGTAATAAGTGTAAAATTAAAAGACCCGCAGTTTGAGGGTCAGACTAAGGCTAAGTTGGGCAATACTGAAGTTAGACCGTTGGTGGAAAGTGTTACGGCTGATGCCTTGGCCGCCTTTTTAGAGGAAAATCCGCGTGACGGCGAGGCGATAGTGGGCAAGTGTTTATTGGCCTCCCGCGCTCGGATGGCGGCGCGGGCGGCGCGTGAAACCGTGTTGCGCAAAGGCGCGTTGGACGGCTTTACCCTTCCCGGCAAGCTGGCCGATTGCTCGTCGCGCGACGCGAGCGAAGGTGAGATATTTATTGTGGAGGGTGATTCAGCCGGCGGCAGCGCTAAACAGGGCCGCGACCGCCGCTTTCAGGCGATTTTGCCGCTTAGGGGTAAAATTTTAAATGTGGAGCGGGCGCGGTTTGAAAAAATGTTAATCAATAATGAAATTAAATCATTGGTAATAGCCATGGGCACTAATGTTGGCGAACAATTTAACATTGAGGATTTGCGTTATCATCGGATTATAATAATGACTGATGCCGATGTTGACGGGGCGCATATCAGAACTTTGCTGTTAACCCTGTTCTACCGTTACTTTAAACCATTGATTATGGCCGGACACATCTATATCGCCCAACCGCCGCTTTATCGCGCGCAGAGTGGCAAGGAGGTGCATTATGCGTATTCCGATGAAGAGTTGGATAAAATTGTAAAGAGCATTCAATCGGTTAAGGCCAGCAAAAAAGCTGAGAAAAAACCAACTATTAAAACTACGACCGCTAAAGATAATGCCGATGAGCAATTAGAAGGCGAGGAGACAGCCTCCACCAGCGGCGTTAATATCCAGCGCTATAAGGGTTTAGGCGAAATGAATCCACAGCAATTATGGGACACTACTATGAATCCGGCCACTAGGCTGATGAAGCAGGTTACAATTATAGACGCGGTTAAAGCTGACGAAGTGTTTAGCGTATTGATGGGCGCGGAAGTGGCGCCGCGCAAGCGTTTTATCACCACCCACGCCAAGAGCGTCAAGAATTTGGATATATAAAACCAACAGTTAATAGTATTTCAAGTTTCGCTTAATTTTCAGCTTAAATAGATAATTTGTGTTTGAAAGCGATTCAGAAATATTAAAAGAAAGTAGAAATTCTATCCCGGAAAATTTTAATGAAAAAACGGGTGATTTTGTTAAACCAGAATTACCTGACACGGAAATAGAAAAGAATAGAGACAGAGAATTTGTAAATTCTTTTGACATTTCTCCTGCTCAACGCGGTGAATTGAAATCTTTTATTAAATATTTAAAAGGTGGTGAAGGTGATTTAAAGCCGGGGGTTTTGGGTTTGATTCATCGTAGTGAAAAATTTTCTCCAGACATTTTACGTTCTGATTATCTAAAAAGATTAGCGCTTAATGTTCTTGAAGAGTTTCTTAGTTCAGATCATCAATATAATACAGATGGAAATTGGCCGTATCTTAAAGAGTCTTTTGATATTGATGAAGACTTTTTTAAGAGTGATTTATTTGTTAAGTTTAAAAGGAACAATTGGCTGCATAGGATTAAATATGGTGAGTTAATAAGTGACCCTGCTCGTTCCCGGAGAGATTACAATGGAGATATAGAGCTTAACCAAGATATAGAGAAAATAGAGAAAAAAGAGCGAATTGAGAATTTGGAATATGGTAAATTTGGAGAGGCGAACATTGATATTGATTCATCAGAGGTTAAATCTATGGCCTTGGAAGCTATAGTACATAAAGTTCTTTGGCCGGGGAGTTATGGTAGTCAATTAGCTTATATTAAAGAATATAAAAAATTATTTAAAATTTCCGAGAAAGAATTTGAATTAGCGGTAATTGACAAAATTAGCAAAGACAAAATTGATAACTTAAAAAATTGTAATGAACTAAGATCGCATTATTCGTTTATTGATAAATTTTTATCTTCTCCCCTAGCTAAGAAACTAGCTAAACAGGAGGCAGAAGGGCGTTATATTAATTCTACTCTTGGGTATTGGCCAGACGATTTATTAAATTACTACTCTCTTAAGAAAGGCGATTTTAATTTTAAAGCTTTGAAAGAAAAAAAGAGATTATATAATTATGATTATTTAATTGAGAGAATAAATAATGAAAAAGACGAAGAATATATTTTTTACAGTATTGAACAGGCGCAAGATATATTACAGCCAGAAGATTGGCAGAAAATTATACAAGAATTTGGCAATTCGGAGCGTTTTATTAATGGGATAGCTTATGCTTTAACACGTAGTTTTGGACTTGAGGCTGTAATTTCAATATTGAATAGAATAGGGGCGCCAGAGGGTTTAATAAAAAAGAGTGCGATTAAATCAATTGAATTACAACTGCGCAACAAGGACGGGGTACGATATGATAATATAGCAAATTTAAAAAACCAGATTGGACTTACCGATCAGGAATTTAATGAGGCTATAACAAAAGGGTTAATTGTTCTAATGCAATTTAACTGTCATATACATGACCTGGAACGCATTTTGGAAGAATTTGGTATAAAAGAATTGAGCGACAGCCCGGAAATACAAAATCAATTAAGGGAATTGTATAATTTAAAGGTTGAAAAAACTGATCAGAAAGTTTTAGAATTTATAGATGAAAAATTTAAGATTAATTGGTCTTCAGAAGATGGGCCAGCGCGCTTCAATGCTGTCAAAAAAGCGCTCTGTGATGAATATCGCTTGGGTTCATTTAATAGTGCAAAAGACATTAAGAAATTCATTGATAATTATTATCCGGAAACCCACAAAATTTTTTTGATTAACGACCATGAGGTAACAAAAGCAGTTAAAAAAATGCTTACTAACCTCCCTTTCTATGCTGATTATATTAATAAAGATAGAAATTTTGTTAATGAAACTATTAAAATTTTTAACGTTACTAAAGAGCAAATTTACAACGCCATTAAAAAAAGAATTTCCGACGGACAGTTTATCAGCGATGATAAGCAAGAATATAATTTTAAGCATTACTTGCCGGAAATTGATCTGGAACAGGAGAATGAGAAATGCCTAGCTAACCGCTGGTCAGAGATAGTTGAGCAGGCGTTTGAGTCAAAAAATTGGAAGGTGTTACGGGAAATACAAAAATATGAAAATACCGAAGCCAAAAGGGAGATCCAAAGGATGATTGCTTTACAGGAAAAGAATTTGACTGATAAGAAAAAGTCACCAGAAGTCAGGTTATATGCGGTGGAAGCACTAACTAATTTGTCCAAGATTCTTGATTCTTTGGAGAATCAGTATCCGCGGGAGTTAATAGAGATTTATACGGCGGTGGATACAGAGAAACTCATAGATTTGTTTAAAAGAAAGTCTGAGCTTTTTAATAGTTTAGATGGCGAGAGTCGTTCCCTAGCTTTTGATCAATTTCTGAGTCTTGGCGAAAAATTTGGTCTAGCGTATAAGGGTGGTGATCCATGTGAAGAAATTCTCAAAAGAGATTCAATTGCTTTTTTAAACTCTGAGCAAACTAGAACAGCGTTTCATGCTTCTCAATATGAGTCGGCTGTTATTGGACTAAAACAGACGCTTAAAAATAAGATTGCTGTGCCGGAGTATCTTTTTGACGGGCTGTACAACCGTTTAATTGACGAAAAAAAAGAAAATTTAACCGGTTCGGCACCGGCTGGTTTTGCTACTAGCCTGATTGAATTGTTGAAAATTGATAGCGAAGCTATCTTACGAAATAGAGGAATTTTAAAAGAAATTGCTCTTAACCCCAATTCAATTACCACGATCAAGAAAGTAATCGAACAAATGCCTGTGGAGTTATTAAATAGCAACTGGTCATATATTTATAATCAATTAAAAAACTTACCAGAAGCTGAGTTTGATAGACAAAAGTCTTTAATGCAAAAACTGAATCCGTATCGTAACTCTTGGTGGCTTAAAGATTTATCTTTTCAAAGCATATTTGAGCAGGTATTAGCTTATACGCCCGAACAGCAGAAAGAATTTTTTGAGATTTTGGAATTAAATAAAAATCCGTTGCCGGAATTCAACAACGAAAATTGGTCTTTGGGAATTGTGAGCTATGTTAGTGCCGCTGAAGAAGAAAATCGTTTGCAGTTTGATAACGATAAAAAGGCCAAGGTTTTAGAGTTGTTTTCTGGTTCTTATAAAGACATTGCTTTGGCTGGCCTGCATAAGGAATGGTTGTCTTTTTTGGGCAATAAAAACGAAAATACTTTGTCGCCTAGTTTGTTTTTAGTCAGTAAGATTATTGACGACGCTGGTGGCGCTGGAAATTTAAAATATATTGAATCGTTAGGTAATTTAATTTATCAAGTGAAGTCGGTTTTAGACCATAAGACCACAACCGAACGAACTAAGGCTGAAATAAAGAGATTGCTGGCAGATCAAGAAAATCGAATAAGTCGTGAAAGATGGTCACAAGACGATAGATCTGAATATTATAACTTGTCTCATGATATTATTGAAGCGGCGCCAAGTTTGTACGCGGCATTCGCCCCGCTGCTTGAACAGTTGAACCCCAAAGAAATGAAGTTATTTTTAAGCGACGCGTTTTCTCTTTATCAAGCCCAGCTTGTTACCTTGCAGAAAGTAGATAACAATGGTGAACCAATTTATCAATCGCGTGATCTGGCTATGGTTAGATTATCTGTTCGGCAACTAGCTGATAATTTAAGAGCCCACCCAGAGGAAAAGACTAATTATATATTAAGAGAAAAGACCAGATTACTGGAAGCGATAAAAGAGAGTTTTAAAGAACGTTTTGGTATATTAAAAATTCCCAATGAATTTAATAAAGAAAATATCCGCTCTGTTCAAAATTGTGTTCGCTACCTTGGTAATATTAATGCTCGGAATACAACTAAAGAAGCAATTATCGCTTTTTATCTCAGTTTAGAGTTAAATGGTGAATGGGATAAGTTCCGTCAGGGAGGTAAAATTAAGCCGGCAGAATACCTTTCCCAAAAACAGCTGGAGGTTATTGAGCCGATTTTGGAGGAAAAAATGAAATCGCATCTCTTGCCTTTAGAACTTGCCGGTATTCCCCCAGAGAAAGCCAAACGATTTCAAGAATTATTACAAGAAGATGTTATTAGCAGTATGGTGGGAAATATTCAAACGGTTGATGTTAAGTTGGGTAATGTTAAGAGAAATATTGAGGAGCTGGCTGATCCGGATATTTATAATAAACAGTCAGAGAAAGATATTATGCGTCTGCTTATAAAAGAAGGTAAATTAGTGGGGACGGTATTGGCTAAAACATATAATGAAGCATCTGGCAAAAAAGTTGAAATAAACGACCAAGAAAGGACTATTCGGGCGGAGTTGGCGGCTATATTTGGTATTGATAGTTGGAGCTTGGAGCAGGTTAAGCGCATCCAAGACCAAATTCAACCCTTTGGTTTGATTGCCAATATGGTAAATAAAATGGAAGAGGAAAAAGTAGACGAAAATATAACTGAACTTCAAAGAAGATTAACGCCATCGGATAGAATAATTCAGATATTTAATCGGTTGGGTGAAGATTTTAAACAGGAATCAGGAGCCTTGGCTCTGGCCAAGGACCTTTCCTATTTGGAAAGTTTAGTTATTAAGGATGATAATAAGCTAACAGTGGAGGAAAGGGCGGCAGTAGAGGAATATCTTGATTCTATTAAAGAAAAAATGAAGGATTTGGAGTTAATGCTGGATAAGGTTAAAGAGTATTTTAGCAAAATAAAAAAGAGCTCACATTTATCCAATCATGAACTGTTAAAAAATCGTTTGGCCGATATAGAGAAAATCGTTAACTCCGAAGATGCAAATGCCATGATTGTTAGTCGAATGACAAAAGATTTAAATCTGATTATTGAAAATATGCGTCAATGCTTGGGTTGTTTACGCAGAGAGGTTAATAATGATACAAACCTGGCTTTTGGTGATTATAATAAATTTTTTATGATTAATCAGGCGGAAAAAGACAAGGGCAGTATTTCCGATGAAATCCTTTTCTTTGCGCCAATAAAGACTTTAGAGGGCAAATCAGAAATGTCTTTTGTGATGGATAGAGTGTATGGTTCAAAATCATCTGATATCTTAATTAGCAATATATTGTCAGTATTTAAGAAATATCAAGCCATTAAGAAAGAAATTCCGGAAGCTAAAATTTCAATTTCAGTTACCAACGAAGCTATGTCGAGTGTGGGTTTGAATTCAGAGTTGTTGCATAAACGACTTAAAGAGGTGTTGCCAGGTATAAAATTTGCCGAACAAATTAATGAAATGACGGTTAATATTCCTAAGTCGGCGTTTAGCGATAATTATGTTGAATTTGGCGCTGGGGTAGGTGCTAGAGAGTCGGGAGACAGGCAATTTTCCGGATTTGTTATACGGTAATCTACTGAAGTTGATTATTATTTGACAGATTCAGGGCAGTTTGTTAAGATTTGAGGTAATAAAGGCCTGCCACGGGCCTTTTAAAAAAGTTTAATTTTTGGCTTGTTAACTATTTATGGCCAATTTAATCACGGATTATTTTAAGGGCTCCTATCAGGAGTTTAAAAAGGTTGTCTGGTTGTCCCGTAAGGATATTACTCGACATACAATCATAGTTATCGGGGTATCGCTCGGGGTAGCGCTGTTTTTAGGCGCGATTGATTTTATTTTGAACCTGGGGCTGGAAAAATTGCTCTATCAATAATTGGCGTAGGTGTTATGCCCGGTAATACAACTTATAGTATGTTCTACTATGTGTATGTTTTGGAGAGCCAACAAGACCAGAAACGCTATATTGGTTTTACCAATAATTTAAAACGACGTTTAGTAGAACATAAACAGGGTAAAGATTTTTCCACTTCATATCGTTTGCCAGTTAAACTTATTTATTTTGAGGGTTGTACAAATATGCAAGATGCCAAACGCAGAGAAAAATATCTCAAGGGCACGCAGGGTCGTCGGTTCTTGGGTTTAAGATTAAGAGAGTACAAGCGCATGACAGCGTTTGGCTCTATAAGTTGATATACCGGGTATGCCCGGTAATACAACTTATAGTATGTTCTACTATGTGTATGTTTTGGAGAGCCAACAAGATCAGAAACGCTATATTGGTTTTACCAATAATTTAAAACGACGTTTAGTAGAACATAAACAGGGTAAAGATTTTTCCACTTCATATCGTTTGCCAGTTAAACTTATTTATTTTGAGGGTTGTACAAATATGCAAGATGCCAAACGCAGAGAAAAATATCTCAAGGGCACGCAGGGTCGTCGGTTCTTGGGTTTAAGATTAAGAGAGTACAAGCGCATGACAGCGTTTGGCTCTATAAGTTGATATACCGGGTATGACTAGACAAGTTGGACAGGTCGGACGGCGCTGGTATGCAATTCATACTTATTCCGGTTATGAGGAAAATGTTTCCCGCAATCTTAAGCAGCGTATTGAGTCAATGGATATGGGCGACAAAATCTATAGCGTTTTAATTCCGACCGAAAAAAAGATACGTATAAAAAACGGCAAACGCCGAATAGTAGAGGAAAAAATTTTCCCCGGCTACGTGATGGTGGAAATGATGGTGACGGACGACTCCTGGTATGTAGTGCGTAATACCCCTAACGTTACCGGATTTATTGGCGCCGGCACGACGCCGACTCCAATTTCAGAGGAGGAGATAAAGGGTTTGCAAAAACGTATGGGGGTAGAGGAACCGAAATATCAGATTGATGTAACGCCGGGTACGCCCATTAAAATTATTGACGGTCCGTTCAAGGATTTTGAAGGTAAGGTATCGGAGGTTGATGAGGCGCGCGGTAAAATTAAGGCTTTGATCTCCATGTTTGGCCGGGAAACGCCGGTTGAACTAGATTCTCTTCAAATTCAGAAGTTATAATTTTTCATTTTGATTTTTTAATTTTGCATTGTTACTATGGCAACCAAGAAAGTAAAAACTTTAATTAAATTGCAGATACCGGCCGGTAAGGCTAATCCGGCGCCACCGGTTGGTCCGGCTTTGGGTCAGCACGGTTTAAACATTCAGGAATTCTGCGCTAAGTTTAATGCCGCCACCAAGGATAAGGGGGGTGACATTGTGCCGGTTGAGATAACTGTTTTTGAAGATCGTACTTACACTTTTGTTTTAAAAACATCACCGGCAGCTGAACTGCTAAAAAAAGCCGCTGGTATTGCCAAGGGTTCGGGTAAACCACTGCAGGAGAAAGTTGGTAAAGTAACTCGTAAACAAATAGAGGAGATTGCTAGGGCAAAAATGCCAGACCTTAACGCTAATGATTTAGGGGGCGCGATGAGGATGATTGAGGGCACCGCCCGTCAGATGGGTATCACCGTTGAGGGCTAGCTTTGCTAGCCCGAAAATGAGCCAACTGCTTGGCTCGTGGACGGTGTTACGGGTAAAGCCCTGCCGATGGCGGCTTTACCCCGGGACGCAACCTTGAAACTTAAAATTAATTAGATTGAATACCGAATACCGAATTATGAATTATAAAGTCTTTAGTTATTTTCATATTCTTAATTCTTGATTCGTAATTCGTTATTCTTAATTCTATTTATCATTATGTGGGACCCCGTCAGACGGGGGTTTGCACCACTTAAGGAAATTAATTTATGAGCGAAAGCAAAAAACAGCCGGCTAAAGCCGGCATACAAACTTCCAAGCGCGGCAAACGTTATGAAGCCGCTCGACAAATGATAGAACCAGGCAAGATTTATCCTTTGGGCGAGGCCGTTGAATTATTGCAAAAAATGCCAGCGACCAAATTTGATGCCGCCGTGGAACTTCATTTTCGACTTGGTATAGATGTGAAACAGGCTAATCAACTGGTTCGCGGCAGTTTAGTATTGCCCCATGGCTTGGGTAAGCTAAAACGAATCGCCGTATTTTGCAGTGAAGATAAACTCAAGGCCGCTAAAGCCGCGGGGGCGGCAATTGCCGGCGGTGAGGAGTTAATTAAAGAAATTCAAACTACAGGCAAGTGCGATTTTGATGTTGCTGTCGCCACGCCGGATATGATGAGGTTACTGGCGCCGATTGCTAAAATTTTGGGGCAAAAAGGTTTAATGCCGAACCCCAAGACCGAAACTATCACGCCGGATATTGCGAAAGCGGTTACGGAATTAGGTAAGGGTAAGGTTAGTTTTAAAGCTGATAATACCGGCAACATTCATCAGATGGTTGGTAAAGTTTCTTTTTCAGCTGATAAGTTGCAAGCTAACGCCCAAGCCTTTATTGACGCCGTTAAGAAAGCTCGTCCGGCGTCGGCTAAGGGCAGTTATATTCAAAAAATCGTATTATGTGCCTCAATGAGCCCGGCTGTTCCGGTGCAGGTCGTGTAATTTTTGTAAAAAGCTTTAATTAATAATTACGGGTTTTTAATTATCGTGGCCAAAGTAATTTGATTATTTTAATTCATAATTCGTAATTCTTGATTCTTACCCAGTATAACTACTTACGCTTCCGCTCGCTCAGTACCAGAGCCCCGAAGGAGAACAAGTTCCCTGCGGTGCAGGCAAGCTTCGGTACCCTCGCATCGCCACTGGAGTATATTGCTTACCAGCAGTGGGCGGCAGTAATGTCAGTATTCCCATATATAACTCGTGGTTCTTGGGCTCGCTTTTAACAAAATTAGTAAAATAAACATCTTAACCAAATTTAAATTATCATTTATTCATTAAACAGTCTTTCAACTCACGCTCGCTAATTTTGTTAGCGAAGTTGATATACTAGGATTAACTATTTCCTAATTTATGATCCTTTCTGACCACGATATTAAAGCCGCGCTGGCGAGCGGTAAAATCGGCGTTGAACCATTGATGCCGGGGGCGCTGCAGCCAGCCTCGGTTGATTTGCATTTAGACAGAAAGTTTTTAATATTCCGTAATACGGCCCATGCCTTTATTGATGTTAAAGAGCCGATAGCTGATTTGATGGAGGAGGTGGAAATAGCCGACGACGAACCTTTCGTAATTCATCCGGGTGAATTCGCGCTGGGGGTAACGGTTGAAAAAATTTCTTTGTCGGATGAAATGGTGGGCCGTTTAGAAGGTAAATCCTCGTTGGGGCGAATTGGCATTATCGTTCACGCGACCGCCGGTTTTATTGACCCGGGTAATTCATTAAAACCAACTTTGGAATTGCATAATATTGGTAATTTACCAGTTAAATTGTATTATAATATGCCGATTGCGCAGATAGCCTTTATGCCGCTTTCCAGTCCGGCCGAACATCCTTACGACAATACGCATAAGTATTTTGGCGCCGTTGGACCGCAGGCCAGTAAAATCCACGAGAATTTTACTAAGCCGTAACCGTAATGATACTGGGTTAATTAAGAACCTGGTATTTTTAAACGCGTAAGTCCTCACAATAATTAATATATTTAATAAGCATGGCCAAATCAACCAACAGTAAAACTTCGTTAACCCCGGTTATTTTGGTGTTGGTTGGTGAAAAATTGTCAGGCAAGGAGATGTCAGCGCGTTACTTGGTAAAAAAATACGGTTTTGTCAGTTATCGGTTTTCCCGGATTTTGACGGATATTTTACAGCGCTTGCGTTTGCCGGTATCGCGGGTTAACGAGGTTCAGTTAGTTGGTGGATTAAGGGAGCATTTTGGCGGCGGGGTATTGGCCAAGGTGATAAAGGCGGAAATAGAACAGCATGGTTTTAGGCGGGTGGTAATTGATGGTTTGCGGCATCCCAGTGAGTATGAGGTTTTAAAAAAATTACCCGGTTTTAAATTGGTTTATTTAACCGCGCCGCTAGAATTAAGATATCAGCGCGCCGTGGCGCGGGGTGAAAAAGTCGGTGAGAGCAATTTTACTTTGTCGCAGTTTAAGCTAGAAGAAAATTTGCCGACCGAAATTTTTATTCGCGCGCTGGCCAAAAAAGCCAAAGTGAAGCTAGTGAACAATGGTTCGTTAGCTGATTTATATCAGCAAATTGATAAAAAAATAATTAACAGGATTTAATGAGATGGTTTCAAAACTATTTCTGCTGCGATTTGCTATTTTCGTCCAGGGCTTCGTCAGGCCTGCGCAAAATGATTTTCGCCGTAATTCTATTACGCCTCAAATCATTTTGCTTGCCTTCCTCGCCTTTGGCCAAAAATTGCTAAATCTCGCTACGAAATAGTTTTGTAACCATCTCAATATTTATGAAATTACAAGTTAAACGGCTTGACCCCAAAGCCAAACTGCCGACAACCGGCTATCAGGGCGATGCGGGACTTGATTTATATGCCCTTGAAGCGGTAACAGTACCGGCCGGTCAAACTTTGAGCAATATTAGAACCGGCATAGCGATAGCGATTCCAGCGGGGTATGTGGGTTTGTGCTGGGATAAATCTGGCTTGGCCGCTAACCACGGCATTACTGTTCTGGCGGGCGTAATTGACAGCGGTTTTAGAGGCGAAATGCTGTTGACGGTATATAATACCAGTCAAGAAGATTACCATTTTACGGCTGGTGATAAGGTAATGCAGATTTTAATTCAACCAGTTGAATCTATGCAGGTGGTGGAAGTTGAAGAACTGCCAGTATCAGAAAGGGGCCACGGGAGTTTTGGCAGCACGGGAAAATAACAGAGGTATCCCTCGACATTAGGCAAAAAGTGGTGTAATAAAAATTCGTACCGAAATTAAGCACTCGGTACGAATAATTCTATTTCAAAATATTTTTAATTTCCGACAGATACGGTTCATACAGAATTTTAATACTTTTGTATTTTTTGCAAGCTTTTAAAAGTTCTTGGTGATGACTCCGTATTACCTTTTTGAAATTCTTTCGGCCGGCGCGGTATTGCTTGAGAGCAAAACTGAAATAGCCAAGTTTTTCCAAAATATTAAAGAATCGCCCGTCTTTGTCAGATTGGTATTGTAATTCGTAGGTGTTTTTCAAAAAGCTTACAATGCAACTTTTTTCCGGTTCCGGCAGAGGCAGTCGTTCAAAGAATTTATAAACCCGGTTTCTTTCCCGAGCGATTATTTTGGCTTTATTTGCTCCATTTTTGGTAATGTAATCGTCGTCATATTTTCCTCTTTCGCCAAAATCATGAGTGGTGGCGGCGGTTAAAAAATATAACGGACTGAATTTGTTATCATTAGCCCATTCTATTGCCAGAGCTAGGATGGTTGTAAGTATTTGTTCCAGCGTATGCCGGAGTACGGTTTGTTTCTGGGTCTGTGGTTTAAAATGTCCCCAACGTTTAGTTTTGCTCATCATGACTCCGGGGAATTGCAGCCAATCTTGCAGCAGTGGGTATGCTTTTTTATTGGTATTTTTCACTTTCCACCTCGATTTTTAAGGTAATTTTACCCTTATCTTAAGCCTTAATTGCCATTTGGTCAAGCTTTCAGTATACTGTATGGTGATATGCCCAGTAACAATAATTTCACCAGTATTATTTTATGTTATATGTCAAGAAGCTTAAAGGGGTATGCCCGGTACCACCAACTTCACCAAACAAATTTGGTGCCGTCGGCAAGTAGATTAGGTTATTATTACTATGTTATTACATCATTTAAACACATTTTTACTTCATTTGTTTGTAAGGCAACAAGTGAAGTTGTGGTAACCGGGTATGCAACAATATCTAAGTTTAGTGCGGGAAATACTGGATAACGGGGATAAACACGAGGATCGCTCCAGCGTGGGTAATGTATCTATTTTTGGCATACAAAGGAAATACGATTTAAGACAAGGATTTCCATTGGTAACTACCAAAAAGGTTAATTTTCGCAATATTATCG
>JBAZQK010000002.1:0-130580 GCA_041645215.1 Patescibacteria group bacterium | reverse complement strand
AAATTTAGGACTTACGGGCTTGCCGCTTGCAGGGCGGGCGCAGCCCGACCCCTCAAGCGGCTTTGGCCAATTTCTTTGTTAAAACCTCCGCTTTTCGCTCACCGTAGTTTTACTACGGCTTGCCCCGTTAGAAAGTTGTTTTTAAGTTTGTTTTTAATATCTCATTTTGAGATTCCTCGGTACAAAGCTTTCTAACGGGGCTTGCTCAAATGCTCGGTTTTGCCTCGAACTTGGCTCAAACGCGAAAGTCCTAATTATATTACTTAAATTGAGTAATTTATTTTTAATGCGCGTTAGATTTATTAATATAAGTCGCGTGCTTAAACAGGATAATAATATATGACCGATACTTGTCCAATGTGCGGTAACGATCCTTGCACTTGCTCTCCGACTACGCCGAGTGAGCCGACAACTCCGGCTGCTTAGTCAACCTCCAGTCAGCCCAAGTTCATTCTCCTTCGTTCCGCCGCGGCGGGACTGCGGGAGAATTGGAGATGCCGCCCCGCGAGCGGGGCGGTTCTTTATTTACCTCCAGCGTGTAAAATATCCCGCTTTGGCCTGATTGGCCGGCGGGTTATTGTTTATCCGCCTTCGTCCCGCTTAGCGGGACTTCGGCGGATTGGGGCACGAGAGATTAGGCTTTATAACCCGTCGTAGTCCTCCTTGGGGGGACGGGTAGCGGAAGATACCCTCCCTTTTGTACAGCGGGAGGGAGCTTTATTGTGTTTTGCACGGCAAACTGTTAAAGTTAAGTTAGTAATTGCTAAAAAACTATGGAAATATTGCAAATTCACAGCCGGCCAACGCGCCTAATGTATTTATGGTCGGGTATAATTGCCACTATTGCTTACCGTATAATTATTGTCTTAAACAATTTAGGCCAGGTTTGGGTACAGGTGTCGTGGTATATTGGCACAATCGGTTTTATTATATACTTTATTCATCGTTATCAGGTGGCGCGGCATCGTCGCGCGGTAATAAACAATTATGAGCTGAAAGCCAAAATTGCCAACCTTAAGGAAATGAGCGACATTGACAAGCAGGCTCTGACTTATGTGTTAAATAGCGTTGAAGTAAGCAAGGAAAAATGGAACGATATTGTGATATTTGTAACATCAGGACTAGCTCTGGCGGCCGGCATTTATTTAGATTTTTTGCGATAAATTGGGCGCTTTAAATTATGAACCAATTATACATTTTGGCCTTTGATCACCGCAGTTCGTTCTTAAAAATGATGGGTTTAACGCCTGACACATTGGATGATGATAATCATAATCGCATCTGCCATTTAAAGGACATTATTTACAAAGGCTTTAAAATGGCGGCGCCGGCGGAAATACCCAAAGAGTCAGCCGCTATCTTAGTGGATGAATATTTTGGGCAGAATGTTTTGGCAGACGCCAGTCGTCGCGGTTACCGCTGTTGTTTACCGGTGGAAAAAAGCGGGCAAACTGAATTTAGTTTTGAGTATGGTAATGATTTTGCGGAGCATATAACCAAATTCAAACCGAATATTGTAAAGGCCTTGGTTCGCTATAATCCTGAACAGAACAAGGATCTAAACCAGCGCCAGCTTAAGCGTCTTAAGCAGTTATCTGATTTTTGCCATGAGCAAAACTATCCTTTAATGCTTGAGGTATTAGTACCAGCTACACCGGCACAGCTGAATCAAGTAAGGGGTGATATTGAATGTTACGATACAGAAATACGCCCCAAGTTAATGTTGCAGATGGTAGATGAGTTGTATGAGGCTAAAGTAGAAGCAAAGATTTGGAAACTTGAAGGCTTGGATAAAACCGAACAGTATCTGTCACTGGTTGAACAAGTCCAAGTTGGCGGCCGGCAAAATTGCGGAGTGGTGATTTTGGGCCGCGATGCCTCAATTAAGCAAATTGAGGCATGGTTTGCCGCCGGGGCGAATGTTAAAGGCGTAATCGGGTTTGCCGTGGGGCGGACGATTTTTGAGGAACCGATTGAACAGCTGTTTAACGGTTATATAAACGATGACAAGGCGGTACAGGAAATTGCCAAGCGTTACATCGAACTGTACGCGCTGTTCAATAAATATAAAGCTTAATTCTTACCCAGTATAACAACTTTGTTAAGTAAAATTTAGCGAGCACGAGATTAAGTAATCAGTAAGAGATAATGACGGCGCAAGCTATTTACCTGGTTTATAAATTTTATTTAACAAGCGAGCTATAACATAAGTAGTTATACTGGGCTTGATTCGCTATTCGCTATTCGGAGTGTTACAATCTTGCATTTTGATTTTGGTTGCCTCTGGCAACCACCCCGCTGGCCAGCGGGGTAAAAGCTAAGTTTTTATTTTCAATTTCCTATGATGGATAAAGCAATTATTAATTTTCCGGAGCAGTTTAAATTTGAGCCGGTTATAGTAGGCGATTGGCAGCTTGTTAAATACCAAACTTACATTATCTGCGGTATGGGCGGTTCGCACTTGGCGGCTGATGTTTTAAAACTGTTGCGCCCCGAGCTTAATTTAGTCATTCATTCTGACTACGGTTTGCCGCCAGTTACAAGTGAAGTGCTAAAAAACAGTTTAGTTATTATAAGTTCATATTCGGGCAATACCGAAGAGGCGATAGACGGATTTAAGGCGGCTCAGGCACAGAAACTTAAAGTAGCGGTGATGGCAGTTGGCGGCCAGTTAATAGAATTGGCTAAAGAAAATAAAGTTCCTTACGTCGCGCTGCCTGATATCGGCATTCAGCCACGTTCGGCTTTAGGATTCAGTTTGCGGGCCTTGTTAAAAATAATTAACGACGAGGAACTGCTGACTGATACCTTAAAATTAAGCGAGCAATTGAATTCCGTAGAACTGCAAAACCAAGGTCAGGAATTGGCCGAGCAGACTAAGGAAATGGCGCCGGTTATTTATGCTTCGGCCCGCAATTACGCTTTGGCCTATAACTGGAAAATTAAATTGAACGAAACCGGCAAGATACCGGCGTTTTACAATTTACTGCCGGAATTAAATCATAATGAAATGAACGGGTTTGATTATAATGAAAACAGTCAGGATTTGGCTAAAAAGTTTGTTTTTATAATGCTAAAGGACGGTCAAGATAACGCGCGTATTATTAAACGGATGGAGGTTTTAACTAATCTTTTGACCCGGCGCGAATTGCCGGTGCTCACCATTGAATTAAAAGGCGAGAACAAATTGGAGGCAATATTCAACAATTTATTATTAGCTGATTGGTTGGCTTATTACACCGCCTTGCAATACGGCACCGACCCTGAACCCGTGCCAATGGTGGAGGAGTTTAAGAAATTGATGGCCAATGGGTCTTAATTAGCTAAAGAATAAAGGAAGATTAAGGTATTTCAAGTATTCCGTAATTATATGTATAATGGATATAGCAGTCAGTTTTATTTTTAAGGTGATTATGTTACTTTTTATATAGATAGAACTTACGCGATTCAAGCTTTTTATGTCATTCTGACCCCGTTAGACGGGGGAAGAATCTTATCCGAAATCGCTTAAATATAAACCAAGATCCTTCGCGGAGTTTACACTGAAGTGTAGCAAAAGTGCTCAGGTTGACGGTAAATGCGTAAGTCCTAATAGATATAGATTTTAGTCATTTTATCAATCATTAGCTTGTTAATTATATGACCAAATTTAAACTATCTAGACATTGGCGCCCCAGCGCCATCGGTTTGTTTGTAATCTTGTCTTTGGCTATTACTTCCCAGTATGCCTTGGCCGAGTTAACCTTCTCCAGCTTTAATATTAATTCCCAAGGCAACCTTACCCTGACTTTTGACGGCATAACCGTTGATACCAACAAAACCACTTTGGGCGTAACCGACCCGACAGCCAATCGCACCATCACCCTGCAGGATAATAGCGGCCTAGTGCCACTAGCCACCGCGGCCAATACCTTGTTCTTCACGACCACGGCTAACACCAGCCTGACCTTGCCCACCTCTGGCACCTTGGCTACTTTAGCCGGTACCGAAACCTTGCTCAATAAAACTCTGTCCACCGGCTCCGCTTGGCAAGGCAATGTGGTGGGGGTTGCCTATGGCGGCACAGGCGTGTCCACCCTGACTGGACTAATCAAGGGTAATGGTGCATCGGCCTTTTCGGTCGCTACGGCTGGCACGGATTATTCATTAGGAACTTCAGCTTTAGCAACCGGCATTTTAAAATCAACCACCACCACCGGCGCTTTGACTATCGCCGTGGCAGGAGATTTCCCGACCTTAAATCAAAATACGACCGGTAGCGCGGCTACTTTAACCACTCCTAGGGCCATCAATGGCGTGAACTTTGACGGTTCAGGTGCTATAACTGTACCGGTGAATAATGCTGACGATACCACTACCGCCGCTACCATGTATCCTTTGTGGACAGCCACAGCTGGCGGTAATTACGCGGCTAAAGTATCTACTACTAAACTTTCCTTCAATCCTGCCACTGGACTTTTAACCGCTACCGGCTTTTCTGGTCCACTTACTGGTAATGTGACTGGCAATGTAACTGGTTCTTCTGGCTCTACAACTGGCAATGCCGCGACCGTCACTGGACTTTCAGTCACGGCTGGCAAAACTTTAACCTCTTTAAATACACTTACCTTAGCCGGCACTGATGCATCAACTCTTAACATCGGCACTGGCGGCACACTTGGCACAGCTGCTTATACCGCTGCCACTGCTTACGAAGTTCCTTTGACTTTTTCAACTGGATTAACCCGTTCTGTAAATACCATCACAGTAAATACTTCTCAAAACATTGCAACACTTTCAAATCTAATTTCCAATGGTTTTGTTAAAACAGGGGGCGGTGTTGGAACATTATCAGTTGATACCACAGCTTACGCGCCTTTGGCTTCTCCTACTTTTACAGGCACAGTAATTATACCTACACCATTCACCATTGGTGCAGTTTCAATGACTGCCACAGGCACAGAATTAAATTATGTGGCTGGTGTAACTTCAGCAATTCAAACACAACTTAATGCTAAAGGTTCTGGCACTGTTACTTCTGTGTCAATAGTGACAGCCAACGGAGTATCAGGCACAGTCGCTACAGCGACAACTACACCAGCCATCACCTTAACTCTTGGTGCAATTACACCCACTACAGTAAATGGTTTAACTTTAGTTGGTGCTGCCACAGGATTTACCGTTGCAGGTGGCACTACTTCAAAAACTTTAACAGTTTCCAATACTTTAACTTTAGCAGGCACAGATACCTCAACTCTCAATATAGGGGCAGGTGGAACTTTGGGTAGTGCCGCTTTTACCGCTTCAACCGCTTATGCAGCGGCATTAAGTGGAACAATAAATGAAATAGCATACTTCAACTCTGCTACCACAATCGCTTCTTTAGCAGTAGCAACTTACCCATCTCTCACCGAATTATCTTATGTCAAAGGTGTAACTTCAGCAATTCAAACACAACTTAATGCAAAGGGTGTAGGCGATATGGTTCTTGCATCTGCCCAAACAAACTCTGGTATCAAAACTTTCTTAAATACAACGATGAAATTAAGAAATGTTGCCAATACTTTTGATGGTTATTTTGTAAATACAAATACTGCTGATAGAATTTATACCTTAAAAGATGCCGCCGGAACACTAGCATTCACTTCTGATATTACAGGCACAAACTCTGGCACAAACACAGGTGACCAAACTATAACATTATCTGGGGATGTTTCAGGAACAGGAACCGGCGCTATAACCACCGCTATCGGCGCTTTAAAAGTTACCAACGCAATGATTGCGGCTGGAACTATTGACCTTGCGGCAAAAGTAACGGGCATCTTGCCAACAGCTAATGGTGGAACAGGTATAGCGTTCTTTACTGCTGCAGGCCCGACAGTAGCGAGAGTTTACACTTTCCCCGATGCAGCCGCTACTATCTTAACATCTAATGCTTTAATAACCCTGGCTCAAGGTGGCACGGGCGCAAACTTAACTGCTTCTAATGGCGGAATTTTATATTCCACCGCTTCCGCCGGCGCTATTTTATCTGGCACAGCTACCGCCGGTCAGATTTTGCGTTCTGGCGCTTCAACCGCCCCGACTTGGTCCACCGCCACCTATCCCGCCACCGCCGGCACCTCCGGCAATGTGCTTACTTCTGATGGCACTAATTTTGTGAGCCAAGCTGGTGGTTTTGATCCTACTACTACGGTTGAGATCATGGAGGAATTTGCTATAGTAAGTATTGCTGGTGGTTCAATTGGAACTCATGGTTGGCAGAAAGGAGGGACTGGCAGTATAGTAGACCCTACTCCCGATGGTCGTGTTGGTATTATCCGAATATTAAGTGGCGCAACTGCAAACGAGGGCGAAGCAGTTTATTTAACAAATAGTTATGGCATTTTTAATGGTAATCAACCAAATCTTAACATGCTTATTGGAGCTAAAAACGGGCAAGCTGCTGATGTAAATTCTATATTTTATATTGGCTCGCATGATGGTGCATATACCGCTACAGATCCTGGGGGTGGAATTTATTTTAAGGCGGCAGGCAATGGAAATTGGTTTGCTATTACAAGAAAAAGTAGTGTAGAAACCACAACAGATACAGGAATTACACAAGCAACTACCTATAAACAATTCAAAATAATTATGAATTCTGCGGGTACGAGTGTTGAATTTTATATTGATAGTGTTTTGAAAGCTACTCATACAACTAATATTCCACTATCAACAACACCTCTTTTCCCAATTTTAAGGTCTCAAACCTCAACAACTACATCTTTTGCACTTCATGTTGATTATTTCTATATCAAAGTAACTGGCTTAACGAGGTAATAAAGGTAGCAAGGACTGTCCTTGCTATAACTTGCTATAACATCAGCGTCAATATCGGCAACTTCGGTAGGATTTTTATTTTGTCCACTAACTTTACCCCGTTAGAAAGCCCCCCGATGTTCATCGGGGGATGATAAAGATAGATCCCGTTAGAGATACATCTCTAACGGGGTTTACATATGTAGAGTATCTTACGAAGTTGAACTTCGTAAGATACGTAAGATAGTGGCCGAAAGCCGGCTTTATGGCATTTAATTTTGTTCTATTTCCAGCACTTTGCCCCACCTGGCCTGGTGGCAATTTAGCCAATCAGCCAAAAACTAAATAGCCACTTCAGGGATTTATGTCCGCCCGGACATAAATCCCGTAACTACTGACAGCGATAAAAAATTAGTAGTATAATAAATGTATGGTCAAGAAGGGGTCATTATTACCGACTACAAAAGTACTACTTCAACTTTTAGCCCAGGCTGGTGAAGCGGGAGTTGATTTTTATAATATGCTTTATGACCTCAAGTACCATCGGGGTTGGTATATAGCCGGGGGCCCCGCTTATGTATTGGAGATGAAAAAACTACAACAAAAGAAGTATGCCAAACAGGCTTTGGATCAACTTAAGAGATCTGGTTATGTTAAGGCGAGCTATCTAGGAGAAAGACTTATGGCAACGCTGACTAAAAAAGGCCGAGCCAGTAATTTATTGTGCCAATTGAGAAACGCGCCTCAGCTTAAGCAAGGCTATACCGTAGTTATATTTGATATCCCTGAAACCCAGCAGCTGGCTCGTCGCCGGTGGCGTTGGTTTTTACGGCAGGCTGGGTTTAAAAAATTACAGCAGAGCGTTTGGTTTAGCAAGTTGGATAATTATTTAACGCTTAACGATTTTATTAAAAAGTTGAAATTGCAGCAATGGGTTAACGTGTTTTATGGTAATAATTTTTCCTGCCCGCCTGATTAGTTATATTGAGCAAGTGATTTTTTACCTACGTATCCCCAGACGCCACAGCCCTTAGGCGGTGGCGCTTCACATAATCAGTTGTTTTTACTCCATCAGGGATTTATGTCCGGGCGGACATAAATCCCTGATGGAGTTTTTATTGATCGCTGGCAGTTTTGGGGCCGGGCGGCTAAATTCGCGCGGATATGCGGATATACTGTGTTTGCAGATATACTGCGCTTGATTAATTGGAAGTTTAATGGGCATTTTATCCGCCGGCGCAGTGATAATTTGGCAACAACGGCGCGGTATCGGTCAAGATAGTGTCCGCGACTGGTTTGATTTCATTCATATGCATACTATAATGAAGTATGACAATTATTGTTTTAGTTGCCAATGAGTCGGTGCGTTTTACAGCTAACAAATTATGATTAAATTTGAGATTCTAAAGACCAGTAAGCATAGCGCTGCCCGTCTTGGTATATTGCGAACGCCGCACGGCGAGGTGGAAACCCCGTGTTTGGTGCCGGTAGCGACGCAAGCCGTGGTTAAAACTTTGACTAGCGATGAAGTTCGCGCCACCGGCAGCCAAATATTAATCGCTAACACTTATCACTTGCATTTGCGGCCCGGCGAAGCGGTGGTAAAAAAGGCCGGTGGTTTGCATAAATTTATGAACTGGCCCGGCCCATTAATGACTGATTCCGGCGGGTTTCAGGTATTTAGTTTGGGTTTTGGCGCGGATTGGTCAGTCAGTAAGATTAGCAAAAGCAAAACTGAAGTGGTGGTGGGCAAGGCCCAACCCAGCCGCTTAAAAATAACCAACGACGGGGTTGAGTTTAGCTCACATTTGGATGGTCAGGTTTTGTTTATCGGCCCGCGCGAGTCAATTAGGATACAGGAGAAATTAGGGGCCGATATTATTTTTGCCTTTGATGAGTGTCCGCCGCCGGCGGCTGATTATAAATACTTAGTAAAATCAGTCGAGCGTACGCATCGTTGGGCCAAGATTTGTTTGGCAGTTAAACGTTCCCAGCAGGCTTTGTTTGGCATTGTTCAGGGTGGGCGATACCGGGATTTGCGTAAAGCTAGCGCTGGTTATTTAGCCGCTTTGGATTTTGCCGGATTTGGCATCGGCGGCGAGTTTGGAAACAGCCCGACCAGTATGAAAAAAATGCTGGATTGGGTAATTAAAGAATTACCAGCTGATAAGCCGCGCCACTTGCTGGGCATTGGTTATCCCGCGGATATAGTTCCCATTATTAAAGCCGGGATTGATACATTTGATTGTTCGGTGCCGACTCACTACGGGCGCCATGGCATTGCCTTTACCGATCAAGGTCGAGTGAATTTGCGAGCCGGTGGACAATTAAAAAGTCAACGCCATTTAAGCAGAGCTTGCGCTTGTTTTGTTTGTCGCGAATACACGATTGGTTATTTAAGTCATTTGGTAAGAGCTAAAGAAATTACCGGACTGAAATTATTGACTTTCCATAATCTTTGTTATTTTAACGACTTGGTTACGAAAGCCAGATTAGCTATTAAACGGGGGAAGTTGTGAAAATTCCGACAGTGAAATTTTTTAAAAAATTAGTTTACCCCGTTAGAAGTCTCCACCAGTGGTGGAGACTTCTAACGGGGTTTACACTTCGGCGAGAAGCTCGCGGGCTGGCCATGACATAAAACCATCAGTCATCACGAATCCTGATAGGCCGCGTCCAAGTTTAATGAGGAAAGGTGGCGGCATTGGCAGGCCCCGCTTAGTCATCGCTCTGCGAGATCTGGCGAAGCCATGACGGGGCAGGCGGGTTTATTGAATGACCAAATTATTAAATTAAAAACTAAAAATTAGAAATTAGTAATTAAAAATTTTTTGTATTATACTGATACTATGTATCGCAAGGTTATTTATTTTTCAATCTTGATAATTATTTTACTGCTGGGCCTAACCTCATATAGTTGGTATTGGCGGCGGGCGGCGGTTCGGGCCGGTCAGGCGGCGGCCGCCAACTTAGCAGTGCCGGATAATAGTATTAAAACCGGAATGTCTAAAGTCCGCCAGTGGGAGCGTTTAGTGGAGGCTGATCCGCCCCGAATTAATAAGAGCTTTGATGCCGAGTTTACGACCGGTGAATTAGCCGCCATCATAAAAGATTCAGAAAAAGGTAAAACCAATCCAACTTTTGCGCCCGATAGCGTAAGTGTTGCCTTGGTCGAGCATAGAATTTTACTGAGTGGTATAGTGCGCCAGCCGTTTTATCATCCTTTGTCAGTTGAAATGACGGCGGCGGTTAAAGCGGGACGGTTGGAATTGGAGATTATTTCAGTTAAAGCCGGTTTGGTGCCGCTTAGCCCTAAGTTGGTTTATAATTTAGCGGATGAAATTTTTGGTAATCGCTGGCAAGCGGAAATCAACCGCTCCAGTTTTAATTGGACTGATTTAGTTATCGGCGATGATAGTGTGTATGTGGGTGGTAATACAACGGGTAAATCATATCAATAATTATAATATTGAGCCTTACCCGCGTACCCCAAGACGCCACGGCCGGCCTACTCCGCCGTAGTCCTCCCAAGGAGGACGAAGGCTGGATGAGACCGTGGAGCTTTACCCCGTTACACCCAGAATGCCCCGTCCTTTAGGACGGGATGTAACGGGGTTTACTTATTAGTACTTTTATAATACACTATCTCTGATACGAAATATCATACTTTTCATATTAAGTAGATTTATTTTCTTTTTGGATAACATGGCCATAAGGCCTGCCTAAGCCTGTACCTTCATGAACACTTAATCACATGAACACTTTAACATTTAAACAAATAAGCAAGGTTTAGCAAAAACTAATGATAAAGTGTTCTCGTGTTCCAGTGTTATAGTGTTATAGTGATAATTATTAAACCAACTATGAAAACCAAGACCAAAGCTCGGCGGAGACGTCAAACGCCTCACTCCATCAGCCAATATATTGGAACCGTGACCGTTGGTGAACGCGGGCAAGTTGTAATACCAGCAGATTTACGGCACAAATTGCGACTTACGGCTGGCACGAAAATGGTCGTTTGGCTTAGTCACGGCCGAATGATGGGGATGCTGAAAGCCGAGGATATGAGCAGTTTTATTCAGGCTATTAACCGAGAATTTAAACGTTTTAAATTATCATAATAGGACTTACGCGCTTGCCGCTTTAGGGGCGGGCGCAGGGACGACCCCTCAAGCGGCTTTGGCCAATTTCTTCGTTAAAACCTCTGCTTTTCGCTCACCGTAGTTTTACTACGGCTTGCTCAAATGCTCGGTTTTGCCTCGAACTTGGCTCAAACGCGTAAGTCCTACATAAGTAAAATAATATGTGGCGAATTATAAAGTTAAAAAAATTTTGGATACCGTTACTAATAGTTTTAGTGGCGGCGGGTTGGTTTGTTTATGAGAGTCACCAACAAGCCGCGCCGCAATACACGACCGATACGGTTAAGCGGCAAGATTTGTATCAGACCGTGACGGTGACGGGTACGGTTAAAGCGGCGGAGCAGGTGGACCTTAATTTTAAATTATCCGGTCGTTTGACGCGGGTTAACGCAAAAATAGGCGAGCAGGTTAAGGTTGGCGCGGTCTTAGCTCAACTGGAAGCGGGCGACGCGCAGGCAGCAGTGTTGACAGCTCAGGCTAATCTTAAAAGTGCGGAGGCGACTTTAGATAAATTAAATGCCGGCGCGCAGGCCGAGGATATAGCAGTCAGCCAAGCCAACGTAAAAGCGGCGCGAACCACTTTGCAGAACGCTCAGCAGTCTTTAATTAACACCAAGTCATCGCAAGCTCAGGCCGTAACCAATGCTTTAGCTCAACTGGTTGGCTTGCCCGCCGCGGCCGTTCCGGCCAAGAGCAACACCTCAACCGTAACCATTGCTGTAAGCGGAACTTATAGCTCAGCGGAACGCGGTAGTTATACTATCCGTTTGGATAATCCAATTAATCTACAATATTCAGTTTACGGATTAGAAACTGTTATTGGTACCGAAGGCAGCCGTACTACGCCAACGGCTTTGGCCACACGGGGTTTAAAATTGCAGTTTAGTTCCAGTGGCACTTTTGTGCAAAATGATACCTGGACAGTGGAGATACCCAATACTGCAAACTCTAGTTACTCAATATATCAGGCGGCTTATGATGCGGCTTTAACTACGCTAAAACAACAGGTTGATACAGCTGAAGCCACAGTTAAATCAGCTGAACAGGCTTGGGCGCAGACTGAAGCGCAGTTAACGTACAAAATGGCGCCAGCCCGGTCGTTTGATGTTTTGGCCGCCGAGGCTCAAGTGGCCAGCGCGCAGGCGGCTTTGCTTAAGGCTAAATTGGATTTACAAGATCGCGCGATTATCGCACCGGTCAATGGTACGGTGACCCAGGTGAACAACCAGGTCGGCGAGAATGTTGGTTTAAATTCAGCGGTGATAGTTTTGTTGGCTGACAGTCAGGCTGAAATCAAGGTTCAAGTCCCGGAATCTGATATTGCCAAATTAGCCGTTGCCCAAACAGCTGACATTACATTGGATGCTTTTGGCAGTGCTGACCATTTTAGCGGCCACATTTCTTTTATTGAGCCAGCCTCAACCGTTATCCAGGATGTGGTTTATTATCAGGTAACGGTGTTGTTTGATAATACTGATGATCGGCTTAAGCCGGGGATGACGGCTAACTTGGATATTCAGACCGGCGCGGTCAAAAACGTATTAGTAGTGCCGTTGCGCGGAGTTAAATATGATAATGGCCGGGCTTATGTGGAGCTGTTGGACAGCAATAAGCAAGTGGAGCGACGAAACGTGACCACCGGTCTCAAGGGAGACGATGGCCTAACAGAAGTGCGCGCCGGCTTACGAGAGAATGAAAGTGTGATTACTTACAAGAGCAATGGCGGTAAATAGTATGTCAGAATTAATTAAAGTCGTTGATTTAAAAAAAGACTACAAGAATGATGGCATAGTAACCTCGGTTTTGCATGGTTTGACTTTTGTCATTAAAGCCGGCGAGTTTGTGGCAATAATGGGGCCTTCAGGTTCTGGTAAATCCACCCTCATGCACATTTTGGGTTTTCTTGACCATTTAACCGGCGGCCAGTATTGGTTTAGCGGTCGGGATGTCAGTCAGCTGACTGATGATGAATTGGCGGTTAAGCGCTCAACCAAGGTCGGTTTCGTTTTTCAGCAATTCAATTTGCTGCCTAAAACCACTGTTTTAGACAATGTTATGTTGCCCCTGCTGTATGTTGAGCTGTCTGATAAAGAGCGCCGCCAACGGGCCGAACAAGCCATTGAGTCTGTTGGTTTAACCCATCGCCAATCATATTTGTCCAATCAATTATCCGGCGGTGAAAAACAGCGCGTCGCCATTGCCCGCGCTTTGGTTAATAATCCGTCGCTGATTTTTGCCGACGAGCCGACCGGTAATCTTGATTCCAAATCCGGTGAGCAGATTATGAGCATATTGGACAGGTTAAACAGCGACGGACGAACAATTATTTTGGTTACCCATGATACAATAATCGCCGAACATGCCAAACGCATTTTGCGAATTCGCGACGGTTTGTTGGTGGCCGGTGAAAAAGTATCCGAGGAATTAAGACAACCGGCTTTAAGTGGTGAACTTAAATAAAAAAGTGGTTCATTTAGAACCACTACTAATGTGTCAATAATTTAGTTATTTAAAATTTGTGTTGTTGACTACATATTCTATCAATTTTGCGCAGCCAGTTGCTATGACGGCAGGTATTAGCCAAACTAGTAAAATTAGCAAGACTGAGAGGCTTTCTAATTTACCAGAGAATATTTGACTGTTGGCTATAGTTTTAGCCAAATTATCCGTTAAGGGTAGGATGTAATACATCACAGCCCCAAAATACAGGCACAGGCCAATAAAAATAGTCAAGATAGAACAGAAAATAATGGACGATTTTGATTTAACAATTACATACATTTAGACCTCGATTTTTGTTTGTTAGTTACATTATAAGCTAAAATCTAGAGATGTCAATTATTACTAGAGTTAGATATGGACTTTCGTGACGTACTATCATTATCAATTAATAACCTAAAAAGCAATCCTTTGCGGTCTTTTTTGACTATGCTCGGTTTGATTATTGGCATTGGTTCGGTGGTACTCATTATGTCGGTCGGCGCCGGCGCTCAGGTGTTGATTCTCTCGCAGGTCAATAAACTGGGCAGTAATTTAATCGGCGTTTTGCCGGGCGCGTCGGATTCCAAAGGTCCGCCGGCTTCGGTGTTTGGCATTCAGGTTAAAACCTTGATAAATGATGATTTAAAAGCTATTCAGACCGACGGTCGCGCCCCACATATAGTGGCGGCGTCCGGTTACGCCAGCGGACAGGCAAAAATGACTTACGAGAACAGAACTGTGGAAGGCAACAGTTTTTTGGGAGTGTCGTCAAATTATCCGCAAGTTGAAAATATTACCCTGCAAGGCGGTCGTTTTTTTACGGCGGAGGAGGAGGGCGGGCTGGCGCGAGTGGCAATTTTAGGCAGTGAGGTGGCCAATGAATTGTTTCAGGGCGCCAATCCGGTGGGCCGGAGCATTAAAATAAAACGCGAAACTTTTAAGGTAATAGGCGTTTTGGAGGCGCGCGGGACGGTGGCTTTTTCCAACCAGGACAAGCAGGCAATTATGCCGCTCGCGACCGCGCAAAAGATTTTACTGGGCTGGCGACATTTATCGCTGATTCGCGCGCGGATTGATGACAGCCGAAATATTGCTCAAACTATTGACGCCGTTAAGGAAATTTTGCGCGAGCGGCATAAAATAGATTCCGCGGCCGAGGATGATTTTTCCGTGCGTAACGCCGCCGACGCCATTGATTTGTTAAAAACCATAACTGACGCTTTGCGCTTTTTCCTGGCGGCCATCGCGGCTATCTCTTTGCTGGTGGGCGGAATCGGCATTATGAACATAATGCTGGTGGCGGTGACGGAGCGATTCCGCGAAATCGGTTTGCGCAAAGCCGTCGGCGCCACTCGCCGCAGTATTCTTAATCAATTTTTGCTTGAGACCATTACGATTACTTTGGCCGGTTCAATTATTGGCATTGTGGGCGGCGCGGCTTTGTCAGCCTTGATTACTGTGGCGGCGCGGGCGCTGGATTACGATTGGGCGCTGGTGGTTTCGCTCTGGTCAATATTATTGTCGGTCGGCGTGGGCGGGTTAATCGGCCTGGTGTTTGGCTATTATCCGGCGCGCCGGGCCGCTAATTTAGACCCCATTGAGGCTTTAAGATATGAATAATACTAATAGGACTTACGGGCTTGCCGCTTGCAGGGCGGGCGCAGCCCGACCCCTCAAGCGGCTTTGGCCAATTTCTTTGTTAAAACCTCCGCTTTTCGCTCACCGTAGTTTTACTACGGCTCGCTCAAATGCTCGGTTTTGCCTCGAACTTGGCTCAAACCCGTAAGTCCTAACTAAGTGGAATTATTATTACTGGGATGAACATAAAAGATTACATCAAACTATCGTTTGTTTCTTTCCGCCGGAACCTTACGCGCACGATGCTGACCGGGTTAGGCATTGTTATCAGTATTGCCTCGGTGATAATTGTTATATCGGCGGCGCAGGGCGTTAAAGGGTTGATTATCGGGCAGTTTGACGCCTTTGGCAGTAATTTACTGCAAACTGAAACCCGGGTGCCATCCACCGGCAAGCCCAGTAGCGCGCAAAGCCACCAAGCCCAGGCCCTGGGCACGGTTATAACTACTCTGACCTTGGACGATATGACGGCGATTCGCCGTTTGCCTAATATCGTAACTAATTATGCCGGTCAAATCAGTCAAGCCGTGGCGACATCGCCGACTGCCAAAAAAACCGTTATGGTCTACGGCGTCTCGCCAACTTACTTGGATATAGATACGGGGCAGATTGCCGGCGGCCGTTTCTTTACCGCAGCCGAGGATAATTCACTGGCTCGGGTGGTCGCACTGGGGAGCGAGGTGGCCACGGATTTGTTTGGCAATGTGGACCCGATTGGCCAGGTTATTAAGCTTAAGAATAAAAATTATGAAGTTATTGGCACGTTTGAATCCAGGGGAGCGTCGCTATTTTTTAATTTTGATACGGTGGTTTATATACCGATTCAGACTTTGCAAAAACAGTTGCTGGGCGTAGATTATATTTCCGCCATAACCAGCCAGTACCGCGATCAGGCGCAACTAGCGGCGACCATTGCCAGCGTTGAGGATTTGCTGCGCGCTCGGCACCAGCTTGATTCCAATGAGCCTGACCAAGATGATTTTATGGTGCAGAGCAATCAGGATGTCACCAATACGCTTGATACCATAATCGGCGGGTTAACCGTATTATTGGTGGCGCTGGCTCTCATAAGCTTGGTAGTTGGCGGCGTCGGCATAATGAACATTATGTATGTGTCGGTTTTGGAGCGCACCTTTGAGATTGGTTTGCGCAAAGCCGTGGGCGCGCGGTCTAAGGAAATTTTGCGGCAGTTTTTGACCGAGGCCGTGCTAGTTACCATTATGGGCGGCATCGTCGGCGTTACCGGCGGGGTGCTGGTGTCTTATTTGATTTCGGTGGTCGCTTTTAGTCAGGGATTTAATTGGGTTTTTGCCGTGCCGCTTTATTCAATATTTTTGGCTACCGGGATTTCTTTTGTCTGCGGCCTGGTGTTTGGCTTATATCCGGCGCGTCAAGCCGCTAACCTGGACCCGATAGAAGCTTTGCGCAAGGAGTGAAGATCCACGGGGGTAAGTTTATCCCGTTACATTTTAAAAACCCTGCGGTCTGGCCGCGGGGATACCGCAGCAAATTCAGATTCACCCCGTTAGAGATTCACTCAGTACTGAAACATATAGTAAGATACGCTCCGCACACATTAATATCCTACAAATTACACTTTGTTCCGCATCTCTAACGGGGTCAATTTCCGCGTCCGTCTAATATCCCGTGGAAATGTAACGGGATTTATTCCAGTTTAGAGATTTTGCCTTAAATTAGCCAAAAATATTAATTTTCCGTAGGCTCTTGACACATTTTTGATTGAGTCTATAATAATAATTAGCACTCTCAATGGTAGAGTGCTAATATAGAAATATGGAAGAAAGACAATCTTCACTACTGGCTGAAATTATCAGACAGTATATTCAAGACGCGATTCCGGTGGGTTCTAAGGCTATCGGCGGCCGTTTTGGGGTTTCATCGGCCACCATTCGCAGCGGTATGGCTGAATTGGAAGATTTAGGTTATCTTTACCAACCTTATACTTCAGCCGGCCGCGTGCCCACCATAAAGGGTTATCGTTATTACATTGATAATTTTATCAAGGTTAAAGACCCGCAATCAGTGGAGAAAAAATCTCTGCAGGATTTACTTAAAGAGTTTAAGGATGAACAGGAGCTAATGGTGAAATCTTTGGCCAAGAAATTAGCCCATTATTCAGCCGCCGCGGCGGTAGTCGGTTTTTCGCCGTGTGACGTTTATTACACCGGATTGTCCAATTTGTTTTATCAGCCGGAATTTTCCCACATCAGCATGGTGCGTTCAATTGGCGAGGTGATTGATAATTTGGACGAAGGGATGTCATTATTGTACAATGAGTGCGGCGATGAAGTAGAGGTCAGACTTGGCAATACCAATCCGTTTGGCGACGATTGCGCTATGGTTATCACTAGTTTGAACTTGGGCGCGACACTGGCCATAATTGGTTTGCTCGGCCCATTGCGAATGGATTATGATTCTAATTTAGGCAGATTAAATTATGTTAAACGACTCTTTGTCAAATAACGCCACCGAAACTAATTCAATTGACGAGGTTAATATGCCAGCGGCGGACGGCAATTTAGACGAGTTAGCCATAGCCAAAAAACAGGCGGCCGAATATTTGGCTGGTTGGCAGCGGGCTAAAGCTGATTATGCTAATTTAAAGCGGGAGCAGGAAGCCAAATATTTAGACTTGATAAAATATGCTAACGAAGAATTACTTAAAGAGCTGTTGCCACTGGTGGATTATTTTAAGCACGCGCTTAAAGCCGTACCGGAGACCGAGCGCGGCGCGGCTTGGGTGGAAGGCATACGCCACATTCAATCAAAATTAGAACAAATCCTGGCCTATTATGGCGTTAAAGAGATGGAAGTAATTGGCGAAAAGTTTGACCCACGCTTACATGAAGCTGTTGGTGAGGTGCAAAATTCTGAATATAGTGTCGGCGTAATAGTAGAAGAGGTGCGCACTGGTTTTACTTATCATGACAAGGTACTGCAGGCCGCACGCGTTAAAGTGGCTAAATAAATTCACTTATTCTTAAAAGATAATTAACACCAAATATATGGACTACATCTGTCCGGAGTGCGGATACACTGATGAGGCCCGCGGTCGTTGCCCATCGTGTGAAGTCCCGCTTATCCACATTGACGAAGTCGGCGAGAGTGGAAACAAAAAAGAGGAAGCCGATTCCGCTGATGAGGCCGAGAGCTAGCGACCAACAAATTATTTAAGCCAATTAATTCAAGAAAAGGGGGTGAGATTATGGCACTGGTACGTATGCTGCCAATGTTCCCAGGTTTTGGCGACCTTGATAAGTTTTTTGATGAAATATCCTGGCCGAGTGTTTCGGGCTTGGTGCCAGCCTTGGATATTTATCAAACTAAGGACCATATCGTGATTGAAACGCCACTGGCGGGAATTAATCCGGAAAAGGTTAACCTCTCAATTGAAAATGACGTTTTGACTATTGAGGGCAATTCCGAGCAAAAAACCGAGGTGGATGATAAAGACTATTATCGTAAAGAAGTGCGTTGTGGTTCATTCCATCGCTCGGTAGCACTGCCCGCGGCTGTTAATGGCGATAAGGCCAAAGCGACTTATGAAAAAGGTGTGCTTAAGGTGATAATACCTAAGGATGAGCGGGCTAAGCCGAAGACTGTTAGGGTAGAAGTAAAATAGCTAGAAAGTAAATGGTTGGGTAGTTAACAATTTGTGATGCGAGTCCTCCCAAGGAGGACGAAGCCCGGTACCGAGTCGCCGGTTCTGGTTCAGGGGTTGAAGTTAAGTGAGGCACTTCATAATCTAATCTACTTTGTTAACTTTAGGATTTCAGGAGTGCCGAAATCCCGTACTGAAGGCCAGCTATTCTCTATTTGTAAGTTTTGGCCTTCTAGTACTGGGATAAAGTGGGTCGCCCGATTTCTCTATTAAAGGGTCGGGCGCTCGGGCCGGTGGCTAAAATATTTGGCTATCGGCTGGAGCGAGAAAATAAAAAAGGTCTCGTAAATATGATTACGAGACCAATACGTCAATAATGTTTTTTAAGTATTTTTCTCATTTTTTTCAAAGTCTTCTATAATTTCCTTTTTGCCAAATTCAACTGTGGAATTTATAAAGAAATAGGAAATTAACAGAGCGTAAGATATTATGTAGTAATTAATTTTACCATCCAGGCAAGCCAGGAAGATTAAAATTAAAATAGTAAGAAAATTGTACGCAAAGTTAATCGCCGCACGCTTCCAGGAGTAATTATCTTTTTTACGACAATGGACCTTAAGTTTGTAATTGAGGAAAAGGGAAAAAGCAATTAGTAGTATAGGTCCTAGCAATTTTTCAGGTTCTATATCATTAGCATTTTTCATTTTGAAGAACAATAACACCAGGGCGGTATGCATTATGACTAAGAACAGGATAAACATGACAGTTTTGCCTCCCCAACCTAAATCGTGGTAAATTGGTTTATTATTAATATGCATTATGGCCTCCGTTTATTTGTAATTATCTTAGTCTAACTAATTAATTTGTCAAATTATAATAATTAATTTATAGAAAATATATGTCAAAAATATTAGGCATTGATTTAGGTACTACCAACTCTTGCATGGCCGTTATTGAGGGTGGTCAACCGAAAGTGTTGGAGAACAAAGAAGGCGCTCGTACCACGCCGTCGGTGGTGGCCATATCCAAAGCCGGTGAACGGCTGGTTGGGTTGTTGGCCAAGCGTCAATCTGTCACCAATCCCGAGAACACGCTTTATTCAATTAAGCGCCTGATCGGTCGTCGGTGGGACGACCCGGAAGTGCAGCGCGACCTAAAAACCATGCCGTTTAAAATCGTGAAGTCGGGTGATGGCGTTAAGGTGGTGATGAGCCGTAAAGAATACAGTCCGCAGGAAATATCAGCCTTGATTTTGCAGAAAATGAAAGCTGACGCGGAAGAGCGGATTGGCGAGAAAATTACCGAGGCGGTTATTACCGTGCCGGCGTATTTTGACGATTCACAGCGTCAGGCGACCAAAGATGCCGGTGAAATTGCCGGCCTTAAGGTAAGGCGCATTATCAATGAACCAACGGCGGCCGCTTTGGCTTATGGTTTTGACCGGAAAAAGGACGAAAAAATAGCGGTTTACGACTTGGGTGGCGGCACGTTTGATATTTCCATTTTGGAAGTCTCGGCTGATACGGTAGAGGTTAAGGCTACTAACGGTGATACGCACTTGGGCGGTGATGATTTTGACCAAAAAATAATCAGTTATATTGTTGATACCTTTGGTCGTGAGAACGGGGTTGATTTGTCTCGTGATCCGCTGGCGCTGCAGCGCGTTAGGGAAGCGGCGGAAAAAGCCAAGATTGAGTTGTCAACTTCAGCTGAAACCGAAATTAATCAGCCCTTCATAACTTCGGGCGCTGACGGACCTAAACATTTGGTAATGAAATTAACCCGCTCCAAATTGGAAGAGTTGGTGGGTGATTTGGTGGAAAAAACCTTGGCACCAACTAAAAAAGCTTTGGCTGATGCTGGTCTTAAGGTTGGTGATATCAATGAGGTTGTATTGGTCGGCGGTATGACCAGAATGCCGTTGGTGCTGCAGACAGTAGAAAAGTTTTTTGGTAAAAAACCGAACGTGACGGTTAATCCGGACGAGGTCGTGGCGGTGGGCGCGGCCGTGCAGGCCGGAGTTTTGCAAGGTGAAGTTCGCGATGTGTTGTTGCTGGATGTAATTCCGTTGAGTTTAGGTATTGAAACTTTGGGCGGGGTGATGACTAAGCTGATTGACCGTAACACCACCGTGCCGACGGCCAAGAGTCAAATATTCTCCACGGCGGCTGATGGCCAGACAAGCGTAGAGATTCTGGTGTTGCAGGGCGAGCGTGAATTTGCCCAGGACAATAAAACTTTAGGCAGATTTATTCTGGATGGTATTCCGCCATCCCCGCGCGGCCTGCCGCAGATTGAGGTAACTTTTGATATTGACGCCAACGGCATCTTATCGGTTAAGGCTAAGGATAAGGCTACCGGCAAGGAGCAAAATATTACCATTACGGCCTCCAGCGGTTTGTCTAAAGATGAAGTGGAAAAAATGAAAAAGGAGGCGGAGGTGCACGCGGACGAGGACAAAAAAAAGCGCGAGTTGGTAGATATGAGAAATGTGGCCGAGTCCACCATTTACCAGACTGAAAAAATGCTTAAGGACCAGGGCGATAAGGTTCTGGCCGATATCAAAATTGAGGTGGAGGCTAAACTAGAAGATGTTAAAAAGGTTAAAGATAGTGACGAGGCCGCGGTCATTAAAACCGCTTTGGACGCCTTACAACAGGCGGCCATCAAGATTGGTGAGGCAATGTATAAGTCCGCCCAAGGCGGATCCGCCTCGGGCGGACAGCCTAGCGATACCTCATCTGGCCAAGCTGGCGATGCCAAGCCCGAAGAGCCGATTCAAGGGCAGTATGAGGAAGTGAAGAAATAGCTAATAGCTAATAGCTTATAGCTAATGGTTAAATAATAATCAATTAGTAAACAATTTATAATTTATAATTTTTAATCAATTGAGAAATTACTAAATTAAACAATTAAGACATTCAATAAAAATAAAAGCTTCGCTTTTATCCCGATGGCCATCGGGGGAATGACAGATGGGACAGATAGAAAGATAATAAAGAATACACGTGTCATTCCGGCCCCTGAGCCGGAATCCAGAAAATCTCTAAATTATGAACTACTACCCCAAAGTAAAAAAGTTTGTTAAAGAGTCGTTCAAGCATAGTAAGTTTGGTAACGAGTTGCGGCATTTTTGGCGTACGGCTTATTGGTTAAAAAAGCTTGACCCTAAGGCGGATGAAGCCATGTTGATTGCGGCCGTGGCGCATGATATAGAACGAGCTTTTCCTATTTCTAGGCTAAAATGGCAAAAGGGCGATAAGGCTTATTTTCTCCAGCGGTCATTTTCTGCTGCTCATGGGCGCGCCGGGGCATTTAAGGTGGGAGAATTCTTACAAAAAGAGCGGGCTCCCAGGGCACTTATTAAAAAAGTCAAAATGATGATTTCTAGGCATGAATACGGCGGTAATTATTGGCAGAATCTTTTAAAAGATGCTGATAGCATCAGTTTTCTTGAGAATCAAGGGCCATTATTTCTAAAGTTTCATAGAAGTGGAAGTATGGCTTCAGGTGATGTACTTAAAAAGTTTGACTGGATGTATGGCCGGATAACATCTCGCCAAGCCAAGGCTTATGCTAAGCCTATGTATCAAAAATGTGTTAAATATTTAAATAAGTTTTATAAAAACACTTAGCATTACTTTCTTACTTGCCTAAGTAGGAAATTACTAAAGATTATAAATTTTATTCTTAATTCATAATTCCTGATTCTTAATTCTATTTTATTATGCCAGACCAACAACCCCAGCAAATCCAAGTTAAGGTTACTGATGAGGTGTTAAAAGGCGTGTATGCTAACTTGGCGCAAATCGCCCACACCAAAGAAGAATTTGTCATAGATTTTATGAGTATGATGCCGCCACAAGGCATTGTGAGTGCGCGGGTGTACCTTTCCCCGGCCCACACCAAGCGTTTGGCTATGGCACTGCTTGATAACGTGAAAAAGTACGAAGAGCAGTTTGGCAAGGTGGAAGAGGGAGCTACTAATACGCCGGAGATAGGCTTTAAAACAGCCTAATACCTTAAATTCCTAATTTCTAAATTCAAATTTCTAAATAAATTCCAATTCCCAAATCCGAATAGTTTTTAGGATTTAAGATTTAAGATTTTGGATTTTAAAATTGTTCCTTGACAATTCGTTAGTGCTTGATATAAAGTAGGTTTACTGTAATAAAAAAAATGTTTGTTTAACAAACCAAAGGTGAACAAAATGGGAAAGACAACGATACCCGACTCAATTCCGGTAATTGGGGAGGTTTATGTTGATGACCTGTCTTTTGATGATAAGTTTATTGTAAAAATGGAGACGTCTTTTATACCTCGCCGATTTTTGACACTATGCGCCACCTTGGCGACTGATAAGGCCGATAAGGCAGTAAGGTTCATTAATATATCAACAGAAGAACATACTGAAGATGTTTTACACGATATTAAACGTTTAAGAAAAAACCAAGTAGTTCAATTGCCGGCCATTCTGGACAATCATTTTGGTAAAATTACCAGAATAGGCAGAGTGTCAAGAAAGAATATTTAACAATGTTATCAATTAAACAAAAATTGTTCAACATATAAAGAGGAAACTAAAATGACAAACAGTAATGATCATTTGTCGTCTGTTGGCAAAGTAGCGGTTTTCGTCAGTTCGCAATCCGAAGGTGCTGAATTTGATATAACCTTGCAATTACCTTCTGGTGAGTATAAATTTGCCAAACTTAAAATTATAAGTTGTGGCAATGAGCAGGTGGAGATTTCCAGTGATGGTTTAACAGATAAGATTTACTGTCGGTTGTTCAGGGTTGGCAATACATTTCAACTTCCCAAAGTATTGAAAAATCAAGTTGGTACAATAACTGTAATCTGGAAACATGATTAATTAATCCAAAAAATAAAAATGAGGGATGTCATGAGTCATAATAATGATTGTGTTACCATCAATGCCATAGGGCAAAACGTGAATCTTGAGCCTTTAAAAGGGTATTGTATTGATTCCTTTTTACAGGAATATGACACTTCAAGCGGAAGTTCTGGTCATGAATTTAAGTTTAAAACCTTGTTCAGCGGCCAAGAGATTGACTTGAATATTAAGGATAACACTTTTAAAGTGTTAAGAAGTAATTTGGTCATAGGTGAACTTTTTGAGTTTAAGGGTTACGGGGTATTGAAAGTCGTAAGGTGTGAAATTCCCAAGAAAAGGTTTAGTAAAAATGTATTACTGGATGTGAATGAAGTTCAGAGAGTAGTTCACACACCTGAAATCAAAATTGAGAATTTAACTGATGAGGATTCTAGATTGCCTCAAAAAATACAGACGATTATGCCGCCAAAAACAGAACATGTGTTACCATCAATTAAGAACAAAATAGTAATTCCAGGGTGAAATGATGAGTAAAGAATACATGTTCATTCTATATTCAACTATTACCGGAATATATATTAGATATTCCGAGTGCCCATTTAATAGACTGGGCTTTGGCTATTCAATATCTTACAAAGCTAGAAATCAAAAAATGTTTAAGGCAAAAAGATTAATTTTTTCAAAAATAATTAACTGAAATTTCTCGTTAGGCACAGGTTAAACTTGTGCCTAAAATTTTATCTGCATATGGAATTAGAAATCAAAAGTTATCTTAATTCATAATTCTTGATTCGTGATTCTATTATCACACTATGCCCAAAGACTACTACCAAATATTAGGCGTAAAACGAGAAGCTTCCATCGAGGAGATTAAAAAAGCTTTCCGTAAATTGGCGCACGAGCATCATCCGGACAAGCACGGCGGCAGTGACGGCAAGTTTAAGGAAATAAATGAGGCTTACCAGGTTTTATCTAATGCGGCCAAACGCCAGCGGTACGACCAGTTTGGGGCTGGGTTTGAGCAACCGGGCGCGGCGGCCAGCGGCGGGTACCAGTGGCAGGATTTTTACGGCAATGCGGGCTTTGGCACTGCGCGCGGGGCTAATTTTGATTTTGGCGATTTAGGCGATTTGTTCGGTGATTTATTTGGGGCGGGCGCGCCCGGGGGCCGTCGCCGTGGCGGGGGGCGACGCGGGCCGGATCTGCAATTTGTAACCGCCATTGATTTTAGTGAATCGGTTTTTGGAGTGGAAAAAACATTAAGGTTTGAAAAGCATATTTTGTGCAGCCGTTGCCAAGGTAAGGGCGCCGAACCAGGCGCCAAAGAAGTCAATTGCGCGACTTGCAAAGGTTCGGGCCAAGTTGAACAAATGCAACAAACTTTTTTGGGGGCGATGCGTACGGTAGCAACTTGTCCAACCTGCAACGGCGAGGGCAGAACTGTCAGTCAGACTTGCACCAAGTGTCGCGGCCGCGGCAGTGAGCCTGGTGTCAAAGAACTCAAAGTTCATATACCGGCGGGGGTTGATAATGGGCAAACCATTCAACTAAGGGGCGAGGGTGAGCCGGGTGTAAAAGGCGGAACGGCCGGCGATTTGCTTTTAACTATTCAAACGCGTCCGGACAAACGGTTTTCCCGCGACGGTTATGATTTGCACACCAGAAAAGATATTAGCGTGTCGCTGGCAACATTGGGTGGCAACACGATTATTAATACTTTAGACGGTGATGTTAAATTAAAAATACCGGCCGGCACGCAGAGCGGCAAGATGTTTAAATTGGAAGGTAAGGGCGTACCGCACCTGCGCGGCAAGGGCCGGGGCGATATATTGGTGATAATTCACGTAAAAACGCCGGAAAAATTATCACGCAAACAGCGCGAGGCCATTCGTTTGTTAGAACCAGACAGCGGCGAGGAGTTGGATACAAGCAACTGGTTTTAAAATAAAAACCCCGGTGACTATTCCGGAGTATAGGTGTAGAGTTAATTGTTATTAGGACTTACGCGCTTGCCGCTTTAGGGGCGGGCGCAGCCCGACCCCGCAAGCGGCTTTGGCCAATTTCTTCGTTAAAACCTCGGCTTTTCGCTCACCGTAGTTTTACTACGGCTTGCTCAAATGCTCGGTTTTGCCTCGAACTTGGCTCAAACGCGTAAGTCCTAGTTATAATTAATTTTGCGTAATCATTAGCTCAACGCTGTTGGGATTGCTGGGCACGGCTGTCACCCAGAATGGCCATAATTTTACCTCCGCCTTAACTACCCCGGGGATAGTAGAAAAGTAGTTTTGAACTTCTTTAATTGTCCGGCCCAGCAGATCATTTTTGTTAAAGGCTTTGCTGGCGTCAGTGATGGCTACTTGAGCTAAAAATTTAACGCCTATTTGGGCCTGGGCCAAGTCAGTACTAAACTCGTTGACATTCAAGCTTAGGCTTTGGTCCTCAATGGTCAGAATTTTTTTGCCATCAGTGCGATTGGTTTGAAGCTTAGCCAGCATTTTATCCTTAAGGTCAGATTGGTCATAAAAAACCGCCGTCACCTTAAGCGTCACTGAATATTGGAATTTATCTTTATTAGTATCAGCGGGCGCGTCCGACTCTTCGCTACTGACGGTGGCGTTGTAAACCACTGACATTTTACGTTGCTGGTCAGTCAATTGGTCGCGAATTTTAGCCAGCGCCGGCGGCAGCAATTGATCGCTTAAGGCTTTGCGCGCTCTTTCAAAATCAAGCGCGGTTACTTTGTGGCCCGGTTTTTCAGCTCTTTCCATCGGCTGGGTTGATTCGGCGTAAATTTTATCCTGTAAATTAGCGCGTAGTCCGGGGATTATAAAGGTAGTTGGTGGAATTAAGCCGCTGTCGCCCGCTTGATCAGCTATGGCGTCTGTAACTAAGGTGCCGTTGGCTGGTACGTTAACCGTATTCAGCAGTCGGTAAAGAACGCCGTCCTTAGATAATAGGCGAGTGGTGGCAATAAGAGTTTGACCTTGATTTGATTTATTAATAAACCTTACTTTACCCGAAG
Organism: Patescibacteria group bacterium; assembly: GCA_041645215.1. Lineage (GTDB taxonomy): Bacteria > Patescibacteriota > Patescibacteriia > Veblenbacterales > UBA10138 > JACRFM01. The sequence continues at coordinate 104,040 of JBAZQK010000002.1, read as the reverse complement.
CTTTAGCCTCCCGTTCACCTGACGGTGAGGCGGGAAAGGTTTGTTCGCCTTTGTATTCCAATTGTTTAATTACTCCGCTGGCATCAACCTTATCGGCTGTACCCACTGTTATTACGCCCTCCATAATTGAACTGTCCGGCTTAATACTAAGATTGATAGTGGCCTGACCCAAAGAGTAGTACAGCACTAGTAAGGTAATAGCGGCCGCGGCTACCAAAAAACTAACTACTAATTTTTTGTAGGGCAGGCTGGTGTTAAGCGCGTTAAGCGGGCGAACACTGAGCGGAGCACTGGTTTTTTTTATCATATATTTTGGGTTAAAGGCTATAATGAGATGGTTTCAAAACCCTATTTCTGCTGCAATCTCTGTTTTTTGACTGCGACTGCGTCAGATTTCCCAAAATGTCCTCATCGTAGCTACTGCTACGTTTCCGGGCATTTTGCTCATCTTCCTTGTCTCGTTCAAAAATCATAGCTTTCGCCACGAAAAGGTTTTTGAAACCATCTCAATATATTATATCAGAAATACGTTTGGCTAGCTATGCCGGGTTTAATTTTGACTTTTTGGCCGTTTTCGGTTAAGATGAGAGGCATAAAAATAAACAAAATCTAACTTAACAAAGGAGCTAATATGCCTATTGGCGTCAAGTTTATAGCGGCAGCTTTGGTTTTTTACACCATAGCGATATGGTCGGAAAGGTTTAAAAAAGAACTAAAATTGTGGATGCTACTCGTTTTTATAACCGCGTTTTTGTGCGACCTCGGCGGCACCTCAATTATGTTTTTTACGAGCAGAAGTTTAAACCTTCATAGTATTAGTGGTTATACTGCTTTATCTATAATGTCCGCGCATTTATGGTTTGCGATTGAAGCCACAAGAGGTAAGACTTGGTATGCCAAAGTATTTAGTCGTTACTCACTTTATGCTTGGTTAGCCTGGCTAGTCGCTTTTATCAGCGGCGCTCTTAATGGTTTATAAACAAAAATTAATTAAAAAAACAAAACAACAATAGGAGGTAGTATGTTACTTAGCAGCGCAACTCAATGGGATACTATATTGGGGTGTAAAGATAACTTAAATATAGTTGTTCTGACTCGAGAGATAGTTAGCCACCAGCCGTTGGTCTTAAATACATATAATCCCAAGCAGTTTTATCAGTATTGCTGTATTGGTGGCGGTGACTATTTTGAAGATATGATAATGAAGTTATATTTACATAAGTTGAGTTTAATTGGTAAATCTGCCGGTTTGGTTTGGCTTAATGATGAGGAGATTGCTGTAGTTTTGTTATTCAAAGAGGCTCGTTCGGCCATGAACTATGTTGTCCTGCGACAAATTGAGACAGTCCTGCAAAATACTGATGGTCGGTACAAACTCTATTACTGTATAACCAGCGAGCAGAGTTATCAAAAATTAAATATTAAACTTCTGTAGAATTTTGTAGAATACAAACAAATTTTACAACCAACCCGTTTACCAAATAATGGCAGACGGGTTTTATTATAAAATTGTAATAGTTCGGTTGGCTAATTAATTGTCTCTTAGCCTAAACCATTCATCTTTAGGAATTTTAGATTCATCCAATGTGTATATACCAACCTGGCGATAGGCAAGGTAAACTGGCAATTGTCCAAAATCGTGCAATAGTGCCATCATTTTTTCTCTTAGTTCGTTTAGTTTTTGTGGTACTTCTAATTGAGTAGAATGATTGACAGAGTCAGTGATTGGCAGGTTGTCGGCGGCATTTTTTAATTCAACAGCATATTTATCAACCAAAACTTTCATAACCCTTAATATTTCTAGTCCAGTTACTTTATCATGTTTATTTAAATCAATTTGGTGGTAGATTTTTTGAGTATGTTCTTGCCAGAATTTAAGTGATTCGGCAGGATTAGTTGTTCCGTCTTTCCACAGATCAAGAGAATTAAGCGCATTTTTAATCCGGCAATCAGTTTGGCGCATAAGGTCATAATATTGCCGATAATCTTCCGGATTATTTATATTATAATTTTTTGATAACTCTCGGCAGCCATCCCAAACCTCATTTATTTTGCGTTTATATATATAGTAGGGACGGTTAGTTGGCGTGTTTTCAAATTTATAATCAATACTTTGCATTTGCCCTTTTAGTTTAAGAATGTCTTCTGGTATTTTTAAAGGATTTTGTTTGGTTATTTCGCCGATGGTTAAATTGAGGGTTTTGGCGGCGAAGCCTCTTAGTTGTTTGGCGCCAGCACTCAAATACTGCTTTAGTTCCTGCAAGATTTTCTGGTCAGAATCAGTTTTGAAATCTTCCGCGCTGATTCTTTCCAGAGTTTCGTTTAGTTTTTCCCATCCTACTAATGCGTCGTTAGGCGAAATAATCACTCCGTCTAAGTTATTAAGCAGGAATTTGCCGTCTTTGATCGTATTATCAATAATCTGGGTATTAACGAAATTTTCGTTGTAACCCACCGGATCAAGGCCGCGGTTAGCTAATTCATTGCAGCTTTCCTTGATTGGTTTTTTCCGGAAAGCGTATTTTTCTTGTTTGTTTAATAGTTCTGCTTTTGTGAACATAATAATTAAATAATTATAGGTTATTTCAGGCAATTCAAGCCTAAAATCTGTTCGCAGGCCTGTTTAAAATCATCATTCAAGCTAATTTTGTAGGGCAGAGAAACTTTTTTCCACGCCCCATTCTGATTAATTAAAAACGCCACCGGTGTTGAACCGGGATAGCGCAACAACACCTGTTTTAATTCGGCGGCGGTATCATTTGGGCTACTGGCAGGCAGGCGTAAAACGCAGGTTAATTCTGTCCGCGCGGTTGACAAACGATAGTCAGTTCCCGCCACCCACGCCTTTATTTCATTTAAGTTAACTTCGCCCGCGGCTGGTAAAATCCGAATATCATTGGCAATAATTTTAGCCTCGCCGTCTTTTAGGGAAATTTTGCCTTTGACTATTACTACTTTATCGTTAATTAAGTTGGCGCGGTGTTGACGGTAAATATCGGGGAAGGTTATTAGTTCCACGATATTGTCGGTATCTTCTAAGGTGACAAAAGCCATGGTGTCGCCGCGTTTGGTGGTTATTGTTTTAACCTTGGTAATTAATCCCAAAATTATGACGGCGCTGTCATTTTTTAAATTTTTAACGCTTGCTAAAGGTTGAGTATAGCTAAACAACTTAGCTTGATAGTCGCTGAGGGGATGTTCGGTAATATACAATCCAATCAGTTCTCTTTCCCATGATAGTTTTTCGGTTTTGCTGGTAGGGGGCGCGTCCACTAATGTTAAGTTCAGCGGCGCCTGATTATTACCGGCGCCAAACAAGGAAGATTGATTAGCCATTTTAGCTTGACTGCTATTTTTGGCTGAACTTAATAATATCTCCATTGAATCAAGTAATTGCCGCCGTTCGGGGTGGAGGCTGTCCAGGGCGCCGGATTTAATTAAGCTTTCCAAAGATTTTTTAGTTACCTCGCGGCCCGCGGTGCGGCGCAAAAAATCCGCTAAATTGCTGAACCGGTCGTTGGTTTGGCGTTCGTTAATTATAACTTTTATTACCTGTTCGCCTAAGTTTTTTACGGCCGACAGGCCAAAGCGGATTTTGCGGTCGCTGACCACTGTAAAAGTGGCCAAGCTTTCGTTGATGTCGGGCGGCAATACCTCTATATTCATTCGTTTGCACTCCGCCACCGCCTGCGCCACGGTTGGCAGGTCGCCGGCTTCGGCCGTCATGACCGCTGACATAAATTCAGTCGGGAAATTAGCTTTGAGATAAGCCGTTTGATAAGCCACGATACCGTAGGAAGCGGCGTGGGCCTTGTTAAAGCCGTAAGCCGCGAATGGTTCAATCAGTTCCCACAAAGTGCGAGCTTTGGCCTCAATCATACCATTGGTAATACAACCTGAAATAAACTTTTCTTTTTGACGGGCCATTTCTTTAATAATTTTTTTACCCATCGCCTTACGCAGCTTGTCGGCTTCTTCCCAGGTGTAGCCCGCCAGTTTAATAGCAATTAACAAAACATCGTCCTGATAGGTAATAATGCCGTAGGATGATTGCAGAATATCGGTTAGACGCGGGTCTAGATACTTAATAAGTTTGGGGTTGTGCTTGCGTTTAATAAAGTCGGGTATGGAGTTCATGGGCCCCGGTCTAAATAGCGCCACCATGGCCATAATATCGGTAATGACGGACGGCCGCAGTTCCTTAAGATAGCGCGTCATGCCACTGCCGCCTAACTGAAACATACCCATGGTTTCGCCCTTGGCCATTAAGTCAAAGGTCGTCTGGTCGTTAAGCGGTAATTTATTCAAGTTAACTTCAAGTCCCTTGGTTTTTTTAATGATATTTATCGCGTTACCCATAATCGACAAATTGCGTATGCCCAAGAAATCAATTTTTACCAAACCAACATCCTCGCATGACCACATGTCGTATTGGGTTATGGTATGTTGGCCGTCGCTATCGTATTGCAATGGCACATAATCAGTTAGCGGGGTCGGCGCTATAACTACGCCGGCGGCATGAACCGAGGCGTGGCGGGCGCAACCCTCCACCTTTTGGGCCAGATTGATTAGACGTTTAATTTGCGGATCTTGCTCATACAACGATTTAAGCTCGGACGTTTCTTGTAAAGCCCGTTCAATGGTCATATGAAATCCCTGCGAGCCGAAGGGAATCATTTTGGCCACCCGGTCGCATAGGCTATAAGGATAGCCCAAAGCGCGTCCCACATCGCGCACCGCGGCGCGGGCCGCCATCGTTCCAAAAGTAACAATTTGAGCCACATGATCAAGACCGTATTTGGCAGTTACATAGGAAATTACCTGATCACGGCGGTTATCCGCGAAATCCATATCAATATCCGGCGGCGAGGGACGCTGGGGGTTTAAGAACCGCTCAAAAGGTAAGTTGTAGGTAAGGGGGTTAACGGTGGTAATGCCGATTAAGTATGAAGCGAGCGAGCCGGCCGCGCTGCCGCGGGTGGTGGCAATAATGCTTTGGGAACGGGCCCAATTAACAAAGTCAGCCACCACCAAGAAATAACTGGCGTAGCCCTTTTTCATAATAATGCCCAGTTCGTATTCCAGACGCTCGCGAACTTCGTCCGGCACGCCCCGGTTATAGTGTTCCACCAGGGCGCGTTCCGCTAACAAGCGCAAATAAGCTTCAGGCGTTTCGCCCTCGGGCGTGGGAAAGTTCGGGAAAAATCGTTTACCCAAAGGTAATTCCACGTTAAGTTCGTCGGCTAATTGACCGGCCTGATTTATCGCCTCGCCCAAGTCGGGTAAATCCTGGCGCATGTCTTCTTCGGTTTTAAGGGAGTTGTTCATACCGCGCATGTCCAGGCGCTCGGTATCATCTACCGTTCGACCGGTTTGAATGCAAACTAAAATATCCTGCGCTTCGGCGTCAGCCGGTTCCAAATAATGAACATCATTGGTGGCAATCAAGGGCAGTTTTAGTTTTTGGCTTAATTCCACCAGCCGTTTATTCAATTCCATTTGGTCAGCGTGTTCCGGGTGAGCCTGAACTTCCAAAAAATAATTATTTTCACCGAAGATGCTTTGATAAGTACGAGCGAGGCTGCTGGCGCCGTCCCAGTCGCCCCGCATTAAAGCCTGTGGCACCTGACCCTTAAGACAGGCGGACAACCCGACTAATCCGGCGCTGTGCTGTTTTAATAATTCCAAATCAATCCGCGGCTTATAATAAAAACCTTGCAAATGAGCAATGGTTAAAAGTTTTAATAAATTTTTATAACCGGCCAAGTTGCGGGCCAACAGCACCAAGTGGTAGTTAGCGTCGTCTTGGTGGGCTTGCTTGTCCGTAAGTTTATGCGGGGCGACATAAGTCTCCACGCCCAAAATCGGTTTAATGCCTTTGTCGATGGCGGTTTTATAAAACTCCACGATGCCGTGCATGGCGCCGTGGTCGGTTATAGCCAGAGCCCTAAACCCTTTGCTTTTAGCGGCGGTTAGCAGTTCGGGAATTTTAGGCAACCCGTCTAATAGGGAATAATGCGAGTGAACGTGCAAATGAGAAAAACTAGACATACTTTAATATAGTAGCGGTGCAATCCGTGCTTGACAAGGTTAAGTTAGGCCTTGTCAACGGGAAGTTAGATAGAGATGGCTTCAAAAGTCTTGAATAATTTTCTAGCTTTAGTCAAAAAATTTGCAGGATTTATCAATTTGGCTAATTTATGCGCTTATAAGAGCAAGCTGATAAATTATAAGTATTGATGTCTTTAGATGAGTGGGGTTTTGTAACCATCTCATATTGTATTTATTGGTGAGTGAGATTGATTATGATCAAACCCGGCGGCGATATTTTCCGGAGTTGCCATAGTTCGCAGTTCCAATTTCAGGATCGGTATTGTGTTTGTCGCGGCCGCTACAACTACAGTACATACATTAAATTGATTAGTGCTTGAGCGGTTTCGTATCCTGCAGTGGGGTAGGGCCTGCGGGGCGGGCCGGCGGGGATCAGCCTAGGGCTGACAAGTGTTTAAGTGTTCTTGTGATTAAGTGTTCCTTTGGGCAGGCCCCGCTCAGCGGGGCAGGCGATCCTATTGTAGACTGGCCTATTGCAGCATGTCGCACGGGCCTATTGTGGCCTTTTTTAAAAGTTGTATAATTAATCATTAGGAGGTATGTCGCAAGGTACACACAACTGGTTAATAAGTACTAACCAACGTTGGCTATTTTTTGCTCATCTAGCTTGCTATTTTTTGGCGGGCTTTTTGATTTATTTTGAGTGGATTTTGGGCTAAGAATAATGAAGCTCCACGGCCTGCCCGCCACCGGCCTCTTGCAATCAACGTACTTTAGCTAAGGCATTAAAGCGTTGATTTATAAAGTGTGAGTATTTGGTATAGGCTTAGGCAGGCGGGCCTTACCTGCCTGGCCGGTAGGCAGGCGGCCGATGGTATCCTTCATTTCTTCAGCGTCCGTCCTCCGCAGTCCTCGAAAAGGTGGACGAAGGCGAACAAATAATGGTTTAATTAGAAATTATGGCAATCAGTCGCAGTCAATCAATTCATTTAAGTTCAATGTTATTAAGGTCAGCCATGGTTTTATTGGTTGGCCTTTTTGTATTTACTGTTATTTTTTTTATGCGGCCGTTGTCCGCTAGTGCGGCCACAGTTGATATTTCACAAACTGTTACTACTGGTTTTTGGAATGACCCGTTAATGGGGAATACTAATATGACTTGGCATAATGTCGGCCAATCTTTTTTTCCTAGTGTTAGTAGTATTAATAGCATTAAGGTTTATTTGACTCGTACTCCGGGAACTAATCAAACTGATTATTATTTAGATTTATATAAAGGTTCGCCGACTTTACAGGCTAGTTATACCAGTTTGGGAACAGCTATGCTTCCTTATACTTCAATTGTTGAGTCAACTGATGGCAACCAAGAGGCCAATTTTGTTTTTTCGGCCGCCATAGCTTTAGTTCCGAATGACCCATATTTTTTCCGGTTGTCTATGGCAAGCTACAGTCTTACCGGAGTTCATAGCCGTGTAGCTTGGTCTTCGCAAATAGCCGGTGAATTGTTAGCTTGGGGAGCTCTGCCGCAAGCTGATAATTTGCAAGCTGGCACCAGCAATTTAGAAATGTATTTTATAACTTATAGCGCTACAACAGCCGAACCATTGGCAATCACTACCACCACCTTGCCCGTCACCACCGTGGGCGCGACCTACAACCAAGCTTTAGCTTCCACCGGCGGCACGGCGCCGTTAACTTGGAGCTTAAGCGCGGGCGCTCTTCCCGCCGGCTTAACACTGTCTAGCGCTGGCGTGATTAGCGGTATCCCGACCATCGCCGGCACTGCCAGCTTTACTGTTCGGGTGACTGATAATGTCGGCGCCACCGTTACTAGTGCCCAAACCATAACTGTTCAGCCACCCGCTAACACCGCGCCGGTTTTATCATTTAGTCTGGCAACTGGTTATATTACTGATGGCGTAAATCCAAGCGTTAGTTTTACTAATTCGCCGCCGACGTTCAAGGTAGCGTATTCTGACGCCGATAATAATCCGCCAGCTCCACTTAAGTTATTTATTAATAATACATCGTATAATTTATCAGCTGAATCCGGTGCGGATGGTGATTTTAGCAATGGGGAACATTATACTTTTATGCCACTGGTTGGCACATTAGCCAAAGGCCTATATAACTATTATTTTACAGCCAGTGACGGCAGTCTTGCCGTTCGCCTGCCAGCGGCAGGAAATTTGATTTTTGAAGTCAGAAATGTGCCGGTGATTTTGATTCCGGGAATCTTAGGCACCGAACTTAAAAAAGGCAATGATTTGTTGTGGATGGATGTGGCAAATATATATTTTGATGTTGGAGATATATTTTTATTACCTTTATGGGTAAGAGAGGACGGAACACTTGGCGATGATGGGGTAAGTGTTTATGATGTGATACGGAAGAAGTCCTTTATATATGATATTTCCGACAGGACAACTTTATATGATTATTTTGACGGACTGATAAATGAATTTTCAAATAACGGATATGTAGAGGGCGATGATTTGTTTGTTTTTCCTTATGACTGGCGGTTGGATAATCGTATAAACGCATTGAATTTAAAAACCAAAATTGACGCGGCATTGAACCAAACATCCAGTCCTAAAGTTGACATTGTAGCTCACAGTATGGGCGGGTTAGTAACTAAGCAATATATTTTGCAGAATTCAGAACACAGAATTAATTCTTTGATATTTTTAGGTACTCCGCATTTGGGCACGCCTAAGGCATTAAAGGCTTTATTGTTTGGTGACGGGTTTGGATTTCCATTAGGCTTATTAAGCCAAAGTGTTATGAAAAGGTTGGCTTACAATATGTTTAGCTCATATCAACTTTTGCCCAGCCAAACTTATGTCAACAATTTAGGCGGGTATTATTATGATTATACTTCCAGTACTGGGCCATCGGTTTATACTTATCAGCAAGTTAAAACTGGGTTGCTTGATAGCGGTTATAACACCATAGCTATACAATCAACTGAAAGTTTTCACACCCAAGAGTTTGATAGTTTAAGTTTAGAGGCTAAAGGTATTAACGCTTATAACATTGTCGGCTGTAACCAAGCTACCATTCAGGGTATTATAAAGCGCAATAAACCGAATCAGTTAGGTGAAACTGAATACAATTTATTATTAGGCGCTGGTGATGAAACTGTGTTTCTCGGTAGCGCCACGGGCATTAATTTGCCTAGCGGCCATTCCTTTTATGCCACTTCGGTTAAGCACAGTAAAATGCCTAGCAATAATAATGTGAGGCAATTAGTAGTTAAATTACTTACTAACACGTTCAGCTCGGCTGATTTGCCAGCCAGTATAAGACAGGACGACTCACAATGCGTTGTAAACGGTAAATTAGTTTCATTACATAGCCCGGTAGCCATTGATATTTATGACCAGAACGGCAATCATGTTGGTTATAATACAAACGGCCAATTGGAAGAAAATATACCGGGTGTTACTTATGAGGAATTAGACGGAAATTCGTTTGTCTTTTTGCCAGACGACATTTTAAGTAGTTTACAAATTAATCTGCGCGCTACTGGCAGTGGGAGTTTCAATATGAGGGTTTCAGTGGTGAATAATAGTAATGTGGATAGCGTTACCTATTATAATAACGTTCCTATTACATCAGTCAGTACTGGTAATATAGTTTTTGATTCTTCAAATAATCCTAGTTTACAATTAGATATCAATAACACTGGCAATACAACTTTAATAACCCCAAGTTCCGCGCTTAGCGGACAAAGCATTACCGATTCAATCGCGCCGCAAACTTCTGCCAGTTTAATTGGCAGTTTGTCATCATTTGGAATGTATGAATCGGTAGTTGAAATAATTTTAGACGCGGCTGATAATAGCGGTGGTTCAGGATTACTCAAAACAGTTTACAGTTTAGACAGTGGTCAAACTTGGCAAAATTATAATGGAAATTTACGTTTTGAGGTTGATGGCGAATACCAATTTAAATATCAATCTATTGATAAGGTGGGTAATCGAGAATCTGAAAAAGGAATTATTTTTAGAATAGCCAAACCACCAGGCAGGGGAGGTGGCGGTGGCAGTTCAATTAGCCAGCCGTTGGTTATAAATAGTGAAACCAAGGTGCCAGTTTTAAATCCGCCAACAATAATTTCCGAGTCTAGTTATATGCCAAAGGCTGTTAAGCAAGATAATGCCGTTACTGATGTTAGTGATACAACAATTGAAGCTGGTAAGGTGGCTGGTGTGAGTATAGAGAAAAAAACTAGTGTTTCTGATATAATAGGATTAATAGGTGTCTTGTATAATAATGGTAGTATTACTAAAAAATTTATTCGCGACCGCTTGATAAATCAGCTGATAATTGGTGAACAAAGATTCAATCGTTTGCAAAAGATAAAACAACAATGTAGAACCGAAAAGTGTAAAGCTGGTGTAGATAAGTGGTTGGAGAGAGCTTGGTCGGCTCTTGAATACGAGATAGGTATAAGACGGGGTAAATATATTAAGGAGGAAGGGTATAAGGATTTATATAAAAATATTGAATTAATAATTAACTAAATTTATGAAACTAAATTTGAATTTGGAAAAAATTAATAATTTTAAATCATTTTTGATTAATATAGGCATAATAACCTTGTTTATTGTATTGCCCAATTTGATTATTGAAGTATATACCAATAAACACGGCAACAATTTACTTCGGCCGTTGCAGTATTTGACCTGTTTTATTTTTATTGCGGGTAGTATTATTCTCATTAAGATTAATAACAAATTGTTAAGATTAAGCAATATAAAGAAATGGCCACTATATTGCTTTAATGTTTTGGGGGCAGTATTAATAGCATTAAGTTCAATCTTTGCTTTGGCGATATATTTTTTTAGAAATGTAGGTTTTTAAATAATAATTTTCAAAAGTCGCAGTGAGTTCTATATGAGTATTATAATTTTTTTATTTTTAGTGTTGTTGCCACTTATATTCGTATTTATTTATAGCCCAATAGGATTGGATTCTACTGGCGGTTTTTTTGAAATAAATGAATTTTATATAAAGTTAATTTGTTTACTTTTAGCTTTGGTAGGTTCAGTCTTCCTTATTTATAAAATTAACCTAAATTCTAATATAAAATTATTCAAAAAGGACTTTATTATTGTTGGTTTATTGTTTTTGATTCTTTTGATTTTATTTGGAATCTTTATTTTAAAAACTTTTGAGTTAATGTAGATTGTCTTTATTTGCGACCGTTTAATAGAATAAATCTACACAGGGCAAAATAGATATAATCGTTTATTAAAAATTAAACAGCAATGTAAAAGCCAGTTATGTGTAAGGAATACAGATAAGTGGTTAAAACGGTCATGGTCAGCGTTTAATTATGAGATAAATATCAGACGAGGTAAATATATTGAGGAAGAGGGGTATAAGATTTTATATAAAATATTGAATTAATAATTAAGTAAATTTATGTTTCATTTAGAAAAATTAAATAATATTAAAGTTGTATTAATTAATATTGTAATAATAATTATTTTCGTTATAGTTCCATACTCAATAAGCAGTGTGTATAATAGGCAGCATTATAATGACTTTGCTTATACGCTTCAATATATATCTTCACTTTTTTCTGTCGTTGGCGGCTACTTGTTAATTAATTATAATAATAAGGTAATTAAAGTAAATTTTGTTGTTAAAAAATGGTTACCAATAAGTTTTAAAATTTTAGGGTCAGCAATTTGTATATTAAATGTTTTATTAATATTTATTTTTTATGCCTTTAGAAATTGTTGTGGTTTTTAGTAATATAGACATATTAATCCCTTCACCGCCGGGAAACTGGCGGTGAGTTTGTTTTAGGGGAAGGGGAGGGTTAATTTTAAATGTCTTAGATATTAATTCATTATTAATATCTTTTCTCCTTGTATCAATGTGTTGACACGCTGATATAAGGAACTGGATTAGTTTTTTCTTTTATAGTTGTAAGTTTAATTTGTATGGTTTTAGTAGTGAATGGTCAATAAACCCATTTGACGTACGTTTAGGCGTGTTGACTTTTGTCTAGTTTGGGGTTAAGGTGATGGCAAATAAAGCAAGACATTAAACAACAACAAAGGAGCTTAACAAAATGGCCTCATCAAAAGAACCCGTAAAGTACGTTATGATTTCCGCTAGTTTAGGGGAATTCGTTAAACAATATCCGGGGATGGTTTGGTATAATCTCCGCGTAGAACAAAGGCCTCATGGTCAACCCCGTCCAAAGTGGCGACCCTACCAAGACTCGGATGACGTTTGTGAAGAAATTCACCGTTTTTTAAGAGCCTTGCCTAAGGGCTCAAAAATCGCTTTGCATTTCCAGGGCTATGGCACCAAAGTTGGCACTGCCGTAGTGCAAGTAGAAAATGTATATTGGACAAGTGATGGTTATCCTCGCTTGGATTTTAAACATCCTAAGGGATTTGAAAAAATTAATGGTTGCCCAAACTTTTGGGGAGCGTTCATATTGGCCATAGCGCTGGTTATGCCGGAAGTTGAATGTTTTGCCCAGGCTGATCCAGATGCTGCGGAATTTAAGAGTTTGGCTGATAGATTTGTTCAACTTATTGAATATAGCTATGAGTATAGAGTTGAACTTGTCACAAAGAGCGAAGCAGTAGGCAATGGCGGTATAAGAAGAGAGGAAAAAATTCTGGAGTCAGTTTCTTTGGGAAACCTTAAAATTGAAGGCGCGGTGCCAAGAGATTCTGCTTGGTTGCAAATAACTTGTGAGTATTGGTTCAATATAGGAACATTTAACTTTCGGATTATGAAAGTTGATGATATTAACAAGATTGTTTATATTCACGCTTCCAATCTTAAGAATGCAAAAATACTCAAAACTAGATGTTCAACCAGAGTTTAATTCTGGAGCTCTTTGTTCTTTGAAATAATACTGGCGCAGCTGCTCGCGCGTGTTATGCAAAACAACTAAAAAACATCCCTTTAAAATATCCAGTGGAGTGGTTATGAAAAAGTCATTTGTTATTGGCGGAATCAGTCTAGTCTCTTTAATACTTCTTCTTAAGAGTCTGTTTTCCAAAAATAAATATCCCAGAGATATAACTGATAAGGCCTTTGATTAAGAACCTCAAAAAGAAATTAACTCACCATTTAAGAGTAAGCGGTCTGATTAAATAATATCAACCGCTTTTTTATTTTGCTTCTCCCAGCCACAATCATCCTCGGAACAATTCCATAGAATTGTTCCATGTTGAGTAATAATGTAGGGATGATACTCTTTCGTACTCCTCCCAAGGATGACAAAAGTTGAATAAGCCAGCGGAACTTCGTTCTCATTTGTTTGCCTTTGTATAGCTACGGTCGTCAACATCTTATAACCCGAGCAATAATGCAATATTGTAAAATCATTCTCATATTCTTAAGAATATGAGAATGATGGAAGCTTTCTTCAATATATGTGGGTGTTTACCCCGTTACACCCAGAATGCCCCGTTAGAAGTAATCCCAATGGCTGTCGGGATACTCCACCACCGGTGGAGACTTCTAACGGGGTGAATGGGAAATTAAAAATCTTCCCCAAAAATGTCCCGTCCTTCAGGACGGGGTGTAACGGGGTTTACCGCCGGGTAAAACTCCGTGAAGAATCTCGCACGCATAATTCCTGATTCCTGTTTGCCCCGTAGCTCGCCCTAGGCGGATGTTACCGGGGATTCCTGATTTAGTGTGCAAGTGTTCCCATGATTAAGTGTTTCAGTGTTCTAGTGTTCCAGTGATTAGTTTTCCGGCGGGCGAGGGGAGTATTTGCGGTTGCGGATGCGCCACTGGTCAACATATTGCCCCAAACCCTGTTGAGCCAGAATATTGCGTCGCCTTGTGGATAACTGCGACCATTCCAATACACTCTCAAAGTTAAGTTTATACCGTCCCCGAACCACCACATAATTTATTTGCCCCAGCTTAATTGCTTGGCGAATTGTTTTAGCGCTTACCCCAAATAGGCGGCCTGCCTCACTAATTGATATTCTGATTATTGAATTCATATTTTTTATGAAAATGTCTATATTGTTAACAAGTTATACACTATTCTACACTTTAATACAAACAAATACAAATTGTTTAGTTACCTTGAATTATAAAATACGCGGTTTGTCATTCTTCAGCCCTCCACAGGAGGGCTGAAGAATCTAGTATTTTGCTTGATTTTCAGAGATTCTTCGGTCCCCTTCGTTTCACTTAGGGCTGAAGGCTCACCCGCTCCCGCAGAATGACACAAAAATATCATTTCGTGTTTCAAAGTTAGTTAATATTAGGACTTACGCGATTCAGGCTTTTTGTGTCATTCTGAGGCAGCAGGCCGAAGAATCTCATTCGAAAATCGCTTAGATATAAGCCGAGATCCTTCAGCCGATGTCCATCGGCTTCAGGATGACGGCAAACCCGTAAGTCCTGAATATGTTACGTTTTTGTGTATTTATGCGTCTAATTATACGAGTGTTTAACACTAACCAATCAGTCGCCTAAGACTTGCTAAAACAGGCTAAACAGTTTAGAGTATAGCTTATTGATTGTAACGATTAGGCCTATTTTAGCGTCATAATATATGCAAGCATCGCGCCGAATCCAAGAGGAAATTTTATTGTTTAAAATCAGCCACGGCGACGAGGAATCGTTTGCCAAGGTTTACGATAGCTATGTTGACGCCCTGTTCCGTTTTATCAGGTTCCGGGTGCCAAACGTGGAACTGGCGCAAGACATAACGTCGGAATTGTTTTTGAAATTGTGGCAGACAACCAACGGGCGAGACTCCGGCATTAACAACTTGCAGGCCTTTATTTATAAAATGGCGCGCAATTTAATAGCTGATTATTATCGCACCGCGCAGGCAACCCTGCCCTTGGAGCAAGCCGACGAGGTGAGCGCTCCCAATATCAGCGGGGGTGAGTCAAGTTGGAGTGAGGTTGAGCTGGCTATTCGCAAACTTAAACCAGAGTGGCGGGAAATAGTGGTGATGGCTTACATTGAGGGTTTTAAGCCGCGGGAGATTGCCCGCATTATTGATAAGTCATCGTCGGCCACCCGCGTTATGCTTCATCGCGCTTTGCAGGAACTTAAAAGAATAATGGGCGAGCCGCCAACTTAAAATCTTGATTCTTCAGTCGTTCCGCCTCTGGTGGAACTCCTTCAGAATGACACGCCAAGTTTTCGTTTTTATTTGTCATTTTCCATTTTTCGTACCCGAGGTAGATCCGCCTTGGGCGGAGATTTTTACATTTTGCCCAGTATAACTACTTCGCTATAGCTCGCTTTTAACAAAATTAGTAAAATAAACATCTTAACCAGATTTAAATTATCATTTATTTACTAAACAGTCTGTCAACTAACGCTCGCTAATTTTGTTAGCGAAGTTGATATACTGGGTTTGAATTTCTTATGTCCTCCCACCTCATCAACCAACTAAACGAACTTAAGGTCCGGATCCACGCGCCGGCGGTTTGGCGCGAGCAGACACGGGAGCGTTTGTTGAATATGGTTAATAGCGCGCCTAAGACTAGTTATAGTTTTAGGGCTCGTTTGCGACTGATTTTTAGTAATGTTCGTTACGCTGTCGCCCCCATTCGTTTAGCGCCGGCGCTGTCAACTTTGGCTTTGGTGGCCTTGGTGGCCGTGCCGTTTACGCAGGCCATGAACCAAAGTTTGCCCGGCAGTAATTTGTACGGTTTAAAACGCTTGTCCGAGCGGGTGGAGTTGTCGTTGTATAACACCCCCCAATCACAAGGCGTGTTTTATTTAAAGTTAGCCGACCGGCGCCTGTATGAGGCCGCGGCGGTAGCGAGCGCCGGCGCGCGCGCTGATTTGTTGCGCGATTACAATATTGATTTGTCTTTTGCCCAGGCCAGTTTACAAAGTTTGCGCAATGACAACGCTCTGGCCGCCACTTATGACGCGTTTAGCCAGACTTTATTGGCCAAATTGCACACTCTTAAAATAAGCCAGTCGGCCGAACCAGCCTATGATGTTTCGTTGGCCTTAACCGAAAAGTTATCCAGCCGCACTTTGGCTTATTTGGTTGATAGCGCCACTGATGTGCCGTCCGACCAGCCGGTAACCGAGCGATTGAATCAGCAAATCGCCAAAGTTACGGCCAAGTTAGACGGGGTAGATATAAAATTGGTCAAATTACCCGGTAACAAACCGGCGCCGCGCGTAGTAATTGAATCCCAAGCGGCAGTGGTGTTGGTTAAAGAGGCCTCCCAACAGGCTAAACAGAATTTAACCGAGGCCAAGGAATTTATTCAAAAAAAACAGTTTAGTTTGGCGCTGGAAAAATTAGAAGAGAGCGACGACATTGCCACCAAGAGCGAGGCCGCGGTTAACAAAGTTCAGACCAATGATCCCAACGGCAAAGTAAAAGGCGATAGTACAAACAAGGCAATGCCAAATGACAAAGAACAAAATTCCAATCAAACCCCAAGTTCAAATGACACAGCCCAGCCTAATGATAATACCAACGCGGCAACTAACGTTAAGACCGACGGCGCCAAGGCCGAGGTAAAAGCTGACACGGTTAAACAGCCGGCGGATGTAAAAAGTCAGCCGTAATCAATTAGGACTTGCGCGTTTGTCATCCTGAGCACGTTCGTTACACTCAGTGTAAACTCCGCGAAGGATCTCTAGATTCTTCATCCCCGCCTTCGGTGGGAATTCAGAATGACACACTAAACAATGAAAATCATTTTAATGAATGTCATCCTAGGCGTTAGCAGGAAAACAGTAGTGTCATTCTGAGCACGTTCGTTACACTCAGTGTAAACTCCGCGAAGAATCTAACGGGAGGATTATGGAAAAAACAAAAAGTTATTATGTTTATATAGCTACTAACCAAAGGAATACTGTTTTATATACCGGAGTAACGAATAATATAACCAGGCGGATGTATGAACATAAGAATAAGCTAATCTCCGGCTTTACTAAAAAGTATAATGTGAACAAATTGATTTTTTGTGAAGAGTTCAGTGACCCGGTAACTGCCATTAACAACGAGAAAAAAATAAAAGGTTGGTTGAGAAAAAAGAAAATTGATCTTATTAAAAAGGGTAATCCGGATTTCAGAGACTTGTCATCCTGAAGCCGATGCTCATCGGCTGAAGGATCTCTAGATTCTTCCCCCGTCTGACGGGGTCAGAATGACACCTTATTTGTTATTTGACATTATTAATTGTCGTTTCTCCGCCAATGCCCCCACTCACCTGGGCTCATCGGCGGAGTCTCGCGACTCCCCACTGGCTCTTTACTAATCAAAACTTTTTGGCAACCAGCTTTTTGCCAATCACCCAAATTTCACCAAAAAAGAACCGCCGCCAAGATAGTCAGCGATTCCGCGTTCTCTATCTGGCTGGGTTATCAGCTAGTTGACGGTTTAGTCTGTCAACTCGTAGATACGGTAATGACATTCCCTTTGACATTTGTCATTTGGATTTTGACATTATCTTTATGATCTCCCATGGGCGGCTTGATTAAGAACGCTTTTCCAAGTTATTTTGTCGGTATTCTTAAAATGAAGCTCATTAAGCTTAGGCCTAATGATGTCTTCAAATTCTGTGGCGGAATCCGCCGCAGCGACTTTCTGGGCATAAAGCTTTAGAGAGTTATCCATCTCGCCTTCATCCTTAGGTTTATACTAGAGGTATAAAGGCGAAGGCGGAATGAATTTTGGCTGTTGATTGGTAAATAAGCTCTAGCTTTAAGTTTTATGATTAATAAATACCAGCGCTGGATAGTTCCTTTTAAAGGCCGAGTCCCGCAACTAAACGGGACGGGAACGAGTTCCACTACTAATTAAATCACTTTGAATACATTAACACTCCTGCGCTTTTTCCAATTTTGATTAAGTGTTCCAGTGTTTAAGGGTTCAAGTGAAAAAAGGAATTTATTACACATGTCTAATTTACGAAAGTTCTTCACCATCACGGTTTCCGCTTTGACGGTGGTGTGGTCAGTCGGTTTATACTCGGTTCCAACCGCGCAAGCGGCTGCTTCCGCCGGCGACCTCATCAAAATGGCTGGTAACTCGGCTGTTTACTACTTTGATGGTTCCAAGCGCTTTGTTTTTCCTAATTCCACGACTTATTTTACGTGGTATAAGGATTTCTCCGGCGTGAAGACTGTTCCTTCTTCCGAGCTGCAAACCTACGCGATCGGCGGCAATGTCACTGTTCGCCCGGGTACCAAGCTTGTGAAGATTACCACCGACCCCAAAGTTTACGCCGTGTCCACTGGTGGCACCCTGCAATGGGTAGACTCCGAGGCGCGCGCGCTTAAACTTTTTGGCGCCAACTGGGCCAAGAAAGTGGTTGATGTTTCTGATGCCTTTTTTGTAAATTACAAAACCGGCTCAGCCATCTCCAGCGACATTCACCCGGACGGCACCGTAGTTAAGTACGCTTCCAGCTCTACTTACTACTACATAGAGGGTGGCAAAAAGCGCCCGTTCGCATCGGACGCCGCTATCGCCGCCAGTATGATTGATACTGCTAACGCCGTAACCACCGACATTACTTATGCCGATGGTTCCTCCATCACCGGCGCCGAGTCTGCCATCACTAATGTGGCTGGTAGCTCCACTCCGGCCGTAGTCGGCGGCACTGGTTTGTCGGTGGCTTTGGCCTCTGACACTCCGGCGGCTACCACTTTGGCCTCGGGCAGCGCTTACAACCCGGTGTTAAAGTTCAACCTTACCGCTGGTTCGGATGGCGCGGTTAGCGTTACTGGTTTAAAACTAACCAAGGGCGGCATTTTGGCCAACACCAATATTGCCGGCGTTGGCGTGTTTGATTCAACTGGCAAGCGCTATGGTAATTTTGTTACCAGTTTGACCTCGGACAATATGGCGGTTTTGACCTTTGCCTCAACCCCAATTGTGGTTCCGGCCGGTCAATCTATGGCTATTACTGTCAAGGTTAACGCGCTGGCTGGCGCTTACACTGGTACATCTTACTTCTCGGTTGCTTCAGCTTCGGCTGTTACCACCGCTTCTAGCGCCACTGTTTCCGGCACTTTCCCGGTGGCTGGTAACACCTTCAGCTTTGTTGATGGTGCCAGCTCCATTGCCGGTATGACCTTTGCCACTCTGGCCTTGGGTAACACCACGGCCGACATTGGCGTGTCTGATTTCCAAACCACTCGCTTCCGCGTATCGGAAACCAGCGGTAAGGAAGATCTAAAGCTTACCAAAGTTGCCTTATACAACAATGGCAATGCCTCTGACAGCGATGTTAAAGATGTTAAGTTGTACAACCAAGACGGCACTTTACTGGCCACTGCGCAAATGGTGAGCAAGTATGCCAGCTTTACTTTGGCCACCCCGTTAATCGTGCCTACCGGCACCTCGCGCGACTTAACTGTTAAGTTAGCCGTGGTTGACGGTTCCACTCGCACTGTTATCTTCAAGGTTCAAGAATCCTTTGACGTTGAGGCTTATGGTGTGTTAACTGGTTCTGGCATATTGTCGTCTTCAACCTTTCCCACAGCTTCATCTGACACTCTTACCATTAACTCTGGTGATGTAACTTTGTCCAAGAGTTCGGCTTCACCGTCCGGTAAGATTGCGGTTGGCGCTAAGGATGTGGTATTGGCGACTTATGACATTCGCCCCTCGGGCGAGAACTTTGAGTTCCGCAACTTCTACTACTCAATCAAGAAAGTTACCACCAACTTCACCGGCACTGTTAAGTTCCAGGTGGGTGGCGTAACGGTTTACAGTGTGGCCGCGGCTGATGCCAAAATGGTTACTTCCGCGCCCGGCACGACAGCTGCCAACTACGCCAACCCGACTCTTACCAGCTACACAACCTTGAATTCTGGTACAACCTACCAGATGAAGGTAGTGGCTGACATTAGTTCGTCAGCCCTTTCCACTGACAACTATGTAGTTTACGTTGGCGCTTTGTATGGTAAGCGCTTGTCCTCCAACGACTTCATCACCAAGCCGGCGGCTATTACTGTGACAGCTGGTACGGCGAGCAACACTTTGACAGTTGACACCACTTCGTTGTCGCTGTCCAAGAACACGGCTTACCCGGACAGCACGATTGTGGGCGGCAGTTCCAATCAAAAGATTGGCTCGTTCTCCATTCAGGCTGGTTCGGCCGAAGGCGTGAATGTTACCAGCATTAAGGTTACTCTTTCCGTCATTACTGGCTACCAAAATGTAACCTTAAAGAAAGGGGCGACTGCTCTTGGTAACGCCATTTCCACGCCCACCGTTACCACCGGCGACTCGGTTTCTATGAACCCGACTCTGGTTATTCCGGCCTCTGGTTCAGTAATTGTTGATGTCTATGCTGATACCACCGGTTCGGCCGCTAGTACCGTAGTTACTATGGGTACTCTTGTGGGCACTGGTGTCAGTTCAGCGTCTTCTATCACTTCACCGGCTAATACGGCTGGCCAAGCCATCACTGTTTCCGCTGGCGGCGCTTTGACCGTCTCGGCTGACAGCGCTGGCACTCCGGCCCAACAGCTCGTGCACGCTGATGAAGTTGACAAAGAAGTTTACCGCTTTAAAGTCGCTGCCAACAATGTGGAAGACTTAAAGCTCAACACCTTGCACGTCGTGGCTTACAACGGCGCGGTTAACTTCCAGAACTTCAAGCTGTATGATGTGTCAGTCAGCCCGGCAGTAGCGCTCGGCGGCACTGTTAACCTGGTTAGCAATGACGCCAGCTTCTCCGGCTTGAACTTCACTGTGCCTAAGGCCACCACTAAGACTTTGTCAGTCCGCGCGACTGCCAACTCCAGCGGCACTTTGAGTGTCACTTCTAACGGCACTTGGAACGCTTACGCCAACTTTGGCTTGGGCGAATACGACTTCACTGGCGCGGCTGGTATTACTTATAAGTCAGGCGGCACTTGGGCTAGCTTCCTAGACACTGGTGACATTATTACTGTAAACAACATTTCGTTGTTCACTAATGGCACTGTGGTTTATATGGATGCTAGCGGCAATGGCGCCTTAAGCAGTGCTACAGCTGGTATTACTGAAACCACTGGTTACTATGTAATCAGCGCAACAGCTACCACTGGCACAGCTGGTACTATCCAAGTGTCCCTTACTTCCGGCGGCGCGGCCGTTGCTATTACCGCCGACGGCACAGTTGGCGGCGGTATCTACAGCTTTGTTACGCTGTCCAACAATATGTTGGTAGCGGACGTTGAGCCAACCGTTACTTTGACCGCTGGTCAAGCTAACGCCACGGCTTCTCCGCAAGCGGCGCAGGAATTAGTCAAGCTTGATATTAAAGCTGATGGTTCCCGCGATATGACCTTGAACGGCTTTGTCTTAAAGTCTGCCGGCAGCTACTTGGGTGCTGATGGTGATACGCTCACCACCACTCGCGGTATCACTGCTATCACGGTCTGGCAGGGTGGTTCTTCACAAGCCGCTACGGTGACTTTGAGCGCCGGTGACGTTAAGTTGGATTCTGGTGAAACTGCAACTATTGCGCTTACCAGTCCAATCGTCATTACAGCTGGCCAGACAGTAACCTTGACTGTTAAGGCTAATACCTCGCAAATTCGCGGCGGTACTACCACCCAGTCAGTTACAGCTCAACTGTACTTGAACGGTGTGGCCGGAGCCACGTACTCTGGTTCCTCCAGTACCAATGGCTTGTCTTGGACTTATTCCAACATCAACGCCACTGCGGCTACAGCTGAAACCTCGGTCAGCCCGGCTGGTTTGTCTATCTCTGACAGCTACCCGGTCAACGGCCCGACCTACACTTACTAATATCGTTATTACGATCCGCCTCGGGCGGAGTGTTATCTTGAATTTATTTCAGGATCTCACTTAGTCAGTGCAAGGCCCCGTACCGTCACGCTTTGCGGGTCTGGTACGTGGGTAACAAAAGTCTTTTGCTAGCCGATGGCCATCGGCTGACCTAAGACAAAACAATTCCGCCCCGATGTACATCGGGGCGGTTTTGCTTTTGGGGCAGAGGTGTCCCCTCGGCAAAATGCAGATTTCCCCTCTTACTAAGAATCTCCATAATTCCCCCTCTTTATAAGAGGGGGTTAGGGGGAGTTAGGATAGTTACAACTCCCTCCACCTCCCTCTTTTAAAGAGGGAGGGTAAGTTGTCATCTCCTTTTTATTCCCCCCTCTTGTTAAGAGGGGTTAGAGTTAAGGGAGTTAATTTGTCCAGTCTCCGCGAAAAGGTGTAAAATGTTTAGTATTAAATTAATGCAAATTCCCCTCTTGTTAAGAGCTCCCTCTTTCCCCCTCTTGTTCAGAGGTTCTTTCCATTTCCCCCTCTTGTTAAGAGGGGGTTAGGGGGAGTTAGGGGAGTTTGCGGTCAAGGAGGGTTATGAATAATGTTTATAATTTTTTGGCCTTAAAGCAATTAAGACGAAAGCTGCGCTTAAACCAAACCGAGGCCGAAAAAATAATCTGGTCAAAATTAAGGAACAAACAATTTAATGATTTAAAGTTTTACCGGCAATATAGTGTCGGTTGGTACATTTTGGATTTTTATTGTCCGGCCGTTAAGTTAGCCATAGAGATTGATGGCGGTCAGCATAATGAAACTGCGGAGCAGGTTAAGGATACGCAGAGAAATAAATATCTGGAACAACAAGGAATAAAGGTTGTTCGTTTTTGGAATAATGAAGTTGCGGAAAATTGCGCGGGAATATTAGAAAGGCTTGATGATATTTTGAGAAATTCATAACTCCTCCCAGCCTCCTCTTTGTAAAAGAGGAGGAGTACGGCGCAATACCCGTTGGCTGTAAGTATTCCCCCTTTTCTTAAGATCCCTCCTCATTTCCCCCTCTTTAAAAGAGGGAGAGTAGATCGTCGTTCCTAATTATAATGCTTGATCCCTTTTTGGCATTTTGGGAATTGTGATTTATTTCCCGCCAAAGGCGGGTCGGCCTATGGCGGAAAGATTTAGGTTTTAGGATTTTATTCTTAATTCATAATTCTTAATTCGTGATTCTATTTATCAAGAGGAGTTAGGGCGTAAAGCCCCGTGGGGGCCACGCCCCTTTACCCCGTTACACCCAGAATGCCCTACCCTTCAGGGTGGGGATGAACCCCGTTAGAAGTAATCCCAATAGCTGTCGGGATACTCCGCCACCGGTGGAGACTTCTAACGGGGTGAATGGGAGATTAAAAATCTTCCCCAAAAATGCCCCGTCCTTCAGGACGGGGTGTAACGGGGTTTACGGGGGAGTTAGATTTTTATCCATCTGACAAATACTTCCATACCCACGCACCAGTCCGACCAAGTCGGGGCGGTGCGGCCTGCCCGCCATCGGCCTCTTATAATCAACGTACTTTAGCTAAAGTATTAAAGTGCTGATTTATAAAATGTGGGTGTTTGGTATAGGCTTAGGCAGGCGGGGACTTCGCTTCCCAGTATCAAAGTATTTTTTTGAGGCGGCGATTGGGACGCCGTCCGCGCCATTGCTTACTCCGAAGCTAAGAGATAGTTACCGTTTAAAACCAAGAAGGCTTATCCAAAGTGTACTGTGCTTTGGATAAGCCGTTTTATTTTTCTTGGTTTGGTTGCTTGTGGACAAATAAATTGACTATTTTTGACTTTTTACTATAATTGATAGATAGAGTTAAATTATAAACAAAGTCTTTATAAATCCGGCATAACTTAAACAAAAAACCGGTAAAAATTAAGACAAAAGGAAAAAATCTATGCCAACACCAAACAAACTCGCCTTGGTTAAACAGTTAGTTGAATCAGCCAAAAACAATCTTGAGACCGCCAATCAATTGTTAATGGCGATGGGGGCGGCGCCGATGGCAACAGTCCATAGTAGCGCGCCCGTAACGGCGCATATTGGCGGCGGCGTTCAGCATACCGACCAAGGAGCTGTTATTATTGAAGGTGTTTTTGATGGACAGAATATGGTTGGACCCGACGGCAAGTTATACAGCGTGCCGGCTAACTACGCCTCTAAATCAAAATTAGTGGAAGGCGATTTACTTAAGCTTACTATCAGTCCGGACGGGTCATTCATTTATAAACAAATCGGTCCGGTGGAGCGTGACCGGATTGTGGGTGTGTTGGTTAAAGATCCCGAGTCGGAAGATTTTGCGGTTATGGCCCAAGGCCGCAATTATAAAGTTTTATTAGCCAGCATAACTTATTTTAAATCCGAGGTTGGTGACGAGGTGGTAATTTTGGTGCCCAAGGGCTCGGCCTCCACTTGGGCGGCGGTGGAGAATGTTATAAAGAGGGGTGAGAGCGATTCAATGTCGCCGGCGCTGGCGCAAGTTGTGACTAGGGCGCCACTGGCTTCTGCTTTCAAACCGGAGTTTACAGTTAAAAAGACCGAACCCAAGTCCAAGTTAGCGGATAAGGCGATGTCAGCGGCGGTGGCACACTCTACAGTAGAGCCGGCGCTGGTAAAGTCTGCCTCAAAGGCTGAAGGGGCCCCAGCCGCGGATAAAGTTAAGGCCGCCTTCGAGAACAAATCAGAAATGTTGCCACCCTTGGAAATTTAAGCAGTCAAGCCGTTAAATTTTAAAAGCGTTCCGACTTAGCGGAGCGCTTTTGCGCTAAGTAACCTTGAATTACGAAATGCGACCTTTCTGTCATCCTGAATGAAGTGTAGCGGAGCGGAACGCAATGAAGGATCTCAAAATACCGAGATTCTTCGGTCGCCGACTCCCTCAGAATGACGCGAAAAAGGTATTTCGTAATTCAAAGCTAAGTAAGGAAGGTAGCGGCTAAAGGAGAATTTCGCCTTTATACCCCGCCCCCGCCTTGGCGGGGGCGGGGGAGCTTCATTGAAATTCTCCTTAAATTACCGGCTTCATGCTAGCTGGCTATTTGCTAAACTCTGTTAAGTTGCTACAATATTTTTGTTATGACCGAAACTATTTATCGTAAATATCGTCCGCAAACATTCGCAGCCGTGGCGGGCCAAGAGCATATTAAGCAAACCCTGGAAAATGAGCTTAAATTGAATAAATTAGCGCACGCTTATTTGTTTTGCGGTACGCGCGGGGTGGGTAAAACCACCTTGGCCAGGCTACTCGCTAAGGCGATAAATTGTGAAAATCGCCAAGACGGTGATTTTGAGCCCTGCAATAAGTGTTTGTCATGTGTTGAAATTACGGCTGGCCGATCATTGGATTTAATTGAGCTGGACGCCGCCTCTAACCGCCGGATTGATGATATTCGCGAAATTCGCGACAAGGTTCCTTATGGCACGGCCCGCTCGCGCTACAAGGTAGTGATTATTGACGAGGCGCATATGCTTACCACCGAAGCTTTTAACGCGCTATTAAAAACTTTGGAGGAGCCGCCGGCTCACGTTTTTTTTATTTTGGCGACCACCGAAGCGCACAAGTTGCCCGCCACCATCGTCTCGCGTTGTCAGCGGTTTGATTTTCAGCGGTTATCGGTAACGCTGTTAAAAAAACGTTTGGCCGAAATCGCCAGTCAGGAAAAAGTGGAGATTGCCGACTCGGTTTTGACCGATATGGCTTATTTGGCCAACGGTTCCAGCCGCGACGCCGAAAGTTATTTAGGCAAGCTGTTGGGCTTGGGTATTAAGAAAATTACCGCCGAGGCGGCGCAGATAGTTTTACCTCACTCCAATATCAAAATCGCGCTGGAATTTGTAACCGACATTGTCAATAAAAAAGCCGGCCCCGCCATTGAATTAATAAACAAGTTTTTATCCGCCGGTGGCGAAATAAATTATTTTTATAAGCAGGTTTTGGAATTGCTGCGCCATTTGTTGCTGGTAAAGCTCGGCGGTAAAACCGCTACCGGAGCCAATGTGGAATATGAGGATGAAATAGCCGATGAATTAATGAATTTAGTGCCGCCATTAAGCTATTTGCGCCTGCAAAATTTGTTAAGCGACTGGTTAGAAATAGAGGGCCAATGGCGCCAGGCCGAAGTTTATCAGCTGCCGCTGGAAATAGCGGTTATTAAAATGTGCGAACTAACTAAGAACGAGGCGGAAATTCAAGTACCTTTCAAGCCCCCATTAATTCCCGCGGCCCCGCCCCCGCCAGCGACCGGTATTAAAATTGCCGCCACCGAGGCAGATTCTAAAATTAGCGGCAAGATGAGCGTTCAAGAAATTATTGACAAATGGGACACAGTGGTAAATAAAATTAAAGAATACAACCACTCGTTGTCGTTTATTTTAAGCGTGGCCAAACCGATAAAATTGGAAAAGAATAAGCTTTATGTTCAGTTTCAATATAAGTTGCACCAGGAGCGCGTTAAAGAAAAAAAGATAAAACTGACGATTGAGAATGTCGTTAATGAAATTTTAGGCGCCCAGCTTATAATTGAGCCGGTGGTACCGGAGGCTAGTAGCAATGCTAGCGGCACGACCGGAGATTTATTGTCGAGCGTGGTTAATACTTTGGGTGGGCGAGTGGTGGAGGAGGTTTGATTTTATATAGGCGAACATTTACAATAAGCGTCGTTATTGATTTGGTGCACTAATTTTAGTTATGGCGTCATTTTTTAAAATTTTTGGTAGTGTTGGGAGATCGTCCCGCTTAGCGGGACAGGTCTAACTTGTCCCGCCAATTATATGATTTGTCATTTATATATACTACGAAATAATTTTGGTAGGTACTATATAGGAATAACTAAGTTAGAACCCAAGTTACGTTTAACTAGACATAATAAAGGTTTAGTTACGTCGACAAAATTATTTAGACCATGGCACTTGATTTATACGGAAAAATACTTAAGCTATACAGATGCCCGTCAAAGAGAAAAACAAATTAAAAGTTGGCATAGTGGTAACGCCTTTAAAAAGTTTCTGTTAAAAACTGGGGGATCGTCTAATGGTAGGACGCCGCGCTCTGGACGCGGTAATCATGGTTCGAATCCATGTCCCCCAGTTTTTAACAGAAGCCAGATATAATTGGCGGGGTGAATAGGACGCGAGCGCCTTGCCCCGCCTGTGGCGGGGTGGACGCGGTAATCATGCTTGCCCCGTAGTGTCCCGCACCGCGGGACTACTGCGGGGGTTCGAATCCAAGCCCCCGAGCCTTGTGTGGGAGACGCGGTAATCATGAGTTGACTTACCCCGTCCGCTAGGCGGGGATCCATGTCCCCCAGCCATAAAAAAGCATCAGGCCTTGGTCTGTTGTTTTTTTATATCTATTGGTAGTACAATGGATTCGAAGGGCGCGAGAGTCCCGCTATGGCGGGATGGTGCATAGCGCCCAGGTGCCCGAGTCGGAGCGAGGGAGAATCCATGTCCCCCAGATTTGAATATATGTTATCGAGAGACCGAGGTATATAAATAAAATGACTCCTGAAGAAAAATTCGATAATAAAATTTGGGAAATCCTTCAAAAAATAAAGGAGGGGCTTTTATTTAATAATACACAAGAGATTAATTGGAAAGAATCAAAATACAATTCAGATCATAAAGCTTTTGTTTTTGATAAGGGAGAAAAGGCTGTTTTGGATAAAATTGAAGGGATGAAAGCAATAGAAATAAAAACAGGTGTCGGCGTACTAGCTAAGTTACCCCAAATAGACGATCCTAATTATAGTATTGATGAGATTTTTGTTCTTTATAAAAATGGTGGCATAGCTACTCAATATTTAAATTTGAAAGTCGTACAACCAAAATTTGATGAAATCTATAATAGATATAAGAGGATGAATATTGCAAAAGAAACGAGTACTGTTAAAAGGCCTCCAATGAACCACTTAGAGAGGCTCACTAATAATCAAACCTTTGCTATTATAGTTGGTGGGCTACTACTTTTGATTATTATTTATATAATTTTTATTTTCTTTGGCCTCAATCTTTCGCAGCTCTCGCAGAATTGATCTCAAAACTTTTTGATTCGTTCAAAAAATCACCTGACCATCGTACCTAAAATTAAACCCCTGGACGACGCTTGAAAAACCTCTCAACACACTGTAGCATGGGGGTACCTAACCCGAGTGGATAGGCATCAATTCTTGTTATCTTAAGAAACCTGAATACGTTAATACTTTTTTATGAACATTCGTGCGATCGGTTTTGATTACGGAGGTGTTATAGACGACCAACCACCTGGATTTATGGCGGGCATCGCTGAGATTCTTGGAGTACCTTTAGACGAATTGAAAAAAGTGTATTTCCACCACAACAGTCTAGTAAATGTTGATGGAGTTCCTTATGATAAGTTTTGGGGAATTATACTTGAAAAACTGAAAAAAGAAAAAAAGTCGGCAGAAGTCTTAAAGTATATTGCTTCTGAACAAAAAACTAACATTGATCCCAAGATGGTGGAACTGGTTGATCGTTTGCGAACGCTAGGCTACAAGACCGGCCTCTTAAGTAACAATAGTCCAGAAAATTGGTCAAAAATTCGCCAAGACGTACTTGGCCAGCATTTTGATGTTGTGGTTATATCGGCGGAGGTTGGTTATCAAAAACCGAGTTCCGAAATATTTAATTTGTTTATAAAAAAGCTTGGGGTTAGTCCAAGCGAACTGATATTTATCGATGATAGTGAACAAAGTCTCCGTCTTTCACAAGAAATTGGTTTTTATCCAGTCCTTTTTAAGGACTATGAAGATTTAATTGGAAGGTTTGTATCTTTGGCAATCCTAGTTGACCGAGGTGTTCAACCATAAAAAATCACTCAATTCATGAGCAAATTTTCGAGCCTTGTGCGGGAGACGCGGTGACAGCATTAATGATTTAATATATGATAGTTCCCCAAATTTTATTGGAAAAAACCGATAGAGCTATATTTATAGGTAGAATTCCAAGAATATTAGAAGAAGGTTGGAGATATTTAGCAGCATATTTTACTAATGAAGATCAATACTTCACTTTTTTAGAGAATATTTCAAAAGATAAATTTGAAGATTTCCTTTATACGATTTATTTTTATTACGTTCATGATCTTTACAGAATTACTGGAGACAAAGCGATTGTAAATATTGATGGTTTCATGTATCAAATAACTCTTTCTATAATAGAACATCTGAACAACGATAAAACAAAGTCAGTAGAAAGAATAAAAGATTTTATAAAATATTTTTCATCTAATGATATAAGCACTTTAAATGAGGCGATAATGGTACAACCTTTAAACGGAGTTTCTATTCGATTAGAATTTTGGGAAATATTATATGATATGAGAAACGGATTTATTCACGACGCACATTGGTTTAATTTAATAGATCAAGATTCAGGAGCATTTGCTTCTTTAAGTCTTATAAAGCATAGAAATAAAGATGGAACGTATACCGAATATCTTGGTGATATTAGAATAAAATTTCAAGAATACTTAAGGTTGTTTTGGGGAGCGTATCTAAAATATTTTGGGAAAAATTAGATAACTTAATTTTACCAAGGTGTGTCATTTTAGGACACTAATAATTCTTCAATTCCCCCTGAAATGCCCACCCTAGATCGAGACACACAGCCATGGAAAAACATCGGGCCAAGGTTTGTTGTTTTTTTCATATATACCGGTATAGGCCGCCGTGGTTTTCGCCACAGTTATGATTTTCATAATAAAAAACTGAACCGTTAAGTTCAGCTTTATTATTTTTATGAAAAATTTTTTGTTGACGGCCAGACAATTTGATCCATACTGAATTCAGTGCAATCACATGGTTTTTTGCGGCATTTCCAGCACACTTCGCCATAGCGCTTAATTACTGAATTTTCAAGATCAATTTCCCAATAGTTTGCTATGGCTATTGTCCAGGCCAACGCGTCGCATAGTTCTTTAGAAAATTCCGTTTCCACATCGTCAATTGTGGTATTGGCTGAAAACCTGCTGGGTGTTTTCATGGCTAGAGTAAGTAGTTCGCTTATTTCTTTAAACAGGCGGCTAATTAAATTTTCTATTCCCTCGGCTTTGTTTTTTGAACCGTATACTTTTTTAAAGTGTTCGCACCACTTCCCTAAAGACCATAATAATTGTTCGTTGGTGGCTTCAATTTTCTCCAGTGTGTAATCAGGCCTTCGTTCAGGACAACTGCAAGGGGAAGTTTTACAGTAACTGCAATGAGTTTGGGGATATTTCTGCGCCAGCGGTAAGTTTATGGGTAGTTCGCCAAAATAATCAGCGATACAAAAAATTCTGGCCACTACTCTAGCCAAGGCTGTTTCCAAGTCGGGTAAGTCGGCTTGTTTACGAATGGCGTCTTCTAAATCAGCAATCGCTAGGTTCAAAAACACAATGCGCTTAAGCAGACTTTCCAGAAAAATACGGTTTCTTTTGCCGTAAAGTTCAAAAAAATGCTTCATTAATTGTGGTAGATTCATGGTTTGCCTCTTAATTCAGTTTTAAATAATACTTTTTTTATTTTGTACTAGTTTAGCACAACATTTAAATAAGTCAACCCTTAGCCAAGCTCGGAATTTTTCGCTAGAATACCCCGCCGATTCGGCGGGGATGAATGACGTGGAGCATAATCCGCGGAAGTCCCGCTAAGCGGGACGAGGGCGGACAGCTTGGGAGAATGAAAATCAGATACCCCAATGTTACGTCGGGTTACATCGGGGTTGTAAATATGTTTCATTTTGCTATAATCCCGCTATGAACATAATTACTCCCAAAAAATATATTTTAAATGGTTTATGGTTTGGTTCAGGCCAACCCCAGAAACTTTTTATTTTTGTTCACGGCTTAACAGCTAACGCCTTTTCCAATCACGACCTGGTAGTTCCGTTAGTGGGGAAGGGTACGGCGGCGATGACTTTTAGCAATCGCGGGCATGATATCATCGCCACGATATACCCAGTTGATAAAAAAAGTAAAAAAGGCTGCAAATCAATAATCGCCGGTATGGCGCACGAGGTGTTTACGGACTGCGTGGACGATATCCAGGGCGCGGTTAATTTTGCCCGGAGCCGGGGAGTAAAGAATATTTATCTGGTCGGGCATTCCACCGGTTGTCAAAAAATAATTTATTATCTGGCGCGCGCCAAACCGCAATCGGCTATTAAGGGCGCAGTGCTGTTGTGCCCACTTAGCGATTATTCGTCTGCCAAGAAATTTACTAACCCGCGTGTTTTAGGGCGGGCGACCAAAATTGCTCGCGAATTGGTTAAGCAAAAACGACCGCACGAATTATTGCCCGGTAACGCCTGGCCCTATATCATAGACGCGCAACGCTTCTTAAGCCTGCACACACCTGACAGTAAAGAGGAAATGTTCACTTACGCGCGACCGAATGTAATACCTAAAACACTACACCAGATTAAGGTACCAATTCTCACTGTATTGGCCGAAAAGGACGAGCATGGCGATATTCAGCCAAGTGCTATGTTAGACTGGTTTAAAGGCCATATAAGGGCCGCTGACGCCTCATTTGCCGTGGTTAAGGACGCATTACACAACTTTGACGGTTTAGGCTATAAAGTGGTTAAAATTATATCTAATTGGGCAAAAAAGCGTTAATTTAAGTTATGATGCTCCGGGGGCGTTAGGGTAGTGGTTTTAAGCGAAGCCCGGCTAAGCGGGGCGAAGGATAATAAACTATTAATCACTGGATCACTAAAACACTTCAACATCAGACAGATAATTTTGTCTCCATTAGGACTTACCCGTTTGCCCACTAACGTGCTGTCATCACCGCAGTCCAACACTTCGGCCATGAGGGCTGCGAGTGAGCCGCAGCCGAACTCCTCAGTGCCGGCTCTGAACTCGCCTGCCTTAGAGCGACTAGCGAACGCTGGGGGCGTATCAGATGATGAATTATTGAAATGAATATGATTAAAGCTGTTATTTTTGATATTGATGGTGTCTTACTCGATTCGTTCGAGGCAAATTTGAAATTTTTTCAGGACCTCATGACAAGAACTGGTTATAGACCACCGACGCGAAAAGAATTTCCGGCAATTTTTCATTTGAGCATGCTCGATGCCATAAAAGTTCTTACTAAATCCATCGCCGAGGAAGAAATTAAAAGAATCTGGGAAATGGGGCGGAGCCGCGAAGTAGGATACGAGTTTAAATTATTGACTATGCCCGAGAACGCAGAAAAAGTTACAGAGACATTGGCTAAAAATTATCTTCTTGGAATTGTTACGAGTCGCGTAAAGGAAAGTGTTTACGAATTTCCGCGACTCGCAAAGTTGGAAAAGTATTTTAAGGTTGCAGTTTCCTATCAAGACACCACTAACCACAAACCACATCCCGAACCGCTACTCTTGGCGGCGGACAAGTTGAAAGTTAAACCCGAAGAATGCGTTTACATAGGGGATGTGGTGAACGACATCAAGGCGGCGAGAGCGGCGGGAATGAAAGTTATTATTTATTCCAAAAATAAATTTGATGAAGCTGATGCGTGCACGCCTTTATTCAGCAGGTTACCTGAACTGATAACAACTTTAGTTTAAAAATTAAACGGCATCACTTACGGCCGTAGTCCATTTTAGCACCAGTGCCATAGTTAAAAGCGCCACTAATATGCTATAATTCAACTATCAATATTAACTCTAACTGCGGTTATATGTTTGAACTTAAAGATAAAGTCGCTTTGGTGACTGGGGCGCGGCGCGGTATGGGCCGGGCGCACGCGTTGGCATTGGCTAAACAGGGCGCGATTGTAGTTGTAACTGACATTAACCTGGCTGAATGCGAAGTTGTGGTTAAGGAAATAAAATCTGGCAACGGACGGGCCCAAGCGTTCCAACTTGATGTTGCCAACGCCGCCGAGGTGGACCAAGTAATTTCAGCGGTGATCGCTGAATTTGGCCGGTTAGATATATTAGTAAACAATGCCGGCGTGTTTTTACCTAAACCAGCCCTGGAACTGACTGCAGCCGATTGGGATAAAACGCTTAACATAAACCTCAAAGGCCAATTCTTGTGCGCCCAGCGCGCGGCGCGAGAAATGATTAAACAAAAATGGGGACGGATTATAAATATTTCCTCAATTGCGTCCGGCCAAGTTGGCGTCGGTTATCCGAATGCCGCCCATTATACGGCTTCTAAAGGCGGCGTAATCGCTTTAACTGAAACCTTAGCGATTGAGTGGGGACAATTTGGCATTACAGTTAATGCCATCGCTCCTGGAGCTATTGATACGCCAATGGCCAATTTTTCGGCTATGCCCCAAGACGTATTGGCGGCATTGCTGGCGCGAGTGCCGTTGCGCCGTATTGGTCAGCCGGAAGAAGTCGCGCCGCTGGTAGTATTTTTAGCGTCGGCTGAATCCAGTTACATCACCGGCGCGACTTTTTACGTGGATGGCGGTTGGTTGGCAAATTAAACTTTCACTCACTATGCGTGTTACATTTTATGGTGCGGCCGAGGGTGTTACTGGTTCTAAACATTTAGTGGAAATAGGCAAGTATAAAGTTTTACTTGATTGCGGCTCGTTTCAGGGCCGTCGCCGCTTAACCCGCGAACTAAACAGTAAACTGCCATTTGCGGCCGAGGATTTAACAGCGGTGATTTTATCGCATGGTCACTTGGACCATTGCGGTTCGTTGCCAATGTT
Organism: Patescibacteria group bacterium; assembly: GCA_041645215.1. GTDB lineage: Bacteria > Patescibacteriota > Patescibacteriia > Veblenbacterales > UBA10138 > JACRFM01. Next base: position 70,553 of record JBAZQK010000002.1, on the reverse strand, counting down.
GCTTAAACACGGTTATCAAGGTCAAATTTTTGCCACCGCCGCCACCCGCGACATAACCCGATGGATGCTGAAAGACTCGGCTCATATTCAATTGGCCGATTTACAATACATGCGTAAGCATCATATTGAGGGCAGTGAACTGGCTGAACCGTTGTTTACGATTGATGATGTTGATAGCACTATGGCTAAATTTGTAGCTGTTCCTTATGTTGATAATTCAAATCAGTGGTTTGAAATTTTTCCCGATCTTAGAATAAAACTTTATGAGGCTGGGCACATACTTGGTTCGGCGGCGATCGTGCTTGAGGGTCAAGCCAACGGTCAGAGAGCGCGTATTGCCTTTACCGGCGATCTGGGACGCAACGACGCCCCTTTACTAAAAAGTCCAGCCTTTATCCGCGATCAAGTTCCGGTATTACTAATGGAATCAACTTATGGCAATCGTACCCATGAACCGATTGCCCAAGCCAAAGCCATGCTGGATAACGTGATTAAAGCAACTTTGGCTAACCGGGGTAAAATTATCGTACCCGCCTTTGCCCTGGGACGCACCCAGGAATTAGTTTATATGCTGCACCAAATTAGCGACGAAGGCGAACTGGCCAATATGCCGATTTATGTTGACAGCCCCTTAGCCTTGGAAATAACAACGGTCTTTAAAAATCACCGTGAAATTTACGACCGCGAGAGCTGGGTGGATTTTGGGCAATTCGGTGAGGTGCCGTTGTCATTTAAAAATTTGCGCCTGGTGTCATCGGTTGAGGAGTCCAAAGCTCTTAATGCGATGCCTGGTCCGTTAATGATAATTTCATCCTCCGGCATGGCCGAGGCCGGCCGCATCATCCATCATTTAATAAATAACATCGGCAATCCAAAAAATACCATACTTATAACCGGTTTCCAGGCCGCGCAGACAGTCGGACGGCGCTTGATGGACGGCGCGAGAGCTATAAAATTGTTTGGCAAAAATTACAGCGTCAAGGCCCAAGTGGTGGTGTTACACGAATTAAGCGCGCACGCTGACCAGCCCACTCTGATTAATTACGCTAAACAGATAGCTGACTTACAAAAGATTTTTTTGGTGCATGGTGAAACCAGTCAGGCCCAGGCCTTGGCGCAAGCTATTAGAACCGAGTTGCCGCAAGTCCAAGTGTTTGTGCCGTCTCTTAACCAAACAATTGAATTGTAAATTAATCTTATTAGGACTTACGCGCTTGCCGCTTGCAGGGCTGGCGCAGGGACGACCCCGCAAGCGGCTTTGGCTAATTTCTTCGTTAAAACCTCCGCTTTTCGTTCATCCCGCCATGGCGGGACTCGTACCACTTGCTCGGTTTTGCCTCGAACTTGGCTCAACCCCGTAAGTCCTACTTATAATTATATTTTGTTATTATAAATATGATGTTACATAGTTTAAAAATAGCCGGCCTAAGCTGGGCAATTGGTTTGTTAGCACTTAGCCCGCTGGCGGTTAAAGCTGACAATTCAGACATTCTTGATTCAAAGCCAGCGCAAGTTGAGCCGGATAATTTGTTATATCAAGCCATATTATCGGCCAAAATGACATTGCAAGCCCGGGTTAACGATGAATTGACCAATCCAAAATTTAAACCGGTTGTGGTCAAAAGTAAAAACACTCCCATACCGGTTACTTTAGCTTTGTGGCAGCCCGTCGCAGATCAAATCGTATTTGTCAACGGTTTAAAATCAGGTCGGCGGGTAACGCTTAATGACAACCGGAACTATGACATCAAAGTTAAGTATGACAACGGCGTGAATTCACAGTATATAGTGGCGGGCGAACCCAAGGCTTTGGTGGTGGCGGTTATTCATCCAATTTACCTTAGCCTTGGCGCTAAAACGCGCTCCCAATATAAATTACAAAACACCGTTTACGTGCCCTATCATGATTATTTAAAAACCGCGGCGATTATTGACGAGGGCAAGCGTTTTTTTGCCACTAAAATTACCGCGGTTTATGACGAAATCGCCGCCTTAGGGGTGAAATCGCAAGCTTACCCCGATAAATTATTGATTGATGTCATAGATCCAATTTTGGTAAAATCAATTATCGCGATTGAGCATGCTGACAATATCAGCCGCACCAGCAGTCAGCCGGCCGAATTTTTAGATCGTTTTTTTGTAACGCTGGCGACTAACCGGCATTTTTCCTTTGCTTATTCCAAGTCTACCGCCTCGGCCCGCGGCCTGGCCCAGTTTATACCATCAACTTATAAACTGATGGTCAAGCGGCGCCCCGAACTGGTTCTTAATCCTAATTTTGAACAGGGGATGACCGACCCTTATAACGCGATTAAGGCGGAAATCGGCTATTTAGACGATATCCTTAGTCATTTGCCGCAGACAATTAAGAACGCCGGCGCGGCCGACGATAAAAAACTGGGCGCCTATTTGGCCGCTAGTTATAACGGTGGATTAGCCCGTGTCATTAAAGCTTTTGAAAAGTGGGGGGATAACTGGTCAGCCAGCCGAGTTACTTTAAAAAAATTCTATCAACAAGAAAAAAACACGTATTTAGCCGGAGTCAAATCATTAAAACAACAGCTGACTGGCAAACAAATAACCACCTTGGAAAAAGCTAAACTCAAACAGCAGCTTAAAATTTACAAACAACATGCGACCGCCGCCGATCAATTTTACAATCTAGTCAATCGCTACGCTCTTAAAAACGAAACCGCCTACTATATTGTAAAATACAATTTAATCTATGATTTACTAAAAGCCCCCAATGTTATTTACAGCGCCGCTCTTAGTAAACCCCGTTACGCCCCGTCCTGAAGGACGGGGCATTTTTGGGGAAGATTTTTAATTTCCCATTCACCCCGTTAGAAGTCTCCACCGGTGGTGGAGTATCCCGACAGCCATTGGAATTACTTCTAACGGGGTTCATCCCCACCCTGAAGGGTGGGGCATTCTGGGTGTAACGGGGTAAATAGTCTTTTTTTATCCGCCGCCGCTCGCTGCGGCGAACGGCGGCGGATACCTCCCGCTGTCCGCCGGCTGGCGGAATCGGCTGAAGAATGACGGGAAAAAGTATTTCGTAATTCAGGGTTATTTAGGCGGTAAACCAATTTAGCCTTGCCAAAAATATTAAAAAATGTTAAACTTTGGCAGTCTTAAATATTTAATCAGGTTATAGCGGTTTACTTAAATATGCCCCAGTCAAATCTGACGAAAGTTACAAGCGATTTAGTTCATGAGTTGGAAGAGGCGAGCAAACTTAGTCATTATCCTGAAGACCTAACCAAAATCCGCGTTTCCGAGCTAACCAGCTTACCGGCTTTTGCCTACGAAAAGATTCGTAATTTTATTGATTACAAAGACGAATTTTTATTGCGTAAAAATGCCATCAGACGTTTTTTGAAACGTAAATTTTGGCTGCCGCAATTCAATCACCAGCCGCAAATCGCCGCCCAAGCATTAATACGCGAACTTATTTTAGCGCGCTATCTGGCCAACAACGCAATACCCGAAACTAAAATTACGGCCGTGGCGGCAATCTTAAGTAAATATTACGCATTGTTCAATTTGCTGGCTGACCATAAGTCAAACATACCTAAATGGCGCGAACAGCTTTTGGGACTGGCGGCCGTTGAATGTGATAATCAATTAGTATCGCCAGACTTTCGCAACGCCTACATTTCTTTTGCCTATAAAATATTAAAAGACGTACTGATTTTGCCTGATAACGACACCGAGGCCGAGCCCAAGAATGTTCAATTAATAATTGATATTCAACGGGCGTTGGAGCGCGCCGACAGCGATATTATCAATTATTACCTATTAGTCCATTACTACCCATATTGGTTTAACAATGAACCGGCGGTGGCGGTGCCGGCGTTGGCCAATTCAGTAGATGAGATTTTATTAAATTTTAAAAATTTAAACGACCACGAGCTGGGCCGGCGACTTTTAACTCGTGTCCGCCGGCTATTGGTGCCGGTAATCATTTTGCAGGATATTTTACGAGACCGCCTGGATAATTGGCGCGGCCTTCTCACCAACGCCCATCAATTAGAGTCAACGGTTAGACAAACCTACCAGAAATATTGGAAAACGACCAGTCGTAAGCTGCGCCGGCGCGGTTGGCACGCTATAATATACATTTTTTTGACTAAAATGGTTTTAGCTTTGCTGTTGGAGATACCTTATGAACGGTTAATGCTGGGATCAATTAACTATTTATCAGTGATTATCAACTTGCTGGTGCCGCCAGTTTTAATGGGTATCATAACGGTAATGATAAAATCTCCCAGTCAGGCTGATGCCGATATGGTAGCCATGGGTGTCAACGAATTAGTTTTGGGTTACGAGCCGAACTTTTACCGGCCCCAGCCGGTAACCAAGCCTAAGATGGGATTGGTAAAAAAAATTGCTTATACCTTTTTATACGTTGCGACCTTTGTGGGATCGTTTGGAGGAGTGATTTATTTGTTATGGCGGTTAGACTTTAATTTTATCTCGGGCATAATATTTATATTCTTTGTCAGTCTGGTAAGTTTTTTTGGAATTTCTCTGCGTCAGCACGCCCGCCAGCTCAAAGTGGTGCGCAGCCGTGAAACCATAGTGGCTTTTTTGCTTGATTTTTTTGCGGTGCCGGTTATAGCCGTCGGTAAATGGTTATCGCAAACTTTTGACCGAGTCAATGTTTTTGTTTTTGTGCTTGACTTTTTATTTGAAGTTCCTTTCAAAACCGCTTTAAAAATTATTGAAGACTGGTTTCAATTCCTTAAAGACAAAAAGGACGAAATGTATTAGAATTTCTAAATCCCTGCCTGCCTAAGCTTGAGCGGGGCCTGCCGGTCACACCCCGCCAAAAGGCCGGGGTTCCGCCGTAGCGGGACCGTGGGCAGACGGGTAATTAGATATTATTTGATCCAATTATGCGCAAGATTAATAAATTTTCAATCGTAATCGCACTAATATTTTTCGTATTAACCCTAAGCGGTTGTATCTTTCGTTCGCCCTCTATCCAACCAACTATGACTGAATTTGATGCCGCCGCCCAAGCCTCTAAGTCAACGCTAAAAAATACCCCGGTTAATCCCGCCGCCGCCAATCCAACCGAGTCCGCCGCCGCTGGAAACAATTACCAAATGCCGCCAGTAACCAAAGCCGTCATAAAAACCAATCGGGGCGATTTGGTTTTTAAATTTTACCCCGCATCACCCAACACGGTGGCCAATTTTGTTAAATTGGCTAACAGCGGTTTTTATAATGGGGTTAAATTTCATCGTGTTATTAAGGGTTTTATGGTTCAAACCGGCGACCCAAATTCTAAGGACGATGATTGGTCAAATGACGGCCAAGGCGGTCCGGGCTACCAATTTGCCGATGAAATTAATAATAACAAACTGGTTAGAGGTTCACTTGCCATGGCGAACGCCGGCCCCAACACCAATGGCAGTCAATTTTTTATTGTTACCGCCGCCGCGACACCGTGGTTAGACGGCAAACACACTAATTTTGGGGAGTTGATTGAAGGACAAGAAATTCTGGCTGAAATTGAATCGGCCCCCACCAATGCCAATGATCATCCGTTGTCGGATATTGTAATTCAAGCAATTGAACTTAAATAGGGAATTGTTCAATTATGCTTAATAAAATTCGAGCTATTTTTTACTTATCGCTGCTGGGAACATTGTTTGCCGGCTTGGTGACGGCGCGCCAATTTATCGCTCCCGCGACCCAACCGGGTATATTTTCTTGCGTCGGTTTTAAAATTTTAGGTTACTCGCCCTGCCCTTATGGTTTAGCCTTATTTACCATTTTGACCGTACTGTCATTTTTAACTTTAAAGCAAACAATCAACCATCACTATGGCTCTTGGCTAATGCGATTATTTGCCGTGGCCGGGGTAATATTCTCGGGCTGGGTTGGCTGGCGTGAAATCGGCTTGCCCATTATAACTAAAGGCGCCTACTATTGGGAAACCTTTTCGATGTTGGCGGTGCCGGCCTGCGTGTGGGGTTTCTTGGTTTTTGCGGCGGTGGCGGTGTTAACTTTTATCTACCGACCGGAACCAAACTAAAATTCGGAAACTTATTATGCTGCGTGATTATATTGATAATTTGGACAAAAAAAAGGTTTACCGCTTTTTAGAGATTATACCCGGAGTTTTAGTATGGACGACTCTTATCGGAGCCGTTGTTTTATCATTTGTTAAACCATTGTGGGCGATATACGTAATCATAATATTTGATTTATATTGGCTGCTCCGAGTGGCTTATCTGATTATTTACCTGTTATCTTCCTGGAAACAATATCGCGTAACTCTGCGCGCTGATTGGTTTGAAAAAGTGAAAGTACTTCCGCATTATAATGACATTTACCACTTAATTTTTCTGCCCACTTTTCGCGAGCCTTATGAAGTCGTGGTTAAATCAATAGAATCTTTAACTCAAATCAAGTATCCGCTTGATAAATTAATTGTGGTGTTAGCCGGCGAGGAGCGTGATCAAGCAAATTTTGAATTAATCTCAACCAGCATCAAACAACAATACGGCGATCGCTTTGGTTATTTTTTAATTACGCTCCATCCGGGCAACATTATCGGCGAAATGGCCGGCAAGGGGGCCAATACTAATTGGGCCGGGCATCAAGCCCAAAAATTAATTGATAATTTAAAAATACCGTACAAAAATGTGGTGGTATCAACTTTTGACGTTGATTCCTGCGCCCATCCTCAATATTTCGCTTATTTAACCTATAAATATCTGACCGTGCCCGACCCGTTGCATACCAGCTATCAGCCGTTAGCCGTTTATAATAATAATATTTGGGAATCGCCGGCCATTAACCGAATTGTGGCCAACTCAACCACGTTTTGGCTGTTGACGGACTTGGCGCGGCCCGAAAGATTATTTACATTTTCCTCGCACTCCATGCCGTTCACCGCCCTGGTAGATGTCGGTTTTTGGCAAAATGACATTGTGACCGAGGATTCGCGGATTTTTTTGCAATGCTTTATACGTTACAACGGAAACTATCGCGTAACCCCCATGTACATACCAATTTCAATGGATACGGTTTATGCCGGATCTTTGTGGCGCAGCGTTGTCAATCAGTACAAACAGCAACGTCGCTGGGCCTACGGCGTAGAAAATTTTCCCTACATGGCCTGGCATTTTTGGCGCTCGCGCACCATTCCTTTTAATCGGAAAATTCGCTATTTATGGAATCAATTGGAAGGGGTTTATTCTTGGGCCACGGCGCCGTTAATTATTTTTATTCTTGGTCGTTTGCCGCTCTGGACCGCCGATGACGCGGTTAAATCCAACTTGCTCGCCCATAATGCTCCCATGGCGTTGCAGTGGATAATGACGCTGGCCATGATAGGTTTGGTGTTAAGCGCGATTTTGTCAACCGCTATGCTGCCGTCGCGCGACACTAAACAACCCTGGTACAAATACATTCCCATGGTAATGCAGTGGTTCCTTTTTCCTATTACTATGATCGTATTTGGCGCTATACCGGCGACTGACGCCCAAACCCGCCTGATGCTGGGCAAATATCTGGGTTTTTGGGTGACGGAAAAGAAACAAGCCGTTGATTGATTGGTGTTTGCTTAATTCGGCGTTTATTATAGAATTTAGGCAGGACAATTTTTGCAAAATAATTAACTTAAGTTCGCCCCGTTAGAAATTATATGCCATTTTGTTGCGTTTATCTTCTTTAAAGTTTAAAAGATTACTCTTGTATATTGGCTATACCAATAATTTGAAGAAAAGATTTTCTGAACATAATAAAGGAATCAATCGTTCCACCAAAGGGAAAAGACCATGGAAGCTTGTCTACTATGAAGCATGTATAAATGAGACTGATGCCAAAAGTTGAGAAAAGTATTTAAAATCGGGGATGGGAAGGCGATATTTGAAAAATAGACTAAAATCTTTTCTTCAAAATTTCTAACGGGGTTCGCATAGCAACCAGTTAGGCAAAATTCGCCAGTAATTTTAACCATTAAAACGATGTCGGGAAAAATTGAAATTATGGATAGCGGCAATTTTGGCAGAGGTGTATTTGCAACAAAGCCAATACTCAAAGGCGAGTGCATGCTTGAATTTACAGGTCCAGTTATCTCTCCTGAACAGGCACTGCAAAAACCATTAGATAAATTAAGTTGTCCGCTTCAAATTGGGTCAACAGAGTATATTGATATTCAAGAGCCTGGTGTTTTAGTCAACCATTCATGCTCGCCAAATGCCGGTATTAAGGATGATCGGTTTCTTGTGGCAATTGAAGATATTTCACCAGGTCAAGAAATTTTTTATGATTATTCAACAACAATGGATGAAGATAATTGGACCCTTCAATGTGAATGTAAGGGCCAAAACTGCCGACATACTATTGGGGATTTCCGACATCTCCCCCCTGATTTACAAAAAAAGTATCTCGAGTTAAATATCGTTCAATCTTTTATAAGAAAAAAATTGTAACTCTCGCCAGCCCTTCGGGACGTTGCCCTCGGGCTCGGCCTACGCCTCACTTAACACAGAATATGCGGTTTCGCTCGGTTGCACCTCGCTACACCCATATTTGCCACTGCTACCGCTTCGCGATATTATAGCAATGGCAAATATCGCATATTCTGGAACGTTAAACGAAATTAATTTTACTTTTTATGACTTCTTTAGATATACTAGGTAACGATCTGAACAGACTAAAAAAAATTGTTTTATTGGGTGGGTGTTTCGACATTTTACACATAGGACACCTTCGTTTTATTGAAAAAGCCAAAAAATTCGGCGATATTTTAGTTATTGGAATTAACGGTGATAGATTTATTAAAAAAACCAAAGGAAATCATCGTCCTATAATTCCAGAAAAACAACGTGCTGAATTATTATTAGGATTAAAAGCTGTTGATTATGTATTTGTGACAAATAGGGCCTTATATGACGATGAAAATTTAAAGAAAATAAAACCGAATTTTTTGGTTTTTTCAAATGAAAAAGACAAAATAAAACGAAGAAAAGATATTGCAAAGAATGTCGAAAGCAAATTTCCAGGAATTAAAACAATTTTTTTATCCTCTGGTGTAAATAAAATCAGAACATCATTAATAGAGGAAAAAATCATAAAAAGTAAAATTAACATCGCCTAACACAGCGTATACAGTTAAAGAAAATGCCGCTTATTTTATAGCATTTGACAATGTTTTTAAGATTTGATAATATTGTAATACAAACTATTACAATTAATATTTAAACATATGCGTAAAGTAATTAACATTTCACTGCCATCCCCAATGGCTAAAACCGTAAAAGACATGGTCAAAACCGGAAATTATTCCTCTACCAGCGAATTTTTTCGCCATATTTTAAGAGAGTGGCAAGAGGGTAAGCTCTTAAGCGAGCTTAACCAAAGCCGTCAAGAAATTAACTCCGGCAATGGTAAGGTTTTAAAATCTTTAAAAGCTTTGAGATAATCACTGCCTTTTATGGAGGTAATCTATAGTTCAAAATTCGCCCGGGAATACAAAAGGCTGCCGGACAATATCAAAGATATCGCTGAACAGCAGGAAAAGATATTTAGACAAAATCCTTTTGATTCTAAACTAAAAACCCACAAGCTTAAAGGTAAGTTAAGTGGGTTTTTATCTTTTTCTATTGGCTATAAATATAGAATAATTTTTGAGTTTTCCAAGGACAAAGACGCAGTATTTTTTCATTCAGTCGGCGACCATGATATTTATCAATAAATTAAACCTATGAACTGGAAAAAATTCCTTAATCCGGCAATTACAAACATTATCTTATTTCTGATACTGATAATTATCTCAACGTCAATTTATCAAAATTTAACATATTAGACTCAAGCCACAATATGAAAACGGATTTAGTCGTTACAGGATATATTATTCATGAAAACAAGGTTTTACTAATTCACCATAAAAGTTTGGATTTATGGCTGGCTGTGGGAGGTCATATTGACGAAAACGAAACTCCTGACCAGGCCTTGCTTCGTGAGATTAAAGAAGAAATCGGAATTGACGTAGAAATTCTCAACGTCAGTGATTTACCCGAAGAAGGAAATGTCAAATATAATCTGGCTACGCCTTTTTATGTAAATGTCCATTCAGTTGGCGACCATGACCATTGTTCGCTGTATTATGTTTGCAAGGCCATAAATCCAGAACGACTAAAAATAAATAATGAGTTAAAGAATTTTGGGTGGTTTACTAAAAATGATTTAAACAAAGAACACATTCCCGTTAATGTAAAAAACGAATGCTTAAAAGCTTTTGAACTGTATGATAGCTTTTTAAAGTAATGTTTTTTGCCTTTTCGTCTTCAGCTCAAATCACACTATTTTACAATCATTACTCATTATGAAAAAAGTTGTTATTGTCGGCAGCGCCGGACCGCAAGAAAAAGTTCAACATTGGAAAAAGTTTTGGGAAGATAATGGCTATTTAGTTACCGGCTACCCATTGCCAGTTCCCAAGAAAACTTTCTTAGAAGAATATCCAAAGGTGCATACGGAATTTTTTAAAAACATAACCGAAACGGATATTCTTTTTGTTATGAATGAAGATAAAAACGCCATCACCGGATACATCGGCGCTGAAACCTTTGCTGAAATAGGCTTTGGCATTGCTCAAAATTTGATTTATAATAAAAATATTGAAGTGATACTTTTGCAAATGCCTGATAAGAGTGTCCAATCCTACGATGAAATAGTTTTGTGGTTAAAATTAGGCTGGATAAAACTTTTTAAGGAATAAATCCCAGTCATAATCAAACCAATATGGATACAAACAAAGATGCTTACGGACAAGAGGTATGGGCATTCTTCCTCAAAAAAGATTCTTATGAAGTCGTTGAAAGAGATGACGGTTTCATTGGTCTGTCGGGAGGTGCATCGGCTTATTTTGCGAATTTTAAAGATTGGCCGAAAATTGAAAAACAAGCAATCAAGTTAGCCAAAGGTAAAATCCTTGATATCGGTGCTGGGGCTGGACGCAATTCTCTTTATCTTCAGAAAAGAAATTTTGATGTGATTGCCATAGACAATTCACCACTTGCTATAAAAGTCTGTAAAAAGCGTGGTGTAAAGAACGCCAAAGTTTTACCTATTGAAAAAATCGGCACATTCAAACCAAAAACTTTTGATACTGTTATCATGTTCGGCAACAACTTTGGTTTATTTGGTAGTTTTAAGAAAGCCAAATCCTTACTCAAGAAACTTCACAAAATAACCAGCTCTAACGCCTTGATACTCGCTGAAAGCAATGATGTTTATAAAACAGACGATCCGGTACACCTCTCTTATCATAAGTTCAACGAAAAAAGAGGAAGAATGCCTGGGCAACTTCGCATTAGAATTAGATTCAAGAAATATATTGGAGATTGGTTTGATTACTTACTTGTTTCTAAAAACCAAATGAAAAATATTTTGAAAAATACTGGTTGGAGAGTCAGAAATTTTATTGATTCTGATAAATCAATTTATATCGCCATCATTAAAAAAGAATGAACGCTCGCAGGAAAAAACCTTCCTCAAAAAAGAATGAACGCTCGCAGGAAAAAACCTTCCTCGCTTCGTTCACTACTTCTCATATCAGCAAACATTGCGTGAAATAAACAAATCTCTAGCCTAAAGAAACAATTTAATTTTCTGAATTTAAATCAATTACATTATCAACCACACCAATTGATTTCAATATAATCGTGGACTCTTTGGAATTAGTCAAGCGGGGAGTGGAGTAGTTGTCAATTATAACGGGAATTAACTCGGCTTGAGCAAAAGCGGCCTTAGCGCCGCTAGTTTGATTATTAACGTTTACTGTAAATTTAACAGCCAAACCTTGCCGTGTCTTGGTACTCCACATTTGGTCAAAAATAAAGTTGCCTAAGGAGTAAAAAATATATTTGCCTTTATACTTTTCTATAGTCTGCGCCCAATGCGGGTGATGGCCAATTACCAAATCCGCGCCGTTGTCTATGGCGGCGTGAGCAAATTTAATTTGCGCATTGTTAGGCTGATGTTTATATTCTGTACCGGCATGTAGACTGACTATTACTAAGTCAGCCTTATCTTTGGCCTGCGCAATGGATTTTTTTAAATTATCCAAATCCTCAAGACGAGCCACGTATTCATTCTTCTTTTTACCATTATCATTAAGCGAAGCGTAAGAAGCGGCTATAAAACCTATTTTAACTCCCTTGGCTTCAATAATAGCGGGCTGCCAAGCTTCGCTTAAATTTTGGCCTGCGCCAATGGCTTGAATATTATTTTGCGCTAAATAATTCTTAGTATAAATAAGTCCCTTAAGCCCTTGATCAAGGACGTGATTGTTGGCCAAACTTAAAACTTTAAAATTATATTTAACCAAACCCTGAACTGACCACCGCGGCGCGTTGAACACCAAACTGCCGGTTTTAGGATAAGTATCTTTACCGGAAAAGGGCGACTCCAAATTACCTATATTAAAATCAGTCGCCAGTAATAAATCTTTAACCTGTTGAAAAGGGAGCAAGGGATTTTTAGCTTTAGCAATTTTAGCGGCCACATTGCGTGACAGCATAATATCGCCCACGGCTAAAATTGTAACTTTGTTACTAATTGGAATCACGGCACTGTTAGACTTACTTGGCAACCATAATAAGCCAACTAATAAAATTGGCAACCATAATAAACTATATTTTTGTAACTGCTTTTTCACAATTATTTTTTATCCTTCGCCTTATTCGTACGCTGCGCCCCGTAGAGTTCTTACTTCTTCGGGGAATTAGACCGTACAGCACAGTGTTATTTATTATAAGGTACTGCCAATAAAATCTTTATGTCCGCGGCTGAAATCAGCGGCAGTTAATTGTTTGCCACCTTCCAATTGCAGTAATTTAACTGCTAAACTGCCTTGACCACAACTAATGACGACCTGATTATTAATCAATGACACTTTACCTGGAGTATCTTGATAATCAAACACCGCAACATCTATCAACTTTAAACGCTTTTCCCGCCAATAAGTCCAAAGCCCGGGCCAGGGGGTAAAGGCGCGTCGTTGCCGCCCAATTGCCAGCGCGGTTTTGTTGAAATCAGCTTGGCCGTCGGCGCGCGATATCATTTTGCTGAATGTTGCCTGAAGGTGATTCTGCGGCTTGGGTGTTATCAATCCATTTAGATAACCGGGCAAATTATCAAGTAAAAGTTTAACTGCCAGGGGTGCCAATTTATTAGCCAAAGTTACCGCATCATCAACTGGCATTAGCGCGCAGGCGCTTTGGGCAATAATCGGCCCATGGTCAATTTCATTATCTAAAACTATTAAACTAACGCCGGTTTCGGCCGCTCCATCTTTAATGGCATACTGAATGGGTGATGGCCCTCGATAAAGCGGCAGTAACGATGGATGAACATTAATTATGCCCCCCGGATAACAGCCCAAGACGGCGGCTGGGATAATTTTGCCAAAAGCGGCTAAAATTGCGAATTGATGCGCCCGGGCCGCAATTTTAGCCGGCTGTTCAACTGACTTTAAATTGCTAACCTCCCAAATCTCAATGCCTAAACTAGCCGCCAGCTGACTAACTGGGGTTGAATGAACTGTTAAATTCCGTCCGGCCGGTTTGGCTAGCGTTGAAATTACTAATTGCGGAGTCAAACCGGATTGTACCAACCCTTGTAAAATTTGAGCGGAAAAATCACTGGTTCCATAATAGGTAAATTTGTAATCCATACCTTAAAATTTTTGTAAAATTCTGCTAAATTTACCGCCGACGCGTATAACTTTTGACGTTCTTGTTAGTACCCGCGCTAGCGCCGAGGTAGTGATTAAGCAATTCCTTACCTTGGAGAAAATCACGCGTTAAATCAATAAATAACACCCCATTAAGGTGATCAACCTCATGTTGATAAACTCGCGCCCATAAATCATCCAGCCATTCTTGTTTTATTTCACCCATCAAGGTTTGGTAGCGCACCTGAATTCTGGCTGGCCGTTTTACTAAACCGTAAACATCAGGTACCGACAAGCAACCTTCTTCTATCACAATTTTACGCCAGGAGGTTTTTAAAATTTCCGGATTAAAATAAACTGTCGGTTCTCCCGGAGTATTCATCACCATTAAACGGACGCTCTGCCCAACTTGCGGGGCTGCCAAACCAATGCCATCGTAATGCAGCATGGCTTTATACATTTTTTTTACAAAAGAACGCAGCTTAAGCCCACCGGCTGAAAGGTCAATCGGAGCGGCTACCTGACGCAACAGGGGATGGGGAGCAATAATTAAAGGCAACATAAACTTACAGTCAAACTATTTTACACTACTACTGTCTAGCTTACAACATTTTTAAAATTATCTCTATACCGGTTCCAAATTAAGAGCGCCGCGAATAAAATAAAACAACTCACTCCCGCCACTGCCAAAGCTGTGCTTAATGAATAAGTATCCGCCAGATAACCGAACGCCGGCCCTAAAATTGCAAACACTAAACTGCCGGCCATGTTCCTAATGGACATCAGCGTGGCTCTTTTGGCCGTGGACAAATGATGGTGAGTGAAGTCTTCAAGTACCGGCGCGGCAAACCCTCTGACAAATTGCTGCAAAAAAATAAAAATTAGTCCCCAAATTACAAACCACTGACTCATAAACACTAAAGACAGCGGTATTATCATAACTATCAGCCACAGACTCCTACGTTCGCCTAAATATCGTTCAATTCTATCCGCCGCCTTACCGCCGCTGATGGCAAACAAATTAAAACTGGCCCAAACTATGCCAAAATAAACTATGTCTAAGCCGGAGAGCTTCATATAAGGCTGATAAAACCATAGGCTAACTCTGGCGAACAGCGTCAGGATTGAATAAAAAAGCAAGAGAAAAAGAAAATTTTTATTATGAAGCGATTCTTTAAAACAATCAGCCAAGTGCTTTAAATAACCGTCCTTGACCGCTGGCTCGTCTGAATGTTTAGCCTCAACGAAGGTCAGCGCTACCAGGAAAAGACAAATCATGCCAACTACGCTAAACCACCACGTCAGCCTTAAACTGTAAACGGCTATAAAGCCGCCAGCCATGCTGGTTAAGGCGGCGGCTAAGTATCCTAAAGAATTGCTGTGTCCCCGCACTTTTTTAAACTGACTCTCCTTATTAACCTGTTTTAGGCTGTCATACAAAAAAGCCGTATCAGCGCCGGAGATAAAACTGGCGCCAAAGGCCAGGATTATTTCGGCAACCATAAACTGCCCAAAATTAAAACCCAAAGCGTAAGCGGTGAAACCGGTAATTCTAAAGGCTGCTCCGAGGAGTAAACTCTTTTTTCGTCCGAGCCTGTCCGCCACCACGCCGGTCGGCACTTCCAGAATTACCACGGCCAAAGCGAAAATAGCTTGCAAAACCATTATCTGCGTCAAGTTTAAACCGTTCTTTTGCCAGAACAAAACTACGACCGGTATCCAAAAAACCCATTCGCTAAAAAAGCTGAACCAATAAAATTTCTTTACGTTGGATAAAATTTTTTCCACCACCGTCATCAACTTAAAACCGTTAACGGCTGACGGTCTATTATGGCCGCTGTTGGTAAAACTTGCCACAATTGATTGATTTTAGTGCCAAACTGATATTTAAGCAAGATATGATAGCGATACCGCCCGCGCGCGCTTTGATAATAATCCACATAAACGGGGGATAAGCTAGACTGCGCCGGTAACACCGCCATTAACGATTGTCGGGCCTTAAGCGCCTGTTTTTTAGCCTCAACTTGATTCTGATTTTGAAAAGTGAAGCGCGCCAACTCCACCGCCGGCGGATAGCCGTATTTCTCTCTTAATTCCAATTCCGCTTTATAATATACGGTCATATCCTTTTTTAAAAAACTTTTCCAAATATGGTTATCAGCCCGATAAGTTTGGACGACAACTTCCACATTATAATTTAACAGCCGCCTGATTTTTTGCCAAACTTCTTCGGTTGATCTGAACTCGGGCACAGTCATCTCGCCATCGGGCGCCACCAAAGCAACTAAAGAAATGTCCGACCAAGCTAATTTTGACCAGGCCGCTTGACTGCCAATTATTAAATTATGATGTTCAAGATTAACTTCGGCGTCTGTGACATCACCCTCAATAATTAATGGCTGGTAATCAGGCAACAGTCTGATAATTTCCTGATTTAATCGGTCCAAACCGATACCTTTGTAATCAACCTTGCTACCACCGCACTTAACGCAAGGAATAATTAAATCCTGACCAACATTGCAATGAAAACAAAATAATTTTTTTAAGTTTTCCGCCCACACTAAATTACGTTGGCAAACCAAACAAATGGGAACAAAACCGCAATCAGGGCATAAAACTGCCGTGGCCGTTCCGCGCCGGTTAAGATACAAAAAAACTTTATCACCTCGGTCTAATTTTAGTTTTATAGCTTGCCACAATAATTTAGAAATAACTCCGCTATCGCCGCCGGCTCGATTTTTTATCATATCAATTAAAGTAAATTTAGTCGCGGGGGCTGCTAAATTTCGCCAGATTAAATTGCCAGCGTTAGCCGCCTGCCATAATTCCACGCTCGGCGCCGCTGATATTAATGCCAGACCAGTTCCAGTCAGCTGGCTAAGCTGTCGGGCCACCGCCAGGCCATGATAACGGGGATTTTGATCCCATTGTTTATAACTTGCGTCATCGGCCGAAGTCATAATAATGCCGCCTAAATTAACATAAGGTAAAAATAAGGCCGACCGCAAACCAATAATAACGGCGGGGCGGCCTGATCGGCAGGCTTCCCAAACCGCGCGTTGTTCGGTTATTTTATAGGACGGCGAAAATATAATGACCGGATAATCAGCTAGCCGTTGTTGCCAAACCCGTAATTCAAATTTGGTTGGAACCAAAACTAAAACTTGTTGCCGCCGCCGCAAAACTTTTTTTATGAGCGAGGCGGTTACAGTGGTTTGTTCGCCGGCACTGCCACCGGCAAAAATATAAGGCCGACTTGGTTTAATTTTTTTTACAACACCGTTATAAATGTTCAGGTTTGGTTGATAACGCCTATTGGGCAATACGGGCAGAGCCAACTGCAAGGCCGAACTCAAAGCTACTCCATAATATTCAGCTACCCATTTGACTAACTTTAGTTGGGTTATGGGCATATAATTTTTAAACACTATGGCTTGCAAATTTTTTAGTTTTATTTTGAGGGTTGAGTGTTTTTTAATGCCAACCACCACGCCGTCTACAATTTGACGGCGCCACGGAACGGTTACCAAATCACCAATACTTGGCTCAAGTTTAAGTTCAACCGGCACTGAATAATCAAAAAACTGCTGATGACGCGGCAGGCGTACCAGCGGAATAACTTCAATAATTTTATTCGCTTGATCCATTAATTATGAATTAACCGGCAAATGCGCCACCACCATTCCCGTACCCAGATTATTGGCATACGATAAAACTTCGGCTGGCAGTAAATGGGCTCGCAACAGCGTATGTAAAAAAATCGTGGGATTGACTAAACATTCCCGCGCTCGTTCTCTCAATTCAATATCTAAATTCAACAGCTTGTCAATGGCGCCGAGTTTAATCGCTTTTATGTAAGACTGATCAAAAATTCTTGAATTGCTGTCAGTGGTTGGAGTATAATGAGCTAAATCACCAGCCGCTATCAAAGCTACGCGAACAGGCTGATTGTCAATTACTTCTTTAACTGTTTCCGCCAGCCAACTCATATCATCAAAATTAGCCGATTGCGGTATTTGTAAACAAACGATTTTTTTTCCCAACAAAAACTGGCTTAACAGCGCCCAGGGCACGGCAAAAGTATAAGACAATTGTTTGACCGTAATTAGCGGCATTAACAAACGTGATTCACAGCGTTCTTTAATTTTATGGGTCAAGCCAATATCAATCTGAATTTCACCAACCGTTTTTAAATCACCAAATTCCCTAAATGAATAGGCCAAGACAGCACCCGGCAACAAACTGAACTGATTGGGCAGATCATTACCTTGGCCCGGGGCAGCCAAAAAAAAGACGACATCAATTTGCCGAGCGTATAACTCATGCCCAAGTTCAGCAATCGCCCTCGTCGTCTTAGTTACTTGCGACTTAACTTCCTGGTTTAACCCCGGGAGTAAGAGCGGGGAGTGTGGTAAAATGGCAGCGGCGACAATAGACATAATTTAATAAGTTTCACCAATTATTTGACCTAATTCATGAACGCCCATGGCTGATTCAGCGGTAACTATGACGTTTTTAAAATCAAACCCTAACTCGAGAAACGCCTTGGCCGACACAAACGGGCGGCGCTGTTTGTTGGATATTAAATAGACAGCGCTGTCAGAGCGACTCGTCACCAGTTCACCGTCCGGAAATAAAACCGGCGTACTGGTAGTATACTCCGCTAACTGTTTGGCGTTAAATTTATTAATTCGACGTTTCCCAAAATTAGCTTTTAGTATTTCCACCGAGAAAATTGGATGCTTGACGCCGTCTTGTACCCAATAAACGCCACCGGTTTTAGTATCTTGCGCCAAAGTCCCTAAGGGGTAAACTGACTTAGTGGTTATTGGTTGACTCTCGGCATAATCAATTAAATCAACAGTAGTAACGTTAACAATTTCGGCGGGATTAATTCCAATTTGGCGCAGGGCGGAGCTCGAACTAAATCCGCGCAACATATCGTTAGTCAATAAATATACTGTTCCTCGTTCATTTCTAAGATAAGAATAGTTAGGAAACTTAATTATCTTGCCTTCGGGATATTTAAGTAACTCTGTTTGGCTGACGGTTATAACCTTGTCCCACGAATTATAACGCGATAAATAAACTGATTTGTTGGCAAAACGACGGCGCCAACCACTTTCAATTAACCAAACCGCTGACTCGCCCTCAACATTAACCACAGTACCATCAGGATAACTACGCATAAAATATTTATTCCAAACTAAGGACATTAGACGATTACCTTTTAAGTGCGGCGTATAAGTATATAATATCGCGGTTGCCCGATTAGCCGGCACGACCGTTATGTTATCCACTTGTTTAGCTAAACCAGGCCCAAAACCAGAGCTGGTTTTACCATTTTTGTCCAAATCCGGTAAATATCCTAATCGGATTTTTTTAGCGGCGTTATAAACCTGATTATAAAAACCTTTAAATTTCTGAATTAAAAGGTCATCATAACTGCAATCGTCGCAAACCGCATAACCCGTAGCCCAATCAAAATTAGTTTGCACCGGTGTGGAATTATCAATTAAACTTTGCTCTTTTTGCATTAGCGCCAGCAAAAACTTGGGATTTATTTGCCAATCCTGCGACGATTGATAAATGATTTTGTCAGCCCGCCAGTTAGTTATTGAATCATAATAGTTTGCCAAGGGGCTGTTTTTTGACAACAAAAAATTCTGGATTTCAGCCGGCGTCATTGTTTGATAATCCAGTATATCATTGTCGGACAAAATATAATTGTAATTAAAATCAGTTTGAGCTGATATGGAAAATAACGGCCACAAGGTAGCGCTGGTGAACCAGACGGCGCTGATTAACATAAAAAAGAGGCGCTTTATACGCTTAAACATATAAATTATTTTAACACAAATTAAGCGGCTGCACAACTTGACAATTGACCCTTCGAGATATAAACTTACCTTTTCTTTAACAATCTAGTTTATCTAAATAATTTTTTTCGGCCCCTAACAAATAGGCTAAAAATAACACGAAAACCAAGGAGAAATGCCATGGACGTAACCAGACAAGCAGAAGCGCTGTGTTTATTTATAGAAGAATATTTCCTCGAGAATAAACACAATATTCCACTATTTCGCTGCATAAAAATAGACCAGGATACGATTATTGTTGAAGAATGCGAAGACAATGGCAAGATTGATGCTGAATTTCCTACCCCAGAGTTTGAAGAAACGATGGCGTTGTTTACCAAACAACTGATCCAGCGCGCCACACCGTTTGTTATTAAAGTTAAGTATAAAGATAATACTACTGGTGTAATAGGATTCAGATTAATCCATAAAATAGACGCTATCTTTAATAAAATCAACGATCTTATTAAAATTGAAAGTAAGATCGATAAGTGCATGCTGGCGCTGGTCAACCTGTCCATGAATCCAGTCTTGATTGACCCAAGAGCCAATTGTGTAATTAAAAACAGACTGCTGCCTTTAGCCAAAAAACTGTCCGGCAATAACAGTTATGCCTTAGTCGTCCAGATGATTAAGAAAAATTTTGAAATCACCCCGTGGCTTGTTGGCTCTGCTCCAGAACAAGACAAGGAAGTAGAAAAACTGCTTAGCTATCTCAACAATTGAGAATAGTCGCCAAACAAATCATTATCATGCCGTTGGAATAAATCTATAATTCCAAGGGCATTTTTTATTAGCCGGGCCTGCTCAAAAATGTTATAATTATATCAATCTTATGCGCTTATTTATTGCTATTATACCGCCCCCGCGGCTAATTAAGTCGTGGTTAGATTTTTCAACCACCGTCAATCTGCCCGGTCGGCCCGTTAAACCGGAACAAATTCACCTGACGGTTAATTTTTTAGGCGAGATTAAGGCTGATTTATTGCCGGCCGTAGCCAAGGCCATTGACAAAACCGTAAAATTAATACCCCAGTTCAGCCTAACCGTTGGTCAATTCGGTTGGCTGCCGGTTAATCAACCACGACTGGGGATAATTAATATCAAAGATTCTGCCGCCTTTAGCAATTTGCAGTATAAGTTAAAATTAGCCTTGCTCAATTTAAAAATAAATACATCAGCCAATCAACCACACCTTACCGTAATTCGTTTGAGTTCAAAATCAACCAAGTCAAATCCGTTCAATTTTCAATTCACTGACTCCTTCCTGGTTACAAACGTAGAACTTATTAATAGTGCTTTAGCGGCTAGCGGCCCGACTTATGAAACTCTTAAGAATTTTAAGCTAGCGCCCAATCCGGTAAAATTTAGAGCTAATGTAGTTATTTGTTTAGTTAACCACAATAGTCAGGTGTTGCTGGTTAAACATCCTTTATCCAAATCAAATCTTTGGCAGCTGCCGCAAGGTGGTATTGAACCAGCTGAAACTACCGCGCAGGCGGTAAGTCGCGAACTAAAAGAAGAGTTGGATTTGAATAATTTTCAAATACTGTCAATTAAGGATCGCATTCATCGCTACCGTTGGCCAGCCCAACTGCGCCGCGAGGGGACCGACAAATCCAAGAGTGCTTTTATCGGACAGGAACAAAGTTTAGCTGTCGTAATGATAGCCAATAATTATTCCGCGCTCAAACCTGACGCCCGCGAAATTATGGCGTTAAAATGGGTTAAACATTCAGATATGCTGAAATTATTAACACCAGTGCGACGCGAAGTAGGAAAAATCGCTCTCGCTGAAATTAAACGACTCGGATTAGCCTCTTGAACCGCAGTTTGTTATTATTAATACAGGATTTACCGAGGTTGATACTAAATGAAGGCTTTCTAAGCATTTTTTAACAATGCCGAGATCCTGAAATAAACCTGCCATGTACTGAAACGAAGTTTCTAGTACTGTGGTTCCTCCGCAAATGCGGGGCAAGCCACCGCCGTTGGCGGGGCAAGCAGGATGACAAACGCGTAAGTCGTTATTATTAACTTATAGTTATTTTATGGTAAGAGTTAGATTTGCCCCCTCGCCAACCGGAGAACTACATATCGGCGGCGCCCGCACCGCGCTGTATAATTTTTTATTTGCCCGCCAGCACCAGGGTCAATTTGTGATTCGCATTGAAGATACGGATCAGACGCGCCTGGTTGAGGGTAGCCTTGAAAGAATACTTAACGGGCTGAAATGGCTGGGTTTATCCTGGGATGAAGGTCCTGATGTTGGGGGTAAATATGGGCCCTATGTCCAGTCCGACCGAACCAAGTTATACAAAGCATATGCCAGCGAACTGATTGCTAAAGGCGCGGCTTATTATTGTTTTTGTTCCGCTGAGCGACTTACAGAATTGAGAACACAACAGCAAAGCAACTCTCTGCCTACCCGCTATGACGGTAAGTGTGCCAATTTATCACACCGCGCCATCACGGCTAAAATTAACCGGGCCGAAGTTAACGTGGTTCGTTTACGAATTCCCGCCGGCCACACTGAATTCAATGATATAGTGCGCGGCCCAATGACGATAGCTAATAAAACAGTGGATGAACAAGTTTTGTTAAAATCAGACGGCTACCCGACTTATCATTTGGCTAACGTAGTGGATGATCACTTAATGCAAATAAGCCATATTATAAGAGGCGAGGAGTGGCTGCCGTCAACTGTTAAACACATTATTATTTATCAAGCTTTGGGCTGGGATATTCCGAAATTTGCTCACCTGTCAAACGTGCTTAATGCCAATCGCGCCAAGCTATCCAAACGAAAAGACGGCGCATCAGTTTGGCTCGCCACCTATATTGAGCAAGGTTACCTGCCGGCGGCGTTGGTTAATTTTTTGGCGCTACTGGGCTGGCATCCGGTTGATAATCAGGAAATATTTTCCACCGCCGATTTAATTAAAACGTTCAATCTTGAGCGTGTCCAAAAAGCCGGGGCGATTTTTGATATAACTAAGCTGAATTGGTTTAACAGCGCCTACATCAAGAATTTGCCGGTGCTTGAATTGAATAATCTGCTTAAGCCATTTTATCTTAAACTCGGCCAACAATACGGTTGCGGTCGCCAAGACACCATTAACTTAACGCAAATTTTGCAGCCGCGCTTGGTGATTTTAGGCGATGTCAATAATTCGGCGGTCTGGTTTTTTAAAGCTGATGCGGCGCCCTCGTCGGGGCTGTTAATTCCGCCCGACGGTTCAGCCGGTAAAACATTAATTGCTATTCAGACAATGCTAAATTCAACGGCGGCGCTGGGGGAGTGGAGTTTAAGCAACATTCAAAAGCGGCTTGAGCAAATTAAACAAGCTAACCAGTTTACCAATCAAGAATTTTTGTGGCCGGTGCGAGTGGCGCTAAGCGGGGAAAAACAATCACCCGATGTCCCTAGTTTATTATTTGCCTTAGGCCAAGAAGAGGCCACCCGCCGTCTGACAATGGCTCACGGCGTCTTATCATGATTAAATTAACCAAAATGGCAGCGGTATTTTTTGTTTTGGCTTTGGTAAGCTTTTATCTGACGCCCGACGTTAAGGCTGTCTCAATTGATGATTTGAAAAATCAGATTCAGCAAAAGCAGGATAAAATTAGCGACTTAAAAAAACAAATGGACGCTTATCAAAACGCCATTGCCCAAAAGCAAGCTCAAGCCTCAACTTTAAAAAAACAATTAAATATTTTAGATGATCAAATTGCCCGGGCCGAGCTGGATATTAAAACCAAAGAGCTTAATTTGAATACCGTAAGTTTGGAAATACAAGCAGTCAGCCTTGATATCGGCGGCAAAGAACGCGACCTCAGCGACAAAAAAATTAAAATCAGCGAAATATTGCGCCAGTTGAATCGGTCGGATCAGCGCGGCATTTTAGAAGTTATTGCCTTAAATAACTCGTTAGGGCAGTATTTTGAGGAGTTAAATTATCTAGCCGAACTGCAACGGACGCTCCAGCTTAATATAAATAACGTTCAGTCAGCCAAAGTTCAACTGGAACACCGTCAACAAGATTTAGGTAATTATCGCAGCCAGTTGCTTAAGGTTAAAACCGAACTGGAGACAGCGCGTTCTCAATTTTCGGCTCAGCAAGATACTAAGGAGTCGTTACTGCGTCAAACTAAATTGTCGGAAAGCAAGTACCAGTCACTATTGCAGCAAACAATTTTGGAGCAGGAGAGAGCCAATAGCGACATCAGAAAAATGGAGCAGGAAGTTCGGCAACGCTTGCAATTGGGCGGCCGGCTTGATCAGCTTGATACCAACTTTATTTGGTCAGTTAAACCTTATAAGGGCATATCAACCTATTTTAACGATCCCAACTATATCTTTCGCCGTTATTTTGAACATCCGGGCATAGACATTCCCCAACCTCAAGGTAGCGCGATTAAAGCGGCCGCGGCCGGCTATGTCGCGCGAGCTAAAGACGCGGGCTTAGGTTACAGCTACATTATGATAATCCACAAAGACGGTTTTGCCAGTGTCTATGGACACGTCAGCCGTATTGATGTGACCGAGGATACTTACGTTGCCAAAGGACAAGTAATTGGCGCGGTGGGGGGCACGCCCGGCACCCGTGGCGCCGGATCATTAACCACTGGTCCGCATTTGCATTTTGAATTGCGCGCCAACGGCATACCAATCAACCCGTTGGATTATCTGCCCTAAAAACCTACCCAACTATTTTTCATCTATAAAAAACCCAAGCTTGATTTAACAAATTTTGCTTGGGTATTAGATGGTATAAAATATTTTAAGATCTCTTTTGGCCTCACTTTTGTTACGCGAGCGATGTATGGCATTCCGCCAAAAAGTATAACTGCGGTTAATTCTTTTGCCTTGTTTACCGCCAAGTAGCGCCCTAATAGTATTAGGTTCGCATTTTTTCGGATTAGTCCACTGGCCGCAAACAGCGACTAAACGCAATATAGCTGACTTACCTTCTACTACTCCAATTTCCACTGTTTTATTCAACAAATAATCCATAGTAGCTTGACGGATAGATCTTTTGTGACGTAAATTATCATAAAATCTATCAATCATTTTTGGGGTAAGTCGAATTTTTTTACTGCTGACAATCTTAAGCCCGGCCCGAAGCAAAACATTCTTAACTTTTCTAGAACGTTTCATGGCATCAGGCTTAATAATAAAGACTGACTTTTCCATTTTTAAATAACCTTTTTGTTTTTAGCATACCACTGTAAACCATTTTCTAAATTCTGTCAACCGCCATACTTGAATTAATAAGCAATCTGTGCTAAGATTTGGGCAAATAAATCTAAAACAAACAAAGGAAATTAACAATGAAAAAGGTTCTGGTTTTAATCCAAAATTTATTAAAAGACAAATTAACTATTCCTAAACCAGTCTCCCTTAGCCTTAAATACTTTGATATTGAATACCCGTCGGGCAATGATGACCCTCAAAGTATATACGTAGTGGCTGATAAAGGCACAGGAGCGTACCTGCATCAATTTAAAAATACGCTAACAGAGGAGGTGATAGTGGTTTACGACCGCGCTTTGTCGGGCAATCTTGATGAGTGGTTCATAAATACCATTAAATCAACCTGGCCCACGGTTAAGGTGTCTATTGAATCTGCCGCAGATATTAAATCTGTGGTCGCACAGCTGGATTCTGAAAATTTGCAAAACGAATTCAATAAAGAAAAAGATTTTACCAATAACCCAGAAAATGACAGAGTTCTAACTTCTGGAGATGCGCAAATGCGTTTTGACATATAAATTTGATATATAAATGTACATATTAAAAAGCGTACCTATGAATTTCGGTACGCTTCTTTTATTAAGACTTTATTTTTAGGTTTTGGTTGGTTTGACCGGCTTGCTATTATGAGATATGAAAATTAAAAGCAGTAAAGCGCCGCCTACATAACTTATCACTTGCGCCAATAAGAAAGAGGTTGTGGACAACCAACAAAACAAAATTAAACCAATAACCATAACTGCTACCCACCAAATTGTTTCATCTGCCTCCGAAGTTATCTGCCAGCGCAATAAACCGAGCCCGGAAGTTTTTGGAAACAACCACGCCAAAAACATCCTTAATGCCACAGGTACCACCACAAATCCTACAACTGATGCGGCCACACCGAAAAACATTGCGCCAACAATCGCATAATCCTTATAGGTCACGTTGGCACCCAACCGGTCCACGGCTAATATGCATACTATTAATACAACGCCGGAAATAAAAAAACTAGACGAAATCCAGAGCAAACGTTGGGATAAAAATCCCATGTATTTACTGCTTTTACGGCCAGTCAAAAAAAGATAAATATTTTTTAAGGTTTCCATTTTTGCTCCCATTCTTTTGGTTGATATGTTATTTTAATTTAAAACTTACATATAAAAATGGATAATGTCAAGTTTTTAACGGATGAAATTTTTTATGCGTACTTTCGGCATATTTATCGGAGGCGTGGACATAACGGGTAGTGGTATCAAGCGATTCGTGACCGAGTAAAACTTGAATAGCTGCCGGATTAGCGCCGCTTTCCGCCAAATAAGTGGCAAAGCCATGACGCAGGGAGTGGGCCGAGGTTGGCACATTTATGCGCAAAGTCTCGCGGTATTGTTTGATTTTCATTTGTAAATAATTAGTTGATAAACGTCTGTTATTCTTACCGGCATTCCCTCCCCGGTAGGGAATAAATAGGGCCGGGTGTGTATCTGGACGTTTAGCTAAATACATATTCAAATATTTTTTGGCCCGCTCGGTCAAATAAACAAAGCGCTGTTTTTTACCCTTACCCGTTATAAATATACGGCCGCTGTCGTCGATTTGTACCCGATTAAGTCCGGTTAATTCGGAAATCCGCATACCAGTGGCAAATAAAACCTCCAACATCACCCGATTGCGCAAACCAACTACCTTATTTTTTTCTAACCAAGTTGGTGATTCAATTAAGCGCACCAGTTCAGTGAATTCCGCCACCTGCGGGTGCTTTCGCTCAGTCTTTACCAGCTTAACCGCCTCGGGCGGCAGGGGAGTAGGCAGGTCCATTTCAATCAAGTATTTAAGATAGCGACGCAAAGAAGATAAAAATCTATTAGTTGAAAAACTTGTTAGTTGGCCATGACTTTTTTTGCCAGTCGCCGTCTCACGGTCTCTGGAGGCCAAATAAGCCTTATAAAGTTCTATGGTTTTTTTATTAATTTTGGCAAAATTTTTCAATTTTATGTCATTAACCAAAAAAAATTCAAACACCTTAAGGTCGCGCTCGTAATTATAGACCGTCTCTTTAGAATAATTATTCACCTGCAATGAAAGCAGAAAATCATCAAAGTGCGGCAGCATATTTATGGTCCTTTCTTATTTAAATCCAATAAACGTTGATATAAAGCCTTATCGGCTTCACCAAATGAAGTCGCGCCTCTGTGACCGCGGCTAGTAATAGGTTTAATGTCTTTTCGTCTGGCTAAAAAATCCAAAACTATACGAGCTTGTTCAGACTTAACCCGCAAATAGGGGAGTATGGCTGTTAAAACGGCCTGCAAATCATTGTTCTGACTAATCTTAATTTGATAAGCACCTTTGAATTTTATATTTTTTGGAAAAAAATTATAAACTCTGCCCACACCCAAAATGGTCTGAATATATTCAATAACCGCTTTATTGGTATTAGCTATTATCAAATAAGGGTGATAACGAGGCGTGCGGGCCGAGGTTGGTGTTGCTTTTTTTATTTGAAAGGTTAAACCGATATAACCTTCACCATCAATAAAACCTGCTAACCAGGCTTTAGCCTCATCAGTCATGCTATTTATTGCAGGGGAGTTTGGCATATGACCTATATTTGTCTATAGTATAAATAACTGAGCGTTTGGGATATTATACTCAGTTTAACATAGTCTTTAAAATCAGGCAAATACCGCTTAAACTCTTATTATCCCTAAATAGCGGCTACTCCCATTATAATTGATGTTTTTGTTATTATTAGGACTTACGGGCTTGCCGCTTGCAGGGCGGGCGCAGCCCGACCCCTCAAGCGGCTTTGGCCAATTTCTTTGTTAAAACCTCCGCTTTTCGCTCACCGTAGTTTTACTACGGCTCGCTCAAATGCTCGGTTTTGCCTCGAACTTGGCTCAAACCCGTAAGTCCTAATTATAAACCAATAAAGTCGTGGCTTTTTATAAAACCGGACAGTTTTTTGTGTAATAATTAGCAGACACTTTATTTGTCGGGGTTACACTTAAATTAGCCCCGCGGCCTTATATTATCAAAAAACCAACCTCGTATATGGCCCGAGGTTGATTTCAGGGGTATGAAGATAGCTATGACTTCGTCATAAAACTGCATAATTTTTCCATTTTTTACCTGCCCGCCATCGGCCTCTTGCAATCGATAATTATTATTTAGTGTTGTAGTTTTCTATTTAATAGCATCGTTTACTTTGTACAGGCTTAGGCAGGCGGGCCTGCCCGCCATATGCCTCGCATAATTGATTATTTATTATTTAGTTTTAAATCTTCTTTTTTATTAACTTCGCTTGTCTTAAGACAGGCTTAGGCAGGCGGGAATAACTGGAGAATAATAAAATCCTGTTTGGTAAATTGAATTGGGAAAATCGGTAATAAGTAATCACAGGTACATGCAATTACTATACCAACTCACCGGCTTCATTTTTTAATTCTGCGGCCAATTATGATTATTTTTATGTCAATAATATTTATTACACACTCAAACTACTTTGCCGGTAACATCCTTTGTGTCGCAAAATGTACGATAGTTTTATCCCGTTACATTTTAAAAACCCCGCGGTCTGGCCGCGGGGATACCGCAGCAAATTCAGATTCACCCCGTTAGAGATTCACTCAGTACTGAAACATATAGTAAG
Organism: Patescibacteria group bacterium; assembly: GCA_041645215.1. Taxonomy (GTDB): domain Bacteria; phylum Patescibacteriota; class Patescibacteriia; order Veblenbacterales; family UBA10138; genus JACRFM01. The sequence continues at coordinate 42,099 of JBAZQK010000002.1, read as the reverse complement.
ATACGCTCCGCACACATTAACATCCTACAAATTACACTTTGTTCCGCATCTCTAACGGGGTCAATTTCCGCGTCCGTCTAATACCCCGTGGAAATGTAACGGGATTTATCCGTCTTCGTCCCGCTTTGCGGGACTACGCCATAATACCCCACAGCTTCCGGCCTTCCTTCACCTTTTTTAAGGACTACGGTGGAGTAAGCCGTTACGGCTTCCAAGTTTTATTAACGCCGCTTAATTCTTAAATGAATAACTGGCCTTTTGAATAAAACGGACATCAATATATTGAACGCGGTTAATGTCATTTTTAATTTTTTCATCTATCAATCTTTTTAAAACTAGCATCTGCTTATCAATACTCTCCTCGGCCGAGACCATTACATACCAGCCGTCAGCAGTATAAATATCAACAGTTGGTAAAAATTGAGTATCCACCGCCACCCGTTCAATCTTGAATTTACCAACGCTGCCGCCCCAGGCGCCGGGCAAATTGACCAATAGATCAACCAGTTGCTGGCCGGCTACCTGATCGCCGATCTTATGATCCACCGTGTTAACCTCATCAACTACAATCAAATCAACATTGTATAGTTTTACGCCAGTCAGTTCCTGTACCATAATGCCGCGCTGATCCACGGCAAAAAGTTTACCGGTGGTCTGCCACAGGGCAATGATATTCTCCGGATTATAATTGATCCTTAAAACATTAGGCCAGTGCCGTTCAAATACTACCTTATCGCTGTAAATCTCACGGCTTAGCGCCTGACGCGCCGACTCGGCCCTAAAAAAAAGCAAGTTAGACTGCGGAAAAATAAAACCACGCCTACTCGTAAAATAATCCTGCATCGTCGCCTGCAAACGCTCCTCCGTTTGTCGAAAAGGAATGTTATTTATAATAACATTACGAATACGAAAAATTGGAGAATAAGCAATTGCAATCATTATTGCCATTGCGATCGGCGGACCATATTTGATCAACCATTTACTGTGAGCTGGCCGACCACCCCGGTGATAAGCCCGGGTCAATTGCTTCATAACTACCGGCTGGCCATGGTACTGGCTTGAGTAGTCACGTCGTCGCTCGCGGCGTCGTTTACGAGAAAAAAACTTTAACGATACCATAAGGATTTAGGCTGATAACTGATAGTAAGCCGGCTCTTAATTTTAAAACGTTCCAAGGCTAATTTAATCAGCTCGTCAAGCAGTTTAGGATAAGGTAACCCGCTGGCTGACCATAATTTAGGATACATACTGATACTGGTGAATCCGGGAATAGTATTAACTTCACTCAAATAAATTTTCCATTTCCTAGGCTGCACCAAAAAATCAACTCGCGCCATACCGGCTAAATCCAGCGTCGTAAAAGCCTGCGCTGCCAAGTTTCTGACTTTAGCCATAACTTCCTTAGGCAAAGGCGCCGGAATCACTAACTGTGATTTGCCATCTACGTATTTAGCGTCATAATCGTAAAACTCATTTGAGGTTATGACTCGTCCGGCGATTGAGGCCTTAGGAGCTTCATTACCCAAAACCGCACATTCAATTTCCCAAGCCTGTTCAATACCTTGCTCCACTATAACCCGACGGTCGTATTGGAGAGCCAGCTTAATAGCTTTTACTAATTCTGTTTGATTATGCGCTTTACTAATACCGACCGAGGAACCCAAATTAGGCGGTTTAACAAAACAAGGATAGCCTATCCGGGCACCCACTTGTTTATGAAACTTAATCGCCGCACGCTTATAATAATGGCTGGTGGTATAAACAAAATCAGGCGTGGGCAAATGGTTAGCCTGAAAAATCATTTTTTGGACTATCTTATCCATGCCTACGGCTGAACCCAAAACCCCGGCGCCAACATAGGGAATATTAGCGAGTTCCAACAACCCCTGCACCGTACCGTCTTCGCCAAAAGTGCCGTGTAAAACCGGAAAAATCACGTCAATCTCGGTACCCTTAGCTTCGCGCTTTGAACTGCGTACCAGAGGAACAAGCGATTTAACCATGGGGTCGGCCGGCAATATTTGCGCCAGTTGTCGCGGAATTTTAGTTCCCGACTCCAATAAATTCACTACCCGCTCCCCTACCAGCCAATGACCTTCCTTTGATATGCCGATGGGAATGACTTCGTACTTTTTTTTATCCAGTGCGGCCATCACCGAACGGGCTGATACAATCGACACTTCGTGTTCGGCCGAGCGGCCGCCCAACAAAACTCCCACGCGAATTTTTTTAGCTTTTTTCATAAATTAACCAACTAATGCTCGAGGCAAGTTCGGATTAATTCTCGTGACCACCTCATAATTAATAGTAGCAGATTTTTCAGCTAAATACTCGGCCGCTACAACTCCCCTGCCCTGGCGTCCCAGCAGCACCACTTCGTCGCCGACTTTAACGTTTTTTACATGAGAGACGTCAACCATAGTTATATTCATACAAACACGGCCAATAATAGAACACAACTTCCCTTGCACTAAAACTTGAGCATGATTTGATAATTTTCTGTCATAACCATCCCAATAACCAATAGGCAAGACGGCCATGGTTAACGGCCGCTTAGTTAAATAAGAGCGGCCATAACCAACGGTCACTCCAGCCGCCAGTTTTTGCAACTCAATAATATTTGTTTTCCAAGTTAAGGCCGGCTGCAGCTTAAAATATGGCTGCGTTTTTTTAACCATGGTCTTATTATCAAACGACGGCCACAAACCGTAATAACCTATACCTAGCCTGACTAAATTATATTGCGAACCGGTTTGCGTATTAATGGCTGCTGAACAAGCGATGTGTTTATAAATCTTTGAACCCAATAATGAACTGTTTTCCACCAGGAACTTGTCAAAATTTTCCAATTGAGTTTGCAAAAAACCGGTAAACTTTGATTCAGCGGTGGCAAAATGCGAAGCTACACCTTCCAGTAATAAATTTTTATCACCTTTAATCAAACGAAGATATTGACTGGCCTCCCGATAATCTATCCCGAGCCGCGCCATACCCGTATTAATTTTTAAGTGCACTTTGGCGCGTTGCCGGGCTTTCCTGGCCGCCACCGCCAACTGTTTAATAGCTTGAGTTTCATAAACCACAAAAGAGATATTGGTTTTAATACCGCGAATAAGTTCATCAACTTGCAAAGGATGGTAATAACTCAAAACTAAGATAGGCAATTTAAAACCAACTGAGCGCAAGGTTAAGGCTTCGCTGAGTGAAGCTGTTCCCAGCCAATCCACTAAACCGGACTGGGCTGCCACTTGACTGGCCAGCGTTAAACCATGGCCATAAGCATTACTTTTTACCACCACCAGTAAACTCACGCCCGGCTTTAAGGCGCGGCGATACTGCTTTAAATTGTGAATTAAAGCGCTGCCACTAACCTCCACCCAAGAATGGTGTGAAATATTTTGTGGCATAATATTAACCAATGTACTCCCGGCCACCCATATACGGCCGCAACACCATTGGAATCATAATGCGCCCGTCAGCCTGCTGATAATTTTCCAAGATTGCGATGCTGGCGCGATTAGTAAAAACCGTACCGTTAAGCATGTGAACCAAAGCCAGCTTGCCGGCGGCATTTTTGTAACGAATATTAAGCCGCCGACTCTGATAGTCAGTCGTGGTTGAACAAGAATGAGTCTCCCGGTATTTATTTTCCGATGGCAGCCAAGTTTCAATATCATAAGTTCGGGCTGACGGGTCGCCTAAATCGCCCGTACATAAACGCACCAAACGATAGGGCAAGCCTAAACCCTGCATAATTTCTTGCTCCAGACTAACTAAAAATTCATGCTCTTTGTCCGATTCCTCCGGCTGGGCGTAAACTACCATTTCCAGCTTATCAAACTGGTGCACCCGCAAAATACCGCGTGTATCTTTGCCATAAGAACCAGCCTCGCGCCGAAAACAAGTGGAAAATGAAATATAACGCTTGGGTAAATCTGTTTCGGCCAAGACCTCATCCATATGCATAGGCCCGATTGATTGTTCCGAAGTGCCGACCAAATACATTTTCTCTTCTTTAAAATGATAAGTCTCGTCTTCGCCGCCATGGTCCAAATAACCCATACCGCGCATAGCTGGCTCGCCAATTAAGACCGGCGGAATAACCGGCGTAAAGCCGTGCGGCAAAACTTTACTTAAACCATATTGAACTAAAGCGAACTCCAGCAGAACCAAATCATTTTTTAAATAGCCAAAGCGGGAGCCTGACACTTTACCGGCGCGCTCCATATCAATCAAATCATGCTTAGCCGCCAGCGTCATATAATCAAGCGGTTTAAAATCAAACTTAGTCGGCTCACCCCAAGTAGCTACGACCTCATTCTCGGTTTCATCCTTACCGACTTTAACGTCCGGCCGTGGTAGGTTGGTAACAGCTGACAGTAAAGCCTCCAACTTTTCAGAAATTGTGTTCAGCCCATCCTCTTTGACTTTTAACTGCTGCTTTTTAGCACGAGCCGCCTCAATATCTACTACTTTGTCACCCCGGCCCTGGCGCAAACCATCAACTTCAGTTTGCAAAGCGCGACGCTCAGTATCCAATTTTAAAATCGCCGCCACGTCAGCCGGCCGGCCTTTGGCGGCTGTACCTTGTTTGACTAACTCCGGGTTTTCGTGAATAAATTTAATATCAAGCATACCCAGTAACAATAACTTCACTAGGCACTTTATACGAGCCGAGTGAAAGAGAAATTAAATTAGCTGAAACTAAAATCATAGGTTTATAAATGAGGATTAATATCAAGTGCCTTTGCGAGTATAGTGAAGTTTTGTTACTGGGCATACCCAGTATATCAACTTGGCTTAACCACCCTTACACACGAAGCGTGGTTAGACAAGAATAAATGATTAAATGATGTTAGATAAGACATAAAGTTATAATAGCTGGTGGTTAGGGCGAGTGCTAGCCAAGTTGTATTACTGAGCATGATCTTCTAACTGCTTTAAATAGTTATCAAATTTCATTATAGCGTTTTTTCGGTGGTTTAGGTAATTATCATGATTACCTTCAGCTTCCAGCTCAGCTGCTGTTTTACCATACTGAGGCAGGTAAAAAATTGTGCGATAAGGGAAACCGGGAGAAAGCGTCCCGCGTGGTTCACGTGAAATAACTCCGTCGACGCTAAAAGTGGCTGTGTATACTTGTCGGTCTGGCATAGCCAGTGCCGCCACCACTATGAAGTGGGCTTGGCGTTTACCATCTGGTATATCGGCCAGGCGCTTTAATACTTCGGCCCGAGCTTCTTCATCCGTGGCTTCGGGTTTATCCGGTCCCCAGACCCGTCGCGAGTATAAACCCGGCCAGCCGCCGAGCGCGTCAATGGCCAGACCACTGTCATCTACCAGCGTAGGCAATTGGGTCAGGTCAAAATAAGCCTTGGCCTTAAGTTTGGCGTTCTCTTCAAATGTCGTGCCGGTTTCTACTACGCCGACTGCTACGCCAATATCAGCCAACGATACTATGTCAAAATTATAACCGGCTAAAAGTCTGGCAAAGTTTTTAAACTTAGCCGGGTTCTTGGTGGCAATTAATAACTTAGCCATAAATTTATTCCTTCGGTCCAGACGGGGTAATCAGACGGTCAAATGGTATTCCTAAATTAAGTATTTTTTCCGCCTGCGCTATTTCCTCGTCCACGCCAACGTGTTCCAAATCTTTTAAATCTTCTAGTCTCACCCATTTATAATCAATAAAATCATTAACATCTAGCTTAACTTCTTGCTTGTCGTCGGCCTGACAAAGATAGGTAAAAACCATGGCTGTTTGCCCGTCCGGTCTGGTAAAAACCGTATCCCGCAACAATATTTTTCCCGGCAACAAATTGAGTCCAGCCTCCTCCTTAACTTCTTTGCGTAAGGTGTATTCAACTGAATCATTGCCGTCAACTTTACCGCCGGGAAAACACCACCTGTTAGGAAAAGTAATCTCCCGGGGATGACGCTTTAGCAATAAATATCTGCCTTCGCGATTGCGAATAACTGCCGTTACCGCCACAATATGAAGTTTATTAGATTTTTCGTAAGACATAGTACTATCTTTCGTAAAGCAAAATAAAATCAGTCAAAGCTTCAATCTTATGATAAGTATTAGGCGGTATAGTAACCTTAACCGGCGCGGTAATAATTTGAGTTTCCTCGCCTACTGTTAACTTAACCTGACCGCTTATGAAATAAAGTACTTCCGCTTCAGGGTGCTGATGGTCAGCGCTGATAGTACCGCTTTTGCGTATAACTACTTTAATAATTTCCAAATCATAACGTGCTCCTCTCTCGTCTTCTCTTATTGGTAGTATTTTTTCTATATTCATATAATTTACCTATTACGCAATTTAAACCAATAAGTCAAGGCTCGCTTGGTACCAATGGTAAATTCCATATTTTTTAAATCTTTTTTTATAATCCAAGCAAACTCCCCATACTCCTGGCTACTCTTTAATAACCGCCGACCGACTACCCTGGCATAATAAAGCAATAAAACCTGATCGCCTGCTTTCGACGGGCGATTAAAAAAATACGGAAATGATTTAATCAACCTAATACGCAAACCGGTTTCTTCGCCGATTTCACGCTTGACGGCCTGGTCAAAAGTTTCGTCAGGTTCAAGATGCCCACCGGGAATTTGCCACGAACTAAATATCATATGTTTAGATGTTTTTAATCTTTTGCCAACCAGTACCTTACCCCGGTGCTCAATTATGGCTTGCACTATCAAATTAGTCTGTTTCATATATTACATTCCTAAATCATTAGCAATTTCTTGCATCGCCTTAAGTTCAATGTCAATTAATTCATCCAGACTCAATCCAATCATTTCCTGGCATTTTAAAATAATTTCACGATTCACACCGGCGGCAAAAGCTTTATCTTTAAATTTTTTCTTGACTGACGACGGTTTAACGCTCGCCAGTTTTTTATCCGGCTGAACATAAGCGCAAGCCACAATTAAACCAGTTAATTCCTCCGCGCACCATAAAGTTTTTTCCAACAGTGTTTTGGGTTCAAGGCCGGTCATATGATTGTGTACTTTAACGGCCTCTACTACCTCGGCTGGAAAACCAGCGCTGGAGAGCCAACCCGCGCCAATTAAACCATGCGTCTGCGGTTCTGTTTCCGTTACTTCCCAATCTATATCATGCACCAAACCAGCCAGTCCCCAAATTTCCTCGTCTTGCTGGAAATGCCGGGCCAACGCGCGCATTATGGCCTCGGATGCCAAAAGGTGGTTCCTTAAGAACGCACCTTTAACCTTTTCTTGTACTAATTGCCAGGCACCGTCACGCGTCATAATTTTATTTATCAATATAACTATTAATCAGTTCATCTAAATCATCAGCTTTCTTTACTGTTTTAAACTGAATGCCTTGCCTAGAGCCGCCCTTAACTTTATAGGCAAAGCTTTGAATTAAGCGAGAACATTCATCAGTCAGTTTTAATAAAGATTCTAATTCGGACTGATTGATATATTTTCTATCAAAAGCTAAGTAAGTCTGACTCCTAACTTCGCCAACTTCTCCTTTGGCAATGTATAAAGCGTCTATGAATTCATTACGGGTTGCTCTGTCAAAACCTTCAGCTATATTGGACATTGGTGATACTGCGGCTCGCCGTACTTGTCGTTTAAGGTCAAAATCTTTAAATTGACTTTTATCTGTCAAGTTAAATACTTCATTGGCCAGTTGCCGAGCTCTCTGCCAACAAACCAAATCTTCAAATTTCTTGATTGATGCCATATTGATATATCAATATATCGAAATTTCGATATATCAGTTATCCCTCATCGGCGGGAAAGGAGTGGTCTCGCGGCGGGCGGCGTTGGCGGCCACCGCGAACTGGTTAAAGTATCTGTCCCATTGTTGACGATTAGTCTGGTAACTATTATCTCCATAAAAGTAATCTGCCACCAACTCCCGCACTCGCGCCGCCTCGCGTCTGGCTGATGAACGCAAAGTCATATTGGTTAGCGTCATATCAATCAGTTCAAACGCACGTCTAAGAGCTGCTTCTTGACGCGCCATAAGGCCTTGCTCGTGAGCGGACATAGCTCGCCCTACCTCGCTGCCGATGTTCGCGAACTGCGCGCTTACCGAAAGCTCATTCCACCTGCCAGCTGATAAATCACGATGTTGCATAAGTAATTACATATAGATTAGATTGCTTCGCGGAGTTTACACTGAACGTAGTGAACGTGCTCGCAATGACGATACGGTTTAAGGTTGGCCTACTAAAGATTGTACAACCCCAATAATCTTTTTCCGCAACTCCTCATTATCCACACCCCGCGAGCGATTGGCTTGGCTGGGACGCACGTTAATCATGGAATCAAATTCTACGGCTTGCGGTAAGGGCTGGTTAATATAAATGTTAATACCCCACAAGTCGGTTGGGATAGAACCATTCTCTAAAAGATACTGCTCTTCGTCGGCATGAAGCTCACCGCCTATAGCCATTACTTTGCGCTCCACATCAACCACTGCTTTAACCATATCACCAAATCGTTCCGCCGCTACTTGTTTAAGTAACTCCGCGGAGATTGCAGAATCAACAAAACGAATCAATAAATTCTCTACCATATTAATTATCCCTCATCGGCGGGAAAAGAGTGGTTTCGCGGATGGATTTGTCAACTATAAAACTGAATAGCCGCTCGGACAGGCCAAAGCCGGCGGCGGGCGGCATGCCATATTCCAAAGCGGTAATAAAATCTTCGTCCAGCATCATGGCCTCACTGTCACCAGCGGCGCGCAATTTAGCCTGCTCGGCAAAACGGCTGCGCTGGTCAAACGGGTCATTAAGTTCAGAAAAGCCATTGCCCAATTCCGAACCGCCGGCGATAATCTGCAGCCTTTGCACCCGCGCTGGATTTTTAGGGTCGCGTTTAGCTAAGGGCGACACTTCCACCGGATGATTAATCAAAAATATCGGACCAGTTACTTGTGGGCGCACTTTTTTCTTAAACCACAAATCAATCAAACGCCCCACGCCCATACTAGCTTCATATTTAAGATGATGCTTATCAAGCAATTTACGCAAAGCTGTTACTTCAGTAACGCCGGCTAAATCCTCACCCGATATTTCTTTTATCAAAGCAAAATAGTCTCGGCGCGGCCACTCCCCTGCCCAATTAATCATCGTGCCTTGATACGTGGTGGTAAGACCACCAGCTGCGCCCGGCACCGTGCCGCGCAGTGACTCTGGTGCATGGGTTACGGCTTGCACAATCTCTTGATACATTTTTTGCGTGAATGACATTAGGTCCTCATAATTGGCATAAGCCCAATAAAACTCGCACATAGTGTAATCCTGCAAATGCTCGGTATCTATACCTTCATTGCGAAAAACTTTGCCAATTTCAAACACTTTTTCATAACCTCCTACCAGCAAACGCTTTAAGGGCAATTCCAAAGATATGCGCAGATAAAAATCTTTATCTAAGGCCTGGTGGTGCGTTACGAATGGCGTGGCGTCTGCCCCGCCGGCAATTACCTCCAAGGCTGATGTGTCTACCTCCATAAAACCGGCGGTCATTAAATAAGAACGAACCGTCTGCCAAAACCGGCTTTTTTTAATAAAAAGTTCACGACTTTCCGCCGACATCATTAAATCAACATAGCGTTGCCTAAGCCTGGCCTCGACATCCTTTAGGCCGTGCCATTTTTCCGGTAACGGCCGCAAGGCTTTAGCCAGCGGCGTGAATTCCTTTACCAAAACTGTTACCTCGCCACTTTTAGTTTTTACAATTGGCCCGGCGGCGGCAATAATATCACCGCGGTCAAGCGCCTGCACCAACTCCCACTCTTTCGGCTTCGTCTTGTTTTTCAGCCACGCCAGCTGAATCAACCCGGCCTGGTCCTGCAAGGTGGCAAACACCAGCGATCCGTGCGGACGCAGGGTCATTAGTCGTCCGGCCGTATAAACCATCATTGAGGCTGTCGGACTTAAATCCTCGCCCAGTAAAGTCAAATTTTGCCCTTGCGCCAGCTTTATTATATCAATTGAAGTATGTTGACGCCGACAAATTGACGGATATAACTCGGTTCCCAACTTAGACCATTGCTTCAACTTATCTAATCGGCTTTTTAATTCTTGTTCTTCACGTGACGACATAAATATGATGGTTAATTAAGTGACTATATTTTAATGGACTTTAGCCATTTTGACAAACTAAAACGCCCGCCTAATAACGAGCGTTCATAATTTATTATCCTTCGTTCACCTTTTTGAGGACAGCGGAGGACGGACGTTTTGGCTACCACCCCAATGTACTTCGGGTGGAGTGTTATAACTTAGGAGGCTATTTAATACTTGTTACGCTATAGTGAACTACGCCCTTGGGTAACTTTACTTCAACCGTGTCACCCACCTTACTTCCCAAAAAAGCCTGGCCGATGGGCGACTCGTTAGAAATTAAACCCCGGCTGGGGTCGGCCTCGTTGGAGCCGACAATGGTATATTTTTTTTCGCCGTGGGGCCCATCAAAAATAACCGTACAGCCAATTTTTACCACCTCACTGCCGGTTTCAGCCTTTATGATTATGGCGTTCTTAAGCAAATTTTCAATCTCAATAATGCGGCCCTCAATAAACGCCTGTTCGTTTTTTGCTTCAGCATACTCGGCGTTTTCCGATAAATCACCCAACTCTTTAGCTTCCTGGATACGACTGGCGATGGCTTTACGTTTATCAGTTTTTAACACTTTTAGCTCTTGTGCTAGTTTGTCCAACCCTGGTTTAGTTATATAACTCTGATTACTCATATAAATTGACAATTGTTTAATTACTTAGGACTTACGCGTTTGCGCCAAGTTCGAGGCAAAACCGAGCATTGGAGCGAGTCCCGCCCTGGCGGGATGAACGCCAAGCAGAGGTTTTAACGAAGAAATTGGCCAAAGCCGCTTGCGGGGTCGGGCTCCGCCAGCCCGGCAAGCGGCCAGCGCGTAAGTCCTATTACTATCTGTACCAATTTGGATTGGCGACAAACAGGTTCTAATGGGGTAATTTGATAACAAACTAAAGATAATGACAAATTAAACACCTGTCAAGCGCTTAAGTCTGAAGCTTCATGAATACTTAATCCTCCTGAACACCTTAACACTTGTCAGCCCTAGGCTGATCTTGGCCGGCCCGCCCCGCTTAGCGGGACCGTGGGCCGAGCAGGCGCACGAGCGGTTAGGCGGGTATCGGAAGATACCCTCCCTTTTGTACAAAAGGGAGAGGCTTCATTTTTGTTTATAGGTATTGTAATACCGGTCAAAAAGTTTACGCGCTATTGGCACCGCGGCGCTGGATCCCTCACCGCCGTTTTCTAACATCACAACTACCAAAAAACGCGGATTGACAGCTGGCATATAACCGGCAAACCAAGCATGGGGAGCGGTTCGCGTACCAGTTTGGGCGGTTCCGGTTTTACCAGCCACCGGCCACGCCACAGCCTGCAACGAGCGCGCACTGCCCTCGGTCACGGTCTGACGCATACCTTGCTGCACCACCCGCAAAACCTCCGGACTAAAAGATAGTTTACCCAGTTCTTTCGGATTAATTTCCTCAACCTGACCGTCGGAATATAAAATTTGTCTAACCAAATGAGGCCAACGTATTACTCCATCTGTCGCCAACGCCGCGTAAGCAACTGCCAAACGCAGCGGCGTTACCAGCAAATTGCCTTGCCCGATTGATACATTGTAGGTATCACCAAGATACCAGCGATCACCTCTTAACGCCAACTTCCACTTTGGGGTTGGAACAAAACCAACTCTTTCTCCCGGCAAATCAATATTGGTTTTGTAACCGATGCCGAATAAATCAAAATAATAATCCAGGCGATTTATTCCTAAGCCCGGTCGATCCTGGGCTCCACCGCCTAATAAATAAAAAAAAGTATTGACTGATTCAGCTATCGCTTTATAGACATTGGTCAGGCCGTGTCCACCCGACTTCCAGTCCGCGAAAAACTGGTCACCCAAACTTAGTCCGCCCGTACTCATTACGGTAGTCGCGGTTGTTATGATGCCATCTGCTAAACCAGACGCGGCTAATAACGGTTTGATGGTTGAGCCCGGCGGGTATTCGCCGGCTACGGGGCGATTATACATACTCCGCCGCGGGTCAGATAAAACACTTTTAATAGCCAAAGCATCGCGCCGGAGGGTAAAAATATTTGGATCAAAGCTAGGATAACTAACTAATGCTAAAATCTCGCCGGTTGTCGGATCCAGCGCCACTACACTGCCACCTTTCCCGGTTTGACTAACCACGCTGGTTAGTTGTTCATAGGCCGCCTGCTGCAATTCACTGTCAATCGTCAAAATTAATTTACCGCCGACTTGCGGCGCTTGAGTCGCATAGACTTTTTGTTCACGGCCCAGGGCGTCAATTTCCACTTCTTTACGACCAACCTGACCGCGTAAGACGCCGTCGTAGGTGTACTCCAGGCCGCTTTTTCCGATACTGTCATTTAATAAATAGTTGGCACCGGGCGACTCAAAGTCAGCTGGCGTAACTTGCCCGACATATCCTAAAATATGAGCGGCGGCCGAACCAAGTAAATATTCACGCTGGTTAATCAACGCCACTTTAACGCCCTTACTACCAGCCGTCTTAACCATTAAAACCAAGGCTAACTCTCGCGAAATGTTAGAGGCTATAACTTGCGGCAAATAAGACGCCTTGGACAAAGCGCTGATTTCTTCTTGGTGGATAAGTTCAGGCGGCACTTGGGCGAGCAAATCATTCAGCAACGCCTGACGCTCAACTTCATTTTTTGGCAAATCAGACGGCGTCGCCACTAGACTAAAATTTGGGGTATTCCGCGTTAAGGGGCGTCCAGCCCGATCCACCATCGGACCGCGAATGGCTGGCAAATATTCCAATCGAATACGATTACCCTCGGCGACATTGCGCCAATATTGTCCTTGTATACCTTGCAAATACAGCAATCTTACGGCTAAGACCAGTAAGACCAGCAAAATGCCGCCCAACCAAAAATACGGCACAGTCTGAGATATCACCCGGCGCAAGGTGGCCACTCCAACTTCTCCCAAAGTAGTGCCTTCCAAGGCCCGCCAACTAAAACCACTAACTGAGCGATCTTTAATATCGCCGCCAGTTTCCTTTATTACAAATGGATCCTTTGGCCGGGTCATACTACCGTTCTAAATAATAAGGCAGCTGTTTAATGCGAATTAACCATTCCACCACCAACCAAACCAAGGTTCCGCCCGCTAACCAAATTAACCAGGTCAGCCAATCTAAATTGGTCGGTGCCGCGCCGTCTAGGCCACTAAACCATAACCATAAAACTAGAATTACACGGACGACACGCCACAAAATCAACCAAACCGTCAAACACAACCACCGGTTCCAACTGCCTAAAAATGACAAATGAGCTCCAATAAATTCACTGTAAATAAACCAGGCTATCCCAGTCGTGGCGGTATATAGGGGAAAGGTTTTTGATGATACCAAATCAATCACTAAACTGCCAACCAATAACAAATACAAAGCCCGTTGCGAGCCGGTTTGACGATTAAAGTACAAAACCCCGCTAACCCACAAAGCGTCAGCTATTAGGCCAAACCAGCCCAACAGTAACCAACGCCCGGCCACTAAAACTAATCCTAATAAAATATTGATTAAGACTGTCATGAGCATTACTTAGCCAAAACGTAAACATAATTTAAATTAGTAATCTCCAGCGGCGGCGTAACTATAGCCGACTTAAAAAAATCACCTTCAATCTGACTTACCTCACTAATCACGCCGACCAATAGGCCCGGTGGAATTAAAGGATTTAAATTACTGGTGAACACTAACTGGCCGGCTTCAATTTTATTATCTTGGGGAATAAATTTTAATCTAATAGCTAAATTATACTCGCCCGCGGCTAAGGTCTGGGTATATGATTCGTTATTAATTTGAATTATAATTTGGCTGGCGCTGGAGGTAGTTAAATTAAAAGACGACATTCGTTCACTAACTGTTTGAATAGTGCCCAATATAGTAGCTGACACAACGTCTTGGCTCTGCTCTAAACCCACTACCACCGGCATACCGACCTGCAGTCCATCACGCCAGCCGCGATCAAGTAAATAATATGAGCCCGACTCATCTATCTGCTGACCCACCACCCGCGAGCCTATTTTTTTATAGCCAAGCGGAACAACCATGGCGTTAAGTTGACGCAATTGCTCGTTCTCATTTACCAACTCGGCATAACTGCCTAGCTTACCGTGCAATAAGGCTACTTGGTTGCGTAATTGCTCGTTTTCGCGTTGCCACTGACCAGCGTTCAAAAAAGTTGCCATACCGGACGCCAACCTATCAACCAGCTCAAGACTGTAATTAATGGCTGGTTGAGTAAGTTGTTGCGTGGTCCGCCACACCGGTCGGAGGCTTAAAATAACCAGCGCCGCCAGCAGTATTAATATTTTACTCAATCGCCGACGAGCCTGACCTTGCATAAATAATTTACTAAGATCGCTGGATTGAAGGCAATAATAAATCGCGCGTACTTTCTAAATCTTCCAAAATAACCCCGGTGCCGCGTACCACCGCGGTCAACGGATCATCAACCACTTGAATCGGAATGGCCAATTCTCCCGCCAGTAATTTATCTAAGCCGCGCAGCAGCGAACCACCACCCGACAATAATATACCACGCTCATAAATATCGGCTACCAATTCAGGCGGTGTATTCTCAATGGTGATTTTAACATTCTCCATCATTAGCTTTAATAACTTTTGCAGCGACTCACGAATCTGACTGTCATTCACCACAATCTCACGGGGCAAACCGGTCATTAAATCACGGCCCCGAACCCGCATTTCCAAAGGTTTATCCAACGGCACGGCCGAACCGATTTTTATTTTAATGTCTTCAGCTGAACGATCGCCTAATAATAAATTAAAATTATCGCGCACAAATTGAACGACCGATTCCGTCATATCGTCGCCGCCCTGTCGCAGTGAACGCGACATTACCACGCCGCCCAAGGAAATCACGGCAATCTCCGTGGTACCACCGCCAATATCAACAATCATATGACCAGTCGCCTCTTTAACCGGCAGACGGGCGCCTAAGGCGGCCGCCATTGGTTCCTCAATCAGCAAAACCTCACGGGCGCCGGCGGATAAAGCCGCGTCTTCAACCGCTTTTCGTTCAACCTCGGTGACATCAAGTGGAATTCCTATAACCACCCGCGGTCGCGGCGAAATAGTGTAAGTTTCACGGTGTACCCGATCAATAAAATACTTAAGCATTTTTTCGGTCACCTCAAAATCAGAAATAACGCCACCGACCAAAGGACGACTCACTACCAGGTGGCCCGGAGTTTTACCGATCATTTTTTTAGCCTCTTCGCCCACGGCGACAATTTGATCAGTACGAGAATTTATCGCAACCACGGACGGTTCGTTCACGACAATACCGCGATCTTTAACGTAGACCAAAGTGTTAGCCGTGCCTAAATCAATCCCCATGTCTTTGGAAAAACGGCGCAAAAAAATACCAAACATATATACTAGTTTAGCTTGACAACGCTAAGTTGTCCAGTAAATTACTGAACACTAAATTTATTCAATAGCTCCGAATATGATAACAGCTGGCTGGTCGGTTGGTGGCGGGCCTTAATCTCAAAATTATCACCGGTTTTGGCGCTGACAACTACCCGCCACGGCAGACCGATTAAGTCGGCGTCTTTTAATTTTATGCCGGCTGATTCTTGACGGTCGTCATACAGCACCTCTATTCCCATCGCTGTCAGTTTGGAATAAGCCTGGTCAGCTTTACTTAGCGCCGTTTCACTGCTCGCCAGCGCCAGCAAATGAATTTTATAGGGAGCCACGCTTGGGGGCCACACCATACCGGCATCATCGTGATGAACCTCAACGATTGTTCCCATTATCCGACCCGGACCAATTCCATATGATGCCATAATAACCGGCTTTTGTTCACCTGACTTGGCGGTGTAATAAAGCTTAAGACTTTCGGAAAATTTTGTGCCGAGTTTAAAAATATTACCCACCTCTGAACTTTTGGCTTCTTGCAGTTTAGCCTGGGCGCAAGCCGGGCAAGCTTCACCGACTTTACCTTGGGCAACTTCACGATTTTGCGCGTACTTACAAGCGGCGCAATAAACCGTGTAATCCTCGCCGGCTTCAGTTATAACCTGAAATTCATGAGAGTAATTTTTGGTAAAGGCTCCACCGGAGGCCTCCACTACCAAAGCCTCCAGTCCACAACGCGCAAATATCTTTAAATAAGCCAGCTTGACCACTTCATAATATTTATCCAAATCAGCCTCGTCCGCGTGAAAACTGTATAAATCCTTCATTATAAACTCACGCGTGCGCATAATACCTGATTTAGCTCGCGGCTCATTACGGAACTTAGTTTGCAGTTGATAGACATAGCGCGGTAAATCGCGATAAGAACTGATAAAACGCTTGGCAATAACCGTCACCGCCTCCTCATGAGTCCAAGCTAACCCGACGGTTGGACCGTTCTTGTCCTCGCATTTGTACATTATATTTTCGTCGGTCTCCCAGCGCCCGGTTGCCTCCCATAATTCCTTGGGCTGCATGGCGGTCATAATCATTTCCTCGCCGCCAATGGCATTCATTTCCTCACGAATGATTTGTTCTATTTTTTTAAATACGCGGTAACCCAAAGGCAAATAGCTGTAAGCCCCGGCCATTTGCTTATCAACAAAACCGGCTTGAATTAAGAGCTTGGCATTAATAGACACCTCATCGGCTGACACTTGGCGGGAGGTTTTGGAAAATAATTGAGATTGCAGCATAAAAACAGTATAGCGATTTGACTAATTTCAAGCAAATTGACTAAAACACTTTAACAACTTTAACCTTAGGACTGCCTTTACTTAGACTATTTACTAACTCTCTATAAAACCCCTGTTTTTTCTCAATCACACCGCCAGCCAAGACTATAAAATCAGGTTTATAAAAATTGATAATCGGCCGCAATTTTTCAGCAAACCAACGCGCTAATTTCGGACTCGGTTCAAATTTTCGCTGTTGATATTCCGATTCCCATTTTTCCCGATGTTCAAACTTTTTTATTTTTAAAATTTTACCATCCCGAGCCACCGCCCGACCGATACCGGTACCGACCGTAATTCCTAAGATAGTGCCATTTTGGAATTGCGGATTGTTGACCACAATTTGACTTAGCCAGGCTCGGGCGTCATTATCCACCAAAATTTTAACTTGAGGTGGAACTATCTTTTTAAAATCAAAATTACTTAAATATTTAATATTAGCACAAGAAATAACCTTTGAACCACTAACCACACCAGCCACGCCAAAACAAATTTGCTGACAATTATATTTTTTAACTAACTTATTAATCACGCTCTTTAGTTGACTAATAAATTTAATACGATTTTTTGCTGTACGAACTTTTTTATAAAATAAACTTCGGCCATTTTTAATAACTTCAGTCCTAACATAGGTTCCGCCAATGTCAAAATAAATTGCGCTCATTTTATATATTTTAATAAACTGCGAATATCTCTGATTCGCACTTCAGCCAAACTTAAATCGCCACTGACCCGGGAATAAAATCCTACGGTTTTGACGCCCATTTTTTTAGCCGCTACGAAAATCGACGGCATGTCATCCACATACATTACCTCTTGTGGTTTTACCTTAAACAATCTTACAGCCTTACTCAACCCTTGTGGATGTGGCTTTTGTTTAGCAACATCATCTCCACCAATAATAAAAGAAAAATAATTTGCCAAACCAAATCGTCTTAAACCTTCTTTAACAATATCTCTACTAGCAGCACTTAAGATTCCTAACTTAATATTTCGCTCAGTCAATCTTTGTAAGATTAATTTTACGTCAGGTGTTAATTTTATATACTTTTCATATTTATGATAATATTTGGCCGTTAACTTATGGGTTTGGCGGAGATTTTTACGCGGTACACCGTGCGCCATATAAAATTTCTGCCAATCTTGGTGAATATTTTTAAACCAGTAAGATATTGATAGTTTTTGACCACCTAAACTATGTATTACATCACACTCGGCTCGGCCACACGCGCCTAAATCATCAACAATAACCCCGTTATAATCAAACAACACGGCTTTAATTAAACTATTCATAGATAATCAACAATTCTACTAATTAGAAAATTGAAAATATTTATTAGTTCCGTTCCAACCCACAGCTGGCGCCGCCAGCACGCCATTTCCGCCGCCCGGCGCGGGAGCTGTTAGATTCGGCAAAGTTATCGGCTCCGAATCAGTTTCTAAATTCGCGTATAACGCGCATTTACGGCCGTCGGTTGTAACACCATAACGATAGTTGGTTTTAATTGAATCGCCGGTTTTAGGGTCATACGGCAAGTTACTCAAATAACCTCCATAATCGGGATATTTAACTTTTAATTCACCTGCTAAATCAGCCATATCGTACTCACCGCTGCCGGCGTCAGGCATATAGCAACCGGCTGAAAGGAACCGCCCGATTTGCGAAATATCCACCTTTCGTTTGGCGTCACGCCCCTTGGTGCGAGCGGGCAGCAAATAAACCGCCACGATCGTAGCCAGCATAGCTACAATAGCCACACTTACCAAAACTTCAATCAGGGTAAAGCCAGTGCGTTGCAGTGCTAGTTTAATCATAAATTAACCTAAAGTAAAAAACATCGCCGCTGCCGCCGCGGCCATAACAATAAAAGTCGTCCACACAAAAAAGTTAGACCACGAGCCGCTCTTGTATTGGCCCATTATTTTTTCGTTGCGGGCAATCCGCGCAATTATGAACAACAATGGCACCGCCGCCACGCCGTTGAACACGGCGGTATAAACCAACGCCTTAAATGGATTGATGCCGATAAAATTAATTATGAGCCCAATTAAGGTAGCGATGGTGATAATGCCGTAAAAACCGTGAGCTCGTTTGAGTTTTAGGTTTAAGCCGGCTTTCCAATTTAAAGTCTCACACAAGGCATAGGAGGCGGAGGCTGATAAAATCGGCACCGCCAGCAAACCCAGACCGACAATACCAATGGAAAATATCAGCTTGGCCAAAAAACCGGCATTGGGGAAGGTTTGCACTAGAGGCTCCAAGGCTTTGGCGGCGTCGGCGGCAGTGGCCACGTCGGTAATGCCGTTGCCGTTTAAAACCGTGGCCGCCACCACAATTATGCACCAGGTGGCAATTTGCGACGACAACATACCCAAAAAATTATCCAGCCGCAATGACCGCAAAAACCGCTTAGTTATAGAAGGCACGCCTTTTTTAATGCGATGTTTTGCTTTTTCCTCTTCTACCTCCTCCGCCGCTTGCCAAAAAAACATATAAGGCGAAATGGTGGTTCCCAGCACGCCGGTGATTATAAAAAGGAAAGCAAAACTTAGTTCAATATGCGGGATAAAGGTCGCTTTTAGCAATGTCAGCCAGGGTTGTTTAACTAAAAACAAAGTAATCGGGTATGACAACAACGCCAGCACCAACCATTTTAAAATGCGAGCATAAACTTTATAGCTGGTGAATATTTCCAAAATCAGAATTAGAGCCGTGAACAGCAAAGTCAAAACCGCAAAATCAACCGGAATTATTAAACTGGCGGCCGCTCCCATCGCTCCCAGATTAGCTCCAATATTTATGGTATTGGCGACCGTAATAAGCAATAGGGTAAAATATAACAGTTTCTTGCTGTAATTTTCTTTAATAACCGCGGCAATGCCTTTGCCGGTAACCGCGCCAATGCGGGCGCAAGCCTCCTGAATGGCCACCAGAAAGGGCAACATCATTAACACCGTCCAAAGCTGGCCATAGCCAAACTGGGCGCCGGTTTGGGTGTAGGTGGCGATGCCGGAGGGGTCGTCGCCGGCCGCGCCGGTTATTACCCCGGGTCCGGCGATTTTGAAAAGTTTCTTTAAACCCTTGAACATAATCTACTATCAGCTTAATACACTAGCTATATAAACACAAAACCCAGCTCAGCTGGGCCTATAGTACTGTTTATATAATGTTAGATTTGAGTCTTTGTTAAATCTTAGTATTGCCCTTTTAAATGATGGTTGTGGCTGTAAAAATAATTTTGAAGCACAGCTGGCGACACCATTCCTATACCAACCAAAAATGCGTTAAAATTTTTATCCAAATTTTCATATTGTACCATTGCGTCTAGAACAAATCAGTTACTTTGCCGCCGGCTTCCTCTACTATTATTTTAACTGCCGCCATATCATGAGCCGTGGTGTGCGGAAATATTGTAAAACCTACATCACCAGTTGCTATTAAGCACGATGGATAAACAATGGAACAAAAGTGCATAAGTTTAACTTCCTCTACCATATTCAAGTGCTCGGTCAGCCTGTTAATGTTATACTTGGCTCTTTTAAACATTTCATATTCGCCTACTACTTTGTCCAGCCTGGATTCGGTGGAGACGGATATTTTTTTATCGTTTAAAAATGCCCCCTGGCCCTTTTCGGCAGTAAAGAGCCGGTCAGAAAAAGGATCATAAGCGACGCCCAAAATACTCTCGCCGCCTTTGGTTAAGGCCAAAGAAAAAGTGCAAATCGGGATGCCGTGGGAAAACATAATAGTGCCATCGATGGGATCGCATACCCAGACGTATTCACTCTTACCGCTTATACTGCTACGTTCTTCCGCTAAAATATCATGTTCAGAAAAGCGTTCTTTTATTTGGTTTATTACTAAATCGTTTATTTGTAAATCAGTAACTGTTAGGGGTGATTTGTCCTCTTTCCATTCTTTTTTCATGCCTAACTCAAAGTTGGCCTTCATAATATCACCGGCTTGGCGGGCAAGACTTAGAGCTAGTTTTTTATATTCAGTCATGTTGTTTAGTATATCATTGCTCATTAATTGATACTATAGGCCGATTTTTGCTGTAAAGATAGTGTTTAAGTAAAATGATTGTGCACCAAATAACAAAGATTATTAGAACATATTTTAAGCCCATTATTTTAAAGGCGTTTTGACCCAGTTGGTAAACAAATATACCCCAAAACGTACTCCAAAAAGCTATACTTAATAAAGATATAGTTTCAAAGCGTTTAAGAGGTATTTGTAAAATGCCGGCCGCGGTAGCGGTCAGGGAGGCTAGGTTCGGGTCCCAGTAGCTAAAAAACATAGCCGCCGTATCTTGCTTAATCAATTTTTTTTGAGCCGTGGCCAGAGAACTGCCCAAGCCGAATTTTAAAAACAACTTATACCAGCCGTATTTACCCAGGAAATAATTAAGCGTATAAGAAATCGCGAACGCCAGAAAAACCACTCCGACAACCGCGGCAGCGCGGGGAATATCTTTACCAGCGGAAATCACCCCCAGGAATATAATCGCTCCTCCGGGAAAATACTGACCTAGTACAAAAAACCCTTCAATTAAAGCGCCCACGAACACCAGCCATAAGCCGTATTGCGAAAATTTTTCCATAACCAGGTTGGCGGCTGCTTCGTTGGTCGGCAGATTGAACATTCGCCAGATAATATACACCATTAAGTAAGCCCCGACTACAATAATCGGTAAAATTAACAAGGCTAATATATCTTTAAACCTTGGCATATTTATTAAGTGTAGATGTAACCCGTTTTATAGACAAATGTTCTGCGGTAGGTGTTCTGCGGTAGGATTATTACTTGACTTTTGTGGATAACTGAGGTAATTTATTGGCAAATAACACAGCTAGGAGGATTAACAAAATGACAAAGATAGTTCAATCAACCACTGAACGAATTATGCGCAAACGGGCGCGTAAACAAGAATTACGCCAGCAGTATTTATTAAAAATAGCCGAGGAAGCTAAAAAATTGGGAATTACAGTACAAAGATTGCTTCAGCAAAAAACGCTTGAGTGTGAGCAGATTCGCCAAGAATCAAGGAGAGAGTATATTATGTCAGGCAGGTCCGGAGCGTATATACCGCCTAAGGAATATAGTTATTCGTCTTACTGGTAACAAAAAAGAATTGTTTATTTTTTAGGGACTACCTAAATTTCAGGTAGTCTCTTTATTTACCATAAAAGCTCGTTTTTAGGCTTTTATGGATTAGTCAAATTAAAACAACAATTTTTCCTTTAATGGCACGCTTGGGCGCACGAAACTTTATCATCTTAATCACTCTAACATTCTGCAGAATGTTAGAATGTTGTTAGTTAGTATTTACTACCTAAACGCTGAAAGTTCTTAATGAATCTGACAAAGTGTTTGCCATAGGGCGACAAATAGTGTGCGACCATTCTCCCTTGGTACTGTTTTTTGATAAGTCCGGCATTCATAAGATAGCGAGTGTGTTGTGAAATGGTTTTGAAGTTTGCTTTAAGATGTTCAGTAATAGCTTCAACGGTAATTCCACTTTCTTTATCAATCAAAAGAAGTATCGCAATGCGGTAGTGATTGGCCATACCCTTAAAGTGACGTTCCATTTGTTCAGCGGTTTTTAGTTTTGTGGTCATTGGTACATTGTATCACTATTTTATTTATTCCTACATTCTGCAGAATGTAGGAATGATATTATTTAGCGGCTGGTTGAAAAGTTTTTAGCAGGCCGGATTGTTTTACCAGCGCCACTAACTTTTTATGCAAATGGCCATTAGTAATAATAGCGCCCTTAATGCCGCGGTCGTATTTTTGCTCTTGTCCCCAAAGATTGGTCACTCTACCACCAGCCTCTTCCACCACTATTTTAACCGCCGCGATATCATGGGCGGCATTACCCATAAAGATGTCACCGTCAAACCCGCCGGTAGCTATTAGCGAGGCAGATTCACAAACAGCATAAACTTCAGGTGTACGGGCATTTTGCCGGTGCAGGAGTTTAGCGGCAGTGCAATCCTTCCAGCCAGTACGAATTAGCGAGCCATTGAATGTTTTCTGGTTGCTAACTGATAATTTAATATTACGTTCTACCAAATAAGCGCCCCCGTCCAATTCTGCCAGTAGGGTTCTTTTGGCTAAGGGGTTAGCCAGCACACCAGCCACTGGTTTACCATTTATAACCACCGCGGCGGAGAAAACAAACAACGGCGCGCCGATTATAAACATATGCGTGCCGTCAATCGGGTCAACCACGAACAGCTTTTGGCCTTTTTTAAAAGAGCTAATCTCCTCCCCTAGCAAGTCATAAGTTGGATAATGTTTTTCTATTTCCCGCAAAACCATTTTATTTACCTCCATGTCAGCTTTGGTTACGGCGTCCAATCCCCAATCGCTGCTCTTATTTTTTATGACATAACCAACCCCGCACGGATTATAATATTTCAGCATTATCCGGCAGGCTTTTTTGGAGAGTTCCAGTAAAAATTTTGTCCGCTTGCTAAAATTTATCATAAAATTATATTGTCGTTTTATAGTTTTTCTTTTGGCGGTTTAAACTATTCGCCTATTCGCGCGAATTAGAGATAAGAGAGAATGAATTTGACTGGTCTAGGAAGAGGCTCGGCCAGACGGTAGTACATGAGGAGGGAACGTTGCTCACGCTCCACAATGCTCGCGCTATGCAAAATAACCAAGTGTTTAGATGTGGCTTTAAGTGAAAGCTTGATGGCCTCGGCCAATTCCCCCACTGATGCTTCACGACGAGAATTGAGATATTTTATCAGGGCTAGGCGACGCCTGTTGGCTATAGCTTTAAGAGCACGCTCTAGCTCATTCATATGTTTATAATATAGCATTAATAGTCCTCGGATACTATTCGCCTATTCGTGCGAATTAGAGCCAGGTAGAACTAGGTATGTAACTAAAACTAGTAGAGGATGGAATTTTTAGTCTTTCAACTCAACCACTATCGGCGCGTGGTCACTGTCAATTAAATAGGCTGAATTTGGTTCAGCATCCTGGTCCTGTAAGTTATCATTTTTGATTTCCACACTCAATACTTGCTCAACGAGTGATTTAGATACTAAAACGTGGTCAATTAAACGTTGATAGTCGCCTTCTACTATACTATATCGTTTAGCCTGGGGTATGCGTTCGCATACATTGGTTAGCCTTTCTGGAAATAGGTCTGACTCCCCTTTTATCGCGCGCAAGGTAGCGCTGGTTTCAGTATCATTAAAATCCCCAGTTACAATAACCTGCAGGTTATTATCAGCGCTGAACATTTGGTCAAGCACTAAACGCAAGGCTCTAGCTTCGGCCAGTCTTCTTATGTTAGAACGGATAATTCCATCACTAGTTTCGGTTTGACTAGTTGGTTCATTAACCTTGCCCTCTTGATTATTTTTTAAAGGTGTGAAAACTGGACTTTTTAAATGCAATCCCAAGACGTGCAAAGGTCTGCCGGCATAAATAGTAATAAAGTGGATAATTTCGCGATAACTTTTTAACTGCCCTACATATGGTTCGCTGGCGGAAGCTATGAAGAGCGGTAAGCTTGGCGATAAACAAAAAGATTTACATGAAGCCTGTTCATCGCGATACAGTATGCCGTTGGCTATGCCTCTTGACTCGGGCGTGGCCATAAATGAATAATACTTTCCCGGAAGTTTGCCGGCAATGGTTTTAAGCACTTCAGCTGAGCCGATTTCGTTTACCACGATTATATCGGCATCCAATTCACTAATTGTAGCCGCGGCTTGTTCTAGGCGTTGTTCAAGAAGCTCATTAGTGTAAGTAACCAACTCATCAAAAATTTTATGCTCGCCGGCGGCAAACAGGTTGCGTAAATTGAAAGTCGCTATTTTCATATGCCTAAAGTAAACCCGCCTGAATTAAGTCCGGTATTAAGTTTTCTTCAGTATTGGTAATCAGCTGATATTTTTTACTAGCCAAGTCTTCTTTAGTAAACCACACAACTGATTCTATTTCATTTTGCGGCTGCGGCGCACCGTTAACTGTGGTTAAGTATACCCTATCTTTAGTTAAACGGTTATGGTCGTAAAAATGCTTACTCAAATATTTTTTAAAAAAATTAGCCGAGACTAATTCAATATTAAGCTCCTCCGCCAACTCTCTTTTAAGACAGTCCAGTTCGGATTCATGAGGCTCAATCTTTCCACCTGGAACCCATAACTCATTATAGCCTTTACCTTTTTCAAGGAGTAGCTTATGGTCTTGAATTATTACTGCCACTACCCGCGTTGTAACTTTCATAGTTAAGTGCAAGGTTTAGATAAGTAAGTGGTTTCTAAGGGACATGAATCCGAAGCCGATGGCGGGGCAAGTCGAACCCCAGTAGTATATGCTAGCGCATAACTACGGGGCTACGCATGATAGTCCCGCTACAGCGGGAAGTCCACTACATTTTCTCTACCTGGCTGGGGGACATGGATTCGAACCATGATAGCAGGCTCCAAAGGCCTGAGTCCTACCATTAGACGATCCCCCAGCCCGGCAGAGAATTAACACTCAAATAAATGGCGTCAGTTTTTAACAGAAACTTTTTAGACTATCCCCCAGCCGAACACACGAAGCCTAGCGATAATAATGCTTAATTATTCTAGTTATTAGCCTATTAATGGTCAAGTGACTAAGGGACTAGGGTATCTTATTAAAACTATGCATACCCCCCTGCCCGCTTTGAATATACACCAGGTTAGTCTTGGATAAATTAACAATTAAATAGTTGTCGGTTTTATCCTGCTTTGTAAGGCTAAGCACTAGAGCTTGCTGTCCGGTTTTTTTATCAGAACTTATGGCAACTTTCCAAGTCCCGGTGGAAGTTGGCTTACTTGATGTGTATTCAATAACCGTGTTATCAATCTGGTAATTTAACACTGTTTTGAGGTCGTCAGAGCTTTGCCAAAAGCCGACTAACAGTTGTTTAGCCTGCTCTAAATCATTGGGAACCGCCGGTAAAGGAGCACCGATGGCGGGCGGTTCTTTTACCGCCGCCATATTATTACCTAAGTTAAGTTTCGCTTGCGTGATGTCGTCAACCGGGCGATAACTAATCAAGCGTTGCCAGCCATAGCCAGCTAAAATCAACAGTACAATTATGCTGGCAACAGTATATTTATTCATATTAAAATAACCTGTTAGTCTTTGAGCCAGTCCGTACGCTGAGCCAGCAAATTATTTATTTTAGCGGCCATTATAAAATCATTGTCCGTCAGGCCGTGAGTGGCATGCGTAGACAGCTCAATATCAACCTTGTTCCAGGAGTACAGGCTAAAATTGGGGTGATGCCCCTCATCTTCCGCAACCTTGGCTAGGGCATTAATAAAGGCGATGGCATTAACGAAATCAGTGAATTCCAAGTGGCGCACCAAAGAATTATGGCTCACACGCCACCATGGCACCAGC
The DNA here is from genome assembly GCA_041645215.1 of Patescibacteria group bacterium. Classification (GTDB taxonomy): domain Bacteria; phylum Patescibacteriota; class Patescibacteriia; order Veblenbacterales; family UBA10138; genus JACRFM01. The sequence goes on along the minus strand of JBAZQK010000002.1, from coordinate 15,856 downwards.
GGCAGCATTTGCTGGGCGGTGGCGGCATCATAAGGCTTGGCTCCGCTGGCGCCAGGTTTACATTTACTTTTGGCTAAATCTACCATTGCCAACTGTTATTTAATCCGAGTGAAACCCCGTTAGAAGCTCACACGGGGCATTAAACCCCGTGTTCGCTGTTGAGAATTGGGCATTCATCCCCGCCGATTCGGCGGGCATCCTGCTTCTAACGGGGTGAAACATAATACGCAGTTAAGTTTTTAAGTATTTTCTCATAGCTACGGCCGAGGCAACAATGCTCAACAGACTGGCGCCGACAAATAAACTGGGCCAAAAAGTGTGCCAATTAGCCGCGTAATAGCCGACCAAACTAAAATCAAAACCACTAAAGAACGAACTAACATAGGGTTGGAGGGCGTGAATGGCCGGATAAAAGATAAGGGCGGAAATAAGCGTGGCGAGGGCGGCGTACATAACGCTTTCCACCATTAAGGGCGCGCGAATAAACCAGCTGGTGGCGCCGACCAGTCGCATAATGCCGATTTCTTCGCGGTGCGTATAAATATTCAGCCGGATAGTGTTGAATACCACCAGCAAGGCGATTAAACCAAAAGCCAGACTGACGCCATAGCCAATGCGCTTAAGTTTGTCGGTAAGATTGTTAATACTGGATATGATACGGCGATAGTCGCCAAATCTCGCCTCTTGGATATAACTCTTATACTTATCGCTTTCCAGTTCGTTTAAAATAGTTTTATAACCTTGGTCCGACACGGCTTTAATTGATAAACTCGCGCCCAAGGGATTGGCTCCAATCGCAATCAGCGACTCGGCAATCAGTGGATTGTCGCGGTAGCGCTCGGTAAAGCTTTGCAAGGCATCGTCGGCGGTGACTAAAACTATCTCCTTAACACCGGGAATTTCCTGCATTTGTTTTTTAACATCCTCAATTTCGCTGGGCTTAAGTTGAGGTTTCAGGTATACTGACACGTTTATTTTTTCTTCTAGTTTAGATAAAGCTTCAACGGACAAAGTAGAAACAACACTCAATGCCGCCACTGACAGTAAACTTAAAGTCAGAATGGTTACCGTCACAACCGACAACCAAATATTGCGCCAAAAGTTTTGGCCGGCAAAACGGAACACGCGATAAATTGCAATCAACATATAATTTATTTTAATAAATATCTACCCTTTTGATGATCCGATTGAATGCGGCCCTGATCAATCATAATAACTCGCCGCTTCAGCTCGTTCACAATATCTTTATTGTGAGTTACCAAAATAACCGTAGTGCCAAACTCATTAATTTTTTTAAGTAAGTCAATAATTTCCTTAGAGTTAATAGAATCAAGATTGCCGGTGGGCTCGTCCGCTACCAATATCTTGGGCCGATGCGCCAGCGCCCGGGCAATCACCACCCGCTGTTGCTCCCCGCCGGATAATTCATGAGGAAAGCGGTCCGATTTCTCGTGCAAGCCGACAATTTTTAGCAACTGCGGCACTATAGAATTAATCTTTTCAATATTGGCATTGGAAACTTCTAAGGCAAAAGCTACGTTCTCAAACACGGTTTTACTTAAAATTAGCTTATAATCCTGAAAGACAACGCCAATTTGCTTGCGCAAAATTGGCACCTCAACTGGTTTAATATGGGTAATATCCCAACTTGCCACCAGGATTCTGCCCTCGGACACCGGCTCGGCGGCGATTAACAACTTAATCAGGGTGGTTTTACCAGTGCCGCTTTGGCCGACCATCGAAACAAATTCCCCCTCTTCAATGGTTAAGGTGATGTCTTTAACCGCGGTGATGTTTCCGGGATAATATTTACTAACGTTTCTAAATTCAATTAACGCCATAATTCATGACTCATTATAGCACGAAATTGATAAACTCCGCCAATTATTTTGCTTAATAAGCTTGATTTTTCTACTCCCAGTGAGTATAATCAAGGCGACATTATATAAATTCAAAAATCAAATATCTCCGCCTGAGGCGGATCTGCCATAGCCTAAGCGAGCGGAATTAGTACAATGGTAGTACATCTGCTTCCCAAGCCGAAAACACGGGTTCGATTCCCGTATTCCGCTCCAGCTTTCCTTTCTGTCGTCCCGCCACTTCTCCCGCCGACCTAGCTCAACTGGTAGAGTCATCGCTTCGCGAGATCCCGCTTAGCGGGACAACGGTTTTACCACCCTGCGGGTGGTGACCCGTAGGGTGGTAAACTTAACACTTGCCGAGATAGCTCAGTTGGTAGAGCAACGCATTCGTAACGCGTAGGTCGCGGGTTCAAATCCCGCTCTCGGCTCCAGAATCAAACTCAAGTCAGTTTTAGAAATTTTTTGATGGGCTTCCGTTGCGGAAGCCCATTGTTTTTCCGCAGGCGCGAAGCGCGCTTCGCCTTTTTCTATTCGGGCGAGCATTTCGTTAAACACGGGACGGCCGGGAACTTTCGCCGACTGCTTTTCAATAAACTCTTGGGCGATAGTTAGCCCTTCGTCTTTGGCTAACGCCCGCAAGACGGCAAGCTGGTCCTCAATAGACCGGACTTGTTTGCCTGCCCGTCCGAAGTTTTAACGAAGGCGGGTCTTCAACATCGGTTGATTTGCGGGCGTAGAGGAAGTAATTCATATGTAGCATTATAATACTCTATAGACCAATAATACACCACTTGATATACTGACCGCAAGTGATATGAAACCATTAAATCAAAGGCTTGGTGAGCGTCTAAAAAAAGTGCGCCAAGAAAAAGGAATGTCCCAGGGGGATATTGCCCGCAAGCTTGGCGTCCACCGCAGTTACATAAGCGGTATTGAGCGTGGTGTTAGGAATCCAACTATTAAAAATATAGAAAAAATAGCCACCGCACTGGGTGTTAGCCCACACACGCTTTTGCAATAAGCTATGAAGCAGCAAAAATGCCTATTTCAGACAACAAAACTAATGAATGATTATTTTAATACAAAAATAAATATAGCCAATTTAACCACGCTTATTAAAGCGGGGCTTTTTGGTATCTTATCGGCCGAAGCTTGGTATTTTTCTCAAGCTATCGCAGCGAACCTTAATTACTCGATTAAAGTTTCTGGCGGCGAAAAAACGGCTTTAATAATTGCAGCTATTAATTTTTTGATTATTGGTTTTTATTTATTGGTTAGGGGTTTTTATTCTGATTTTATAAAAATATTTAGAAGCGGCAGGTGGGATATTTTTATCGCGGTTGTTTTCGGTATTATAATTGATACTTCATTCAACGGATTTGGGAGCAGGTTATATTCCAAGGTAGTATCGTTTTTAACATCCGAGCAATTAATTCTTTTAGTTTCTCTCCCGATTATATTTGGCGCACTTTTAATACTTCGAGCGATACAAATAAAATTTACGAAGGTTAAGAATAAAGAACTGCCATTTTTTATTAGTGATGCAGAGAAAAAATTAACAGGCGATGATTTGCTTGGTTTTACTGAGGAGGCAAAAAGGTTCTCGGAGCGCGTATTTAATCAAGGGTCTCCTGACAGTATGGTGTTTGGGATAGATGCACCTTGGGGTATAGGAAAATCGACGTTTGTCAATTTCTGTAAGGAATATTGGGAGAAAGATTACTATAAACAAGCTATCGTTTATAGTTTTAATCCCCTACGATATGAAGGGAGAACAAATCTTCTTGAAAAATTTGTTGATGGATTAATCCGCACTATTCAAAAACATTCTTTTGTTCCAGAGATTCGGCCACTAATTTCTAAGTACGCCCACCTTATCAAGGGCACGAAAGCAACCTTTTCTTTTCTTGGTTTAGATTTAAAAATATTTTCTGGTAATTATACCGTCGACGATGCGTTCGAAGACCTCGAAACAACCCTCGCTGGTTTTGAAATAAAGATTATTGTTGTCGTAGACGATCTTGATAGATTAAATTTTTCATCAATTAAGGATGTTTTATTTGTAATTAAAAAAAGCTTTACCTTACCCAATATATCGTATGTTCTTTGCTATGATACTGAAAATATAAACGCACTGGAAAAGGATAAGCCAGATACAGAAAAAATTAGTGAGTTTCTTGAGAAGTTTGTAAATATTAAAGTTAGCCTTTATCTCGACAACCAAACGTTAATAAATTATGTATCCGATAATCTTAAAAAAGAATTGGTCGGGAATTCGCAAGCAGACCCAAAATTAGTCTCTAAAGCCATTGGTGGCTTGATTGATATTTATAAATCAGATGATTATCATCGCTATCTGCCCTTTATCGGTGACGTCCGAAAGTTAAAAAGATTGATTAATACGACTCTATTGTTCGAGATTGAAAAAACCGATTTTGATAATAGTGATTTCGATAAACACGATCTTATTCATTTGCTTTTGATATATATTAATTATCCAAACATTTTTCGCAAAATTTACAATACTGAAACAAGGGGCAAGAGAGGATTTTTTTCTGTTGTTATGCCTTACGATAAAGGCTATCTGAAAGATGCTAAGAACCCAACCTATTCTTCGGCCCGCGAAAGCACTTATGAAAATTCTGTAGAATATACAAAATATATTGATTCATTACCGGAGAATCAGAAATTTTTATTAAATAAAGTTTTTGATGCGTCTCAAAGATTAGAAAGAGCAGTTATTGATAGCGTACCTCAGGAGGTTAAACACTCGTATGCTTGTTTTAATGGAGGCTGGACAGATGGGAAAAATCTGGAAGAATATTTAAATTTGATAGTTAAACTATCAAAGCCACAAATACACAGCCAGTACCATTTTTATCTGAATTGTAAAAACGAGATTGTTAATGGAAAGACAATAGAAGAAGTTTTATCGAAAGATGAGTTCGCATATTCCAAAAGTGAAAACAGCCACGAGCAATTCTGGAAAGTTGTTGTTAATAGTGCATATGACTTTGACGCCCAAACTGGGGCGAAGCTGATTAATTATCTCTTGGAGAACATACCCAATTACTCCTTATTTACTTATAAGGATATTGGTGTCGGACTTCGAGACGACTTGAACTTTTTCCTTATAAAATTATTAGATGTTGCAGGTTGGGCGGATCAGAATGGTAAACGAAGAGCTAATACTGAAGAAAATATATCTGAGATCGCTGAGTGGATATTTGGTGAAAAGAGGCATGTAGGAAATAGTGTAATTGAGGCCTTAGGCAAAGAAGAAAGAGGTATTCTTGGCCTTTATGATTTACTTGCATTTAGATTATTTTGTAGTGCAGATCGAGGGGGAGATATCTTTAATCTTACGAGGGCTATTTCAAAACACAGTGATCTCACTGCTCCAACAGAAGGACTAACAAGTAATATCGCTATCGAGGAAATGCGTGAGATTTCTCAAAAAGTATTTAAAATTTTTGAAGATCAATATATCAACAAAAACAAGAATATTTTCGATTTAGTCGAAGAATTATCATTATCCGATCTTACTGGTAAGTATTTTGATTTCGTAAATCAAAAAATTTCTATTGGAGCAGTTAAGGATTCAGACGAGCATGTAGGCACCTTAAAATCGAGAATTAAATCTTTCACTACTTACCAATTGGGTAATTCTTTAATTAGCTTAGGCGTCGGTTGTGGCTATTATGATTCGAGTGGTAAAGAAGATAAAAAAGGCATTAGAGCACAGATTAATAAGTACTTATTTGAAACATGTTTTAACCCCACAATAGATCAGAAAAATTATGAGCATTTTGTAGATTATTTATTGATAAATTTCGCGAGTGTTTTTGCGACTGAAAATGGCCGCGGTTACATTCCACACTTAGATGAATTTACAAAAGTGTTGGAACGAGAAAAACTTAGCGATTATTGGAAAAATAATTCAACAGCAATTAAGGCTTTGAAATTAACCGAGCGTGATAAAATTATTTATCAGGGAAATTACAACGCCTTGTATGAAGATGACTTACCTAAGGTATTTGATGAGCTCGATAAGCTTATTCAAACAGAAGAGCAACAAACTAAAACAATTAATGAGCCTGCGGCAGAAATAGAACCCGCTCAAGATGTTTAAAACATGATTTCACCAGCTCCCAAATTCTATAATACAAAGGATATAAAAAATGAGTTGGACAAAATTCCCCATTTAGGCTATGAGTTTTTATCTAAAGATAAAAATTTATACACTCATACATTATTGTTTCTTGGCATCCTAAATAGAACCTATGAATTTACCGATTCTGCAATTTGGTCTATTGATAACAATAGGCCGCAGACCGCCGCAAATATGTTTCGCGCATTGATTGAGACTCTCGGCTTTGCTTATCACTCATGGGAGCAAACACTTTCGGGTAAAAGTGAGGGGGTTTATAAAAAGATGGTTTCACTATTTTTCGGTTCTCGTCAAAAAGATGCAAAATTTCAATCGGTCAATATTTTAACTTGCATTGATAAAGCAGTAAAAATGTTTCCTCAGCTCCGCCAAAGCTATGATGATATCTCGGAAGTTGTTCACCCTAATTCTAAAAGTCTTGCGTATTCTGGCAAAGCGGTGGGCAAAAAAGAAGACGGGAAAGTAGAATTTAGAATCCCTTTTTATGAGTTTAAGGCAGACGACAAAGCTAAAATAACTAATCAAGTCGGAGAATGTTGTTATTATATCCAATCTCTTTGTCGAGAGGCATTAGAAAATTTGAAAAAAACATGATAGGGTGGTCGTTACATAAACCCTTATGGGGAGTTGCCGATTTCTAAAGACGGCAAAAGTTTTTAACACGCGCACCCCAGTAGTACAGCAAAGCTGACTACGGGGCAGGCGGGAAGGGCGGGGCAAGCATTATACTTTTAATTACGACCCCCTTACCCCTCAAAAAATCATTCGCTCCCTCCAGAGGCGGGCAGGCAAAAAATCTTCCCTCCTTCGCTAAAAGCTTCGGGCGGGCACTGCGGATTGAACCCCGCACCAGAGCAAGCACGGTGCGGGGCACGGCCCACGGCCGGAGTCTACCAGCCACTTCTGGAGCGTCTTTGCGACTTCACTCAAACCTACATTGCAATAGTGCGGATAAAAAACTAACGTTAGCAAACTATAACGCGGTTTATTCCACCATAATAGCGCCGGTATCGTCGGGGCTCAAATGATTGTGATATTTCCAAGTGCCGGCAAAGTCAAAGCGGAACGACCAGCTATTGCCCAGTTGAACGCCTTGGCAAGCGTCAAAGGTACTGCCCAGACAGCCGCCGGTCGTTGGATACAGTGTGTGGGTTGGATGAAAAGCCGAGGCCGTCCACATTGACTGCGGGCTTTGATTTTTGAAGGCAACTATTTCGCCTTTTTTCACCGTAAGAGTGCTTGGCGAATAACCGGTATCGGTATAGGTTACTATATTTTCATTTGTGGCTGGCGGTTGGCTAACGGATGGCTGGGAAATTGCTTTATTTTCCGATTCCTGTGAAGCTGGCGATTCTGATGTTTCTTCTTTAAGTGATCCTTCTGGAGCTGTTTGTTGATTTGACGGTTGAGAAACTGATGGGGTTGTTTGTGATGTTCCCTTAAAAAGGAAATATCCTCCCAATATAACGACTGCAACGACAACAATGGTGATTATAGTTTTGTTCACCCCGTTAGACATTTTTTGTTCTTGTTCTTCCATATATTTTTTGAATCCTCGCGAGACACATTCAATAATTTTAGAAATAATCGAGATGTCTAACGGGGTTCATATTATTGATTAGTTTCAGCCATAGGCTGATCCGTCTTTGGCGGAAAAGTTAATAATTATTTTGTTTCCGGAGATTGACCTATCCCCGGCGTTAATTTTTTCAAAAAATTGATCCGATTTATTATTGATTGCGGCCAAGAATCAATCATCAGCGCCAGCGCCCCGACCAAAAGCCCAATATCCCGCACTGTTATATCGGTAATGCCGCTGACCGTGAGCACAACAATAAGGTGAACAGCGCCCAGGAGCGCCGCCAGCCACGGCAAAAAATTAATAAGCAGAAAAATGCCGATAATAATATCCAAAATGGCCGTGCCGATCATGGCTTGCGCCAGCGGGATGGGCAAAAGCCCGGCGGCCCACGGCTGTAAATATCCACCCCAGGCCTCCGGATTTTTGAAAATCAAAATGCCAATCCACAAGAAAGTGACGGCCAAGCCGACTCTTAAAAAATGAAACCCGGTAGTGAAACTTTGATTGCTATTTTCTTTTTCCATATTAAACGATATTACTCACTAAAATTATAATTCCCATCAGCCAAATGGTAAAGGCTGACATTAAACACCAAAAGCACCAGGCGCGAATGATGCGCCACTGCAGATACGTAAAAAATAAAGACAGCAGCGCTCCAACCGCCACCGCCAGTTTAAAGATAAAATCCCAAACCACTATCGGTCCAATACCGATTACTAAAAAAGCGGAAATGAATGAGGCCATGATATAGAACAGCAAACCCAAAACATCATTGGGAATAAAGAAAGTTTTGCTGTACTGGCTGGCCAAAACCATCGCGCAACTGTCGCCAATTGGGCAAATCGGCTCCTCCGCCAGCAGTCGTTGGCGAATAAGATAAACGGTTTCGCTGATGCCAATGGCGGCCAGAGTAAAAAGCAGAGCGTAAGCTGTCATAGACGACGTCTAAGGAACTAAACCAGCAACTAAAAACGCATTAACTCCACCAGGCGGTGTTGTTTTTTTTGCTCGGCCAGCCAGTTGTCAAAATCAAAAGTTTTTAGAAAAATGTGAGCCACTCGATAATTGCGGATGGCCTGGTCCGGGCTCTTTTCCAGCGCTAACAGCTGAATTAAATGATAACCGTAAGAGGTGTGAACCGGTTCACTGACTTGATCAATTTTAAGCTTGGCCACCGCGTTTTCAAACTCCGGGTCCAGTGAACCCCAAGCAAACCAACCTAATTCGCCGCCTTGGTCTCGACTTGGAGGGTCCTCCGAGTAGTTGAGGGCGGCTTGAGCAAAGGTTGTTTTTTTACTGTTAATCAAACCCTTAACGCCATTAAGGCGGCGTAAGGCCTTGTCATTATTCAGAGGGTCATGGTTAAGATAGTTGAGCACGGTTAGTCGCAATAAATATGGCTCAACCACATATTTTTTATAATCGGCCAAATTAAGTCCTAAGTTGGTGATGGTAAAGTTTTCCGCCGCCGGCGGTGAGCCGTAGTTTTTTATTAATTCTTGCCAAATTTGTTTAGCCATCTCCGGATTAATGCTGACCTGGCGGGCGGCGGCAAAATTATAAATTAAGTAGTCATTAATCAAACTATCTTTGGCCAGCTTTTCAATTTCGGCCTCACTGGTATTGGAGTTGGCCGCGGGCTTGCGATTAGCGCGTTGAATAATATTACGCGTCCGGTCAAATTCGTCATAAGTGATAATGCGCCAGTCTATCAGCGCCACTGGCACTGCTAAAATTTTGGCGACCTTGGGCACAAATCGATCCAGTCGCCCAAAAATCATAACACTATAAAATACCAATGTCAGCAACAAGCTTAGCAAAATGTAAAACCCGTATGGCCTAAATATTTTGATTAAGCGCGCCGGCGGGGTGGGCGAATTTACGGTGTTGGTAATATGAATTGACCGCGAGTTAACCGGTGTTCGCAAGGTTAAATCCGGTTTAACCAGCATACTGGTCCCGCCGGACATCGGGTCGGTGCGGCCCCGAACCACGATGGGTTCGGGATTAAGTCCCGTACCCTTTGTGGTACTGGGAGGTTTTCTCCCTACGGAAGACAGGCGCGCTCCACGAAACCGCGTAACCCAAGATGCCACAACTGATCTCCTCCGCCATAGTCCTGCTAAGCGGGATAAGGTTTGGATAAGACCCGCCTGCCAAAGCCTATACCCAATAAGCCGGTGTTGCCAGAACAGCAACTTACGCTTTATTTTAAGATTCGCTGATTGCAAGCGGCCGATGGCGGGCAGGCCGCGGCGCTTTACTGGAGTTGGCAATGCTTGGCTGATTGGTTTGCTGGGTGTCGGTTTGGCCGCTTTAGCAGTCGGCATTACCTTGGCGACCATTGACTTTAAATCAGCTAAAATTTCCGCTCGCCACAACGGAATTTCTTGACTGTAGTCCGGCGTCGGTTTGGATTTAGTTTCTTCCTTATCGGCGATATCATTCAATCTTACAATTTGCTCTTGGGGGTTGTCTCGCTTCGTCATCGCTGCGTCTTGCTCCGCGAGATCTGGCGTAGCCGTGGTGAGATCTCGCATAGCGAGAGCGTCTACGGCCGGCTCGCTGGCGGCGTCGGTTTTTTTGTTGGTGATGGTGTCAGGCATAATTAAGGAAAAAAATATTTAAGCCATTTTTTCCAGTTGCGTTCAGTAATTTGAGTTTGGCTGGTATCAACGGCGGTGGCGCTGATCTGGCTGTCGCCACCATTGATGCCGGGAATCGCGACTACATGTTCACCGGGTTTTTGCATGTTCAGTTGCAGTCGCGCCACCCGTTCTTTAAATTCGTTAGTTGACAGGTAGCCGATTAGACGGTTTAAATTTTGATTCTTACTCTGCAAGGCAGTTATATCATTTTCCAGTTTAGTGATTTCACCGTAAAGTTCCGTGTAGCGCATAATGCCCTTGACTACGCCGACACCGATTAAACCAAAAGCTATTATCGCCACTACCACAAATAATCGCGACGTAACTATACTCCAAAAATTTAGATTTCTCGGCATAACCCATTTAGTATATCAATTTTTTGGCCCCGCCGTCCATGTGTCGGCGGGTGCCGGCCACGGTCGCGGGGTCTTGGGGTGTCTGGGTAAAATTTGTTTAAAACCAAGATAAGTCTTAAAATGGTATCATTACCAGCCTCTGCCGAAAGTCGCGTCCGTTTATCCGCCTTTGTCCCGCCACGGTGGGATGATGGCGGATACGCCCCGTCCAAGTCCGGAAGCTTCGGCAAGGGGGAACTTGACTATTATAGGACTTACGCGCTTGCCGCTTTAGGGGCGGGCGCAGCCCGACCCCTCAAGCGGCTTTGGCCAATTTCTTCGTTAAAACCTCCGCTTTTCGCTCACCGTAGTTTTACTACGGCTTGCTCAAATGCTCGGTTTTGCCTCGAACTTGGCTCAAACGCGTAAGTCCTATATTAATGTTAAATTAAACTATGTCACGAAAAAGTCGTCATCAAATAATTTGGATTGTTTTAACCGTGATCGTCGCGGTTATGATGGTGCTGTTAAGCGTCAGTCCGGTCTTGCTGGGTTTGTAGCAAGCTTGCCCGCTTTTGCCAAATGCTCCGGGGCGTGAGCATGGAGATGCTGAAGCTCATATCAATACAAACTTTCGCGCGAGCAAATGGGACACGCTTGGCCCACAATTGATATTAAAAGAAGTCTGAGGGCTGGTAACGGATTTTGATGGAAATAATTTTGATTACAAAAAACCTTCGGTTTTATGGGTACGATCTTTTGTTGCTTCAAATAATTAAAAGATTCACTCCGAAATTCTTAAAAATATCAGATGAAAAATTATTTAGTGCTAATTGACGGACCAAAAGGGTCGGGAAAATCTACTCTGTGGGAACTACTCAAAGAACATCTTTCTAATACAGAATTCTTCAGTTTGGACAATATGAGACAGCTTGTTGAAAAGACTGATTCAAAAGACAACGATAATGAAAAAGCTTTTTGGTTACTAACTGAAAAATTAAAAGATGTCTTCAGGCAGAAGAAAAATGCTGTAATCGATAGTGGTCTTTCAGAAAGGCGCGTAATTGTACTTGAAGAAATCTCGAAAGAATACGCTATTCAGCTACACAAATTTGCCTTTATCGCACCCTATGATGTGCTACATTTACGAGTGAAAGAAAGAGATAAAAATAAAGGAAAAATTTTTGACAAACATCGTTTTGACTATACATTAAATGTTCAGCAATCTAAGTCATTTGAAAACTTTTTCATCATTGACAGCAGTAAATTATCACCGCAAGAGATATTTGAGATGGTTTACTCAAAAATAACCTAGGTGTATTTTAAGTGGTGCCGCCATATTTTTTCGCCGAAATGCCCGAGCGTCCCGCTGGAGCGAAGGCTGGATAAGCACACAAAGCTTCACTCCTGGCGACTGACCAAGGCCATAAAAGCCGCTGGCGGTATTTGGACGCGTCCGTGCAAACGCATTCGTTTTTTGCCGGTTTTTTGTTTTTCCAGTAATTTACGCTTACGAGTAACGTCGCCTCCATAAAGTCCGGCGATAACATCTTTTCGCATGGGCGGTATTCGTTCGGCGGCGATGATTTTTCCACCCAACTTGGCCTGTATTTTTACCTCAAACATTTGGCGCGGCAGTAACTTTTTTAACTTGCCCACTATTATACGAGCGCGCTGGTAAGCTTCGTCGGTATAGACGATGGTCGCTAAGGGCTCAATCACCTCATCAGCCACCACAATATCAAGGCGCTCAATAGCGCAGGCGCGATAGGCTACGACTTCATAATTAAGCGAAGCGTAGCCGGCGCTGACACTTTTTATTTGATCGTAAAAATCCACCAAAATCGCGGTTAAGGGCAATTCATAGTGCAGAATGGCGCGCCCGTTTTGGCTATTAGGCCCGAGATAAGTCGTGTTTAAATAAAGCCCGCGATACTCCTGCGCCGCCGCCATCAGACTGCCCAAATATTTGGCCGGCGTGACAATATCAGCTTTTACAATCGGCTCGGTAATTAATTTAATTTTTTCGGGTGACGGCAGTTCCAAAGCGCCGCGCGCGATAATTACTTGACCCTGCGCAGTTGTAACCTCATAAGCTACTGATGGCGTTGTTACCACCACCTCAATGTTGTATTCTCGTTTTAAACGCTCGCGAATAATATCAAGATGCAATAGTCCCAAAAAACCACAGCGCCAGCCATAACCGAGAACAGCCGAGTGCTCACCCTCCAAACTCAAACTGGCATCGTTGAGTTTTAATTTGTCCAGGCCGTCACGCAGGCGCTGGGGATTCTCGCCGGCGCCCGGATAAAATCCGGCGAAGACCATTGGTTTAATTTCGCGATATCCCGCCAGCGGTTTAGAAACGGCTGGGGTGGTGCTTAAAGTGTCGCCCACCCGGGCTAACCGGATATCTTTTAAGCCGGTTACGACATAACCGATTTGGCCGGCCGAAAGCTGCGGTTGAGGATGCATTTTAGGTTTGTAAATACCCACTTCCAAAATTTGACCATCCGCCTTACTGCCCAGTAACTGGAATTTGTCGCCGGTTTTAATAGTTCCGCCGATTATTCTAATAGCCGTCACCACCCCGCGGAAATCGTTATAATACGAATCAAAAATTAAGCCCCGCATGTTGCCGGCTGATTCAACTGCCGGTGGCGGCACTTGGCGGATAACTTCTTGTAAAATATTGGCAACCCCCTCCCCGCTTTTAGCGGAAACTTTCAGGATGTGAGCCGAGGGCACATTTAGCAGGTCGCTCAATTCACTAATCGCCTCGCTGACATTGGCCGCCGGCAAATCAATTTTGTTTACAACCGGAATAATGGTTAAATTATGCTCGCGCGCCAATTCCCAATTGGCAATCGTTTGCGCCTGAACCCCCTGCGTCGCATCCACCAGCAGTATCGCCCCCTCCACCGCCTGCAAGGAGCGGGACACCTCGTAAGTAAAATCCACATGGCCGGGCGTGTCAATCAGGTTAAGCTGATAATTGTTCCAATCCATAGTGACGGGTTGAAGTTTGATGGTAATGCCGCGCTCGCGCTCCAAATCCATTTGGTCCAGCACTTGCGCCCGCATCTCGCGTTTAGCTACTGTGCCGGTCACCTCCAAAAAACGATCAGCCAAAGTGGATTTGCCGTGGTCAATGTGAGCGATGATGCAGAAGTTACGAATGTGATTATTCATATTGATTAAAAATCAGGCGGCATCGTCTCGCCCCGTACTCAAACACAGTGCGTAGTACGGGGTGGTCAATGTGAGCGATGATGCAGAAGTTACGAATGTGATTATTCATATTGATTAAAAATCAGGCCTCATCGTCTCGCCCCGTACTCAAACGTAGTGCGTAGTGGTCAATGTGAGCGATGATACAGAAATTTTTAATTTTTTCCAATTTCATATTTAAACAACATTTTCTTCAGGCTATTCCAATAAGTTCGTATAAAATTAACCTCCGGCAATTGCCAGTACGCACAAAGAGCCGCATAGATCGCCAAACCCGCCAAACCGGCGGTCAAACCCTGAATAAATATACCAAGGAAAGTATGCATATCAACTAATCGCGCCAGCCATTGAAGCGTTAAATAAGTGGCGCTACCAGCCGCCAGCGCGGCCACAACCATGTATTTAGTGCCGGTAATGATATTTTTTGCTCCTAAGTCCGGCACCTTGCGCGACAGAATGGTTATAAGTAATAACAGGTTAAGTGAGCTGGCGGCAACATAAGCTAACCCAACCCCCATTAAACCAAACGGCCATAACACAACCAGCAATAATAAGTTAACTGCTATACTCGTCAGCGATATTAGTACGGGTGTACGGGTATCGGTCAAGGCGTAAAAAACGCGAGATATCAGCGGCACTAAACTATCCGGTATCAGAGCCAGCGATAAATAACCAAGGATTTGGGCGGTCCGAATTGTGTCGCTCCAATTAAAAGCTCCGCTTCCTAAAATAACCCGGACCACTTGAGCGCGCAGAATCAACAATAAAACAGCAATCGGAATGATATAAAACAAAATACGCCGCACGCTGGCGGAAAAATGTTTAGTAAATTCCGTCTTTTGTCCATTAACCAAAGTTTCGCTAAATAAAGGAAATATCGCAATCGCTAATGATACCCCAAAAACATTAATCGGAAAGCTCTGCAAATTAGCGGCTAAAGTAAAAGCCGCCAAGCTGCCGACGCCAAGTCGAGAAATAAAACTGGCCATTATTATATTGTTTATTGAGCTCGCGGCCAGGCCAATGGTGCGCGGTATAATTAATTTAATCACTTGCTTAACGGCGGTGTGAGTAAAATTTATACCTAACCGCCAACGGTAGCCAAGGTTACGGACCGCGGGAAATTGAATTAATAAGTGTAAAATACTGCCGGCAATCACCCCCCCCGCTAAACCAGTAGGTCCCCAGTACGGAACCAACCACCAAATTCCCAAGAGAATTCCAATATTATATAAAACCGGCGCGATGGCGTATGGTAAAAATTTATGTTCGGCCTGCAATACGCATCCGAGTACATTAGACGCGCCAAAAAATATTATAGCCACCAACATCAGCCGAGTTAGCTTAATGGCTAGCACTGTCGTTACAACATCAAACCCGGGCGCAATTAAGGGAATTAACGAGCTGGCAAAAATAATTCCCAAAACAGCGCAAACCAACAACACTGCTACCAGCAGGTTTATAATGGTTGAGGTTAAACGCCAAGCTTCAGCTGATGACTGCTTTTTCAAACCAATAAAAATCGGAATAAAAGCCGAGGCGATTGCTCCCAACACGAAGGTATTAAAAATAAAATCGGGTATTTTAAAAGCGGCGTAATAAGCATCCAGCACGCTACCCGCGCCAAAAGTGCCAGCCAGCAATCTGTCCCTGACAACGCCCAGCAAACGGGATATTATGGAGAAAGCAGCGATAATTAAAGCGCCCATGGCGGGCTGATAGGTTTTAAAACCAAATACGGACATAAAGATTGGTTAGGTTTAAGTGTTCATGTATCTGATAGCGTACGACGTTTAGGTATGGCTGATGTCATAGAGAAGATTAGTCAATTTTCGTAAATAAGAGGCAAAATCGAATTGAGCCGGGCGTTGGCCGGCCGCAGTTCGCCGCGGCGGACGCCGGCGTCACTCATAGAGATGGTTTCAAAACCCTTTTCGTGGCGAAAGCTATGATTTTTGAACGAGACAAGGAAGATGAGCAAAATGCCCGGAAACGTAGCAGTAGCTACGATGAGGACATTTTGGGAA
>JBAZQK010000024.1:0-5270 GCA_041645215.1 Patescibacteria group bacterium | reverse complement strand
TAGGTAAAATATATCATCGTGAAGCGGGTGAGACTTATAAAGATATTGTAGAGCGGGTAAGGCCGGATATTTTAATTGAAGATGATTGTGAAAGTATTGGTGGAATTGACATAATTAGGACTTACGCGCTTGCCGCTTTAGGGGCGGGCGCAGCCCGACCCTAAAGCGGCTTTGGCCAATTTCTTCGTTAAAACCTCGGCTTTTCGCTCACCGTAGTTTTACTACGGCTTGCTCAAATGCTCGGTTTAGCCTCGAACTTGGCTCAAACGCGTAAGTCCTAATAATGACCTAATTGCCAAAATATGATTTCATACAACCACAGAATGATGTATACTTGGTAAATATCTTATCATCCCAAAATTAAATTATGGCCAAGCTCCACCTATCAAAGCGAACCCAGGCCGTCATTTCCTCGCCTATCAGAAAATTTTTGCCGCTGGTGCTTAAGGCCGAAGCCCGGGGCATTGAAGTGTTAAAGCTAAATGTCGGCGACCCTGACATCCCGCCGGCGCCAGCATTTTGGCGCGCGCTCAAACGCTACCGCTCGGCAACTTTGAACTATGCGCCTTCACCCGGGATTAAAGAACACACACGCGCCTGGCTAAAGTATTATTCCACCTTTGGCCTTAAGCTCAAACCGGAACAAATAATCCCGACTGTCGGTGGAGCCGAAGCCATACTGTTCGCGCTGTTGGTAACAACAGATCCGGGCGATGAGGTGGTGGTGTTTGAGCCGCTGTACTCCAGTTACAAAGGATTCGCCGCCATGTGCAACATCAAGCTGGTGCCGGTTACTTTAAAACTGGAAAACGGTTTTGTTCTGCCGTCCAAACAAGACGTGGCTAAAAAAATAACCAGCCGCACCAGGGCCATAGTGGTAGTCAATCCCAACAACCCCACCGGCACCACCCTGTCGGCTGAAGAACTGAACGACATAGTAAATTTAAGTTTGCGGCATGGCTTGTTCATCATTGCCGACGAAACTTATCGCGAAATCGTTTTCCGGGGCAGACCAACGTCATTTTTACAAATCAAGCGAGCTCGGCAAAACACAATTTTGGTGGACAGCGCTTCCAAAAGATTTTCCCTGCCGGGGGCGCGTATCGGCAGCTTTGTCAGTTACAATCCGGCTGTAATGGAGGCGGCACTTAAACTGGCCATGATACGTTTGTCAGCGCCCACGCTGGAACAGCACGCCCTGATACCTTTGCTTGCCAACCCCAAACTATACACCTCAAAAATTACTCACGAGTATCGGCGCCGGCGTAACGTAGTTGTGGCTGCGCTTCGCCGTCTGCCCGGCGTAACCTGTTACGAGCCACAAGGCGCCTTTTATCTGATAGCCAAACTGCCGGTAATCAACGCCGAACAATTCGTCAAATTCATGCTCACCAAGTTCAACCGGCAGAAACAAACCGTACTCGTCACCCCGGCCGAGGACTTTTACATCACCCGCGGCCTAGGACAAAACGAAATTCGTATAGCTTATGTGCTTAACACCAAAAAACTAACCCGTGCCCTGATTTTGTTAAGACAGGGACTTAGGGAATTTCTAAAACCGAAAACACGATGAACCGCCTAATCCCGGCCACCATGGCCACCCAGCACCCCGACAACGCCCGCGCGCCCTACTGGGAAAAGGTCGGTGATGGTTTTGTTTCTACCCAAGAAGAGGTGACCGAATGCTATTCAGCTTTTAGCGACTTGGGTTGCCAGGAATTTATGTGGGATTGGGAGGGCAAACACGTGGACGAGGCGGTAATTGATAAATTGTTACAAACCCACTTCAATTATTTTAAAAAACAGCAGCTGGGCCGTGACCGCTTTTTGACTTTCCGCATCCCCAACACCTGGCATGAACGCGGTTACAGTCTGGGGCGGGCGTTTATGGCCATACTCACAGCTGAGCATTTCGCCCGTAACCTCAAACTCCACACTCCGCCGCTGTTTGAGGTTATTCTGCCTTTGACCGACCGCGCTGAGCACATTATCGCCACGCAAAAAACCTTTACTAGACTGGCCAATTTCACCAGCCGCCTATTCCATGAGGCCAGCGATTTTAACTACCTTAGAGTATGGCCGCTAATTGAAAGCGTGGACGGCTTACTGAACTGCCGCCAGCTGCTGGAGCGCTACCTAGAGTTGCATCAGCGCGCCTACAATCGGAAACCTTCTTACCTTAGGCTTCATATCGCCCGCAGCGACCCGGCGCTTAACTCCGGCCTGATACCGGCGGTGGTGGCGGGCAAATGGGCGCTGTCTGAATACCATCGCTTTGGACAAAAACACAATCTCCTAATTTATCCCGCCATCGGCGTGGGGCTGCTGCCTTTCCGCGGTGGCTTGTCGCCCGAGCGCATTGATAACTTCCTGAAAGAATACGGTGGTATCAGAACCGTTTATGTCCAATCAGCCTTCCGCTATGATTTTCCTTTACCCACGGTCAAGCGGGCTGTCGCCCGTTTAAACCGCGACTTACCGCGGACGCGAGTCGTAAGCTATGGTGTCCGTGCCCAACGCGACATTGCCGCCATTTGCCATCACCTAATCCCTTTGTACCGCCGCACGGTTGAGGCCTTGGCCAACGACATCAACGACCTGGCCCGCGCCGTACCCCAGAGGCGCGAACGCAAGCTTCATGTGGGGTTATTTGGTTACTCACGCTCGGTCGGCAAAAAAAGTCTGCCGCGCGCCATTCCTTTCACCGCCGCCCTGTACTCTTTGGGTGTGCCGCCGGAATTCATCGGCACCGGCCGCGGGCTTAGGCTGTTGACCAAGCATGGTATTGACCCGGAACATTACTATATAAATCTGCGGTCTGACCTCACCTGGGCCGGGCGCTATCTTAATAAAGGCAATTTGTTCGCTTTGGCCAAGCGCCGCCGGGCTTGGAAAGCTATTTGGGAAGATGTGACGGCGGTGGAACAATATCTTGGAACCACACTCGGACCCAAAAACAAGTCCGACCTGACGCATAATGAAATATCAACTGCTTTGTTCAAGGCGTGGCAACAACAAAAAAACCTCACCCCCTACATTACTGAATCAGGCAAGCTACGCCATAGTTTAGGTTAAGTCCGACTGTTAATCCTTGAGACCAACAGTGTGTTGGCATTATAGATAGGCAAATTCAGGACTTACGGCAACCCGCCATAAGTCTTGAATGATAAAAAAAGGCGGCGCGGTTGGCGACCCGCACTAGCGCTTGGTTGTTCCTTTTTACCCCGTTACACCCAGAATGCCCCACCCTTCAGGGTGGGGATGAACCCCGTTAGAAGTAATCCCAATGGCTGTCGGGATACTCCACCACTGGTGGAAACTTCTAACGGGGTGAATGGGAAATTAAAAATCTTCCCCAAAAATGCCCCGCCGATT
This sequence comes from Patescibacteria group bacterium, assembly GCA_041645215.1. GTDB lineage: Bacteria > Patescibacteriota > Patescibacteriia > Veblenbacterales > UBA10138 > JACRFM01. The sequence continues at coordinate 1,895 of JBAZQK010000024.1, read as the reverse complement.
CGGCGGGGTGTAACGGGGTTTACTAGGCTGGTTTTTATTGGGCCTTTGCTGTAAAATAAAGGCGTTAGCTTACCGAATTAGGAAGGATTAATGGTAATTAATGAATTTTTAGTTAGGGCTAAAGTTAATACCTACGCGGCACCGGGCGAGCGAAGAGAAAAAGTTCTGGCCGACGGCGGTAAGAGTTTTTCGTTTCGCGTAAGAAATTGGAAATACCAAGACAAGTATTACGGCTTTAATCCTTTTATCGGTCAGGAGATAGTGTGGAAAGACGGTCGTGCAGTGTGGACGATGAATTATTCAGGCAAAGTGGTGTCTAAAAAAGTTGTTGATAAGGATGTTTATAGTTTTTTACGGCAAGCCTTAAAACTAGTTAAAAAAATTAATCCGTTTCGCGGTCCGGCCGAATTTAGCGAGGGCCAGTGGAAATACATTAGCGAATCCATCGGCGCGGTAAAAAGTTTTGCCGGCTTGGAGGAAATTTTTTTCAAAAATACGAAAGTTTATGAGCTTTATTTTAACGGCGGTTTGGTTAAAAGATAGTTATATGAATGAAACCGAAATTATAAATGAATTTAATGCTATTAAGGAGCGCAACCGCCGCGTTGAGGCGGATAAGGCCTGGGAGTTGAGTTGGACGCGGCGTTTGTTTATCGCCGTGGTTATTTATATTATTGCCGGCTGGTGGTTAGGAATAATAAATAACAATTATCCTTGGCTGAACGCTTTTGTGCCCGCGTTGGGCTATTTACTTTCCACGTTGTCGTTGCCGTTTATAAAAAAATGGTGGTTAAACGTCAAAAATAAAAAATCCAACTAATATGAATACGAAACGTCAAATCCCGGTAGTAGATGAGAATGATAATATAATCGGCTATCGCGACCGTGACAGCATAACAGCGGCTGATATTTATCGGCTTACGGCGTTATGGGTTAAGAATAGTAATGGTGAAGTCTTGATTGCGCGACGCTCCTTAACTAAGACGCATAATCCGGGAAAATGGTGTCCGCCGGTGGCCGGTACGGTTGATAAGGGCGAATCTTATGACGATAATATTAAAAAAGAAACCAATGAGGAATTGGGTATAGAAGGGGTTGAATTTTTTAAAGGTCCCAAGTTCTTTGACTGTGGTTAGTGGACCCATTTTACGCAATGGTATTTTACTGAATTAAACAGGCCAATAAGTGATTTTACCGTTGATCATAGTGAAATTACCGAGTTAAAATGGGTTAGTTTGTCTGATTTAGTTAAGCAGTTCAATTCGGCTCCGAAAAGTTTTACCGATTCCTTTGGTTATTTGATTAGTTCAGGTAGGCATAAAGAGTTTGGTTATGATATATCTTGAACCGCCAAAAGAGTTTAACCCGAAATTTGAAGTCGTAAGCTGTTTGGTGGAGTGCCGGGGCGAAATTCTTTTATTGCATCGGCATAATGATAAACCGCACGGCGGTAAATGGGGTCTGCCGGCCGGTAAGATAAATTCCGGCGAAACTAAACTGCCGGCTTTAGTGCGCGAGATAAGGGAAGAGACAAACTTGGTTTTGCCGCCGGAAACGTTAGTTTATTTAAAAACGGTTTATGTAAAGTATATGGATTTTGATTTTGTTTATCATATGTACGAAACCGTATTAGTCAATAAACGTAATATTGTTTTGAGCCCCAGCGAACATCAGGATTCTGTATGGGTCACGCCAATTCAGGCGCTTAAGATGAATTTAATTCAAGACGAAGCCGAGTGCATTAAGTTAATATATAATTTATAAACTTACCTTGGTCTAATTTCCACCGAAGGTGGATCTACGACGCACGTTTATCCGCCTTTGGCGGGAATGGTGGAATATGAAAATAATGATTTTTTTGCAAGGGACAGTAATTATGCACTCCGGCGCGAGCG
>JBAZQK010000011.1:0-31754 GCA_041645215.1 Patescibacteria group bacterium | reverse complement strand
GGATAAATTAAGTATTATATTATAATACTATATTATAGTATATTTTATGTCAACCACGGCGCACATACACCCAACCTTTCAAAAGTACTTCTTCGCCTACTTTTGGAATCGCTTCGGAAATGAAAATACGATTCATAAAATAACTAAACATCATTCACTTGTGAAAATCATTTTTCCAACCAATATAATAAAAAACCAGGATAGACAACAATACTATGGCAAATACCAACCACAATACATTATCTACGTAATACCCTGGTTTACAGTAATCACGGAAAACACGCCCGCCTTCGGTACAACTTCGATACCCGATAGCGTCAACCCAACCTATAAGGTCAGCTAATAACCCAGCGATCAAAATGACACTTAACTGACCACGTGTAATCTTATAAATACTCATGGTCTTAACCTGTTAATCAATCTGGGGAAAGGAATAGCCTCGCGCACATGCTTCAAGCCGCAAATCCAAGCCACGATTCTTTCCAAGCCATAACCAAACCCGGAATGCGGCACACTGCCATATTTGCGCAAATCCAAATACCACTGGAACGGTTCAATCGGCAACTTTTCCGCTTTCATTCGGGCGAGCAATTTATCGTAATCGTCTTCCCGCTGGCTCCCTCCAATAATTTCACCATAACCTTCCGGCGCCAACAAATCGGCATTAAGTACGCGGCTGGAATCCGCCGGATCGCGCTTCATATAAAACGCCTTGACCGCGGCCGGATATTTTTCCACAAAAATCGGTTTATCATAAAGCTCGGTTAACAAAGTTTCATCATCCGCCCCTAAATCATCCTGCTCGCCCATATCACTGCCCCGCTCCCGCAATTTCTGCACCGCCTCGCTATGAGTTAAACGATAAAAAGGCGGTTTGACTCTTTGCAGAATCGTTAAATCGCGCTCCAAAATTTTAAACTCGGCTAAATTAGTCTGCAGTACCTTAGCAACTATAAAACTGATTAATTCTTCCTGAATTTTTAAATTCGCTTCATGGTCAACAAAGGCGGCCTCCGCGTCCATCATCCAAAACTCTATTAAATGCCGCCGGGTTTTGGATTTTTCCGCCCGAAACACCGGACCAAAGTCAAACACCCGGCCCCACGAGGCAATCGCCGCCTCCAAATAAAGCTGTCCCGACTGGGCCAAATAAGCCGGCTGACCAAAATAATCAACTTCAAACAGAGTGGTCGTGCCCTCGCAGGAGGTTGGCGTTAAAATTGGCGTGTCAATCTTAATATAATTCTGCTGGTTTAAAAACTCAAAAGTCGCGTTTATAATAGTATTGCGAAGCCGCTGAATCGCCCATTGCCGAGGACTGCGCAGCCACAAATGCCGGTTATCAAACAAAAAATCCGGCCCATGCTCCTTTTTGCCAATGGGATATTCCGCCGATTGATTAATCAAAATAAGCTTTACCGCGTGAAGTTCATATTGTTCAAACTTAGGATGCTTGGCTACAGCTCCGGAAACTATAATTGACGATTCAATGGTCAATTTTTCACAAGTGGCCAAACTGGCTTTGTCCACCTTCCCGGCATCTATTACTACTTGAACAAAACCCGAACCGTCCCTAAGTTCCACAAACCAAATTTTGCCGGACGAGCGAAAATTAGCCACCCAGCCCTTAAGCTCCACTTCCTGGCCTAAAAAATTCTTTAATTCCGAGGCTTTAATACAGTTCATAATGGTTATAGTTTAACATTTTTTCCTTATTTTGGCAAAAAAAAGAAAAACATTAGAACACTTAACCATTGAAACACTTTAACATGAGAACGCTTTAATATTGGAGCACTAAACATCAATGTCATTCTGAATCCACATTTTTCCCAGTTGTCATTGCGAGCCGGAGGCGTGGCAATCTACAATTACTAAATTAAACTTTTATTGAATTAACATTTATCATTTAAACTATGATATTTTATCTTGTTAAAAATATAAAATTTCTCTTCCTCTCTCTCTTGGCCTAAAGCTCAAGCAGTGCTATCATAAAACCTGAACTTTTATGTTTGAAGCTAGCAAAAAATTTTTTTGGAAGCTCATAGAACCTATCTTCCCCACCATCCGCGATATTTGGGTGGGTTTAGGGTTTATGGAACACAATATACGCCAACCTTATCTATTGGGTCGGCTTAAAAACGGGTTAAACGAACTAGATTTTCGCCAGTTACTAAAAACGGCTGGTTTTGACAACGACTATATTGGCTGGATTGATCCGGACGAAGTGGTTAATATGAGAAAAATTGTTGATACTATATATCAATACCATGTCCGCTTATTCAGCGACGGCGCCATCCACGGCCATCACGAATACACTCCGGAAAGTCACCCGTTTAGGCATTTGTTTGATATTGGAATGAGCGAAGCTAAAAGTTTCTTAACCCCTTTGCTGGAAGAAATTATGATACCAGAGGCGGAGGCGGCCAAATCAAGTTCCATACTGCCCCCGCCACATTCCGCGGCTCGCCATACAAAGGATAATGATGCAGATCAATAAACGGCAAACTATTGCATTCAATCACGCCGCAGGCAGTTTGCTGATGCCACGGCTCATTGATGGCGCCAACCATAAAATCAATGCCGATTATGGAATCGTTCACCACTTGAGCGATTTTTTCGAATAATTGAATATTATCAGTATGAACTTGCGACGTTACCTCAACCGTAATACCGCCTAACCCGCGATTTACTTTTTGCCCCAAAGTTACAAATTGACCGTCCGCCGGCGCGCTCAACAAACTTAAGCCTTGGCGGTTCAATTCAAATTCAGTGGCATCGTCGATATTTAAAACGGCAAAAATATCACCGCCACTGGGAATTTTTTGGTTGGCGATTTGTACCAACTCGGCAATAGTATGGCTGCCGTCGCCGAGGACGTGCGGCAAATCGCGCCGCGCCACGCCAATCAGGCGACCGTTTATAACCGTCGCCCGGTAAACCGCCCCTTGCAATTCCTCCTCTATCAAAACCCAAGGGGATATTTTTTGCGCTGAATAAAATGCCTGCACTAACTGGCTGCGCGTGGTCACATGAATAAAAGTATGACGACTGCGCGAACCGAAACGGGGCTTAACAATTACCGGCGGCCGGACCTCGTCAAAAATCTGTAATGCCTTTTTTGCCAAAACCGCCATACCGCCGCGCGCAATTGGTATTTGCTGAACGGCAAAATTCTGCCGCATTATCAACTTGTCGTCCATCCAATCATAACCACTGCCAATTGAGCCGCGCGGGCGGGGTAAACCGTCAAAAACGAATAAATAACCGTTATACCTCGCCACCATCAATTCTACCGAACGTCCAAACGGCCTAAATTCAAATATTTCAATACCGCGACGTTTAGCCTCCTCCCACAAGGCCCGCGTGCGCAAACTGTGGTCAGGCCGCAAATCCTTAACTATCGTCCCAATATGCAAGGCATTAGCCGTCTTCATCGCCACTAGCGCGATTTTATCCAATGGTAATTTAATAAGCCAAGGGTTAAGGCGACGCCATAACTTATCCAGCAAACGGGTGTACGGCGCCATTAACCAATCAATCGCCACCGTAAACCAAGATAAATAATGAGGCGTCGGATTAGGCCCGCAATCAGGGCAGGTTGATTTATTATTATTCATAAACGTTAGTATTCTAGCAAAAATGCCTGATTTAGAAAAGCCCGGTCTTTGACTTTTTGGTACGGTTTACTATCATTGTTCTCCGGCGCTCTGGTAGAGTTTGACACGCCGGCGACTAATTGCGGTATTAACCGCCAACATAACCTGCTCCGCCAGCTGGCGGACACGAGGCTATTTATCCGCCTTCGTTCGCCCAAGGAGGACGAAGGCTGGATAAACCCGTGGAGGCTTCATTTTGTGAAGATTTTTTAGTCCTATCTTTATAACATCAACCGCTTTAAGTCTTTTAGGACTTACGCGTTTGAGCCAAGTTCGAGGCAAAACCGAGCATTTGAGCAAGCCGTAGTAAAACTACGGTGAGCGAAAAGCAGAGGTTTTAACGAAGAAATTGGCCAAAGCCGTTTGAGGGGTCGGGCTACGCCCGCCCCTAAAGCGGCAAGCGCGTAAGTCCTATCTTTAAGAAAACCAAACCTCCCAGTACCACAAAGGGTACGGGACTTAATCCCGAACCCATCGTGGTTCGCCCCCCGCACCGCCCCGCCAATCGGCGGGACTGGTCCGCGGGTAACAAAAATGTTCAAATTAACCTGGTTTGTAATCGGTTGGCTAGCTTCCACGGCCACGCATATGATCGGCTTTATTAAACGTACCCGTAATCTGCAAAAAGAGTTGGGGCACCGTCAGGTTGATTTAGGTGACAAATTTTGGAATAAATGGATAGGCTTTTAAAATTTTAACCATTGTCTGCGCCAAGCTGACAATTTCTGCTTAATAGTTCGCCGACGTTCCTGGTCGCGCAACAACTCCACTCCCACTGGCAAAAATGACACTAAAATAATAGCCGCCACCAGCGGCAACAAATACATTTCCACATTAGGGATGACATTGCCCAAATAATACCCCAGCGCCGTCACCCCCACCGCCCACAACAAACCACCTAATATATTATAAACAATAAAGGTAACATATTTCATGTCACCCACGCCGGCTAAAATCGGCGCCAAGGTTCTAACCCCCGGCACAAACCGCGCCAAGATAATGGTTTTGGCGCCGTATTTGGCGTAAAAGGCCTGAGCTTTGGCAATATTGTCGGGACGGAACCAAAATGATTTCTCATATTTAAAAAATTTCTTGCCCAGCCGGCGGCCAAAAGTATAGCCCACGCTGTCGCCCAGCACGGCTGCTAAAAAACACAACGTAATTAACCAATAAATATTAAAATAGCCCTGTGCCGCCAATAGACCAGCAGTGAATAATAAACTGTCACCGGGAAAAAATATACCAATAAGCAACCCGGACTCGGCAAAAATAATAAAAAACAAACCCAGATAGCCAACGGTCAGTATGATATTATATAAATCCATAATTAAAACTCCGAACTAACTTTTAATTCTTTCAACAACTTAGTTATCTTCTTAAGATTGACGCTGGCCTCCTGTTTACAATCTTTCAAAGTCAGATAGGACATTTTTTGTTCAATCTTATACTCAATAAAACTCACCGCCTCGCTCAAACTTAATCCCCTTTTACCCAAATCATGTAGTTCCAACAAAATACCCGGTACCGTCACAAATTTAAAACATTCGGCATTTTTAACCACTTCCGCCTCTATTGTTGCCGTTGGCTCTTGGCTATGATGGGCGCGAATGGAATTAATAATGATAGCCTGGTCAGCCGGCCGCACACGCCATTTTTTTAAATATGATTTTATAAACTCACTGCTCAAGCTGGTATGACTCATCTGCACTTTGCCTTTAAGGACCGGCGAAAATACCGTATGAGCCAAATATAAAGCGGAAACAACCAAATCAACCCGGGCTTGGTGCTTAATGGCCAATTCCTTCCCTTTGGCTACAGCTAACTCAGTTAAACCCCAAGCGGGAGCACTGTTTTTGCGGGTTTGCCGCCACATCAACTGTTGGGAATTTATTATTAAACTTTTCCCGGTCATACAAAGAAATTATAAACTATCGCTCTGCTTAAAGCTAACCGCATTATTGGCTAACTGGTCTTTTATATTAATACCTGCGCTCGTTTAATTAAATAATCAGTTATCCCGCCCCAATCAAAATATTGTTTATAGTCAGCCGGGGCGATTAAGGCAATTTTAACAATCCGGCTGGCGGGGTCGTGCGCAAACGCGCCATAAGGACACACCGCCCAAGCATAGCGCAATTGATAGTCAAATGTACCGTCGGCGGCTGATACTTTTTTCCCCAATAATCAATCTCTTCCTCAATTACCATATTATCATTCTAATGTTCTTAAGAATTTGAGAATAGTTTTACCTTGATTTGTTAAACTATGACAAACCAAATTCCCTTTATTATGCTTACTAACCAAGCCAGAAATAAACAAACGACGTAAATGTTCAGAAGCTGTTTTAACATTTATTTTTAAACGATCAGCTATTTCAAACAAAGGCAGATCAGCGTTTCGACTCAACAAGTTCATAATTTCCACCCGACGATGATTAGCGCACCCTTTCATAATACGTTCAATGACTCTATATGGTCTCATAATATATCCTCCTTTTCATTCTCAAATTCTTAAGAATTTGAGAATGAATATAATTACTAACTTGATTTAACAAACGGATTAGGGCCGGCAAAAGTAATTGATAAAACCTCATTGTTTATATAATCATGGCTTAAGCCATATTTATCAGCATATTGCGTAGTAGCGGAACCAAAAAACGCCTGACTAAAATCAAAACCCAATTTAACGCAGGCTTCTCGTACGCTCTCTTCCGAAGTTCCCTCAATTTCCACCAACGGCTCCAAATAAGGCCACTCGTCAATGGTTATATCAACCTCGTCCAATTGCCAGAGCTCGCGTTTTGACTCTTGATAAGCCTTACGTTCACAACCGACAGCTTGCAAAAATTCCACTGCCTGCTCAAAACTGGATACAGTTAAACAAATCTCTTTTTGATTCTCAATTTTGTCACCATCAACTTTTTTAAAACTCATAGTGATTTTATCACCCTCGTCCCGCACCCTCAGCCATTTCTTTCCATCAGCTAGTTCGGCTGGCGGATTAAAAGTCACGCGCCGCTGTTTATATTCCGGCCGCTCTAAAGTAGCGCCCGCGGCCTGCAAACGCCGCCTGACTTCGGTTTTATCTATATTGGGAAAAGTAGCTTCGTATTCAATATTCATATTAATAACTAAATTTATCAGCCGCGGCGCTTCGAGTTTATCTGTTAAAAATAAGCTTATTATTAAAGTAACAGATAATAAAACATATTGAAAGAAATAAAGAAGCACTGCAACCATTAACTGGTTACAGCGCTTTAAATATTTTTGGATTTTTGTTAACTATAAATTTGGTAACTGCTCTGCTAATTCAGCTACCAAACCGTACTTTCTTTCCACTTCTGTTAAATTTTCACCTTGCCGGAATGATTCTTTGCTGAGCTCTTGCCAATCCTTATCACGTAATCGCCAAGAATCATTATCAACTACATCAGCTAAATACAGCTTCCCGTTAGCCGATAAACCAAACTCAACCTTTAAATCTATAAACTTCATTTCCAGTTTGGCCCAAGCTTCCTCCAAAACGGTAAAAATCTTTATGGCCCAAGCCTCAATTTTAGGTATTAAATCTAGTTCCACCACAGCACTGATTTTAATAACTTTATTCAGCGGAGCTTCGGGTGATTGCGGCGGTTTTTTAGAACGGTAAAGATTAGCTTCATCCAACAATATTTTTTCGCTACTTTTATTAAAGGCATCGGCGTATTCCAACATAATAATTGGGTCTTCTTCGCTTAAACTATCAACAACCGTTACATCCTTATAGACTAACTGTCCGCCAGTAGTTTTGAGAAAAAGTTCAAACTTAATTTCAGCAAAACGAAATGGCTCGCCTTCTCTAGCGTAATCCGGATACCTTTTTAAGTAGCTGCCAACGGCATAACGTCTGGTAACAACTTCCAAAGGAATCATTTCACATCTGGGAGCTAGAAACTCCGTATCACTAAGCTGCTCCACATAAGCCACCGGAATGCCGTGCTTTTTCAATAATTCAAAGACTCGGGAGGTAGTTAGATTAGCGCACTTAGCTTTAGAGGCAAATTTTTTGGTAAATTTAGGATTATCAAAAGCCGTGATATCTTCTTTTTGTTCTACTATCACCAGATCCGGCCTACCAACTACTTCCCAAATTTTTTTCGTTTTACCCTCATTCAACAGGATACCTTTTTGATAATTACTCACTTTAACTTCATTTGTGCTAGTTTTGGGTGTAACAAACAACAAAGCTTCGGGAAGGCTAAACTCCTCTACTGATTTGCCTGGTTTCAAAGAAACTTCTGGTAAGTTTTCATTTACAGCAAACTCGCAAGCCTTTAAAAAACCAGCGCTGCCGACATAATCGTTAAATACAACTTGCGTACCCGGAACTTCAGTAATACTTAAGATAGCGGCCTTAGTATGGTCAATATTGTTCTCATCTTCAAAAGCCACACCAATTACGGCCATTTTGTCATCTCCCAATGTATAACGCAGATAAGCATCGCAAGTGCCGGTTAAATGATTAGCCCAGCCCGCGCCGATGATAATTGCGTCAACATCTAAATCACACAACGAGCGTAAGATTTTCAATACAGCATTGGTATTGCGATGAATACTAGCCACAGTAATTCCTACTACTTCTACCTTATCTTTATTTACAGACTGAGCCAGAAACGCCAAACCATCTGCACACTGAGTAAGATCGGATTTTGACCCTACTATTACGGCAATTTTTCTTTTTTTCATTCTAACCTCATTTAAGTTATTTAATTTTACTTTTGATTAATTATCATGCTATTTTCCATTTTTCCTCTTGTACTTTAAAGATATGCTCAACTCCATTCTCAATATGAGTCATGGGATCAAAGAATAATTTAAGTTTATCTTCACCGAGCACATCAAAGGCCGTACGAGTATCAGAATCGGACAATGAGCGTTCTTTATAAAGACCTAAAATATGAACTTTATTGTCTAAAGCATAAAATGATAAGTCTTTAACATACTCGTAAGCCACATTATACTCAATACCGGCATCAATCAAAGCATTACGCACGAATTGGCCAGTCCAGACACCCCTGGATTCAACTTCCAAGTTGTGGCGCATGTTATCGGTAAAAACTACCAAACCGTCTACCACTTTGGTCAGAATTGAACACATATAATCAACCAAGATAAAGGCATCTGGTATCACTATGCGCTCAACGCAAGATTGTTCAATCGCACGATGGCCAGGTGTGGCAATACACTCATTAGCAGACAATGCATAACCACGCACTACGCGTGCCATCCCCATTATTCTTTCAGTAATGATCGGATTACGTTTCCAGGGCATAGCTGAAGAACCGCGTTGCGTTTTTTTCTTAGGTTCCTGAATTTCGTTGTTTCGACTGCGCATCATTTCCCAAAAGACGCGGGCTATTTGTTCCATGCTGCCGGCCACAACCTGGAGAGTACTGGCAACTGCCGCTATGCGGTCTCTTTGTAAGATTTGCGTTTCAGCGGCGGCCGGCCATAAACCAAGATATCCAAGCGCTTTAGCTTCAAATTCCGGTTTGATTGAACCATACACACCAACTGCGCCGGAAATTTTACCGTATTTTAATTCAGTCTTAAGCAATTGATTTAAACGTTCAATACTGCGATCAATAGCTTCAACAAATACCACCAACAAAGCACCAAGGGTTGTAGGTTCAGCATCTTGACCATGAGTTTCAGCCAGCATAATTGTCCATTTGTGCTCTAGTGCTTTTTTCCATAGTGATAGTTTAAGCTGTTTTAAACCATCCAACACTATAGCAACGGCTTTCCGCAATCTTAATATAAAAGCTGGGTCCTCTGTGTCATAAGAGGTTAACTCCTTGTGAAATTCGCCTTTATACTGCCCAACTCCGGCTTCCTCCAGTGAATCCATTATATCGCAAACGAAGGCAATAAGGTCATGCTGTTTTTCATCTTCATAACGCTCTAGGCGTTCCATATTAACCTTGGCATTAGTTTTGATAGCTTCATATGCCTCATTGGTTAATTCGCCAAAATGTGTTCGGGCTTTAAGCCAAGCTAGTTCAACGTCAAGCCAAAGTTGAAATTTTTTTAAATCCTCCCATAACATACCCATGGCAGGCCGGGTATAACGCTTAATCATGATTCCTCCACTGATTGTGATTAATATTTAGTTGTTAAATCGACTGTTTTGGTTCATTTTTTATGGTCAAACCTTAGCAAAAAAGCACTAAAAAGGCAAGCCGCTTGACAAACGCCATGCCTGATGATAATTTAACCTGTTCCTTAACAACCAATACCTGCCAATGACTGGCGGCGGCTTATAAAACCGGCCGTTAGACATTGGAAGGGCGGCGCAAAAAATCGCCGACAGCCCACTGGGAGTAGTCCACCCGGTGCCTTCCCCTATTCTTAATGCTTAAACTTATGTTTAAAGCATTTTCCGGGGCCTTGGCACTGGCACTCGCGCTCCTGGTGCTGAATTGGGCCCTTCCGGAGTTGGCGCAAGCTTTGGTTCAAGTCGCGCTTAAGTTACTTACACTTATCAGCGCGGCCTTAGACCTGGCTCTGCAACACTTGCCGGCTCGCCTAAAATAAGTTTGAAGCTATTATCTTTTGATAATAGCTTCTCTCTTTAGAAGCTAAAGAAAAATTTCTTCCAGCACCCTGGCTACGCCTTCATTGTCCTCGTTGGGCTCTACCCGGTCAGCGAGTTTTTTTAATTCCACTGAACCGTTATCCATAGCCACTTTATAGCCCACGGCTTGAAAAATCGGAATGTCGTTAGGCGCATCGCCAAAACCGATAACCTCGTCTGGTTTCACTTTCAACCTCTCAAACAATATTTCCAAAGCATGCTGCTTAGTAGCCTCCTGATGAGTAACATGAACGCAATAACGATTAGGTGTCCACGAGGGCGCTTCGTGAGCAGCTATGTTGGGAATTTTTCTTAAGGCTTTAATTAAAAAATCAGTGTCTTCTCTGGTGATTCTGATAATAAATAATATATTTTCCGGCTTGGTCACTAACTTATCCTTGGCTAAGACTGATATTTTCTCGTCACTAAAAAATATTCGGTAGGCAAAGGGCTTAACTATTTTTAAAACCGCTTTAATTTGCTCCACTGACAACAACTTTTCCCAAATAATTTTTCCCGACACCGGCTCCAGTATTTGCGTGCCCCCGGAAATAATGCACGGCGCCGTGAGCTGGAGTTTTTTTATAATCTCCCGACAATTAAACAACGGCCGGCCGGTAGCCACGCATACCTGAACCTGGTTTTTAATTTTTTGAATAATATTAATTAAACGCTCCGACGGCAGGGCGGACTCTTCGTTGGCTATAGCCGTACCGTCTAAATCAAGAATCACCGCTTTGTATGACATAAAATAATAATAGCGTTTGCTAACAAAAAACACCAGCAAAACTGATGCCTTTGGTGGCTCCGGGGGTGGACTCTCCCTTGCTCCGACTTCCGCCCAAGGCGGACTACACTCACCCCACGGTCGCGGGGTTTCTCGCGCCCTTCAAGTCCACCAGCCACACCAAAAGCCAATGAAAAAATCCACCAACCTTATGGCTGATGAACTTTTTCATTGGCTCGGGGCACTGGACGACGTTAGAACCGCCATCTTGACTGGAAAAACAAACTTTGCCTTCCGGACATTCTCGTTTTAACAAGCTACCACAGCCCATGAACCACTACATCTTTCTCTGCGGCCTCAGGACCGTTACTTGGCGGCCCTACAGACAGTTAGACTTGTCTTGTACTTATTCTGTATAGCTTTCTTGGTAGCGTTCCAATCTGATAGGGCCTTGGCCTTAGCTGCCTTCCAAGTGCTATTAGCAGTGGTAAGAGCATTCTTACGCGCGGTCTTATCCTGAAGAGCTACAGTTATTTTGACGGCAACGTTATAGGCATCTTTGTCAGTTTTATTGCTGGCATTAAAAGTATCTTGGGCGGCCTTTAATGCTGCACTTTGTGTGTCCCTGGCGGATTTGGTACAGATCTGTTTACAGACAAGCGCGGTTTTTACTCCCGTAGTTGCATTCACGATCTTAGAAGTGCCGACGACTGCCTTTGAATCATCCGCCACCAAGGTATCGGACTGTGTAACACCATCGATCGATACCTTGATTCTAATCTTATGCTTCCAAGCAGCGTCCGAGCTCACGAACATAAAGTTCACGCTTTTGCAGTCCTTGAGATCAACATCTATCACAGTATCGTTGTAGTCATACAATGGATTATGTGGATCAAGAGTCGCGTCCTCAAACGAGTAACGCCGGATTGCATTTCCACGATCGGTAACTCTTACCCAGGCAGTACCCGTGTGACGTTGTGTTCCATTGGGATTGATAATATAGACATCGTATGTTAATTTTGAACAGATGTCGCAGGTTGATGGGGTTGTCGGCGGTGTTACAGTTATTGGTGGTGTAGTTATGGTTGTAATTATTTCCGCAATATCATTATTTGTAATTGTACACGTTTTGTCATCACCCGAGGCTAGGGTGACATTTCCGTTCTCACCGCAATCTCCAGCAATCCTCACGGTGTATCTGGGGAAGAAATTTTCACTGACATTGTAGATACCAGGAATCAAAGTGTAAGAAGTTCCCGGGGCGCCAGCTCCTGCTTGCGGACTTCCAGCGACATCTCCCAAGCTACTCTCTACGTGAACAACGGCATTAGAAACAACAGCGGTTCCTCCATTATCATTCACGACAACCTTAATAACATGAAGAGTGGCTGATCCTAAAATTGATGGTGCAATATCATCATTGGTAATCGTGCAGGTTTTGTTGTTACTGGAAGCTAAGGTGATATTACCATTATCATCGCAATCCCCACTGAATGTTGCATTATATCCAACAGATGGACTTTCGCTTACGACGTATGTACCCACAACTAAACTATAGGAAGTTCCGGGCGCTGCAACGCCGGCAGCGGGGCTTCCAGCAACATCGGTTACCCCCATTCCAGAGGAGCCCTTAACATGCAGAGTGAAGGAAGAAGCGGTAGCCGCGCCGCCGTTATTGTTCACAACATGTTTGATGACACGAAGAGTAGCTAATCCTGGGGTTGGTGGGATATATGGTGCAATATCATCATTGGTAATCGTGCAGGTTTTGTTGTTACTGGAAGCTAAGGTGATATTACCGCTGGCATCACAATCCCCACTAAACGTTGCAGTATATCCGACAGATGTATTTTCACTTACTATGTACGTGCCAGCAGTGAGCGTGTAGGAAGTTCCGGGCGCTGCAACGCCAGTAGCAGGACTTCCAGGAACATCACTTAAACCCATAGACCCGGAGCCCTTAACATGCAGAGTGAAAGAAGAAGCGGTAGCCGTGCCGCCGTTATTGTTCACGACGTGCTTGATGACGCGAAGGATCGCGGAAGAAGCGGGTGGCGGCGCAATATCATTATTCGTAATCATGCATGTTTTTGGCGCGAGGCCCACGGCAACGTTACCGTTCGCATCACAGTCGCCGCTAAAAGTAGCTGTATATCCGGCCCGGGCGTCTTCACTCACAACATAGGTATTTCCAAGCAACCAGTAGTCTCTTCCGGGTGATGAAACGCCCGCTGCGGGACTTCCCGTAACCTCTGTTCCCAAAAACTTTACATGCAGATTAAAATCAGCAGCAACAGCGGTACCGCCGTCATCATTAATGACTTTTTTAACTACCCTCAATAAATCCGGTGATTGCGGAGGAGTGCAGGAGCTCGGCGTGGTGATTTTAAAATTTGAAGCGACTTTGGCCGTTCCACTAAATATGGCTCTGCCTACCCAAGTAACGTTATCGTTTATCTGGACTGTCCCGGGATCGATATTGGTTCCGATAAAAGTCGAGCCAAAGCCGAAGATGGGTATGACCGGGCCTTGGCTTGGTGTCCAAAAAACATCGCAGGCAGACGCACCATCGGCCAACTTGACGACAGAATTGGCCGCCGTGGAAAGTATTCCGCCGATCCTAAAGATGTATGTTCCGCCACCTCTCAATGTAACCCCCTGTGTACCGACAGTCACGTTGGCATAAGGCGCCGTGCAATAAACTCCGGGTGTATAAATTCCAACAGGTCCATGCGAGGTGTCCGTGGCCAAATTTACCGAGCCGGCGGGAAAGGTGAAAGTGCATGGCTGACTGTTTAGCGTCGCCAAGGCTGCGTTCCGATCCGTGACTGCCTGATTATAAACGCCGTCAGCCGCATGCGTGGCTCCGCTCACAGTCGGCGTTCCAACTCCTCCTGATAATGTCGTGTATCCGAAATCACCGGTAATGGCAGCGGCAGGATTGCCGTTGCGATTATAGATGCCGACCAGTACGCCAAACGTTGTCGCTGTTCCGAGATTTGGCGTTGTTGCCGCTTGCGCGACAGGCGCAGCCATTAAGGCGAGCAGTACTGGCACCAATCGCAACTTACTTAAAACTTGTATAAATAATTTCTTCATAGGTAGCTAATTCCCGTACTTTCTGTAAGAAAGAATTATAAACTAAGATAGCGCCAGTATATCACTGAATTCAAAAATCCGCTAAAATACAGAACCCTTTGTTGGTTTAGTTCGATATACTAAATAGGTCACCCCAAAACCAAAACAGAGTTCAAGGCTCTGTTTTGTGTTGCGACCCTATAAAACAGTTGGTTTCTGGCTACTGTGTTCTGGTCGCGTAGAACGAATTGTCTTGGCTCCGGGGGGTGGACTTCCACCAGAGGCGGACAGGCGAACCACCGATATCCACGTTAACCCCGAAGAAGTCTACGACTCTACGGGGCACAGCAGCGGAGCGTGGCATTTACCCCGCCGCAAAGCTCTAGGGGGAGGATTCGAATCCCGAAGTATATCCTGGTGGATAACTACGGGACTTCGCCTTCAACATAATTTATCTGCTCTGCTCCGGGGGGTGGACTTCCGCCAGAGGCGGACAGGCGAACCACCGATATCCACGTTAACCCCGCACCAGGGCTCTCGGGGCAGGACTCGAATCCCGAAGTATATCCTGGTGGATAACTACGGGACTTCGCCTTCAACATAATTTATCTGCTCTGCTCCGGGGGGTGGACTTCCACCAGAGGCGGACGAATGAACTTTATAGTATTCTCACTAACTCCGTACCAAAGCTCTGGGGGGAGGATTCGGACCTCCAACATCTGCATTAACAGTGCAGCGTTCTACCATTGAACTACCCCAGAACTCTAATACGAAACTGTGCCACGGCGTTGTATTTACCCCGCACCCTACGTGGTGCGCGGGCCAACTCAACTACCCCGGAACAGATCAGACAAAATAATTGTTAATACAAAACCACCAGCCCAATTTATTAGGCTGGTGGTTATTTTTTAAAACAAACTTAACTCACCAACCTTAAGGCTGGTTATTATTCAAAACCGCAATTTGTTTAGCAACTAATACCATAGTGTGTTTACATTATCACAACTTTTAACAAAAGTAAAGCTTTAATTACTTAACTTGATAATTAAGAGTTACCTCCATAATTATTTCCGAGCTGCCGGTTGGAACTTGCGGCGCTGGCGCCGGAATTGGCCCACCACCCAAACCTCCTTTATCACCATAAAATTGGGAGCTAAGGCCAGGCGCCTGCACCACGTTTTCCCACCAGCCCACCACCTTGCCTAAACGCACGCCGGCGGCCCGGGCGGTAGTGCCGGATTTGCCGCGGGCGTCATCAATCGCCATTAGTCTTGCCGCCTGCTTCAGCTCGTCTAAATTGGAAACATCAAAATTTATGCCCACAACCTGATTGACACCGGCTTTGGTGGCGGCGGCAATCACGCCGGGCAACATATTCGGATTCTTATTGATATCTTTAACTTTAACTACTAGCTGTTGATTGGCGCTATAACCGCTGGGAATGGCAACGCCGTCTTTGTAATCATACTGCGGATATAACGAATAGTTTTGGGTTTGAATATCCGCGGCGGCCACGCCAACAGTTTTTAAGGCTGCCACTATTTTGGTCATTTTGTCGTTCAATTGCTGCAAGGCTACTGGCGCGTCTTTAACCTTGTCCACTTGCACGCCCAAAGTAACATTGGCAATATCCGGCTCATACGATACCTTGCCCTGGCCGGTAACATTTACCTGGAACTGGGGCTGATTAACAATGCGGTCGCGCAAAATAGCCACAATAATAATGGCCGCCAGCGCCAGCACCCCAATTAACTTGATAATCATTATCGGGTTAGACCAGCCATACTTGCCGGCCAGTTTGCAGCCGGCGCGGCATTGGTCGCAACCTTCGTCCCGGCCGCAATCAAGACAATTTTTGTTCATAGTTTCTTCGCTCATAAATTAATGCTATAAAAAATAATAAGTGAAGCCTCCACGGCCTAAAGGCCATGGCTTCCCTGGGAATTTCTTGGAGGCGGAACCCCGTACCGAAAGCCATTTCTTTTCACCATTCATCCCCGCTCTAAAGCGCGGGGCTTTCTGGTGCGGGGTAATAGTAAGTTTAAGCTATAGTATGGTTTTGTCAATAAAATTAGGTTTTTTGCTCTTACTTCGCTATAATTAATAAGCTAATTATTAAACCTTTATACTATGGACCTAAATTCTACAAACAGCTGGCCGCGTTGGATTAAAACCACCTTGGCGGCCGTGGTAATTATTTGGCTAGCCACCCTGGCGTTTGACCGCGCTCTCCAGGCCGGTCTTAATTTAAACAGTCTTAAACACTGGCAAACTCCCCGGCCCAATACCGACACCATTTCCATTAGCGGGCAAGGTAAAGTTACTGCCATTCCCGACATTGGCGTAGTAGCCTTGTCGGTTGAATCGCGCGGCAAAACCGTGGCCGAGATTCAGGCCGACAACACCAAAAAAATGAATGACATTGTGGCCTATCTTAAAAGTCTTGATATTGAGAAAAAAGACATTCGCACCAGCCAATACAATCTATCTCCTATTTATATTTACGAACAAAATACCGGCAAACAAAAACTGGACGGCTATCAATTAACCCAAACTGTGGAAATTAAAATTCGCGACCTGAATAAAGTTGGCGATGCTCTGTCCGGCGCCACTGACCGCGGCGCTAACCAAGTCGGCCAGCTTAACTTTACCATTGATGATCCCGAGAAACTGCAGGCCGAGGCCCGCCTTAAGGCTATTGCCGACGCCCGCGCCAAAGCCGAAGTCTTGGCTAAAGCCGCCGGCATTAAACTGGGTAAGGTGCGCTCATTCAGTGAAAACGTTAATTCGCCGTCGCCCTATCCTTTGTACTATGCGCGTGATATGGCGGTAGGCGGTGCCGAGCTTAAATCAACGCCGCCGCAAATTGAGGCTGGCAGTCAGGAGGTAGTGGTAAACGTGAGTTTGAGTTTTGAAATTGAATAACTTTACCGACAAAAAAACGCTGCGGAATTAACCGGGGCGTTTTTAATTTGTTTAGGACTTACGGGTTGGCTTTTGTCAGGCGTCTGACGACAGGTTTATCCCGTTACATTTTAAAAACCCCGCAGTCTTGCCCCGTTAGAAAGTTGTTTTTAAGTTTGTTTTTAATATCTCATTTTGAGATTCCTCGGTACAAAGCTTTCATACAAAGCTTTCTAACGGGGCTGGCCGCTACTGATACCGCCGCAAATTCAGATTCACCCCGTTAGAGATGCGGAACAAAGTGTAATTTGTAGGATGTTAATGTGTGCGGAGCGTATCTTACTATATGTTTCAGTACTGAGTGAATTTCTAACGGGGTCAATTTCCGCCGGGTCTAATACCCCGTGGAAATGTAACGGGATTTATTTCAGACTCTCTGCTTGGATTGTGTCATGTTCTTATAGAGATCCTTCCCCCGTCTGACGGGGTCAGAATGACGCCAGCGACATGAAGTGTGTAAGTCCCACTATTACTAACTATTGCTTAATCCCAATCGCTGCCGCCACGAGCCTCGTTGCAAGAAGAGGAATTTTATCAGCTCAATAACTGTTATCAAATAAACCACAAACAAAATCGCGACTGACCAGTCGGACCAGTTCAACGGCACGGTGTGAAATAAGCGTTGCAGCGGCGCCAAATAAACGGCGGCCAACTGCATTAACACGCTTAAGCCAGCCGCCGCGCCTAAACGCCAATTATTCCAAGCTTCGCGGTTAAAAATGGAACGATCCAAATACTTACAACTAAAAGCGTAAAACGGGGCGGTTAAAGCTAAAATTGTAAAAATCAAAGTCCGCAAATGATCAATGTTGCTAAAATCAGGCAAGAGGAACATAAATACCGCTAGCGCGCCGCCGCCTTTTAAAACACTTAAGACCGCTGCCAGTAATTTACGCACCGGATCCAAAATCTGACTATCTCGCGGAATTGGCCGCCGTAGCATTAGCCGCGAATTACCCGGGTCATTAGCCAAGGCCAAAGCCGGAAAGGTTTCCGACACTAAATTAACCCATAAAATTTGTGAAGCCAATATTGGCAGCGGCGTATCGGCTGCCAATAAACTAACAATAAACACGCCTAACACTAAAATAGCTGTGGAAAAACTATCAGACATTAAATAAAACACGACCTTGCGGATGTTGTCGTAAATTATGCGCCCTTGCTCTACGGCTGACACTATCGAACTAACGTTGTTATCAAGCAATACAATATCAGCCGTATCTTTGGCCACATCGGTTCCGCTGGACAAGGCAATGCCGACATCAGCCGCTTTTAAAGCCGGCGCGTCGTTAACGCCATCACCAGTCATTGCCACCACTTCGCCCTGGGCCTGCAGAGCATTAATAATGCGCATTTTGTCCTGCGGGGTGGAACGCGCCACCACTGCAAGTGTATTTATCTTGAGCGCTAAATCACTGTCACTAAGCGCGGCTAAATCAGCGCTGGTAAAAATCGCGCCGTCATTAACCTTTAAACCGGCCTGACGCGCGATTGAACGGGCGGTTAAAATATGATCGCCGGTCAGCATTATAAACTTAACGCCCGCGGCTTGCGCGCGCGCGATTGTCTGCGCCACCTGCGGCCGCAACGGATCCGACAATAACAACACTCCCAATAAAACAAAATCTTTGGGAATTTTAGAATCATCATTCAAACGAGCGACGGCGTCAGTCTTAAAATTACGGCTGGCCAAAGCCAGTAATCTATAGCCTTCACCGCTTAGATCATTTATATTTTTTAGCCAGACTTCTTTTTGTTCAGGCGCCAACGCTCCCGTCCGGCCGGTTAAATATATTTTGTCGCAATAAGTTAAAACTTTCTCCGGCGCGCCTTTTAAATAAGCAACCTGCCCGCCAGTTGGATTATCGTGCAGGGTAACCATAAATTTACGCTCGGAATTGAACGGTATTACCGCCCGCCGCGTCAAACCGGAGCGCAACTCATTTATATTTAAACCATAGTCTTGGGCCGCCAACAAAATAGCTTTCTCGGTGGCGCTGCCGACGGCCACTGGTTCATTATTATCAGCTGACATTTCAAAATATGCGTCCGAATTCAAAACGCCGGCGGTAAGCAAATCGCTAATATTTTGGTGTTGGTGAATGGCAACTACGGCGGGCCGGCCCATTGAGTTTGGAATCAAAACTTGAGTCGTTCTCATTTCACCAGCTGTCACGGTGCCGGTTTTGTCAAAACAAATAACCGTGGTGGAGCCAAGCGTTTCCGCCGTCGTCAGACGCCTGACCAAGGCTTGCTGTTTTAAAATACGACGCATGCCAATCGTCAGTATTACCGTTACCAACACCGCCAAACCCTCGGGCACGGCGGCAACGGCGATCGCGACCGCCGTCGTGAACATTTGCCGCAACGGATAATTAAGCAGGGTGCCGCCAATAATCACCATCCCGCAAATAGCCAGCACCACCCAACCAACCAACCGCGCGAACCGAGTGAGCTTAACCTGCAGAGGGGTAGATTCATTTTTTACCGACAACAACAACTTAGCAATTTTGCCCAGTTCAGTATTTATCCCCGTAGCCACTACCACCCCGGTCGCTTGCCCGCGCGTGATGGTAGTGCCAAAATACAACAAGTTGGTACGCTCGGCCAATAAACCGGCTTTGGCCAAACGTTCAATTTGTTTTTTGACCGGCTCGGATTCGCCAGTTAACGGCGCCTCACTAACTTCCAACTCACTGGCAGTTATTAATCTAATGTCAGCCGGAACCCGATCGCCCGCCTGCAAATTTACAATGTCACCGGTTACTAAAGTCTCAACTTTAACGCTTGTCCAATTACCGTCTCGTTTAACGCGCGCAATTCGCTGCACATAATGCCGTAATTCGTTTAAGGCCGTCTCGGCTTTATATTCCTGAAAAAATCCGACAATAACATTAACCGTTACCGCCAATAAAATAACAGTAGCATTGAGATTTTCACCAATTATAAGCGATATACCGGCGGCTATTATTAAAATAACTATCAAAGCGCTGGTAAACTGGCGTAAAAATATTTTTAACGGCCGGACGCCGGTTTGGCGCGGTAGTTGATTATGACCATGCTGAACCAATCTAATTAAGGCATCTTGGCTGGTTATACCCTGCGCCGACGTTTTAAGTAATCCAAAAACATCCGACACGTTAAGCGCCTGCCACAAGGGCGGCTCCTGGCTAGTCGGGTTAGTAAAAAAATCGCTCATGAAGGATTAATAAACTTTATTTTTATTATAACTGTCAAAAAAACTAGCTCGACCGGCTAAGAGCTTAGCTTTAACCCGCTTAGTAGCCTCCGACTTTCTAACTTTAAAACTGGACGGCGTGCGGTAACGGGTAACAGCGGAATTGGTTTTGTGCGAGTGATTGCGCATAATTAATTGTTTAACAATTGCTTTTGATAAATTCGTACTAATCCTCTTTGCCCGCTACCGAACTTTATTTTAGACAAATCCTTCACCGCTATAAAACGGCACTCAAACCAACGCTTTCCTTGCTTAACCTGGTCGGTGTCCTTATGCAACCACACTTTATTTGCATTTACCCTCTGTAGTGGTCGGCAAATGAAATATATTTGACAATCGGAGTATTTTAATTTTGGCGCCGCATAGTAATTTAACGCCAGCGGACCAACAACCCTGCAGTTCAAGCCGGTTTCCTCTTTTATTTCGCGCACAATATTTTTCTCCAAAGACTGACCGTATTCTATGGTACCACGGACTAATTCATAACCCAACCTTCTTAAGGACTGCTGACTGGGTGGACCGTTAAACGACCGTGAAACTAATATATAAGTCTTATTCTTACAAACAATCTCAACTACGGCACCGATTTTAAGTTTAAAATTTGGTTGCAAGGGGAAATATTTATTCATATTTTGATTATATCATATAAATTAATAAGGCCTTAAATCCAATAACAAAACCCCACCTTGAGCGGGGTTTTGTTATTATTAGGACTTACGCGTTTGAGCCAAGTTCGAGGCAAAACCGAGCATTTGAGCAAGCCGTAGTAAAACTACGGTGAGCGAAAAGCCGAGGTTTTAACGAAGAAATTGGCCAAAGCCGCTTGAGGGGTCGGGCTGCGCCCGCCCCTCAAGCGGCAAGCGCGTAAGTCCTAATTATTTACTAATTTCCATTAGCTATATGCTATTAGCTAATAGATGGTGTCGCGCTAAGCGCGACTATAACCACGCTTCGCTAGTGGCGCGGCGTTAAACGCCGTTCAAGCCACGCTTAGCGTGGTGGGTCTGGCGGGGATCGAACCCGATTAGAACAAAAACAAAAAACTCAATAAACCAGCGAAAAATCGCTTAACGTAAACAAAAAACAGATTTTCATCTGTTATCAGTAGTTATCAGTTTTAGGCAACTTTCGTCACTTCGTGGGCAACCCGTGGGCAACACTGGGGAGGTGGTGAAAAAAATTAATTAAATGATTTACGGATTCTTTTTTTTACTTTTTTATCTTGTGTAAATCCCAAAAAGTTATTACCCCAATCAAACACTAGGGCCATATTAATTGCTTTTAGTAAACTTGTTCCTATTAAACATGGGCCTGCATCTACTATTTGTATTGGGAAATTAAAGATTTCCGTATCTAGGAGTTTAATTTTAGTATTAATTATACCTACCTCGTGTTCAATTCCTTGGGAATCCTTTGTCTTGTCCTTTTTAATAATAGTTAATTTTAGTTTGTCTATTATCACTTTGTTTAACTGTAAA
Source organism: Patescibacteria group bacterium (assembly GCA_041645215.1). Lineage (GTDB taxonomy): Bacteria > Patescibacteriota > Patescibacteriia > Veblenbacterales > UBA10138 > JACRFM01. The sequence continues at coordinate 9,998 of JBAZQK010000011.1, read as the reverse complement.
TACCCGTTAAATCCTGTATCAATTAAAAATTCAACATTCTCCTCAATTTGTACTTTTTCGTTCAGAACTTTCAATGTAATAAAGCATTCGCCTTTTTCTGCGATACGTAAATTTACTTTTTTACCAATTAACTGATGTGTATAGATTGCTGGTTTAATTTTCATAAATACATTATCTTAGTGGGTCTGGTGGGAATCGAACCCACGATCGCACCCGCTTAGCGGGTCGCCCTCTATCAAATTGTAGCTCAATGGTAGAGCTTATCAGTATGAAACATTATTTTGGTGGGTCTGGTGGGAATCGAACCCACGACGCCCAGCTTAAAAGGCTGGCGCTCTACCATTGAGCTACAGACCCAAGAGTTTAGCTGATGGCTAATGGCAAATAACTAGTAGCCAGAAATAAAACAACTCATCAAACAGAATATATTCTTTTGCTTGCCTTGTCAACACAACTTACTTGGGTAAATCCAACAACTTAAACAATATCTGCCGCGTTACTTCTACATCGGCCAAGGCGCGGTGGGCTGTCGGCTGCGGAATGTTAAAATGCCGCGCTAAATAATTCAAAGCATAACTGCCTAACATAAGTTTAGTCCGCGCCAATTCCAAAGTATCCACTATTGGATTACCAAGCGGCGGCAAACCCAAATCATTAAGATGCTTATTAATAAACGACATATCAAAACGGATATTGTGCGCCACCAGCGTAGCCCCCTCGCTAAACAACACAAAGGCCGGAATAACCTCGTCTAAAGTATGTCCTTCCCGCGCGATGATTTCGTTGGTAATACCATGCAGGGCCATCGCCTCGGCATCTACTTTGCGGCCTGGATTAACTATCACATCAAACGTATCAATAACTTCGCGGCCGCGCACGCGCTCCGCTGCCAACTCAACAATCGCATGACCATTTTCTGGTTTCATACCCGTGGTCTCAACATCAAAAATTACATAGTCAATTTCGCTCATAATACGTTAATATTAAAATAATCCCCTTGTTCTGTCGAGTTAATTAAGTTATTGATAAATATGTGAACAAATTGTGTATTCATGGCCCTTGATTTAGCGCCTTAGCAAGCGTATAATAAGCAGTACTATGCCTACACGCACAACTCACGGATCAGCTGATCGCATACCGCCACAGAACCTAGAGGCTGAAATGTCCACCCTGGGTTCACTGCTAATTGATAAAGACGCTGTTATAAAAATAGCGGATTTTTTGCAGGCGGCGGATTTTTACAGCGACGCTAACGGCCAAATCTACGAATCAATGATGGACCTGTATGAGGCTAAAACGCCAATTGATATTTTATCGCTCTCCAGCCGCTTGCAGGAAAAAGGCTTACTGGAGACAATTGGCGGACATGGCTATTTGTCGGAATTGTCCAACCACGTGCCCACCTCAAGTAACGTGCTGTACTACGCCAAAATTGTTCAGCGCAAAAGCACGTTGCGTAAACTGCTGCGCGCCGGGTCTGACATTACCGCCCTCGCCTTTCAGGAAACCGAAGATATTGAAAATGTAATGGACGAGGCCGAACGCAAACTTTACAGCGTGTCGCAAAATTTCTACCATCAAAATTTTATCCCGATTAAATCAGTGCTAAGCGAAGCTTTTGACCGTATTGACGAACTGCACAAAGGAGCCGGCAAATTACGCGGTTTGCCCACCGGTTTTGTTGATTTGGATAACTTATTGGCTGGCCTGCAAAAGTCCGACCTGATTGTTTTAGCGTCCCGCCCCAGTGTGGGTAAAACATCCCTGGCCCTTGATATCGCGCGCCATGTCGCTACCCATGAAAAAAAGGGCGTTGGCATATTCAGCCTGGAAATGTCCAAGGAACAGCTGGTTGACCGCTTGCTCTGCTCCGAGGCCGGCGTGGATATGTGGCGGATGCGCACCGGACGCTTGTCGGACAAAGAAGACGACTTCCCGCGTATCGGGCACGCCATGGGAGTTTTGTCGGAGGCGCCGATATTTATTGACGATTCGGCTACCGCTAATATTATGGAAATTCGCACCAAAGCGCGGCGCTTGCAAATGGAACATGGCTTAAGCTTGATTGTGGTTGACTACTTGCAACTAATGGAGGGACGTAATTTGGAAAACCGCGTGCAAGAAGTGGCGGAAATTACGCGCGGCCTTAAGGCTCTAGCCCGTGAGCTTAATGTGCCGGTATTAGCGCTATCGCAGCTCTCCCGAGCAGTTGAAATGGCCAAGCCGGCTATACCGCGGCTGTCCCACTTGCGCGAATCAGGTTCAATTGAACAAGATGCTGATGTAGTGCTGTTTATTTACCGTAAGTCAGCTGACAAAAATTATCATCCCGATGACATTCCGGCTGATGAAAAAAACTTGGCGGAAATTCACATCGCTAAACACCGCAACGGCCCAACTGGAATTATACGCTTGTATTTTAACGACACCATTGTCAGTTTCCGCAGTTTGGAAAAGCGCGGCGCCACCCCGCCGCCACAACCGTAATTTTGATTTTTGATTTTTTAATTTTGATTTTTTATATGTCAATGTTTTCCAAACTTAAAGAAATTAAAGATTTGCGTCAGCAAGCTAAATCAATCCAAGGCGTACTGGCTAAAGAAAGCGTGGAGACTTCAGCGGCTTGGGGCAAAGTTAAAGTTAAAATGAACGGCAATCAAGAAGTGCAAAAAGTGGAAATTGACGTTGACATGATGACGCCGGCCAAAAAATCAGATTTGGAAAAAGGCCTGCAGGAAGCAGTTAATGACGCTATTAAAAAGGCGCAAAAGATAATGGCGGAAAAAATCCGCGCCCACGGCGGCTTAAACATTCCGGGCCTTAAGTAAGGCTAATAAAATTTTAGCAATGGGCTCACTGAAAATATATATTCCCCAAAAATACCGCTGGCTAGCGCCAGCGGTTATCTTGATTGTCGGTGGGGCTTTACAACAAACAAACTGGCTGTCACCGTCCAATCATAATAATTCCCCGAGCAAACCCAAACTTACCAATATCGCTGAACCCGCCGACGGCTCAATAGCGGTTAAACGCGTTATTGACGGCGATACCATTGAACTGGAAAATGGCGAACGAGTGCGCTATATCGGCATTAACGCGCCGGAAACGGTTGACCCCCGCCGGATGGTGCAATGTTTTGGCAACGCTGCCAAAGCCAAGAATACCGAACTTACCGCCGGACAAAAAGTTAGATTAGAACCAGACGTTTCCGAGCGCGACCAATACGGCCGTCTCCTGCGCTATGTTTACGTGGGCGAAACTTTTATAAATTTGGAATTGGTAAGGCAAGGCTATGCCTACGCCTCGCCTTTTCCGCCTGATGTAAAATATAAACAGCTTTTTTATGAAGCCGGACGCGCCGCCCGCGAGACTAATTTGGGATTATGGCAAGCTTGTCCGCACCGCCCCAAAGCAAAATAAAACTCCCTCCCGCTGTCCGCCGGCTGGCGGAATCGGGTCAGAATGACAGCTTATGGGTCAAACGCGCCAGGCGGTAAACTTGTTTGATTGCTGGTTTTGTTGCTATAATTCTAACTAAGCTTTGTCAAAATTTTACTATAATTATTATAAGTTCATTTCAAATTAAGCAAAATGTTTGTGATTCTCCATTTCGACTCGTCAAACGAGTCTTCACTCAGAATGACAAAGTAACCCTTGTCCATTTTGGAATTAATTTATAACAACTCCCGGTTTTAACTTTTAATTTTTCCCGCCCGAGGCGGGTCCGCCTTGGGCGGAGATATTTGTCTGGCTACGCCAGATCTCGTCGTAGCTGCGCAAGATCTCGCGGAGCGAGACGTAGCGATGACGTAGCGACGATCGTACCTTAGGTAGATCTGTGTCCCTACGGGACATCTACCGTAGGCGGAGATTTTTGACCTTTGACTTTTAACTTTTGACTTTACCCCGTTACACCCAGAATGCCCCACCCTTCAGGGTAGGGATGAACCCCGTTAGAAGTAATACCAATGGCTGTCGGGATACTCCACCACCGGTGGAGACTTCTAACGGGGTGAATGGGAAATTAAAAGTCTTCCCTAAAAATGCCCCGTCCTTCAGGACGGGGTGTAACGGGGTTTACTATAATGTCCCCACGCCGCGCGCTTTAAAAAGACTGTTCTAAATACACCAAATGTAAATAAATTTATTTAGTATACTGGAACTACTGTCGATATTATTGATTTACGCCTATGAAATTTGGCAATAAATACACTTCTCTCATAAACTGGCTGAAACAGGCCGGCAAAACTAAGGCCATACTTAGTGACAGCCTGGCCGACGATAATAATAAAACTAAACGTTTAGATTTATTAAACACAATCTTAAAATTACCTACTGCCAGAGCTAAGTATATTGAAGCTGATAAATTCAATCTACATAATCCGATTATAAAAAACTTAATTAAAGAATTGGGTAGCCGCACTAAAAAATACAGTTTCCGTATCGCCCCGCAAGAAACAATCGCCGGCGCCTTCCCCGTAATCAAAAAATACGGCCTGACCTTTGCGCAATTTGAAAAGTATTTAAAAAAATTACGCCTGCCCAAGGATAAAACCACCATCCGTATCACTGACTACCGTGACACCATAAAGTACGCCGCCATAATTATTGTCAGCCCCGATGGAATCATTGGCGAAGTGGCGCGCGGCACGCTCTATCATCTCACTTATGCTATTCCACTTAAAAGTGCTGACAAAATAACCGCTTTTTATCAAACACCCGGTGGCCATCTTACCCTGGTGAGCCCCACGCCCGAACTTAACACTCTGGCCGCCACTGTCATAAATTATCTATACCTAAAAAATAACTCAGTCAAGCAAAAACTTCGTCGCCAGGGCTTTCGCATTTACGGCAACTATTTGGCCGGTTACTATGAATACGTGGAAGGCGCTGACGGTGACGGTGTTTTTACCGATATGAACCTTAAAAAAATTACTACTAATATTAATGTTAAAGCTGTTATTAAATGCTTAAAAAAGCAGGCTGGTAAAGGTAACCCATTGCTAAGGGGGCTACCGGTGAATCCAGCGCCTAAAATTGTGACTGGCAATATTCAACTTATAAACGACCAGACGATTAATAAATTCCGAGCCGGCAATATCCTTCTTTGTAAACGCACGACTGTAACTTATTTACCAGCGATGAAACGAGCCAAGGCTATAATAACTGAACTCGGCGGGCTTACCAGTCATCCGGCTATTATCGCGCGCGAACTCAAAATACCTTGTTTGGTCGGCATACCCGGCGTAACCAAAAAACTGCGTGATAAAACTCAAGTCCAAATAAATATGGCAGAAGGCACCATCAAACCAACAAGTTGATTAAGCTTTTATCCCGAATATTTTCCTAATTAAACTCCCTCTGTTATAATTATTATGAACTACCTCGCGGCCAGCCGACGAGGTATCGGCGGCTCTTCAAAAAGTGTTCATTCGTCCGAAGCTCCATGTTCCTCCTTGTCGATCCCGCTTCAGCCCTAGGCTGATCCGCCTCGGGCGGAGAAGCTTCTCCAGGATTCTCCCTATCTTTATTCCCGCGGCAAGCCGCGGGGTATTGACAGCGGAGGAGAATAAAGATTTATTCCAATTTTGATATTTTCCGCCAGCACGCCCCGCCGAAGACGAGGCTCCGCCGAATGGCGGGCCGAGGGAGGCGGATCCCGGCCGGCCGCCGGGCAGGCCCCGCTTAGTGGGGCAGGCGTCCGTGGCGGAGACTTTTAACCCTTGACTTCTAACTTTTTAATTTTGATATTTGACATTTGACATTTGGATTTTGAAATTTCCCGCCAGAGGCGGGTCCGCCTTGGGCGGAGATTTTTGCTATTTAACTTTTGACTTTTAACCTTCGGTTTCTAATTTTTGAATTTTGATTTTTGCATTTTGAATTTATACTATGTCCCCCACCCCGCGCGCCTTGGAAAAACTAATCCAGGAATTCACTAAACTGCCCGGCATTGGCCCCAAAACCGCCGAACGGTTGGTTTATTATTTGTTAAAACAACCCAAAACTGAACTGGAATTATTGGCTGATATTCTGCTGCAGGTTAAAAAAGATGTCACTACCTGCCAAAATTGTTTCCGCTTTACTGACCAAAACCCCTGTCTGCTATGCGCTGATAAAAAACGGGACCACCATTTGCTTTGCGTTGTCGCCGAAAGCCAAAATATTCCAATTATTGAAAAAACCGGCGCCTTCGCCGGCCTCTATCATGTACTGGGTGGCCTTATTAGTCCGCTGGAAGGCACTACTCCTGACAAACTGCGTATTAACGAACTAATGGTCAAACTTAAAAACAACGGCTTTAAGGAGGTCATATTGGCGTTAAATCCCGATTTGGACGGCGAAACTACCAGTCTTTATTTAAGCCAGCTAATTAAGCCGCTCAATGTTAAACTTACGCGCCTGGCCCGCGGCCTGCCCATGGGGGCTAATTTAGAATACGCCGACGAGGTAACGCTGGAAAACGCTATTATCGGCCGGAGCGAATTGTAATTTCACATGATAAAACCCACCCCGACATATATCGGGGTGGGTTTTATTGTTAATCTCTAGGCATCATCATCCATATCTTCTTCCTCTTCTTCCTCATCCTCCTTAACTTCTTCGTCCTTGGTATCAGTATCGCCTGACGGCACCACTGTGTCGTCGTCCGACTGCGTACCAGCCTGCGTATTTTCGTCGTCAAACATAATATAAGTCCTTTAACCTAATTTCGGACTAAAGCCGGAATTAAGCCATAGGGTTAATTAGAAAATTGTTAGATTAGGCAATCTTATCTATCTTTACTTCGCTAAAAGGTTGACGGTGTCCGTATTTTTTATGATATCTAATCTTGGCTTTATAATGTACCACTAAAACCTTTTTGGCCCGGCCCTGTTGAGTAAGCTTGGCTGATACTTTAGTTGCTAATTTAGGCTGGCCGATTTCCAGCTTACTGCCGTCAGCTTCAGCCACTAATAAAACCTCATTGAACTCCACTGGTTTGTCGGCGACGGCAACCAACTTCTCAACCTTTAAAGTGTCGCCGGCTTTAACTAAATATTGTTTACCGCCGGTTTTAATAACTGCAAATTTTGCCATATAAACTTATATATTAACGCATTAGGTAACAAGAATACTACCTTACTAAAAAATTTGTGTCAAGGCCAAATAAGCTCTCAATAGTCGCCCACCACGTTGTCACCCACTTTAACGCTATTCCCCTTAACCCAACCGGCTGGCACCTCAATAACAGCGTCAATGGGCTCAAGTGTTTTTATAATAACAGGATAAGGCGATTCATTAGTGGGCGGTGGAATATCATTATTTAGTTGTGCCACCTTGTCATTGCTAACCCAAATAAAATCAAGCGCAAACTTCATATCCTTCATCCAAAACGTATATTTATCAGCCTTGGCAAATTTAAACAGCATACCAGTACCCGGCGCTAAAGAATCACGGCCGGATAACCCCCGTGTTTGTTGCTCGATGGTAAGGGCCAACTCAACCCTAAGGGGTGCGCTACCGACTTTAATATCGCGCCAATTTGTAAGGTTAATATCTGCTTTGGGCGCCACCGCGCAGCCGGATAAAAATAGAGTCACTACGCTAATTGCTATAAGCCTTGACATAAATGACATTATCTAATATTATATACCATTAATAACCTTAACAACAAAAATACCTCTCCAAAAACATAAACTACGCTATTAGTATAAAAGTAACAAAAAACAAACTTTCAAACAAAACGAGGTCAGCTATGAGTGCTACAATCGATAATTTACCAGTAGATGTAAGAAGTACTGTAGAAAAATTTTTACAATTAACAAAAGACCGAATAACAAAGTTCGCTACCGAGTTTCTTAATATCCAGTTCCACCTCTTTTGTAGGAAAATAACAATTCCAGACTGTCTGATATTCTTAAAATCCTACATATTCGGCGGAACCACAAACTATACAAATCGCTCCAGTCACACTCTTTTTGCAAAACTGCTATCCGATCCAGACTTTGTTGAAATGATGGCTTGCATCAAGCAAGCTACCAAAGAAAAAAGCACTCTGGATAATCTAAGAGAAGAAATAAAACCTTTAATTGAGGCAGAAACATTCAAAAATATAATCTTGGAAGAGTTAACAGCTGCCTTACTGGCGATTAATTCTGGCAATGGAGTCGAAAAAACTCTAGCCGAATTTACACAAAGTCAAATACAAAACTTAATTTCCGAAGCTAACCGCTGGGATATCAGGGCTGAAGAAATTATCTCAAATATTAAAAACGCGAGTATGGACCCAATACTTTTCTATGATAAAGATGTCAGCATCTTCTCAATAATTGAGATTTACTCTCCGGGTCAAACAATTAATTAAAACGTAGGGACGATTGCTTATTAACATTGTTAACTAGCAGCGTCCCGATTTTTTTTATACTTATAAACCCAGACTAGCAACCCGGCCAAAAAGGCCATAACGAGTACCAAAATGCCGAGCGCAACCAATTTGCCGCGGCTGCCTAAGAACAAAGCGCTGATGCCAAAAACCGCGGTTAAGGCATATAAAAACCCTACTGCCTGCCGATGCGACAAACCAATATCCAACAAGCGGTGATGCAAGTGGCGTCGGTCGGCTTGGGCCAAGCTGTGCTTTTCCCAAAACACCCGGCGGATAATTATCCAAGCTACGTCCAACACCGGTATGCCCATAACCAGCAAAGTGGTGGCAATTTTACTGCCGCTGATTATGGCCAGCACGCCCAGCATAAAACCAATCAGCAAACTGCCGCCTTCGCCTAAAAAAACCCGCGCCGGATGCCAGTTCCACACCCAAAACCCGAGGAGCGAACCGGCTAATATTATCGCCAACAAGCCGACCGAAGGCTGATAAAACGGCGTTACTTGAGTTAACCCGAATATCACCAGGGCCCCAATAACGCCAATGCCGCTGGCTAACCCGTCCAGCCCGTCCAGTAACTTAGTCGTATAGGTTATGCCGAGCAGCCAAAAAAACGTAACCGCGCCGGCTAAACCCGGCCACATCACATCGTTTAAATTTATCACCCCGCCGAACGGGCTGGTTATAACTTTTACGCCCAGGCCGCTGACCATAACTAGGCCAATGGCGATAAGCGGCGCCACCAGTTGCTGAGCCGGCTTAAGTTTAAAATAATCGTCCAGCCAGCCACCGAGCATAATTATTAAACCAGCCACAGCAATACCTGTCAAAACCGTCAGATTAAGATCTTTGCCCGGCAAAATATCGGTAAATATTAAACCGACAAACATTAGAATCGTAAACGATAAATATATAGCCCAACCGCCGAGCAGCGGCTTGGGTTCGGTGTGAATTTTGCGCCCGCCGTCGGGGTAATCAACTATGCCGCGCGCCAAGGCAAAACGTTTAACCAACCAGGTTAATCCTAATGACAGTAAAAACGCGCTAAGTGCAAAAATAGCAAAAATTAAAGATGGCATACCCAGTATATCAACTTTGCTAAACCACCTTAAGCGCGAGCGCGGTTAAACAAAGGTAATTGATTAAATAATTCTAAACAAAACATAATTTTATAATAAAAGGTGGTTGAAGCGAGCCCAAGCACCAAGAATAGTCAAAAGATTGGGATTGTTGGCCGCTCGCTGCCGATGAGGAATATACCACCGGAGCGATGCCCAGTACCGTGCTTGCCTGCCCCGTAGGGAACTTGTTCTCCTTCGGGGCTCTGGTACTGGGCGAGCGCCAGCAAAGTTGTATTACCGGGCATACCCAGTATATCAACTTTGCTAAACCACCTTAAGCGCGAGCGCGGTTAAACAAAGGTAATTGATTAAATAATTCTAAACAAAACATAATTTTATAATAAAAGGTGGTTGAAGCGAGCGCTAGCAAAGTTGTATTACTGGGCATACCCAGTATATCAACTTTGCTAAACCACCTTAAGCGCGAGCGCGGTTAAACAAAGGTAATTGATTAAATAATTCTAAACAAAACATAATTTTATAATAAAAGGTGGTTGAAGCGAGCGCTA
>JBAZQK010000023.1:0-5811 GCA_041645215.1 Patescibacteria group bacterium | reverse complement strand
GCAGGGAATTGACTGTCGCGGTGATGGGTTTTGGTAAAAATTCACATGCTTTGCCGGTGATTGAAATTATCCCGAAAATTTCCGCCTGGTTTGACCACAAGGCAAAATATGAAGTCGGCGGCAGCGAGGAGGTCTGTCCGGCACAAATTCCTGATAAAATCCGCGACCGCGTACAAGCGGATGCGGTAAAAATTTATAACGCTATCGGCTGCAAAGATCTGGCACGCGCCGACTTTATCTGGTCGGAAGCCGATGACAAATTATATTTTCTGGAAATCAACACTATCCCCGGCATGACCGCCACCAGCCTTGCTCCCCAGGCGGCCAAAGCCGCCGGTATGGAGTTTGGGGAGTTTTTGGATAAGTTAATTGAAGGTGCGTTAAAAGTTGAATAAATCTAATTATATCAATATGAACAAAACAATAAAAATATTATCATTAACTTTTATCTTCTTTATATTAAATATCATCATTTCGACGATAATTAACTACAAAAATAACGTCGTTAATTTGATATCGAACTTTGAAATAAGTGCAAACATTGTAGTTTTTTTTATTATTTTTTGTTTAATTCCAGCGTTCGTACCAGTCTGGATATCTAATAAAATCAATAAAGATAGCGATATAAAATTGATTATCAAGCAAGCTATTCTCGCGATAATTTTTTATCTTTTTTATTATCTTGTTTTGAATTTTATTTCTACGCCGATGCTGTAACAGATTTAAAATAAACGTTCGCAAAAATGTTCAATCGTACTAAAAATATCCGCTTAAGCGTGATCAAACAGATGGAACTGGCCGCGTCCAAATATCCGGACGTGGTCTCTTTAGCGCAGGGCATTCCCAGTTTTGATACGCCGGACTTCATCAAGGGCCGCGCGGCAAACGCCCTCGCGCGAGGCGTAGTCGCCAAATATTCGCTCTCACCCGGCCTGCCGGAACTGCGTGAACTGATTGAAATCAATCTGGCGCGCGAGGGCATGTTTTATGACTGGCAGAAAGAAATCGTTATTACCGCCGGCTCAATTGAAGGGATTACCGCGACAATACTCGCCATTACCGAGCCGGGCGAGGAAATAATCATGCCCTCGCCAACTTATACCAGCTACCGCGAAGTCATCCGCCTCGCCGGCTGCGAACCGGTTTTTGTGCCCTTAAATGAAAATAAGGGCTGGGCGTTTGAACTCGTCCAATTTGAAAAAGCCATCACGCCAAAAACTCGCGCGATTTTTTATTGCAACCCGAACAACCCGACCGGCACTGTTTACAGCAAAGGAGAACTTCTGGCGCTGGCGGAACTTGCAAAAAAGCATAACCTGTATCTGATTTCCGACGAGGTCTATAAGGACTTTATCTTCACGAATGATTCCGAATCAAAGGCGAATAAAGACGAATCGAATGATACGCGAATTTTTTCATTGGCACAACTGCCGGAATTACGAGAACGGGTAATCAGAATTTTCAGTTTTTCCAAATCGCATGCCGTCACCGGCTGGCGCATCGGCTACCTTCATAGCGACGAAAAAATCGTAAAAGAAATTTTAAAAGTCCATGACTCGCTCGTCACCTGCGCGCCGGTCATCTCCCAATACGCCGCGCTCGGGGCGCTTGAAATGAAAGACGAGGAGCTTGATTGGTATATCAAAGAATACGCCAAGCGCCGCCAGCTGATTTGCGACCGCCTGGATCGTTTGCGGCATATTTTTAATTATGTCCGGCCAAACGGCGCCTATTTTGTCTTTCCCAAAATTAATCCGGAGGTCATAGCAAAATATTTTCCGAAAAATGTAAATAAAAATTGGGGCGAGGATCGCACGGATCTTTCCTGGCAATTCGCGCTGTCGCTTTTGGATAAAATTCAGGTAGCGCTGGTACCCGGTATCGCCTTCGGCCCGGGCGGGGAAGGGCATATCAGGATAAGTTTTGGCAGAAGCGAGGCTGATATCAATAAAGCGTTTGATAGAATGAATAGCTTATTTAGACCTTGAACGCCATTAATATGAAAGCTATAAATCTAATTTTAACAAATATAAAATAATAATTTTCAATACTCAAGTTTCAATTTTCATTGAATTTTCAATTTTCAAAAAAATTAATTGAAAATTATTACAATTGTAAATTGATAGAAAATTGATAATTGAAAATTGTAAATTTGAATCAAATGAAATCCATCTTCAAATTTATCCTCAAATACTACCTAAAATACCTCACCAAATACGTGCTGATGATTCATCGACCGACTATTGTCGCGATTGCGGGCAGTACCAACAAAACCTTTGTCAAAGATGAAATTAATCGCCGTTTGCGCGAGGCCGGACTCACGGTCCGCTCCAACCCCCGCAGTTTCAACACTGAAATCGGTCTGCCGCTCGCCATTCTTGGCCTACCGAGCGGCTTCAATACCTATAGGGCCTGGCTGCCGATTATTTGGCAAACGGCCAAAACCGTACTGGTTGTCGATTTTCCGCGATTCTTGGTTCTGGAGCTTGGAGTTTCCGACCCGGGCGATATGAAATATCTGCTATCCATTATTGAGCCTGATATTACGGTCATCACCGATATCACCCAGCGCTACCTGGAAGGTTTTGCGGATATGGATGAGCTAATCGGCGAATACCAACTCTTAGCCGCGTCAATCAAAGAGCCCGGCCTCTTGGTTTTAAATAATGACAACCGGCGAGTGAAAGAGCTGGAAAATTTAACTCTCGGCCGAATCGTGACTTTCGGTTTAACGGAAGGTGCCGACTGGAGAGCGGTTTCCGTGAACAAATCAATTATCGGACAGAGTTTTGATATTGTAACAGCCGCCGGTAATACCCACGAATCAATCAAGCGCTACGGCGAGCATCATCTCTATGCCGCGCTCGCCGGCGAGATCATAAAAAACTATGTGGCAGAGGAAACCAAAAACTCGGCCGCGCGATTGGAGCCAGAAGAAATACGGCAACCCGTTATTTCATAACCGCGGTCATAAAAAATTCAAAAGCAATGCCAATTGGATCTTCAGGCTGCTTATCGGCTTTTCTTTATTGTGTATATCAGCGCTCGGCTGGTTTTTCTTTTTTTCACCGATCTTTCTCATCACCAAACTGGAAATAACCGGCAATGAAAGAATCGCCGGCGCCGAATTGGAGCAGAAATTTTGGGAGCAGGCCAATCAACCGCGCTTTCTGTTTGCTTCGCAAAAAAACCTTTTTTTATTTAACAGCGGAAAATTAACGGAGCGGTTTAACAGCGACTATATTTTAAATCAGCTCGAGATTAAGAAGCAGCTCTTACATAAAGTTTCAATCAATCTTAAGGAAAAACCGTTCCATTTGATCTGGCACGAGGGTGGGGAATACTACTGGCTAAATGCCGATGGGACGATAATTCTGAATAGTTTTTCGCTTGATAATATGCCCGGCGGTTTGCCGCTTATAGAAAACCGCGGCGATTGGGTGGCGGGCGAAAAAACTATTGACGGTCAGAGTGAAAAAATTGACTTTGTTTTAGCTCTGGCGGAAAAAATCGGTTCGGTCCAGCCAAAAATTGTGCCGGAAAAATATCTGCTGGCCGGCGGGGAAGACCCGACCGTTACCTTGGTTGCTTCAAATACGCCAACTATTGATTTCACCACTAAGGAAGCGCCGGAAAAACAATTAAACCGCCTGATAATTTTATTAAAAACTGCTTTAAAGAATCAATTTTACAAAAAAACGTATATCAATCTAAAATACGGAGAAAAGATATTTTTTGAATAATTCACCCCCACACCAAAAATTTGGTGTGGGTATTTAGCTAATATTAAACAAAAACATCGTAATTTACGCTGTTTTATTATACTTATTTTTGACAATTTGAGCAAAAATAATTTTAATAACATATATGTAACATTAGTTAATAAAACTTGTATTATAGGGTACGAGGTTTAATAATAATAATTTTAAAAAATAAACTCCAAAAAGGGAGTAAAAATTTTATGAAAACACCAAAAATTTTAACTTTCAGCATCACTGCCGTCGCTGTAATAATGTTGAGCGCGACAATAGCTATTGCTGCTCCCGCGGCGGTAATTGGCCTAACCGCCACCTCAACCACCGCAACGAGCACAATCCTTTCTTGGGCCGCCTCGTCAACAGACACGGTCAGCGGTTATAAAATTTTAAAAAATGCTGATCAAATTGCAACTGCCTCCTCCTCAACAACTTCTTTTTTGGTAGGAAGTTTAACGCCAAACACTTCTTATGTTTTTGGTGTTACTGCGTATGATAGCTCAAACGCAACATCAAGTTTAGCAACAACTTCTGTGACCACGTTAGCAGACACCGCCGCGCCAAGCGTACCGACTAATTTGGCAACTACCGCAATCAACACTAATCAAATCAATCTTACCTGGACCAATTCAACGGATAATATTGGAGTGATGGGTTATAAAATTTATCGAGACGGCCCACAGGTAGGAACCTCTTCAATAAACAGTTTTAATAATATTGGACTTTCCGCCTCCACGACTTATCTGTATTCTGTTGCCGCCTATGACGCCGCAAACAATGTTTCAGCCACCTCCAGCTCCCTATCAGCCACCACCTTAGCCACCGGTTCTACTCCGATTGCCACCACCACCCCCAGAATCAGAGTCATCGGCAATGGCCAAGATGGCCGCCTGATAAACCTCCGTTCTAATGCTAAAATTAAAGTAATCGTCTTCGGCGGGTCAAGCTTCAATGTTAAAGATATTGATCGGAAGACCGTCACCTTTGCCGGCGCTCCGGCAGTCAATCATTGGCGCCAGCGGCACAACCGCGACCGATTCATGGACCGCGTATTTGAGTTCCGCGCCCGCGATATGAAAGATCTGATCAACCTGGCTTCAACAACCGCCTCAGCCGAAGTAAGCTTCAAGGCAGTAGCCGCCGGTGTACAGATTGAGATCAAAACCACCGTTCGCGTAAAAAATCTTCAAAAATGGCATGAGGATCGGGATCGCGAACAGGAAAGGGAGGAAGCCCGTGAAGCTTTAAAGAAAGAGCGAGAACGTCTGCGCGAAGCCGCCAAGGACGCCTTGGAGAAACAGCGGGAACTCTTAAAACAAGAGCGTGAAAAAAATCGCGAAGCCGTTAAGGAAATTAAAAATAATCTAAAAAGCAATATAAAAGATTTGAAAAATGAAATCAAAGATATCAAGAACGATAAAAAAGATAATAAAGAAGGGAAGCGCGGGGACAAAGATGACTAGTCAGCTAGACCGCTAAATTTACCCCCCCCCCAAACTTGCTTAAACGCGAGTTACAAAAGCGGCCCCGCCAAGGCGGAGCTGTTTTTGTTTTAAAAAAACAGCAGATAACCGCATAAATTATAAGCTAATTTGATTATTTTACAAGTGAGAATAATTGGTATAAAGTGGATAAGGGCTACTGTTAAAATCACCCCAAAAATGCTAAAATAGTATTGATAAAGGCATACTAATTTTAAAATTATGAGCAATAAAAAGATTTTCACTCTAGATCAGGCAAAATTAATTGGCGGGCAATTGGGCATCGGCTGGGATAAGTTTGATCTTGAACAATTCCGCGCCGGTCTTGATGTTGAGTTGGAACATGGCACGGTTAGTCCGGCAACTAACGTCACTAACGATGACCAGCTGCTGACCGCCAAAATCGCCTTGGCGCACTTGAATGAATTTCCGGACTACTACACCAGGCTGGCAAAAATGGAAAAAGAGGCTGAAAGCTTTTGGGAAAATAATTGAATAATAAATTATATGGAAAATGCTTTTAAATTTGTCTTTTCAATTGCGGTTATTTTATTTTGTTTTACAATTATCGGAGC
>JBAZQK010000021.1:0-6180 GCA_041645215.1 Patescibacteria group bacterium | reverse complement strand
TTAAACAAAGGTAATTGATTAAATAATTCTAAACAAAACATAATTTTATAATAAAAGGTGGTTGAAGCGAGCGCTAGCAAAGTTGTATTACTGGGCATACCCAGTAACAATAACTTCACCCCGTTAGAAAGGACAGAGTTTTAAACCCCACCTCTTCTAAGATGATTATTATATACTTTTATCATCCCGCTATAAATGGCGGGGCTTTCTAACGGGGTTCACTAGGCACTTTATACGAGCCAAGTGAAAGAAAAATTAAATTAGCTGAAACTGAAATCATAGTTTTATAAATGGGAATTGCTGTTATGTGCCAGGGCGAGTGTAGTGCAAGTTTTGTTACCGGGCATAATTAAATGGCGTCTAAATAATCCTGCAACAAATACATTGCCGCCAGTTCATCATCTTTAAGCGTGGAACCGCTGTGCCGCGCCGTTAACGCCCGTTGCGTGGTTAAACGCTCGTCAGCCAGTTCTATCGGCTTATTTATTGCCTGCCGCAAGCGGGCGGCGAATTCGGCGGTGGCCGCAGTCTGCCGGGTGGCCTGACCTTGCAAATTAAGCGGCTCGCCCACCAGCACCATATTGATTTCTTCCTCTTTTATCAGTTTGATTATTAAACCAACCGCCTCCGCCGCCGGAACGACTCCGCGCGGAAAGGAAAATTTGGTGATGGTATCACCAATGGCCAAACCGATTTTTTTTAAACCGTAGTCAATTGCCAATATCTTCATAAATTAAAAATGTAAATATCAAAAATCAAAATTGCAATAAAAGCTTCGCTTTTATCCCGCCGCGGCGGGATGGTTGCACGAGGCAACCAAAATGTTAAAATTTTTTCATTTTAATATGTCATTTTACATTTTTCGTACCCGAGGTAGATCCGCCTCCGGCGGAGATTTTTAAATTTTAAATTTGTTTGGTCAATATCTCACACCCTTGTTTCGTCACCACCACCGTATGCTCAAAGTGGGCTGACAAACTACCGTCCTTGGTAACCACCGTCCAGCCGTCGGCTAAATTTTCTATCTCATAGCCACCCCAATTAACCATCGGCTCCAGCGCCAGTGTCATACCGCTTTTTAATTTTAACCCAGTGCCTTTTTTGCCAAAATTAGGGATATTGGGCTCTTCGTGAACAGCTTTGCCCACGCCATGGCCAACCAACTGGCGCACTACGGAAAAACCTTGCGACTCAACAAACGACTGCACAGCATAACCAACGTCGCCGCTGGTGGCGCCGGCTTTAACTGTTTTGATAGCTAATTCCAAAGCCGTCTTAGTAACGTTAAGCAATTTTTTGATAGCTGGCGATATTTTACCCACCCCGACTGTTACTGCCATATCAGTACACATACCTTGATACCAACAACCAATATCCAGCCCAATAATTTGTCCCTCTTTTAAAATTACTTCAGGCGACGGTATGCCATGCACCACCCCACTATCAACCGAAGTGCACAAAGCCGCCGGGAACGGATTGCCAGTCTCCGCTCCGTAATTTAAAAAAGACGGTTCCGCGCCGAGGCGTCCAAGTTCCTGACGCGCCAGACTATCAAGCTCGGCCGTGGTGATACCCGGTTTAACTGCCGCGGCCACGGTTTGCAACACTTGGGCCAAAATGCGACCCCCCGCACGCATGATTTCAATTTCACTAGTTGTCTTAATTAAATTACTCATGCCTTAACAATACTTATCAAAAAATTATAAATCAAAATGCAAAAATAAAAAATAAAAATGACAACGCAAAATGATAAAATTTTTAAATTTTAAATCTGTCATTTTACATTTTTCGTACCCGAGGCAGATCCGCCTCCGGCGGAGATTTTTAAATTTTAAATTTATTTGGTCAACACTTCACATCCCTTATCCGTTACCGCGACCGTGTGCTCAAAGTGGGCTGACAAACTACCGTCCTTGGTAACCACCGTCCAGCCGTCGGCTAAATTTTCTATCTCATAGCCACCCCAATTAACCATCGGCTCCAGCGCCAGTGTCATACCGCTTTTTAATTTTAACCCAGTGCCTTTTTTGCCAAAATTAGGGATATTGGGCTCTTCGTGAACAGCTTTGCCCACGCCATGGCCAACCAACTGGCGCACTACGGAAAAACCTTGCGACTCAACAAACGACTGCACAGCATAACCAACGTCGCCGCTGGTGGCGCCGGCTTTAACTGTTTTGATAGCTAATTCCAAAGCCGTCTTAGTAACGTTAAGCAATTTTTTGATAGCTGGCGATATTTTACCCACCCCGACTGTTACTGCCATATCAGTACACATACCTTGATACCAACAACCAATATCCAGCCCAATAATTTGTCCCTCTTTTAAAATTACTTCAGGCGACGGTATGCCATGCACCACCCCAATATCAACCGAAGTGCACAAAGCCGCCGGGAACGGATTGCCAGTCTCCGCTCCGTAATTTAAAAACGACGGTTCCGCGCCGAGGCGTCCAAGTTCCTGACGCGCCAGACTATCAAGCTCGGCCGTGGTGATACCCGGTTTAACTGCCGCGGCCACGGTTTGCAACACTTGCGCCAAAATGCGTCCACCCGCACGCATGTTTTCTATTTCGCTAGTTGTTTTAATTAAATCTTTCATACCTTCTGTATTTTCTGTCAATAATTTATAAATCAAAATGCAAAAAATAAAAAATAAAAATTACAATGCAAAATGATAAAATTTTTTCATTTTAATTTGTCATTTTACATTTTTCGTACCCGAGGCAGATCCGCCTCCGGCGGAGATTTTTAAATTTTTAATTATACTATCTGTTACCTCTTCTATAGCCGGCGTGCCGTCAATCACCAGCAAACGCCCGCGCTCACGATAATATTGCAACAGTGGCTCAGTTTCGGAATGATAGGTTTGCAAGCGCTTACGAATGACAGCTGGCACGTCGTCACCCCTTTGCGCCAACAGACCGCCGCACTTATCGCACACGCCTTCTTGTTTAGACGGCTGATACTTAGAATGATAAACCGCGCCGCAAATTGAGCAGCTCCAACGGCCGGAAATTCTGGCCACGGCTTCATCGTCACTCAGTTCAAGATCTATTACCTTAACCGCAGGTGCAATTGTATCTAAAAATTGCGCTTGCGCTAAATTGCGCGGATAACCGTCTAAAATAAACCCATGCGCACCCTTGATTCTCTCAGCCACTGCCTGATTGGTTATTTCATCCGGCATTAATTGGCCTTTATCAATCGTAGCTTTAACTTTTTGCCCCAACTCACCGCCTTCTACTATTACCTGGCGAAAAATCTCGCCAGTTGAAATATGGGGTATACCAAGCTTGGCCGCCAGCGCCTTAGCCTGCGTGCCCTTGCCCGAGCCCTGCGGGCCCATAAAAATAAATTGGTTATTGAACATACCCAGTAACAATAACTTCACTAGGCGCTTAAAACAAGCGAGCTAGTAAAAAGTTTAATAACTAAAGATAAATTCATAAATAATATAACAATTATTCTATATCAGCGCCTGGGCGAGCTTAGTGAAGTTTTGTTACTGGGCATAATTGGTACCAATGATTGACTAAATCCTTAAAGGCCGGGGCGGTATCGTCCCGCTGGACATCGGGACTGGCGCTTCCACTCAATTTTACCTTTCTTAAACTAAAATCGCAAGCGCAAATCGCAAGCGCAACTTGCCAGTATAACCTGCTTAAATTATAATAATTAGGACTTACGGGCTTGCCGCTTGCAGGGCGGGCGCAGCCCGACCCCTCAAGCGGCTTTGGCCAATTTCTTTGTTAAAACCTCCGCTTTTCGCTCACCGTAGTTTTACTACGGCTCGCTCAAATGCTCGGTTTTGCCTCGAACTTGGCTCAAACCTGTAAGTCCTAAAAACTGCTTTAATTTATTATTAATCACCCTGTTTATGAAGTTAAATTATAAAACTCCATGGGCTTACGCGCTATCTATAGTACTAGTCAGCTTAAGTTTATTCTTCGCCGGCTCGGTGGCAGTAAAAGCGGCGCCCGAAATCACTATCAAAGAAGCGGTGCTGATGAGTGTCAATACGGCTGATAAATACCTCACTGCCAATGTCGGCGGCGCGCAATTCAAGTTCGCCTATGATAATCTTACCAAAACCAGCGGCACGCCGGGCAACTTAACGCCTTATACTGATTGGGTGCCGGGCGCTGCAGTCAGCGTCACCGGCGCCACTGCCACTTATGACAGCGGACTGCTTAAACTTAATGCTAAGACAATACATTATAAAAATATAGATATTAAAATAAACACTATTACCGGTATATTGGAAAATAAGGGAGCGGCTGATAATAAAATTTACGTATCTTATAAAAAAGGCAATTTATATACTTTATTAGAAGTGGCTAAAGTTGGCCAAGCTGATGGTCCACGATTAAGCGGCGCCGGCACTTTTGACAGCTTGGTAATTGGCAGTAAGATTTCAGTGGTGCAAGCCTGGCGCGCCAAACCACTGCCGGAAACTAAAATCAAAGATTTAATTGTAAATAAATTAGCTGACCGCGCCGTCGGCGTCAGTCGCGTAGTCAGTGTTGGTATGTCTGATAACAATTTTGTAGTTGAACCAAACTACCAGCAACCAATTACCCTGCGTGGTGGTGATAAGCTTATACTGCAAAATAATACAAACGCGACGCTTTACCTAAAAGCGGCGCCAGCGGACCGGGAAAAATTCCAACCGGCTTTGTCTAACAATTTTGTTGATATTAAACCTAAAGGCACGCGCCAATTCACTATTAAAACCGGCGCCGTTGTTGGTGTTATGTCGCTGCCTCTTAGAACCATTGCCGACGAACAACCAGCGGCCAAAATTAGTGTTAGTCTTGATATTTGGCCTTAGAAAAAGTGACTAAGATAATGAATATAACCAAAAAAGCCTAAAGATTAACTTAGGCTAAGCTGGTGTTGGCTTTAATTTTTATGGTGCCGAGATAGTAGTTGGTTTTAAATTTAGGCTCCTAAACTAAAACTGGCGAATTGGGTAAATGTTTTTCAGGCAACGGATTTCTGGCAACACCCTAACCACTCCTTCAAATAAGTCCTTAGTCTTGTTGGGAAATTACCACGGCCGTGGTGATTTCCCAACAAGTTAATTGGCAATAGTAGTTGCCGGTGGTTCACTAACTGAAGCTGAAACGACAGGGTGTCATTCTGAATGAAGTCCCGATGACTATCGGGACGACTGAGGAATCTAAAGCCTATTCAGAGATCCTTCGCTAACGCTCCACCGCCGTTGGCGGGTCGGGGAAAGCGGTGATAGGCGAAATCGGGGTCCCGACACCTGCGGTGGTCGGGAGAGCTTCCGCCAGCACACCCCGCCAGGCAGGCCATGACAAGGAAAAAAAATGAAGCTCCTCGCAGCCAAGCCCCGTTAGAAAGCTTTGTACCGAGGAATCTCAAAATGAGATATTAAAAACAAACTTAAAAACAACTTTCTAACGGGGCAAGCTACGAGGTATCAAAGCGAAATTCCTCCGCCGCTCTCGCTATGCGAGATCTCGCAAAGCGAGACAACCCCCCCTTCGCCAAGGCTACGGCGGGGTTCCCCTCGCGCCTTTGACCCTACGGGTCATCACCCGCAGGGTGACATCCAACCTTAAATAAACGTTAGGGTATTCGGCGAAGCCCCGCTAAGCGGGGCGAAGGGGAATAAAAAACAAAATACCCCTTTTAAGGGGGTATTTTGGAGTTCCGGAATGATACCCGTTAACTCTGGCTTGACACTATTTAATAGTGTAGCACAGCCATAACTTTTGTCAATAAAAGTATATTTACCCGTGGACCCGCGGGGAATTGAACCCCGGAAACTCTGATGTCAAGCCAGAGTACGAGACCACTCCGGGCCCACGGTGAAATTATTATAACATAATAATTTGAAGGGCACCTTTGTAATTATGGGACTGGGGTAGGAGTTATGGTTGGTTCAGGAGCCGGAGTAGCTGGAACTGCCTCTGGTGTTGATGGTGTTGATGTAACTGGGGTTGACGTAACCGGAGCTGATGGAGAAGTTGGAGCTTGCCCCGTAGTGGTACTGGGTTCAGTACCTACTACTGGGGTTTCCGCCGGAGGCGCTGTGTCTGCCTCCCTCGGCCCGCCATTCGGCGGAGCCTCGCCTTCGGCGGGGCGTGCGGGCACGAGACCAGCCTCTTCGGCCACAGGCTGATTCGCCGCTGGCAAAGGCTGGGG